>NZ_CP020042.1:1397153-2095729 GCF_002028425.1 Streptomyces katrae | reverse complement strand
ACCTTCTCCACGATCAGACCGGCCAGCACGTAGTTCGTGTTGCTGTAGTGGAACGTCTTCCCGTCCGTCGACGTCGCCGGATGCCGGAACGCGATCTCCAAAACCTCCCGCGGCGCCATGTACCGCCCCCGCTCGATCGCCTCCCCGACCTCCGCCTCGTAGTCCGGGATCCCACTCGTGTGCTGGAGCAGCTGCCGCACCGTGATCTTCCGACCGTCGAAACCGTCCCCGCGCACCACCCCCGGCAGGTGCTCCTCCACCTTGTCGTCCAGCCCGAGCCGCCCCTCGCCCACCAGCTGCAGCAGCACCACGGACGTGAACACCTTCGTATTGCTCCCGATCCGCACCTGCCCGTCCCGAGGCACCCCCGCACCCGTGGCCACGTCACCGACCCCGGCGGTATACGTCCGCGACCGGCCGTCCCCGTCCGTCACGGTCGCCAGCGCCCCGGGCACCCCGCCCTCCCGCACCAGCCCGTCCAGACCCCGCTGAACGGAATCCGGCCGACCGGCCGCGAACGCCACCGGCTGCGCCGCCACCCCCAGCGCCAGTACCCCGACCGCCACCGCAGCCACCATCCGCCGCCCACCCATGGACCCTCCCCGGAAATCGCCGAACCAGCACCACGACGTGTGCTGCACCCAACGATCACCGGAGACCGGCCCCCGACGGCATCCCGCCAACCACCCGACCCAAGGTGGGGCAACCCCCCCTACCAGCCGAACCGCCGGTCCACCTCCGCCTCGAACTCCTCGAAGCTCAACACCTGGTCACCGTTCTTGTCCGCCGCATCGAACAGCGCCGACGACGCGTCCGCGTCCCCCAGACCCCAGAACGGCAGATCCCCCCGCGCCGCCAGCGTCGGCCCCTTCGACCGCAGGGCCGAAATCACCTCCAGCCGCGTCAGCTCACCGTCATGGTTCAGATCCAACGCATCGAACAACTTCCGAGCCTTCTCGCTCACCACAACACCCCTTCATCCGGCAACGACCACCCCAACCTAGGGCACCCACCCCGGCACCACCTCCCACCCGTTCACCGCCCACACCAACCGCCAATACCGCTCCACCCGCGGATCCACCGGCCCCTCCACCCCCGGCCCCGCCCGGAACACCTCACCGAAGTCCGCATCACCCATCAGCTCCACCAACTCCACCCACGCCGCCACCTGCTCCGCCGACGGATCGTCCGGCAGATCCGGCGCAGCCACCCGCACCATCGCCGCCACCGACTCCTCCGCCCCCGCCACCAACTCCTCCACCAACCGCCGCCGCTCCTGCGCCGACAACCGCGTCACCCTGTGCATCAACCGGACCTCCTCAGGACTGGACCCACGCTCCGCCACCAGCCGCAACACCGCCCGACGCAACCGCAACACCCGAAGCTGCACCTCCACCGCATCGGCATGCACGGCAGCCACCTCGGCCACCGACAACTCCCGATCCAGCACCCGCCGCACACTGGGCAGATCCACCCCCAGCTCCCGCAGCGTCCGCACCAACTCCAGGCGCACCAGCGCCCCGACGTCGTACAACCGGTACCCGGCACGACTACGACCGGCCGGCACGACGATCCCCTCATCGGAATAGAACCGAATGGTCCGCACCGCCAGCCCCGACCTCCGGGCCAGCTCCCCGATCGAAAACCACTCCGCCGCGCCGTCCATGCCCCTACCCTGAGGTCTCCACCCACTGGAGACTCAAGGCTAGACTTCCGGCCGATGTCGTAACAGAATCAGTTGCAACAGGGGGACTTCGAGCACCACGACAGGAGAGGCCCATGAGCGCGAACAGCCGCATGACCGTGGCCACCCACACCCTCACCTGGATGGCCCTCGTCTGCCCCCAACGCCCCGACGGCATCGTCACCTCCGACCAGATCGCCGACAGCGTCAACACCAACCCCGTCGTCATCCGCCGCACCCTCGGCCACCTACGCGACGCCGGCCTCGTCGCATCCCGCCGCGGCGTCGGCGCCGGCTGGCTCCTGACCCGCCCGCCACAGGACATCACCCTCAGGGACGTCTACCTCGCCGTGGAACCCGACCCCCTCCTCGCCCTCCACGCCGCCACCCCCAACCGCAAATGCCCCATCGGCGCCGGCATCCCACCCGTCCTCCGGGACGCCTACGACCGCGCCGAGGAAACGATGAAACGCGAACTCGCCACCGTCACCATCGCCGACGTCCTACGCGACACCCTCGCCACCCCCTCCTGACAACGGCCGACCGCCCAAGGTCGGCCATTCTTCAGCCCACCATCGTAACCAAAACAGTTACATCAACGATCCGGAGCCCCACACCCGTGCACCACCACCGCCCACTCCTCACCCTCGCCACCGCCATGTTCGCCATCGGCACCGACAGCTTCGTCATCGCCGGCATCCTCCCCGACGCAGCCCGAACCCTCCACGTCCCCCTCACCACCGCAAGCTGGCTCCTCACCGCCTACGCCCTCACCTACGCCTTCCTCGGCCCCGTCATGGCCACGCTCACCACCCACTGGCCCCGCCGCACCCTCTTCCTCACCGGCTTCACCCTCTTCACCACCGGCAACCTCCTCACCGCCTACACCCCCCACTTCGGCATCGCCCTCGCCGCCCGCGCCCTCGCCGGACTCGGCGGCGCCATGATCACCCCCGCCGCCGTCGCCGCAGCCACCGCACTCGCCCCACCCCAACGCCGCGGCCGCGCCATCGCCACCGTCATGACCGGCCTCAGCGCCGCCACCGCCCTCGGCTCACCCCTCGGCACCGCCATCGCCAGCCTCACCGACGACTGGCGCACCACCCTCCTCTTCGTCACCACCCTCGGCCTCCTCGCCGCCGCAGGCACCGCCCTCTCCCTCCCCACCCTCCCCACCCCACCCGCCATCCCCCTCCGCACCCGCCTCACCCCCCTCACCGACCACCGCACCGGCCTCACCCTCCTCACCACCCTCCTCGCCTACACCGGCCTCTACACCGTCTACTCCTTCATCGGCCCCGCCCTCGACCGCGCCACCCACGACAACGGCACCACCCTCGCCGCCCTCCTCTTCGCCTGGGGCCTCGCCGCCACCGCCGGCACCCTCACCTCCGGCCCCCTCACCGACCGCTACGGCAGCCGCCGCGTCATCAACACCGCCATCACCCTCGCCGCGATCAACTTCGCCCTCCTCCCCTGGACCAGCGCCCACCTCCCCACCACCCTCGCCGCCCTCCTCATCTGGGGCCTCTGCGGCTGGGGACTCCTCACCCCCCAAACCCACCGCCTCATCACCACCCGCCCCACCGACGCCCCCCTCCTCACCGGACTCGCCTCCGCCGCCGTCTACACAGGCGTCGCCGCCGCACCCCTCGCAGGCCAAGCCGGCCTCACCTGGCACGGCCCCCACTGGCTCGGCCCCCTCGGCGCGACCCTCCTCATACTGAGCCTCGGCACGGCAGAAGCCGCCCACACGACCATCCACCGCCGCAAGGAAACCGAACCCCGATGATCATCACTACCGACCGCCTCCGCCTGCGCCCCCTCACCACCGACGACACCGACTGGTGGGTCCACCTCCACGCCGACCAAGAAGTCGGCCGCTACGTAGGCACCTACACCCGGGACCAGGCCGCCACCCGCCTCCACGACATACAGCGCCAATGGACCGAACGCGGCCACGGCCTCTGCGCCGTCGAACTCCGCGACACCGGCGAGGCCATCGGCCGCTGCGGCCTCAACTGGTGGGAACAGTTCGACGAAACCGAAATCGGCTGGACCTTCGCCCGCCCCCACTGGGGCCACGGCTACGCGACGGAAGCGGCCCGCGCGGTCCTGGACTGGGGCTTCGGCCCCCTCGGCCTCGACCGGATCACCGCCATGATCCACCACGGCAACACGGCCTCGACCGCCGTGGCGGAGCGCCTGGGCTTCACCCCCCTCCGCGAGGACACGGTCCTGGACCGCCCCTGCACGGTGTACGCCCTGGACGTCAGTACTTCGGCCCGACGTGGGCGTCCATGAGGGCGACGGATTCCTTGCGGGCGATGGACACGTTCAGGGGGTCGCTACCCCGCGCCAAGATGGTCCACTGGACCCCGACCTTGGCAAGGGTGTCGGTGCAGAGCTTCCGGATGTCATCCGACTTGTTGGTGAAGAAGTACCGGGGGTACTCGTACCGCTTCCCGTTCCGAACGGTCCAGTTGGTGATCCGGCATCCGTCGGAGTGAATCAGCCCCCGGATGAACTCCCAGGGGTGGGCGTCCACGATCTCCTGCTGCCAGGGTTCGAGGGCGATACGGCGTTCGTGCTTCTTCCCTGGCGCGTGCTGCGGGAACAGGCACGTCCAGTGCCGCCCGTAGCTGGTGACGGCAACGCAGCCCTGGCGCTGCAACACGTAGACCTTGTCGGTCGGCCGCACCGCCAGGATGGCGGTGCGGCATTGCTGGATGAGACCGGGCCAGGCGTTGTCGCAGAAGACGCGGAGGTGTTGTCCGCCGCGCGGGTGGTCGCTTATGCAGCCGTCACCGAGATAGAGCCCGAGCAGGTATGCGTAGGCCGTCTCGTCGGCAGGGCCGGAGCAGGGCGCTGACTGGTTGAGGCGGGGAAGTGGTTCGATGCGGGCTTGCCAGGAGCGGATGGCCGCCCTGGATATCCCGGTCTCCTTGCTGACGGAGTTCAGACTGCGTCCGTCGTGCAAGAGAGCGAGTGCATGTCGGCGAGTGGCCAGATCGTACATACGGGCGACAGTGGGGAAAATTTTCCGCTCGCGCGTGCGTCTTCTGGCGAATTCCCCTAAAAGGGGGAAGGTCGTCGAATCTCTCGCGACCTTGGAATTTAAGGAAGAGTGCCCCAGGTGGGATTCGAACCCACACTGTCCGCTGTTTGAGAGCGGCCTCTCTGACCAGTTGGAGTACTGGGGCCTAAGAAACGAAGGGATCAGGGATCCCTGCGTGGCACCACCTTACAGGAGCTAGGTAGGCTCGGGGGAGCTTGTTATGCCCCGCAAAGAGGAGCCCCCGTGACCGCCGAGCACGAGTCGACGCCCACGCCCGACGCCGACCAGTCGCACGTTCCGCCGCTGACGACCCGCGTCGTCATCGCCGAGGACGAGGCGCTCATCCGTCTCGACCTCAAAGAGATGCTCGAAGAGGAGGGCTACTCCGTGGTCGGCGAGGCCGGCGACGGGCAGACGGCCATCGAGCTGGCGCGTGAGCACCGCCCCGACCTCGTCATCCTCGACGTGAAGATGCCCGTCCTCGACGGGATCTCCGCCGCCGAGAAGATCGCGGGCGAGTCCATCGCCCCGGTCCTCATGCTCACCGCCTTCTCGCAGCGCGAGCTCGTCGAGCGGGCGCGGGACGCCGGGGCCATGGCGTACCTGGTGAAGCCGTTCAGCAAGAGCGACGTGGTGCCGGCCATCGAGATGGCCGTGTCCCGGTTCGCGGAGCTGAAGGCGCTGGAGAAGGAGGTCGCGGACCTTTCCGCGCGCCTGGAGACCCGGAAGCTGGTGGACCGGGCGAAGAGCATCCTGCAGACGCAGTACGGGCTCACCGAGCCGGCCGCGTTCCGGTGGATCCAGAAGACGTCGATGGACCGCCGCATGTCGATGCAGCAGGTCGCCGAGGCGGTCATCGAGGACGCCGAGGAGAAGAAGCAGAACGCCGCCGGGAAGTAGCCCGGGCACACGCGTGCGGCCCGTCTCCCCCCGAGGGGAGGCGGGCCGCACGGGTTTCGGGGCCGGCGGGGTCAGTCCTCGCCGAGGTAGGCCTTGCGGACGTCCTCGTTGACGAGGAGCTCGCGGCCGGGGCCGGTCAGGACGATCTTGCCGATCTCCATGACGTGGCCCTGGTCGGCGAGGGAGAGCGCGGCCTGGGCGTTCTGCTCGACGAGCAGGATGGTGGTGCCCGACGCCTTGAGCTCGGCGATGGTCGCCATGATCTTCTGCATCATCAGCGGGGAGAGGCCCATGGAGGGCTCGTCCAGCATGAGCAGCTTGGGCTGGGACATGAGCGCGCGGCCCATGGCGAGCATCTGCTGTTCGCCGCCGGAGAGGGTGCCGGCGGCCTGCTTGCGGCGTTCGCCCAGGATGGGGAAGAGGTCGTAGGCGCGTTGGACGTCCTTCTGGATGCCTTCCTTGTCGCTGCGGAGGAAGGCGCCGAGGAGGAGGTTGTCCTCGATGCTCATGCGGGGGAAGATGTGCCGGCCCTCGGGGGAGTGGGCGAGGCCGAGCGAGACGATGTCGTGTGCGGGGACCTTCTTGAGGGACTTGCCCTGGAACTTGATCTGGCCGCCCTTGGGCTTGATCAGTCCGGAGAGGGTGCGCAGGGTGGTCGTCTTGCCGGCGCCGTTCGTCCCGATGAGGGTGACGATCTGGCCTTCTTCGACGGTGAAGGAGATGCCCTTGACGGCTTCGATCTTGCCGTAGGCGACGCGGAGGTCTTCGACCTCCAGGAGTGCGGTCACTTGGCCTCTCCGTCCGTGCTGGTGGTGCTGGTGGTGCTGTCCTCGGCGGGGGCCTCTGCCTGTGCTTCGGGGGCTTCCTCGGCGTGGGCCTCTTCGGCGTGGGCTTCGGCGGCCTCGACTTCGGCGACCTCGTCGGCGCCGGGGGCGCCTTCGAAGGGTTCGCCGAGGTAGGCGGCGACGACGCGTTCGTCGCTCTGGACTTCGGTGGCGGTGCCTTCGATGAGCTTTTCGCCCTGGACGAGGCAGGCGACGCGGTCGCAGAGGTTGAAGATGAAGCGCATGTCGTGCTCGATGACGAGGACGGCGATGCCCTTGTCCCGGATGGCGAAGATGAGTTCTTCGGCGGCCCGGGTCTCCTGGGGGTTCATGCCGGCGGTGGGCTCGTCGAGGAGGATGAGGCCGGGGTCGCTGGCGAGGGCGCGGGCGATTTCGAGCTTGCGCTGTTCGCCGTAGGGGAGGTTGCGGGCGAGGTGTTCGGCCTTGTGGTCGAGGCCGATGAAGGTGAGGAGTTCCATGGCCTTGTCCCGGCTGGCCTGTTCTTCGCGGCCGAAGCTGGGGAGGCGCAGGAGGGCGGACCAGAGGCCCTGCTTGGTGCGGGTGTGGCGTCCGACGAGGACGTTTTCCAGGACGGTCATGTTGTTGAACAGACGGATGTTCTGGAAGGTGCGGGCGATGCCGGCCGCGGTGACCTTGAAGGACTTGGGGGGCAGGACCGTGCCCTTGTACCGGACTTCGCCCTCGGTGGGGATGTAGAGGCCGGTGAGGCAGTTGAAGAAGGTGGTCTTGCCGGCGCCGTTGGGGCCGATGAGGCCGACGATCTCGCCGCTGTTGACGGTGAGGTCGACGTTCTTGACGGCGGTGAGGCCGCCGAAGCGCATGGTGACGCCTCGGGCGTCGAGGACCGTTTCGGTGACCGTTTCGGTGGTGGTCGTCGTCATGGGTCAGGCCCCTGCCTTGCTGAGGACTGTCGGCGCTTCGAGGTCCTGGTGGAGCTCTAGCTGGTTGCGGCGGTTGGGGATGAGGCCTTCGGGGCGCAGGCGCATGAGGATGACGAGTGCGACGCCGAAGACGAGGAGCTGGTAGTCGCCCAGGAACTGGAGCTTGTTGGGGATCAGGAAGAGCAGGGATCCGCCGACGAGGGGTCCGGAGATGGTTCCCATGCCGCCGAGGACGACGGCGGCGAGGAGGAACGCGGAGTTCGGGGGGACGGAGTTGGCGAACTGGTACTGGTCGGGGGTGACCGTGTACTGGACGTGGGCCTGTACGGCGCCGGCGAGTCCGGCGAGGGTGGCGCCGAGGGCGAAGGCGATGAGCTTGACGCGGAAGCCGTTGATGCCCATGGCTTCGGCGGCGGTCTCGTCTTCGCGGATGGCGACCCAGGCGCGGCCGATGCGGGATTCGGCGCTGCGGCGGAAGACCATGACCACGATGAGGGTGACCAGGAGCATCAGCAGGAAGTAGTTGGCGAAGCGGCCGATGGTGAAGCCGGCGATGGTGTGGGCTGCGCCGAAGTCGAAGCCGAAGAGGTCGACGTTGGGGATGTTGGAGATGCCCTTGGAGCCGTTGGTGACGTTGGGGCCGGAGACTCCGTCGAAGTTGGTCATGGTGATGCGGAAGATCTCACCGAAGCCGAGCGTCACGATGGCGAGGTAGTCACCGCGCAGGCGCAGGGTGGGGGCGCCGATGAGGACGCCGAAGATCATGGACGCGGCGGCGCCGGCCAGGATGGCGGCCCAGAAGGGGAACTGGACGCCGAAGGGGGAGTTGGGTGCGCCGGATACGAGAGCTGCGGTGTAGGCGCCGACGCCGAGGAAGGCGACGTAGCCGAGGTCGAGGAGGCCGGTGAGGCCGACGACGATGTTCAGGCCGAGGGCGACGGTGGCGAAGATGAGGATGTTGACGCCGAGGGTCGCGTACTGGTCGTCGGTCTGGGTGAGGGGGAAGGCCATGGCCGCGACGAAGGCGCCGACGAGGGCGACGTTGCGGTGCTTGGCGGTGAGTGCGGTGAAGCGGGCGATGAGGCCGCTCTTGTTGAGGGCGCCGAAGCCGAAGCCGGCGGCGATCAGGAAGCCGATGAAGAGTTCCTGGTAGGGGGTGGTGATGCCGTAGGTGAAGACGCCGAGGGCGACTGCGAGTACGGCGGCGATGATCAGGATCTCGGCGTAGGCCGGGAGGGCGCGGGCCGGCTTGGGGGTGCCGCTGGCGTATGCGGCTTTGGTGACGGCCGCGGCGTTGCGCTGGTTGTGCTTGTAGCGCTCCCACCAGCTGTCTTCGGGGTCCGCCGGTTCGAGTGCGGGGCGCTCGAAGGGGAGGGAGCGGGCGCCGAGGTAGGCGGCCGCCGCGGCGATGAGGGCGATGAATCCGCCGGGCTCGAGGTTGACGAGGCCGCCGAGGGTGCTGGAGATCGCCTTGGTGGTGTAGAGGCTGGTGTAGAAGGCGCCGAGGGCGGAGAGCTTGATGGCGGCGTCGGCTCCTGCGGGGGTGAGCCACTGGAGGCCCTTGATGCCGTAGGAGGAGAGGCCGAAGAGGGTGGTGAGGGCGCCGCAGACGAGGACGAGCCACTGGAGGCCGCCGGGGTAGCCGTAGACGGTGAGGTCTCCGGGGAAGGCGGAGGTCCAGGTCCAGGCCAGGAAGCAGGAGATGACGGTGAGGACACCGCCGCCGGTGGCGAGGGCGCGGGCGATCTGCTCGGGGATGGGTCCTCCCCGGCGGGTGGGCGCCTGGGGCGTGGTTTCGGTGATGGTGGTCGTCATGGTTCTCACGCCCTGTCCGCAACGCGCTCGCCCAGCAGGCCCTGGGGCCGGAAGAGCAGTACGAGGATGAGGAGGACGAACGCCCAGGTGTTGCCCCAGGACTGTCCGCCGAGCTGGTGCATGCCGGGTACGTCGGCGATGTAGGCGGTGGTGAGGGTCTCGGCGAGGCCGAGGACCAGGCCGCCGACCATGGCGCCGTAGATGTTCCCGATGCCGCCGAGGACGGCGGCGGTGAAGGCCTTGAGGCCGAGGATGAAGCCCATGCGGTACTGGACTTCGCCGTACTTGAGGCCGTAGGCGACGGCTCCGACGGCGGCGAAGGTGGCGCCGAGGGCGAAGGCGACCGTGATGATGCGGTCGGTGTTGATGCCCATGAGCTTGGCGGTGTCGGGGTCCTGGGCGGTGGCCTGCATGCCGCGGCCGGTGCGGGTCTTCTTGACGAAGAAGCCGAGGATGGCCATGGAGATGGGGGCGGCGAGCACGAGGAAGACGTCACCGGTCTGGATGGTGATGCTGCCGATGTGGAAGGGGCCGCCGGGGATCTCGGGGAACTTGACGGAGGACGTCGCGCCGGGGTACCAGGCCCATACGGCCTGCTGGAGGACGATGGAGAGGCCGATGGCGGTGATGAGCGGCGCGAGGCGGGGTGCGTTGCGCAGGGGCCGGTAGGCGAAGCGTTCGGCGCCGACGGCTATGAGGGTGGCGACGATGACGGCGCCTATGAGCATCAGCGGCAGCGCGAGCCACATGGTGGTGCCGCCGGGGAGCATCAGCCAGACCGTGAGGGCTCCGAACCCGCCGGTCATGAAGATCTCGCCGTGGGCGAAGTTGATGAGCTGGACGATGCCATAGACCATCGTGTAGCCGATGGCGACGAGCCCGTACATGGATCCCAGTAGCAGGCCGTTGACCAGCTGTTGCGGCAGTTCGTGCACCGCAGGTCCTCCGAGTCTTTCGACGGATGTGACACCGCGCGGGGCGCTGTGGTGCGGCGCCCCGCGCGGCAGGTGAGAGGGGTGAGGTGGGGCAGGTCAGCCGGCGAGGGTGCCGGACTCGACGGTCTTGAAGTCGTCGCCGTCGACCTTGTAGACGGTCAGCTGCTTGTTGGTGGCGTCGCCGAACTCGTCGAAGGAGACCTTGCCGGTCACGCCGTCGAAGGAGACGCCCTGGACGGCTTCGAGGACCTTGGCGCGGGCGTCGGAGGGGAGCTTGCCGTTGTTGGCGTCGACGACCTTCTTGACGCCCTCGATGATGGCCCAGGCGGAGTCGTACGAGTAGCCGCCGTAGGCGGAGTAGTCGTCCTTGTAGCCGGCCTTCTTGTAGTTGTCGACGAACTCCTTGGCGGAGGGCAGGGTCTCGACGGGGGCACCGACGGAGGTGCACAGGTCGCCCTGGCCGCCGGGGCCGGCGAGCTCGACGTACTTCTTGTCCTTGATGCCGTCACCGCCGACGAGGGGGATGTTGGCGCCGGCGGCCTTGATCTGCTTGCTGAGCGGGCCGGCCGCGGGGTACTCGCCGCCGTAGTAGACGACGTCGGCGCCGGAGGACTTGACCTGGGTGACGACGGCCGAGAAGTCCTTGGAGTCGGGGTCGATGTGGCCCTCGCCGGCGATCTGGCCGCCGAGCTTGGTGAACTCGCCCTTGAAGGTTCCGGCGAGGCCGGCGCCGTAGGTCTTCTTGTCGTCGATGATGAAGACCTTCTTCTTGCCCGCCTTGTTGAAGAGGTACTGCGCGGCGAACGGGCCCTGGATGGCGTCCGTGGTCGCGGTGCGGAAGTAGCTCTTGTAGGTGCGGGTCTTCTGGCCCTCGGCCCACTTGGGGCCCTGGGTCAGGGAGGGGCTGGTGTTGGCCGGCGAGATCTGCGTGAGCTTCGCGTCGTCGAAGACCTTCTGCATGGACTCGGAGACCGAGGAGTTCAGCGGGCCGACGACGCCGAGGACGTCCTTGTCGGCGACGAGCTTGGTGGCGTTCTGCTGGCCGGAGGTGGCCTGCGCCTGGTCGTCGAGCGCCTGGAACTTGAAGGTGACGCCCTTGACGTACTTCTTCTCGTTGGCCTGCTTGACGGCGAGTTCGGCGGAGTTCTTGATGCCGAGGCCGAGGGCGGAGAGGTCGCCGGTCAGCGGGGCGTCGACGGCGATGGTGACGGTGGTTCCGCCGTCGCCACCGGCGGAGCCGCCGCTGTCGTTGCGCGAGCCGCAGGCGGTGAGAGTGAGAGCGCCCGCGGCGAGGGCGGCGGTCACGGCGATGAGCTGACGAGAACGCAACGTTCAGTCCTTTCCTGGCGCCGCGTCCCCCCTGGGACGCGTCGAGTCGAACGCGGGGAACCGAACTGAGGAAATCCGGCGGTCGCGGTAACTGGCCGTGACTCTAGGCGGCGCATCGGGGGATATGGAGGGCTGAGGCCAATGATGTGACTCTCTTGTTATGCCACGGCGTAATACATAGCGGATGTGTGCGGGTGGAACGGGGGAATTCAGGCCGGTTCGTCTTGTCCGGATGCTGAGATGCGGCAGGAGCTTGGGTCGGTTTGGGTCCTGACGCGCCAGGACTCTAGGGGGTTTTGGTCATGACGAGCTCGGAGCGGGCGCGTCTCGGTCTTCGGGACATGCCCTGGTCAGTGCCACGGAAAGATCCCTGGCATATCGGTCACCGGGGATGTAACTGTGATCCTCTTTCTGGATTCCATTACTGAGGGTTACTTCCAGGAATGGGAGTCCGGAATTCCGTGCTACATGCACGCAGTCTTTTGCGTAGATCAGAACGAGGAGCTCGCGGACTTCCCCGGCGGCGACGGCGGCGGGGAGGGGTGGCTTGATCGTCACGGTCAGGGCCGGCGACGGCTGTCCGATCCGCTCGACGGTGACCGGCGGGCCGGACGAGGTCCGCACACGGACAGTGAACGCGAAGGCGGCCCCGTCGGGCGCCGGCTCCACCGGCTGCCCGTAGGCCAGCGAGAGGGTCTGGGAGGGCGCGGACGGCGGCAGCGCCACCGGCGGCTCGGGGCGGGTGGTGTAGATCCGGAAGGCGGCGGCGGCCAGGACGGCGGCCGAGGCGACCGTGAGGACGACGCGGCGGTGGCGGGCGTAGAAGGCGCGCGGGCGGCCGGTCCAGCCGGGTGGCAGGGGCGTACGGGGCTCCGTGCGCGAGTCCTCGCCGTCCCAGGTGCCCTCGCCCGGCTCCAGGGGGCCTATGCCCCCGCCGGCGCCCCCGCCGCTCACCGGGGGCCGTCGGGGGTGGGCGTGAAGCGCCGCGGCGCCGGTCCGGTTCCCATGTCGGGAACGCTAGACCGGCGCCGGGGGCTGCACAACGGGCCGTCTCGACCCGGTTGTTAAGGCTGCATGACGTCCGTGGAAGCGGGGGTCAGGACTCCGTGTCGCGCAGGAGGCAGGTGAGGCGGGCGGTGCAGACGCGGCGGTCCTGGTCGTCGGTGATGACGATCTCGTACGTGGCGGTGGAGCGGCCGCGGTGGACGGGGGTGGCCGTGCCGGTGACGATCCCGTCGCGCGCGCCCCGGTGGTGGGTGCAGTTGAGGTCGACGCCGACGGCGATCTTCTTGCTGCCGCCGTGCAGCATGGCGCCCACCGAGCCGAGGGTCTCGGCGAGGACGGCGGAGGCGCCGCCGTGCAGCAGGCCGTAGGGCTGGGTGTTGCCCTTGACGGGCATCGTGGCGACGACGCGGTCGGCGGAGGCCTCCAGGATCCTGATCTCCATGCGCTCGCCGAGGGCGCCCGCGGAGAACAGGGCGGGCAGGTCTATGCCCAGGGCCGCGTACTCGTCGAGGACTTCCTGGGGGAACTTCACGGCGTGCTGCTGCTCGTCGGCCATGGGCCTGCTCCGTTCGTCAACGATCGTTAACCATCTGGTCCTGGAGTCGTTCTATCAGGCGGGTTCGAAGCGCACGACGACGGACTTGCTGGCAGGGGTGTTGCTGGTGTCGGCGGTGGAGTCCAGGGGGACCAGGACGTTGGTCTCGGGGTAGTAGGCGGCGGCGCAGCCGCGGGCGGTGGGGTAGTGGACGACGCGGAAGCCGGGCGCGCGGCGCTCGACGCCGTCCTTCCATTCGCTGATCAGGTCGGTGTAGGAGCCGTCGGCGAGGCCGAGCGCGGCGGCGTCGTCGGGGTGGACCATGACGACGCGGCGGCCGCCGGTGATGCCGCGGTAACGGTCGTCGAGGCCGTAGATGGTGGTGTTGTACTGGTCGTGGCTGCGCAGGGTCTGCAGCAGCAGGCGCCCGGCGGGGACCCGGGGGTACTCGACGGGGGCGGCGGTGAAGTTGGCCTTGCCGGTCTTCGTGGGGAAGCGGCGCTCGTCGCGGGGGGCGTGGGGGAGCTGGAAGCCGCCGGGGCGGGCGATGCGGGTGTTGAAGTCCTCGAAGCCGGGGATGACGCGGGCGATGCGGTCGCGGATGGTGGCGTAGTCGGCTTCGAAGTCCTCCCAGGGGGTCTTCGAGGCGGTGCCGAGGACGGCGCGGGCCATGCGGGCGACGATGGCGGGCTCGGAGAGCAGGTGGGGGGAGGCGGGGGCGAGGTTGCCGCGGGAGGCGTGGACCATGCCCATGGAGTCCTCGACGGTGACGAACTGCCTGCCGCTCGCCTGGACGTCCTTGTCGGTGCGGCCGAGGGTGGGCAGGATCAGGGCGCGCCGGCCGGTGACGGCGTGGGAGCGGTTGAGCTTGGTGGAGACGTGCACGGTGAGGGAGGCGCGCCGCATGGCGGCCTCGGTGACGTCGGTGTCGGGGGTGGCGCCGACGAAGTTGCCGCCCATGGCGAAGAAGACCTTGGCCTTGCCGTCGCGCAGGGCTTCGATGGCGCGGACGACGTCGTAGCCGTGGGCGCGGGGCGAGGTGATGTGGAACTCGCGGTCGAGGGCGTCGAGGAAGGCGGGTGCGGGGCGCTCGAAGATGCCCATGGTGCGGTCGCCCTGGACGTTGGAGTGGCCGCGGACGGGGCAGACGCCGGCGCCGGGGCGGCCGATGTTGCCGCGGAGCAGCAGGAGGTTGACGACCTCGCGGATGGTGGCGACGGCGTGCTTGTGCTGGGTGAGGCCCATGGCCCAGCAGACGATGGTGCGCTTGGAGGCGAGGATCATCGCGAGGGCGCGTTCGATCTCGGGGCGGGTCAGGCCGGTGGCCTTGAGGGTTTCGTCCCAGTCGGCTTCCTTGGCGGCGGCGGCGAGGTCGTCGTAGCCGTGGGTGTGCTCGCGGATGAAGGCCTCGTCGAGGGCGCCGTCGGTCTCGATGACGAGCTTGTTGAGGAGGCGGAAGAGGGCCTGGTCGCCGCCGATGCGGATCTGGAGGAAGAGGTCGTTGAGGGGGGTGCCCTTGAGCATGCCGAGGGGGGTCTGGGGGTTCTTGAACCGTTCCATTCCCGCTTCGGGCAGCGGGTTCACCGAGATGATCTTCGCGCCGGCGTTCTTGGCCTTCTCCAGGGCGGAGAGCATGCGGGGGTGGTTGGTGCCCGGGTTCTGTCCGGCGACGATGATCAGGTCGGCCTGGTGGAGGTCTTCGAGGGAGACGCTGCCCTTGCCGATGCCGATGGTCTCGCCGAGTGCGGAGCCGGAGGACTCGTGGCACATGTTGGAGCAGTCGGGCAGGTTGTTGGTGCCGAACTCGCGGGCGAAGAGCTGGAAGAGGAACGCGGCCTCGTTGCTGGTGCGGCCGGAGGTGTAGAAGACGGCCTCGTCGGGTGAGGAGAGGGCGCCCAGTTCCTCGGCGATGATCTCGAAGGCCCGCTTCCAGCTGACGGGCTCGTAGCGGTCGCCGCCCTCGGGCAGGTACATGGGCTGGGTGATGCGGCCCTGCTGGCCGAGCCAGTAGCCGGAGCGCCCGGCGAGTTCGGCGAGGGGGTGCTCGGCGAAGAAGGCGGGGGTGACGCGGCGCAGGGTGGCTTCTTCGGCGACGGCCTTGGCGCCGTTCTCGCAGAATTCGGCGGTGTGACGCTTGTCGCCCTCGGGCCAGGCGCAGCCGGGGCAGTCGAAGCCGTTCTTCTGGTTGACCTTGAGGAGGGTCTGCGCGGTGCGCAGCAGGCCCATCTGCTCGTTCGCGATCTTGAGGGTGTGGCCGATGGCGGGCAGCCCGGCCGCGGCGTGCCGAGGGGGTCCGACCTGCGGCGCGTCCTGTACCGGATCACCTGCGGGTGGCTTGGTGGCCATGTCGCTCCCCTTCGAGCAGTTTTCGTTTCCACTCCGATCCTGTCACGCTGCGCCGACATCGCCGACGGCGGATTTGTCGGTGGGGGCGCCTAGGATCGGGGGCGTGGCAGAGACAGCATCGAAGAAGACCGAGCAGACGACCGCAGCGGACCGCCCCCGCCTGATGCTCATGGACGGGCACTCCCTGGCGTACCGGGCGTTCTTCGCGCTGCCCGCGGAGAATTTCACGACGGCGACGGGCCAGCCGACCAATGCCATCTACGGCTTCGCGTCGATGCTGGCGAACACCCTGCGTGACGAGGCGCCCACGCATTTCGCGGTGGCGTTCGACGTGTCCCGCAAGACCTGGCGTTCGACGGAGTTCCCCGAGTACAAGGCGAACCGCTCGAAGACCCCGGACGAGTTCAAGGGGCAGGTCGAGCTGATCGGCGAGCTCCTGGACGCGATGAAGGTGCCGCGGTTCGCGGTGGACGGCTTCGAGGCCGACGACGTGATCGCGACGCTGGCGACGCAGGCCGAGGCCCTCGGGTTCGAGGTGCTGATCGTCACCGGTGACCGGGACTCGTTCCAGCTGGTCTCGGAGCACACGACGGTGCTGTACCCGACGAAGGGCGTCTCGGAGCTGACCCGGTTCACGCCGGAGAAGGTCGTGGAGAAGTACGGGCTCACCCCGCAGCAGTACCCGGACTTCGCGGCGCTGCGCGGTGACCCGTCGGACAACCTGCCGGGCATCCCGGGCGTCGGTGAGAAGACGGCCGCGAAGTGGATCAACCAGTTCGGTTCGTTCGCGGAGCTGGTGGAGCGGGCCGAGGAGGTCAAGGGGAAGGCCGGGCAGAACTTCCGCGACCACCTGGAGGCCGTGAAGCTCAACCGGGTGCTGACCGAGATGGTCAGGGACGTGGAGCTGCCCCGGACCCCGGCCGACCTGGCGCGCGCGCCGTACGACCGTTCCGCGGTGACGGGCGTGCTGGACGTGCTGGAGATCCGCAACGCCTCGCTGCGCGAGCGGCTGCTGGCCGTGGACCCGGGCGCGGACCAGGAGGAGGCGCCGGCTGTGGCCCCCGGCGTGGAGCTGGACGCCAGCGTGCTGGGCGCGGGCGAGCTCGCGCCGTGGCTCGCGGCGCACGCGGGCGGCCCCCTGGGCATCTCGACGGTGGACAGCTGGGCGCTGGGCCAGGGCAACGTGTCCGAGGTGGCGCTGGCGGCGGCGGGCGGCGCGGCCGCCTGGTTCGACCCGTCCGCTCTGGACGAGGCCGACGAGCGGGCCTTCGCCGCGTGGGCGGCCGACGCGTCCGCGCCGAAGGTGGTGCACAACGCCAAGGGCCTGATGCGGGTCTTCCCGGAGCACGGCTGGAGCCTGGCGGGCGTCACCATGGACACGGCGCTCGCCGCGTACCTGGTCAAGCCGGGCCGCCGGTCCTTCGCGCTGGACGTGCTGTCCAACGAGTACCTGCACCGGGAGCTGGCGCCCGCGGCGGCCGACGGCCAGCTGGCGTTCGGCGCCGACGACACGGCCGAGGCGGAGGCGCTGATGGCGCAGGCCCGCGCGGTCCTGGACCTCGGCGAGGCGTTCACCGGCAAGCTCGCCGAGGTGGGCGCCGCCGAGTTGCTCCACGGCATGGAGCTGCCGACCTCCGAGCTGCTCGCGCGGATGGAGCGGGCCGGCATCGCCGCCGACCGCGACCACCTGGAGGCCATGGAGCAGCAGTTCGCCGGTGCCGTGCAGCAGGCGGTGAAGGAGGCGCACGCGGCGGTCGGCCACGAGTTCAACCTCGGCTCGCCCAAGCAGCTCCAGGAGGTGTTCTTCGGCGAGCTGGACCTGCCGAAGACGAAGAAGACCAAGACCGGCTACACCACGGACGCGGACGCGCTGGCCTGGCTGGCCACGCAGACCGACCACGAACTCCCGGTGATCATGCTCCGGCACCGGGAGCAGGCCAAGCTGCGCGTCACCGTCGAGGGCCTGGTGAAGACCATCGCCGCCGACGGCCGGGTGCACACCAGCTTCAGCCAGACCGTGGCCGCGACCGGACGCCTGTCCTCGACCGACCCGAACCTGCAGAACGTGCCGGTGCGCACCGACGAGGGCCGGGCCATCCGCCGCGGCTTCGTCGTCGGCGAGGGCTTCGAGTCGCTGATGACCGCCGACTACAGCCAGATCGAGCTGCGGGTCATGGCCCACCTCTCCGAGGACGAGGGCCTGATCGAGGCGTTCGCCTCCGGTGAGGACCTGCACACCACCGTCGCCTCGCAGGTGTTCAACGTCGGGCGCGAGCAGGTCGACGCCGAGATGCGCCGCAAGATCAAGGCCATGTCCTACGGGCTGGCGTACGGGCTCTCCGCCTTCGGTCTCGCCCAGCAGCTGAACATCGAGCCCGCCGAGGCGCGCGGCCTGATGGAGACGTACTTCGAGCGGTTCGGCGGCGTACGCGACTACCTGCACCGTGTCGTCGACGAGGCCCGGGCCACCGGCTACACGGCCACCGTGTTCGGGCGCCGCCGCTACCTGCCCGACCTCAACAGCGACAACCGCCAGCGCCGCGAGGCCGCCGAGCGGATGGCGCTGAACGCTCCGATCCAGGGCACCGCCGCCGATATCGTCAAGGTCGCGATGCTGCGGGTGGACAAGGCCCTGGCCGAGGCCGGGCTGGGCTCGCGGCTGCTGCTCCAGGTCCATGACGAAATCGTGCTGGAGATCGCCCCCGGCGAGCGGGAGCGGGTCGAGGAGCTGGTGCGGCGCGAGATGGGCGCGGCCGTCGAGCTGCGGGCCCCGCTGGACGTGTCCGTGGGCGTGGGCGGCGACTGGGAGTCCGCCGCACACTAGACCCCGACGGCATGCCCGCGCGCCCGTCCCCGCCTATGCGGCGGGGACGGGCGTGCGCGTTTCCCGGTCCGGGCGGTGGGGGTCCCGGTCGCGGCGGTGGCGCAGCCGCACCAGGGCCCCGTACAGCAGGAGGCCGGCCACGAGTCCGCCGCCGGCTCCGAAGCAGAGCGTCGGGATGATGTCGAGGGGGCTGCGGACCCGGTCGTAGAAGGTGAAGAAGCGCATCACCCGCAGGGCGGCACCGGCCGCCGTGCAGGCGGCGATCAGGAGCAGCGCCCACCAGCGCTCCGCCCGGCCGAGGACCGGCACCGACGGCGGCACGGGCCGCACCGGCACCCGGCGCAGGGCGCTCGCCGTGAACCAGAGCAGGGCGCCCGCGGCGAGTGCGGAGGTGCCGTACTGGAGGAAGGTGTACGGGGGCAGGCCGAGGGCGATGGGCCGGGTGAGCCACGGCAGGGCGTCCGTGCCCCAGCGGCCCCCGTGGGTGAAGCTGTCCCACACCACGTGGGTGAGGGAGCCGGCGACCGCCGACAGGTAGAAGCGCAGGGCGAGCGCGGCGGGCGGGCGGCCGCGCAGGCGCTCGCCGCGGACCAGGGCGTGGACGCGGGCCCGCCAGGAGCGCGGCAGCAGCGCGAGCAGCGGTTCGCGCAGCAGCAGCCAGCACGCGGCGAGGAGGGCGGTGAGGGCGGCGTCGGCGGTGACCACGCCGAGGAGCGAGTGGGTGAACTCGCCGTAGCGCATGAGACCGCCGACGAGCGAGTCCGCGAAGAAGAGGGCGTCCGGCGCGAACGACCCCAGCACCAGCGCCGAGGCGAGCAGCGGGCCCCGCGCCCGTCCGGTGCGGCGGATGGCCGGAAGTACGGCGGCCGCGTGGCTGAGAGTGAACGGCACGGAGCCTCCCTGGGGTAGCCGATGTCGGGACAGTATGCGTGAACTGCGCAGGCTCGTGGGGATGTGGTGAACATCGGGACCCCATTGCGTGCCCTGTGCAGCGAGTTGACGTAGGGTCACGCGGACGTTCGGACGTCCAGGGGAGGGTCCTGCTCATGTCGGCACGAATATTCGGACGCGGCCTGCGCCGGAGCGCGGCCGCGGCACTGGTATCGGCGCTGGTGGCCGCCGCGATGACGGCCTCCCAGGGCCCGGCCGTCGCGGGCCCGGAGCGGATCGCGGCGGCCGGGGAGGGCGCCGCGCCGCCGCCCGCCGCCGCGTCGGGCGCGGGCGGGGACTCGTCGTACTTCACCGAACTCCCGCCGCTGGACAGCCCCGCACCGCCGGCCGCGCTGCTGCCGGACGGCGAGGCGGCGGCCCCCGCCGCCCGGCCGGACCCCACGCCGGCCGCGGCGCAGCCGGCGGGGGAGGGGGCGCAGGGCATACCGGCGAGCGTGCTCGCCGCCTACCGGCGGGCCGAGCAGCGGGTCGGCGAGAACGACCCCGGGTGCGGACTGCGCTGGCAACTGCTCGCGGCGATCGGCAAGGTCGAGTCCGGGCAGGCCGGCGGCGGCCGCGTCGACGCGAACGGGACCACCCTGCGGCCGATCCTGGGTCCCGTGCTGAACGGCAACGGCTTCGCGGACATCTCCGACACCGACGGCGGGGCCTACGACGGCGACGCCCGCTACGACCGGGCCGTCGGCCCGATGCAGTTCATCCCCTCCACCTGGGCGGCCTGGGGCCAGGACGGCAACGGCGACGGCCGGCGCGACCCCAACAACGTCTACGACGCGGCCCTGGCGGCCGGACGCTACCTGTGCGCGGGGAACCGGGACCTGAGGACCGGCGCCGGCCTGGACCGGGCGGTGCTCTCGTACAACCAGTCGGCGGAGTACCTGCGGACGGTGCGGTCCTGGTACGCGTACTACCTCCAGGGGGCGCACGAGATCCCCGACGGGAGCGGCACCCCGCTGCCGCTCCCGGGCACCCCGGCGACCCCGACGCCGACGTCCAAGCCGACCCCCAAGCCGACCCCCACGCCGACGCCGACGCCTACTCCTACCCCCACGCCGACGCCTACTCCTACTCCTACTCCGAAGCCCACGCCGACCCCCACCCCGACTCCCACCCCAACGCCGACGTCGAAGCCGTCGCCCACCCCCACGCCAACTCCCAAGCCCAGCGTGACCCCGAGCCCCTCCAGCTCCCCGAAGCCGACGGCCACCCCCGCCCCCTCGTCCCCGTCCGGCTCCCCGACGGTCACCCCGGCCGCCCCCTAGCCAACGCGCGCCGTCCGGTGGCCGACCTCCGTACCTGCGGTTAACGTCGAAGTCGTGTCCGCCCCGCCAGGGTCGTAGGCAGGTGCGGGCAGGGGGAGCCAGCTGAGACAGGAGCCCGCCGTGCATTGCATGCATTCCACGCGTTCCACACTGCGCAGCCGCTTCACCCGGACGCTCGCCGGCGGTCTCCTGTCCGCCGGCCTCCTCACCATCTCCAAGACCGTCTCCCCGACCGTCACCGTGACGGTCAAGTGACACCAGCGGCAAGGGGACCTGTCCGGTTTCCGGAAGGCCCCCTCGGTGCGCTGTTCCTGTCATGGATTCCGTGAGCATGAGCGTGATCGTGAAGTCGCCCGACGACCCGGTGACGACGCTGGAGCCCGCCCTTCCCGGATCCGTGCCCCGCGCCGCCGCCCTGGGCGCGGGCGTCGCGATGAGCGCGTACTGCCTGGCCATGGCTGTGCACGGGACGTACCCCTTCGGCTCGCGGTCCCGTGCCGTCAACGACCTCGGAAACCAGTTCGTGCCCTTCCACGCGCACCTGTGGGACCTCCTGCACGGCAACACGAGCGGCGACCTCGTCTTCAACTGGAACAGCGGCTACGGTGTCCCCTTCCTCGCGGACCTCTTCGCCTACCTGATGAACCCCTTCTCATGGCTGGTGTGGATCTTTCCGCGCGCCATGGTCGAGCTCCCGGTCTTTTTGGTGACCCTGCTCAGCATTGGCCTGGGAACCTCCCTGATGGCGGTCTTCCTGGTACGGCTGCGGCCCGGTCCCGCGTGGCCGGCCGCCCTCCTGGCGGTGGGGTACGGCGTCAGCTCGTGGACCACCGGATCCGGCTGGGCGGACCCCATGTGGATGTGGGGTCTGGTGTCGTTCCCTCTGATGGGAATCGCCGGGGACTGGTGCCTGAAGCGGCGGCGCTGGGTGGCCGGGGTGCTCGTGGTCGCCCTCTGCTGGACGGCCAATTTCTATACGGCGGCGATGGCAACCCTCGGTATGGGTCTCGTCTTCGCCGTGCGGCTGGCCCTCGATCCGCGCCCGACGCGTGAGCGTGGCCGCTCGGCGCTGCGCGCCCTTTCGATGGCCACGGTCGGCGTACTGATCGCGGCCCCGGTGCTCACGGTGTCGCTGGCTGCCAGCCGTGCCGCCCAGCCCGTACCGGCCGTTCCCTACGCGGGTGCGCCCTCGGTCCGCGCGTACCTGGCACACCTGCTGCCCGGCGGGTACCACGCGGGTGCCCCCCAAGTGGCGGTCGGCAGTCTGGCCCTGTTGCTCGTGCTTGTCTTCCCCTTCGTGGGCCGGGCTCCGCGCCGGGAGCGGGCCGTTTGGTGCGTTCTCGCCGCGGCCGTAGCGCTCTCCTTGGTGTGGAAGCCCACGATGCTGGTGTGGCACGGCGGCGCGATGCCCAACGGCGGCCCGTACCGGGCGTCCATCGCTCTGACCGCGATCCTGGTGGCGATCGCGTGGCTCGCCCTGACCTACCAGCCGCGCCCCCGCGAGCTCCTGGCGGGAGCGGCGGTGCTGGCCCTGCTGCCGGCTCTGGCCGGCGGCGACCCGTACGTCTCGCGCCGCACGTGGGCGATGACAGTGACGGGGGGAGCGGTCACTCTCGCCCTGCTGTGGCTCCTGCCGCGGGCTACCGGGGTACGCGGCCGGACAGTGGCGGCGGCTCTGACCGCCACGGTCTTCCTGGGGGCGGCGGGGTCCACCTGGAGCGTCACGGTGATCCGCGACACCATCGACTGGTGGCAGCCCAAGCGCACCCTCGACGCCCAGTCGCTGGCCGCGTACGAGGCGGTCCGCGCCCAGGACGCCTGGCCGGCCACGCGCAGCGACCCCGGGCCTCACGAGTTCGCCGACAACGACCCGCTGCTCCTCGGTGGCGAAGGCGGCTCCTACTACAGCAGCTACGTCCCGGCGAGGACGGCCGAGACGCTGTCCGGCCTCGGCGCCGGCTGGCACATCGCAGGGCGCCACCTGCTCTCCTTCGACGACCCCGTGGGGCAGGCCCTCATGGGGGTCGGCGCCCGCCTCGACCCGGCTTCCGGCACACGGCGGGAATTCACGCAGCGCACGGGGCCCGCACCACCGGTGGTGACCCTGCGGGCCCGTGGCACTCGGCTGGACGCCGAGAGCGGCGGGGACGCTTCCGTCTTCCACCTGCGAAACCGGGTCCTCTCGGCGCCCGTCTACACCGTCCCCGAGCCGCGGCCGGCCCGAGGCGCCCCAGTGCTGCGGCTGCCGGCGGGCGAGCCCACCACCCTCATGGTCCGGTGCCCCGCGGACACCGTCGCCTACTTCCACGCCCCCTGGTACTCCGGCACCGTCACCGCGCTCGGCACCACCACGACGGTGCGGGCCCGGGCCCCGATGACCCGTGCCGGGCTCGTCCCGCTCGGACACGTCACGAGCGGGCGCGACTTTCCGCTGGTACTCACCCCCGAGGCGGCCCAGCCCGTTCCCCGCTCTCCCCTCGGCTGTCTGGACACCACGCGGCTGGAGCGGGCGGTGAACGACATGAGCGCGAACGCTCCCGCCCGCGTGAACGCCGGGGGACACGCGATCACGGCCGTCTTCGACGGACCCCGCACGGGGGCCGCGGTCGTGTCCGCCCCAGCGGTGGAGGGGTGGCAGTGCTCCGTCGACGGCGGGGATCCGCAGCCACCGAGCACCCTCGGAGGGCTGATCGCCGTACGGATGACGGGTCATACCCGTGTCGCCTGTTCGTACCGCACGCCCGGTCTGCACGCAGGAGTCGTGCTCAGCGCCTGCGCACTCGCCGTCCTCCTGGGGGTGGCGGCCATCGGCTCCCTGCGTCGGCGCCCTCAGCGGCCGCCCCACTGCCAGTACAACTCAGGCTGAACCGGGCCGCCGCAGCTCGCCAGAGCCAGCCGCGGGCTCTTGCGTTCATCGGTGTTCCACCGGGGCAACAACCGGTCGTTCTGATACAGGCATCTGTTCCCGTCCCCGGCGATCTTCCAGGCGGCCCGCTTCCACGTCGTGCTCTTCCACGGGACGCGCTGCCATTTCTGTTCCGCACGCGAACCCTTGCACGCCTCGACCTTGACGTCACGACCCGCTGCGGTGAGGCAGTAGTTCTTGTTCAGGCGGGTCCTGATGGTCCCGTCGTTTTCCGCATCCCATTTCTGGGCGTCCGAACCATTACAGCCGGCGATCTGCACCAGACCGGCTGACCATGAACCGTCTTTCACATCGAGACACTGTTCCGGCAGCCTGCTGCCGAACATCGTCGTCCGGCCGATATCGCCCATGATCTCGCCCTGCTGCGGGGCTCTGTGCCTGCGCGTGTACTGCCTTTGCGTCCACCGCCGGTAATCGACCGACAGGATCCCTTTGTGGAGTCCCCTGGAGGCGCACACGCTTTCACGCGGGCATCGGGCCTGTGCGATGTACCACCGGATGATGTTTTCCTTCCTGGCCTCCTGTGCGGGCGCCAGATTCCTCTTCAAGGGCGCCATGATGTAACCCAGGTAGGGGGTCAGCGGGAGCCCGGTACGGTATGCGACCTGTCTGAAGTAGCGTGCGGTGATGCCGTGGTCGCCGTGGTCCGCCCGGCCATCCATTCCCAACCCGAACGACGCGTTGTCGGGGTCCATGGTGAGGATTCTTTCCGCCCCGCCCAGCCGGACCAGTGAGGAAAGCGCTGACAGCAGTTGCTCCTCACTGTAACTCTGGCCGCCCAGATCCGGAGTGATCTCCTTCTTTTCTCCGCTGAACAGGCGGAGAAGACTCTCCGGCGCCCGACCGTGAGGACGGCCGTCGTGCAGTCCCATGAAAGTGAGCCGCACATCGGCACCGTTCCCCCGGCCTGCGAGCCGGAACGACCGGATGCTGCGGCCGTCTACACGTACCTCGTCCAGCGTCCATTTGTTCTCGGCGCCCGCCATTTCCGCATACGCCTTGCGAACCCCGTTCTCCCTGTTCGTCACATAGTTTTTCAATTCTTGCGGTACCTCTTCGCCGGCGTCCCCGGCGGTGAGATACACCGTGGTGACGAAGCACCCGGCCCGGATGGTTTCCATGATGTCCGGGTTGATGAAGAAGAGGTCGTCGTCGGGGTGCGCCACGCCTGCGAGAGTGCGTCTGCAGACCGTCTGCCGGTGCGACGGGCCCCCTTCGGGCCGCGAGGCGCGCGCTTCATCGGCCCGGACGGCAGCCGAAGGGTTCGAGGAGCCGTGCACCACGCAGCCGGTCAACAGCGCGGCGGCCGCGAGCACCAAGGCGCCCCGGCCCCCCCTGATCACGTTGGGCACGGCTCTCTCCTCGTCCTCGCGCTTCTCCCGCCCGCCCGGATCCAGGCCGACGGCAGAGCGGAGGCCACGTCACCACTACTACGCGAGCAACTCCGCAAGCGCACTCGGGCGCACGGCTCAGGGTTGTCCGCGGCCGTACTCGGCGTTCGCCCGGTAGAGGGATTCGGCGGCCCCGCGAAACGGTTCTCATCTGACCCCCGCGTTGCTACGGTACGCCTCCCTGACGACCCATCAGATCCGGGGAGGTCCCGCCGTGCGCGTACTCGTCGCCGCCGCCATCGGGCTGGCCGCCGCGCTGGCCCTCGTCCTCGTCGTCACGGCGTTCGGGGTGCCCGAAGGCAGGACCTCGCCCGAGCCCCTGCTCACCACCGCGCCCCCCGCGCCCGGACAGGAGTAAGGAGGCCCCGCCGTGCGACGCAGAGCGAGCCTGGTCCTGCTGGCCTTCGCCGTGTTCTGCGCAGCGCTCGCACCACTGCTGCGCTGGTACGCGTACCCCCGCCTGGCCAAGATCCCGGCGAACCAGTACCAGGCGATGGTGCTGGAGGCCAAGGACGCCACCCTCCTCGACTACACGGGCGGGATGCAGCCCAAGAAGGTCGACAAGGTCACCATCGTCCAGACCCTCAAGGGCAACGTCGAGGCCTCCAGGGAGATCGAGGCCGACGCGGGCAAGGACGTGGTCGTCTGGGACACCCTCACCTACATCATGGGCCCGGACGGCAAGATGGTCTCCCGGATCCCCGAGCGCTACGTCTTCGACGCGCACACCCAGGACCCGGTGCACGCCACCGGCGAGATGGTCGACGGCGACCCCGTCAAGCGCGAGGGCATCGAGTTCAAGTGGCCGTTCTTCACCGAGCCGCGCGACTACCTCTACTTCGACGCCCAGACCCGCACCGCCTCCCCGATCCACTACGCCGGCCCGCGCACCTACCGGGGCATGGACGTCTACTACTTCGAGCAGACCGTCCCCTGGACCAAGGTCCCCATGCCGAAGAAGATGCCGATCGAGGGCATCGACCCGGCGACCATCGAGCAGACCACCGGCACCACCCTCTGGTACACGGTCAAGGCCCGCTTCTGGGTCGACCCGGTCACCGGCGCGCCCGTCAACGCCGAACAGGACATCCAGCAGGAGATGCGCGGCGGCATCGCGGCGAGCGCCCCCGACGGCCGGCTCACCGCCTTCGCCGGGCACGTGACGATGCGCGAGGACTACGCGAAGTACACCCGCGACCTCGTCGCCGCCAACCGTACGAAGGTCCTCGCGCTGCACACCTACGCCCCGGCCGGCCTCGCCCTCGGCGCCCTCGTGCTCCTCGCGGCCGCCCTCTGGCTGGAGGCCCGGGGCCGCCGGGCCCCGGGCGCCCCGGTCACGGACGCCTGAGCCGGGCGTTGGTGTGGCGGGTGGGCTCGGCCGTCGCCGGGTCCTCCGGCCACGGGTGCTTCGGGTAGCGCCCGCGCAGCTCGGCGCGGACGGCGCGGTAGCCGCCCTGCCAGAAGGAGGCGAGATCGGCGGTCACGGCGGCGGGCCGCCCGGCCGGCGACAGCAGGTGCACCAGTACGGGAACCCCCGCCACCGTCGGGGTCCGCGCCAGCCCGAACAGCTCCTGGAGCTTCACCGCGAGCACCGGCTGCCCGGCGGAGTAGTCCACGCGGATCCGCGAACCGCTGGGCACCTCGATCCGCTCCGGGGCCAGCTCGTCCAGCCGGACCGCCTCGCCGGTGGCCCAGGGCAGCAGCCGCTCCAGGGCCTGACCGGCGTCGATCCGGCCCAGGTCGGCCCGGCGGCGGGCCCGCGACAGCTCGGGCTCCAGCCAGTCGTCGGCCCGCGCCACCAGCGCCGCGTCGTCCGCCACGTCCGGCCAGGCGCCGCCGAGCGTACGGTGCAGGAAACCGAGCCGGGCGCGGAGCGAGAGCGCGTCCGGGGTCCAGCGCAGCAGGCCGAGGCCCTCGGTGCGCAGCCCCTCCAGCAGCGCGGCCCGTACGAGCGCCGGGTCGGGGTCCCGTAGCGGCCGCGCCACCAGCTCGACCGCCCCGAGCCGCTCGACGGCCCGGGCCACCACGTCCCCGTCCTCCCAGCGCACCTCCTCGCCGGAGGCGAGCAGGTGCGCGGCGGCGGCCCGGGCGGTCTCCTCGTCGAGGACGGCGGCCACCCGGACGCGGGCGGACGCGGAGTGCGGCGCCCGGTCGGCGACGGCGACGGCCAGCCAGGGCGCGTTGCGCAGGGCGGAGCCCTCCCCCAGCTCGGCCCCCGTGCCGGAAGCCATGAGATAGCTCCCCCGGCCCTTGGCCCGGGCCACCCGCTCCGGGAACGCCAGGGCCGCGACCAGCCCGGCGGCGTGGTCGTCGGAGATTTCAGCCCGCGCGGCGTTTGAGCGCACCGGGCGCGCAGCGCCCGGAACGGGGTCCGGGGCGGAGCCCCGGGACCGGGGTCCGGGGGCGGAGCCCCCGGTTTCGGGAAGGGGCGGGGTGGGGGAAGAGCCCCGTGCAGCGGCGGCCTCGGCACCGGGGACCTCGTCGGCCGCACCCCGCGCACCGGCATCCGCAGGCCCGGCGGCGCCCAGCGCCCGCCGCAGGCGGCCGGCCTCCGCCCGCCAGCGGGAGGCGTACGCGTCACCGCCCCGCCGCGCCCGCCGCCAGGCGGCGGCCAGGTCGTCCCCGTACTCCCGCGGCGCCTCCTCGCTCAGCAGCGCCACCACCTCCGCCGCCCGCCCCGCGCCCAGCACCTCCGCGCCGTCCAGCAGCGCCCGGGCCAGCCGGGGGTGCAGGCCCAGCCGGGCCATCCGCAGCCCCCGGGCGGTCGGCCGCCCGGCCGCGTCCACCGCGCCGACCGCCGACAGCACCTCCCGCGCCGCGGCCATCGCCCCGGCCGGCGGGGCGTCCAGCAGCGCGAGCCCCGACGCGTCCGGGTCGCCCCAGCAGGCGGCCTGGAGCGCGAACTGCGCCAGGTCCGCGATCCGGATCTCGGGGGAGGGGAAGGCCGGCAGCCGTCCGTCCTCCGCCTCCGCCCAGCACCGGTACACCACGCCCGGCGCCTCGCGCCCGGCCCGTCCCGCCCGCTGGCGGCCCGCCGCACGGGAGGCCCGTACGGTCGCCAGCGCGCCCAGCCCCCGCGCATGGTCCACCCGCGGCTCGCGCGCCAGCCCCGAGTCCACGACCACCCGGACCCCCGGCACCGTCAGGCTCGACTCCGCGACCGCCGTCGCGAGGATCACCCGCCGGTGCGCCGACGCGGTCAGCGCCGCGTCCTGCACGGCCGCCGGGGCCCGCCCGTGGACCTGGAGCACCTGCGCGTCCACGCCGCCCAGCTGCCCGGCCACCCGGGCGATCTCGCCCACGCCGGGCAGGAAGCACAGCACGTCGCCGGAACGTTCCGCCAGCGCCCTGCGCACCACCGAGGCCACGTGCGCCAGCTGCGCCGGATCCACCTGCATCCCGTGCGGCGGCCGCACCGGCCGGGCCGGCGGCGCCCACACCGTCTCCACCGGGTGGGAGACCCCCGAGGCCTCGACCACCGGCGCGTCCCCCAGCAGCCGCGCCCAGCCGGCCGCGTCCGTCGTCGCCGAGGCCGCGACCAGGCGCAGCTCCGGCCGCAGGGTCTCGCGCACGTCCAGCAGGAAGGCGGCGACGGTGTCGGCGTCCAGGTGCCGCTCGTGGCATTCGTCCAGGACCACCACGTCCACCCCGGACAGCTCCTGGTCACGTTGCAGCCGCTGCAGCAGCACCCCGGTGGTCACCACCTCCACCACCGTGGAGGGGCCGGCGATCCGCTCCCCGCGCACGGTGAAGCCCACCGACTCCCCGACGGCCTCGCCCAGCAGCCAGGCCATCCGCCGGGCCGCCGCCCGGGCGGCGATCCGCCGGGGCTCGGCGACGACCACCCGGCGCCGCGGCCCTCCGCCGGCCAGCCCGGCCAGCACCAGCGGGACCAGCGTGGTCTTGCCGGTGCCGGGCGGGGCGCACAGCACGGCCGTGCCGTGGCCGTCCAGGGCGCGCACGAGCGCGGGAACGGCCTCCCGCACGGGGAGGGCGTCGAGTGCCGACCGGCGGAGCGTGGGGGTCAAGGGGTCAGTCCCTCTCGCACACGAAGACCGCCGTGCCCGGGATCAGGCTGCCGCGCAGCGGGGACCAGCCGCCCCACTCCTGGCCGTTCCACTCCGGCCACTCCGGCTCCACCAGGTCCAGCAGCCGGAAGCCGCCCGCGACCACGTCGCGGACCCGGTCGCCGATGGTGCGGTGGTGTTCCACGTAGACGGCGCGGCCCTGCTCGTCCTGCTCCACGTACGGGGTCCGGTCGAAGTAGGAGGCGGACACCGACAGCCCCTCGGGGCCGGGCTCGTCCGGGAAGGCCCAGCGGATGGGGTGCGTGACGGAGAACACCCAGCGGCCGCCGGGGCGCAGCACGCGGTGGACCTCGCGCATGACGCCCACCGGGTCGGCGACGAAGGGCACCGCCCCGTAAGCGGAGCAGGCCAGGTCGAAGGAGGCGTCGCGGAAGGGCAGCCGCCCGGCGTCGGCCTCGACCAGGGGCACGTCGCCGCCGATGCGCAGGGCGTGCTGGAGCTGGCGGTGCGAGAGGTCCAGGGCCACCGGACGGGCCCCCTGCGCGGCGAGCCAGCGCGAGCACTGGGCCGCGCCGGCGCCGATCTCCAGGACGTCCTTGCCCTTGAGGGAGGCGGCCGGGCCGAGCAGCGCGGCCTCTTCCTCGTCCAGGCCCTCCGGCCCCCAGACGAAGCGGTCGTCGCCGAGGAACGCACCGTGCTCGCTCTGGTACTCGTCGGCGTTGCGGTCCCACCAGCCGCGGCTGGCGCGGCTGCTCTCCGCCTCCCCGGCCTCGCGGCGGGTGGCCTCGGCGTCGTCCTCGTCGCCCTCGTGCGCGCCGTGCGCGGGGTACGCGTCCTCGTCCTGGAGCGCGTACGCGTCTTCGGGGGTGCGGTCCTCTTGGTTCATGGGGCCCGTCGTCGTAGTCTGCGGATGGCTGGTATGGCACCCGGACGGCTGAAAATCCGTGCGGATCGCTCATCAGGGCGTTGCCGCCCACGAATTGTGCCGGTTATGCGGCGATCCGCCCGCGGTGTGCGCCTTCGCGCATTGACCCTGTCCGGCTGCCCCCGTATGCTACAAGTTGCGCTGCGAGCCTGTGCTCCTCAGACGTAGCAGGCTGCGCTTGCATCTGTTGAATGTCCCCTCGGTTTTCGAGGCCCCTACCCCTTGCGGGGGATGGGCTTCCTTGGCTGTCCGGCTTCATCGGCAGATGCCGATAAGGGCTCCCGGCGTAGCAGTACCTACGACTTTCTGTCCGTAACCGGAGCCCTTTCCCACATGACGAGCAGCACCGAGACCACCGCCACCACCACTCCGCAGGTAGCGGTCAACGACATCGGTAACGCGGAAGCCTTCCTGGCCGCGATCGACGAGACGATCAAGTACTTCAACGACGGCGACATCGTCGACGGCGTCATCGTGAAGGTCGACCGGGACGAGGTCCTGCTCGACATCGGTTACAAGACGGAAGGCGTGATCCCGAGCCGCGAGCTCTCGATCAAGCACGACGTCGACCCGAACGAGGTCGTCAAGGTCGGTGACGAGATCGAGGCCCTGGTTCTCCAGAAGGAGGACAAGGAAGGCCGCCTGATCCTGTCCAAGAAGCGCGCTCAGTACGAGCGTGCCTGGGGCACGATCGAGAAGATCAAGGAAGAAGACGGCATCGTCACCGGTACCGTCATCGAGGTCGTCAAGGGTGGTCTCATCCTCGACATCGGCCTCCGCGGCTTCCTCCCGGCCTCCCTGGTCGAGATGCGTCGCGTCCGCGACCTCCAGCCCTACGTGGGCAAGGAGCTCGAGGCGAAGATCATCGAGCTGGACAAGAACCGCAACAACGTGGTCCTGTCCCGCCGCGCCTGGCTCGAGCAGACCCAGTCCGAGGTCCGCCAGACGTTCCTCACCACCCTGCAGAAGGGTCAGGTCCGCTCCGGCGTCGTCTCCTCGATCGTCAACTTCGGTGCGTTCGTGGACCTGGGTGGCGTCGACGGCCTCGTGCACGTCTCCGAGCTGTCCTGGAAGCACATCGACCACCCGTCCGAGGTCGTCGAGGTCGGTCAGGAAGTCACCGTCGAGGTCCTCGACGTGGACATGGACCGCGAGCGCGTCTCCCTGTCGCTGAAGGCGACGCAGGAGGACCCGTGGCAGCAGTTCGCCCGGACCCACCAGATCGGCCAGGTCGTCCCGGGTAAGGTCACCAAGCTGGTTCCGTTCGGTGCGTTCGTCCGCGTGGACGAGGGCATCGAGGGTCTGGTCCACATCTCCGAGCTGGCCGAGCGCCACGTGGAGATCCCGGAGCAGGTCGTCCAGGTCAACGACGAGATCTTCGTCAAGGTCATCGACATCGACCTCGAGCGTCGCCGGATCTCGCTGTCCCTCAAGCAGGCCAACGAGTCCTTCGGTGCCGACCCGGCGTCGGTCGAGTTCGACCCGACCCTGTACGGCATGGCCGCGTCCTACGACGACCAGGGCAACTACATCTACCCCGAGGGCTTCGACCCCGAGACCAACGACTGGCTCGAGGGCTACGAGACCCAGCGCGAGACGTGGGAGCGCCAGTACGCCGAGGCGCAGGTCCGCTTCGAGCAGCACCAGGCGCAGGTCATCAAGAGCCGCGAGGCCGACGAGGCCGCTGCCGCCGCGGGCGAGGCCGCCCCGGCCGCCGGTGGCAACGCCGGTGCGGGCATCTCCGGTGGCTCCTACTCCTCCGAGGGTGCGGACGAGACCTCCGGCGCCCTGGCGTCCGACGAGGCCCTGGCCGCGCTCCGCGAGAAGCTGGCCGGCGGCCAGAGCTGATCGCAGCGCAGCGAGTGCTCCACGCTCCGGCGTGAGGTGAGCTGAACGGCGAGGCCCGTCCCCTTCGGGGGGCGGGCCTCGTCGCGTTTCCCTCCGTTGTGTTGCGTTCCGGTGAATGCGGCCAACTGGGGAATGGCCGGGCGTCCTTGGACGTTGCCTGCAGAGAACACGGTGCGAGGGAGGAGTGGTGACGGTGCGTGATCCACAGGGTCTGTACGAATGGGACGCCAAGGGTCTGGCGGTGGCCGACATGGCGCTGGCCCAGGACTCGGCCGGACTGGTCATGCTCTACCACTTCGAGGGCTACATCGACGCCGGAGAGACCGGCGAGCAGATCGTCGAGCGGCTCCTCGACACCCTGCCCCACCAGGTGGTGGCCCGCTTCGACGCGGACCGGCTGGTGGACTACAGGGCCCGCCGCCCGCTGCTGACCTTCCAGCGCGACCACTGGACGGAGTTCGAGGAACCCCGCCTGGAGGTCCGCCTCGTCCAGGACGCCACCGGCGCGCCCTTCCTGCTGCTCTCCGGCCCCGAGCCGGACGTGGAGTGGGAGCGCTTCGCCGTCGCCGTCCGCCAGATCGTGGAGCGGCTCGGCGTCCGGCTCTCGGTCAACTTCCACGGCATCCCCATGGGCGTCCCGCACACCCGGCCCGTCGGCATCACCCCGCACGGCAACCGCACCGACCTGATGCCCGGCCACCGCAGCCCCTTCGACGAGGCCCAGGTCCCCGGCAGCGCCGAGTCGCTGATCGAGTTCCGCCTCGCCCAGGCCGGGCACGACGTGCTCGGCGTCGCGGCGCACGTCCCGCACTACGTCGCCCGCTCCCCGTACCCGGACGCCGCGCTCACCGCGCTCGAGGCGATCACCGCCGCGACCGGACTGGTCCTGCCGGCCGTCGCCCACGCCCTGCGCACCGAGGCGCACCGCACGCAGACGGAGATCGACCGGCAGATCCGCGAGGGCGACGAGGAGCTCGTCAGCCTCGTCCAGGGTCTGGAGCACCAGTACGACGCCGCCGCCGGGGCCGAGACCCGGGGCAACATGATCGCCGAGCCGGCCGAGATCCCGACGGCGGACGAGCTCGGCCGCGAGTTCGAGCGGTTCCTCGCGGAGCGCGAGGGCGACGCGTAACGGACGGCAGTGGGGGGCGCAGGGATGCGGCCGGAGCCGTCCGGGAGCGGGGCGTTAGGGTGCTGGGCATGCTGAAGGTGGGCCTGACAGGCGGAATCGGTGCCGGCAAGAGCGAGGTCTCGCGGCTGCTGGCGGGGTACGGGGCGGTCGTCGTGGACGCCGACCGGATCGCACGGGAGGTCGTGGAGCCGGGCACACCGGGCCTCGCGGCCGTGGTGGAGGCCTTCGGGAAGTCCGTGCTGACCGATGACGGGGCGCTGGACCGGCCGAAGCTCGGGGCGATCGTCTTCGCCGACCCCGAGAAGCTCCGCACGCTGAACGCGATCGTGCACCCGCTGGTCGGGGCCCGGTCCGCCGAGCTGGAGGAGGCCGCCGGGCCCGACGCGATCGTGGTGCACGACGTCCCGCTCCTCACGGAGAACGGGCTCGCACCGCTGTACGACCTGGTGGTCGTCGTGGACGCCGCACCGGCGACGCAGCTGGCCCGGCTCACCGCGCTGCGCGGGATGACCGAGGAGGAGGCCCGCGCCCGCATGGCCGCGCAGGCCACCCGGGAACAGCGGCTGGCGGTGGCCACGCTGGTGATCGACAACGACGGCCCGCTGGAGGCACTGGAGCCCCAGGTCCGCGCGGTGTGGGAACAGCTCGGGGAGCGGGCCGCGGCGCGCACGGGGGACGCGTAAAGCGACAGTTCCGCGGAGCAGCCCGGCCACCCGCCCACGGGCGGCGGGCGCGGGCCGTGGACGGCGCGCCCGGGTCGGGGCCGCAGTGCGTGCGGCGTGCGCGGAGTAGCGGAACGCGGCCGCCGCGTCACCGGGGAACAACCCTGGTGCGCAGGTGCGTTGAGGGCGTGCGCAGAGGGAAGGAGACTTACTGTGCCCGACACCACGCCCACGCCGCCGTCCCCGCGGGAGCCCGCCGGCCCCCCGAGTCCCGAGACCCACGTCATCGACTACCGGGCCGCCGAGCAGCTGCTCGAAGCCCGGGACCCGCGCGGCGCGGTCCGGCTGCTCGACTCCGTCATAGCCGCCCACCCCGAGAACACCGCGGCGCGCCTGCTGCGCGCCCGGGCCTTCTTCGCGGCGGCCCAGCTGCGGCCCGCGCAGCTGGAGTTCGAGCTGGTCCTGGAGCGGGAGCCGGACAACGCCTTCGCCCACTTCGCGCTGGCCCGCACCCACCAGCGTGCCGGCCGGCCCGAGCGGGCCCGGCGGCACTTCCGGCTCGCCGCCGCCCTCGACCCGCAGCCCGAGTACCTGGAGGCGGCCCGCTTCGAGGGCTGACGGCGCCGGGTCCGCGGCCCGGCGCGTGCGTCACCGGCTGCGCGGGGGTTCGTACGGGGGGATGTCGCGCCCCGGCTGGTAGTGCGGGCCCTGGTGGATGTGGTGGACCACCACGGCCAGGTCCACGGCGGCCAGCACCGCCAGTGCCGCGCAGGCCGCGGCCCAGCCGGGCCGTCCGGCCAGCGAGAACGCCGCCGCTCCGGCGGCCGCCCAGATCAGCCCCCACACGCTGAGCCAGAACCGCAGCCGCAGCGGGCTGCGGGCGGTCAGGGGCTCGTTTCCGCTTCGCATGGTCGTCCCTTCGCCCCGACGGAGACCTCCCTTCCATGGTGGCACGCTCCGCAGGGCCCGCGTATGCCCAGGTCAGCGGCGTTGTCAGTGGCCGCGCCTAGACTCGGCGGCATGGGATCCGCCACGACCGGGCGGAGCGCCGAGCACCAGGGAGGGGGACTCGTGACCACGCAGCCGCATCCACAGCCGTCGCATCACCCGATGCCTCAGTCGATGCCTCAGTCGATGCATCGGCCGTCGCCAGATCAGCCGGCGCCGCAACGGCCGTCGCCGCTGCCGCCGCTGCTGCGCCGGGCCGCCGTGTTCCTCCCCGCCGAGGTCCCCCGTGAGGGGCGGGTGGCCTTCTGGTGCCCCCAGGGGGAGCCGCTGCCCGAGGGCCCCGGGACCCCGCATCCGCTCCAGGTCGTGCGGCCGCACGGCTCCGGGGTCCGTACCCGCAGCGTGCCGGCCCTGACCCTCCCCGTGGCCGAGGCCCTGCCCCTGCTGACCCGGGCCGCCCACAGCCCCGCCGCCCATCCCGCCACCCGGGCCTGGGGCACCGCCGCCGTACAGGCCCTGGCCCTCACGGCCCGGGGCCGCCTGCTGCCCGGGCTCACGCCGGGCGGCGCCGACGCCTGGCGCGCCGGTCCGCTCGACGCCGATGACGTCGGCTACCTGCGCGCCGTCGCCGCCGCCCTCCCGTACGAGGGGTACGCCACCCCGCTCCCGGGGCGCCGCCCGCTGGCGCTGCCCGAACCACAGGCCCTGGTCCGGGCCTTCCTCGACGCCGTCGCCGACACCCTGCCGCGCACCCCGGCCGCGCCGTTCGCCGCCGGAGCGCCGTTCGCCGCGGCCCCGCCGCAGCAGGTGCCCGGGATACGGGAGTGGGCCGCGCAGGTCGCGGCGGGCGCCGATGCCGGGGTGGGGATCTCCCTGCGGCTCGACCTGTCCGCGTTCCGCCTCTTCGACGAGGCCGAGCCGGAGGACGTCCGCCGTGCCGGGGCCGCCGTGGTCCAGGTGCACAGCCTCGCCGACCCGACCCTGGTGACCGACGCCGGGCCGCTGTGGGCCGGGGCCGCCGCGGCCGGCTTCGGGCCGCGCGCCCGGATCGACGCCGTGCTCGCGCTGCGCCGGGCCGGCCGGGTCTGGCCGCCGCTGCTGCGCCTGCTCGACCAGCCCGTGCCCGACTCCCTCGCCCTGTCCGATCCGGAGCTCGAAGACCTCCTGGGCGCCGCCGCGACCCGGCTGGAGCGGGCCGGGGTCGCGGTGCACTGGCCGCGCGAGCTCGCCCGTACCCTCACCGCGACCGCCGTCGTCCGGCAGGCCGCGCCGGGCTCCGCCACCGACGGCACGGCCTTCTTCGACGCCGCCGGGCTGTTCGCGTTCTCCTGGGAGCTCGCACTCGGAGGCGACCGGCTCACCCCTTCGGAGATGGACGCCCTCGCGCAGGCCCACCGGCCGGTGGTACGGCTGCGCGACCAGTGGGTGCGGGTCGACCCCGAGCTGGTGCGCAAGGCGCGCAAGCGGGAGCTGGGCCTGCTGGACCCGGTGGACGCGCTCGCCACCGTACTGACGGGGACGGCCGAGGTCGACGGAGAGCCGGTGGAAGCGGTCCCGGCGGGCGCGCTCGCCGCGCTGCGGGACCGGCTGACGGGCGAGCTGGTCCCGCCGGCCGCTCCGGCGGGGCTGAAGGCCACCCTGCGGGACTACCAGCTGCGGGGGCTGGCCTGGCTGGACCTGATGACCTCGCTGGGGCTCGGGGGCTGTCTCGCCGACGACATGGGGCTGGGCAAGACGGTCACGCTGATCGCGCTGCACCTGCACCGGGCCCGCCCGGAGCCCACGCTGGTGGTGTGCCCGGCCTCCCTGCTGGGGAACTGGCAGCGGGAGATCGAGAGGTTCGCCCCGGGGACGCCCGTGCGCCGCTTCCACGGCGGGGACCGCACCCTCGACTCCCTCGGGGGCGGCTTCGTCCTCACCACCTACGGGACGATGCGGGCCTCGGCCGGGCGGCTGGCCGCCCAGCGCTGGGGCCTGGTCGTCGCCGACGAGGCACAGCACGTGAAGAACCCGCATTCGGCGACCGCGAAGGCGCTGCGGACGATCCCGGCCCCGGCGCGGGTGGCGCTGACCGGTACCCCCGTGGAGAACAACCTCTCCGAGCTGTGGGCGCTCCTCGACTGGACCACCCCCGGGCTGCTGGGCCCGCTCACCGCCTTCCGCGCCCGGCACGCCCGCCCCGTGGAGCACCAGCAGGAGGAGGACGGGGGCAACGAGGCGGCCGTCGCCCGGCTGGCCGCGCTGGTGCGGCCGTTCCTGCTGCGCCGCAAGAAGTCCGACCCGGGTATCGCGCCCGAGCTGCCGCCGAAGACCGAGACCGACCATCCGGTGTCCCTGACCCGGGAGCAGGTCTCGCTCTACCAGGCGGCGGTGGAGGAGGCGATGGCCGTGATCGAGGGCAGCGAGGGCATCGAGCGGCGCGGGATGATCATGAAGCTGCTGGCCTCGCTCAAGCAGATCTGCAACCACCCGGCGCAGTACCTGAGGGAGGCCGAGCCGCGCATCCCGCACCGCTCGGGCAAACTCGCCCTGCTCGACGAGCTGCTGGACACCATCCTGGCCGAGGGCGGCTCGGTCCTGGTCTTCACCCAGTACGTGACGATGGCCCGCATCCTCGAACGCCACCTCGCCGCCCGCGGCATCCCCAGCCAGCTCCTGCACGGCGGCACCCCGGTGCCCCGCCGCGAGGAACTCGTCGACCGCTTCCAGTCCGGCGCCGTACCCGTCTTCCTGCTCTCCCTCAAGGCCGCCGGCACCGGCCTCAACCTCACCCGTGCGGGGCACGTCGTCCACTACGACCGCTGGTGGAACCCGGCCGTCGAGGAACAGGCCACCGACCGCGCCTACCGCATCGGCCAGACCCAGCCCGTCCAGGTCCACCGCATCATCGCCGAGGGCACCGTCGAGGACCGCATCGCCGAACTCCTGGAGGCCAAACGCGCCCTCGCCGACGCCGTGCTGGGCTCCGGCGAGTCCGCGCTGACCGAGCTCACCGACCGCGAGCTGGCCGACCTCGTCTCCCTGCGGAGGCCCGCATGATCACCGCGCGGGACGACCGCCGCCGCACCTTCGAGACCGTGCCCGCCGGGCCGGAGGCCGTGACCTGGTGGGGCCGGGCCTGGGTGCGCGCCCTGGAGGAGTCCGCGCCGGACGCGGGCCGCCTCGCGCGCGGCCGTGCGTACGCCGGCGAGGGACACGTCGACGCGGTGACGGTCACCCCCGGCCGGATCGTGGCCTACGTCCGGGGCAGCCGGGCCCGCCCCTACCGCACCGAGCTGGCCCTGGCTGCCTTCGCCGACGCCGAGTGGGCCGAGGTGCTGGAGGCGGTGGCGGCGGATCCCGCCGCGCTGGCGGCACTGCTGGAGCGGGAGGTCCCGCAGTCCCTCGCCGGGCTGATCCTGCCCGGGGCGGGCGAACTGCGGGCGCGCTGCTCCTGCCCGGACCCCGCGAGACCGCCCTGCAAGCACGCGGCGGCCCTCTGCTACCGGGCCGCCCGCCTCCTCGACGCCGACCCGTTCGTCCTGCTGCTCCTGCGCGGCCGCGGCGAGCGGGAGCTCCTGGAGGACCTGGCCCGGCGCAACGCCGCGCACGCCGCGCGCGAACGGCCCGACGCCGCGCTGGACTTCCCCGGTGTTCCGGCCCGCGCCGCGGTGGCCCGCACGGTCCTGCCCCCGCTGCCCGCCCCGCTCGCCGCTCCGGCGGCGGTGGGAGCGCCGCCCGCCTACCCGTCCGACCCGGCGGCCCCGGACCCGCTGGCGCTGGAGCAGCTTGCCGGTGACGCGGCCGCCCGCGCCCTGGCGCTGCTCACCACGGGCGAGGACCCGATCGGCGGACTCGGCCTCTGGCAGGACGCCGTACGACTGGCCTCCGCTCACCCCACGGCCGGTCTCACCGGCGCCGCCCGCGCCCTCTACCGCGAACTGGCCAGGGCCACCGGGCGGACCACCACCGACCTGGCCCGCGCCGCCGCGGCCTGGCGGCAGGGCGGGCTGCCCGCGCTGACCGTCCTCGACGAGCCGTGGGACCCGCCGGCCGGCCCCTTCGACCGGGCCCGCCCCGCCCTGCTCGCCGCCGGACAGGGCTCCTTCCGCCCCGGACGCAACCGCCTCACCGACCGCACCCGCCAGCTCCGCCTGGGCCGCGACGGCCTCTGGTACGCCTACGAGTCCCGTCCGGGGACGGACGACTGGTGGCCCACGGGCCGGCCCTCTCCGGACCCGGTCAGCGCCCTGCGGGGCTGAGCCCGGCCGCCCAGGAGGACAGGGCCGCGAAGTCCCGCTCGCGCAGGCCGTGGCGGGGCAGGACGCGCAGCAGGAGGGCCGGGGCCGGATGGTGCTCGCGGACCCAGGCCCGGTCCTGCGGGGTGATCATGTCGTCGACCCAGGCGAAGGGGCGCCCGGCCGCCCAGTCCAGGAGGTGGCGGGTCTTCCAGGAGAGGCCGTCCGGGTCGCGGGCGAAGAGCTCCGGCCAGTCGACCACGGGGAGGTCGGCGGGCAGCCCGATGTGCGGGGAGATCAGGGTGTTGGCCTGATGGGTCCAGGCGGTGGCCCAGGCGAGTTCGAAGGGCAGGGCCAGCAGGCGGGCCCCGTGCGAGGGGTGCAGGCGCACCCGCACCCCGCGACGGGCGCGGCGGGATTGCGGGTCGCGGTAGGCGAGCCAGACGTCCGGGCGCATGCGGTGGCTGGTGTAGCCGCGCAGTCCCGCCGAGAGGGACCGGAAGGGGTTCAGCGGGCCGTCCACGTCCAGCAGGAGCAGCGGTCGTTCTGTCATGAAGTAGGCACTACCCAGTACACGATGGAGTGAAATGCCTACCGGCTCTATAACCCGAACGGGTCCACCGCGTTGTCTCCGGTACGGGCGCGACGCCCTGGAAACCCTCCGGAAGGCAGGAAATGCTGATGCGTCACAGTCGTCGGAACGGCTTGATCGCGGCGATGGTCGCGGGTGGCGGCCTGGCGGTGGCGGGAGTGGGCGGCCTCGCCCACGCCGACGCCGACGCGGGCGGGACCGCCCAGCGCTCGCCGGGGCTGCTCTCGGGGAACCTGGTGCAGCTGCCGGTCCACGTGCCGGTGAACGTGTGCGGGAACACCGTGAGCGTGGTCGGCGTGCTCAACCCGGCCGCGGGCAACCGCTGTGCCAACACGGGCCCGGACGGCGGGAATCCCGATCCCAGGCCCTCCCATCCGTCGAAACCCGGGGGCGGGCAAGGGGGCGGGGCCGCTGCCGAAGGGCGCGGAAAGGATTCTCCCGGGGTGCTGTCCGGCAACGGCATCCAACTCCCCGTCGACCTCCCGCTCAACGTGAGCGGGAACTCGGTGAGCGTCGTCGGCGCCGGCAACGCCTCCCACGGGAACACCTCCGTCAACGGCGAGACCCCCACCGGGGGCAAGCCGCCCCAGCCGCTGCCGCCGGTCACCGAGCGGCCCGTCACCCCGCCCGCGACCCCGGCGCCCTCCCTGCCGGCCGGCGGCCCCGCGGCCCTCGCCCACACCGGCTCCGACGGGCTCGGCTACCTGCTGCCCGGCAGCGGCGCACTGCTCCTCGGCGGGGTGATGCTCTACCGCCGCTTCCGCGTCAACTGACGGGCCCCGCACGCCATCCGTCGAGGATCGCGTCGATGCGGGCCGCGAGCCGGGCGCGGGCCTCGAACCGGTGCACCCCCGCCATCAGCAGGGCGTCGTACTCGGTGTCGGTGTGCCGCACGGCCGCCCGCACCGCCATCGACACCGCCTGCTCGTCCAGGGCCCGGCCGGCCGCGGTGCGGCCGACCCGGCCGCTGCCGCGCACCGAGGCGTGGGCGGCGATCGCCTGCGCCCGCTCGGGCGGACAGCCGGGGAACAGCCGCAGGATCTCGGCGGCGAAGGCGGCCGTGAACCGTACGTCCTCGGCCGCCCGGCGCAGCCGGTCCCGCTCCCGGCGCCGGGCCCGGGCGTCGGCGTCCGCGAGGCAGGCGCGCTCGGCGCGGGCCAGGGCGGCGTCCTCGACGAGCAGCCCCTGACGCTCGTAGCGCCGGCGCCCCCGGTGCCGGCGCACCACGACGGCCGACAGCGAACTGGCCTCCCGCGCCCGGCGGGTGAGCGCCGCGTTGCCGCGCGGCAGGTACACGAGGTGCCCCAGGTCGGCACAGTCCAGGCAGCGCGGCACCCCGGACTCACGGACGAGGTGCCGCAGCGGACCCCGCCGGCACTCGGCGCAGTGGACCGGCCTCAGTGACTCGAAGACGACGAGACTCATGCGGTTGTGATACCGCCGACCGGTGCCCATATCACCTTACGGAGGTGGGTTATTGGTTATTCGGAAAATCTGTCCGGACCTTATGACCTCCACTTAGCGTGACCCCGTACGGGAGCCGGTACGGGACGCGGTGAGCCCGTGGAGGAGAGCACATGGGCGCACGGCAGGCGACGACGGAGAGGCACACGAGAACGCGGCTCCCCGCGGACCTCTCGGGCCGGGAGGTCGTCATACCGCCCGGCGGCTGCACGGGCTGGCACTACCACCTCGTACCCCTCATGGCGGCCGTCACCTCCGGGACCCTCACCCGGATCCTGTCCGACGGCACCGTGGAGGTCCACCCCACGGGGGCCACCTTCGTCGAACCCGAAGGCCACGACCACGTCCACCTCGGCCGCAACCTCGGCCCCGCCCCGGTCGTCCTCCACGTCACCTGCGCACTCGCCGACGACGACCCCTGGGCCCTGCCCGCCCCCGCCCCGCTCGGCGCCACCCCCTGCGGCTGCCCGGACCACACCCCCTGAGCCGCCCGGGCGGCGCCGTGGAGACCCCCGTCCACCACGGCACCACCCGCACGGGTCCAAGCGGCCCCCCCGGCCCCGGCAGCCCCGGGCCACCCCGGTCAGACCAGCCGGCGTATCTCGCCCCGCACCCGGTAGAAGCCCCCGGCCGCCGCATGCAGACCGTCCACCACGTAGCGGGCCCCGGCCTCCCGTATCCCCCGCGGGAACTGCACGTTCCAGGCCGGCTCGAAACCGTCCGACACCACCTGCACCCGCATCCGGCCGCCCACCTGGACGCACTCGACCACCACACCGCCCGACGGCACCGAAGCCACCGACACCGTCGCCACCGCGGCGGCCGACGCCGCCGGGGTGAACACCGGCAGCGCCGCGGCCGACTTCACGTCCACCGCCGTCGGCACGGAACCCCGCTGGGCCGCCGCGATCGCCGCCTCGCTCGCGTCCACGCACACCAGCGAACCGTCCGTCGTGACCAGGTAGAGCCGCTCGTCCAGGTACTGCATCGACAGCGCCGACCCGCTGCCCGTGCCCAGCTTCCACAGCCGCCGCCCGTCGGCGTCGAAGCAGTACACCGAGGACGAGGAGTCACCGGCGAACACGTGCCGCCCGTCCGGCGAGGTCGCGCACGAGTACACCGCCGCGTCGCACCGGTACGAGGCCTCGACCGCGCCCGTCGCCTTCGACAGCCGCTGCACGGTGTTGCGCACCGTCCCCGCGTACACCGCGTCCTGCTCCTGCCAGCCGAACAGCACCCCGCCGGGTGTCCCCGTGTGCCACAACTGGCCCGTGCCGTCCGCCGCGTAGGCCGTCACGCCGCCGGCGTGACCGTGGTACACCGCCCGCTCGTCCGCGCGGACCATCCAGGCGCCGTTGCCCGCGGACTTGCGGGACCACTGGTGCTCGTCCTCGTGGTCGATGACCGTCAGGCCGCCGTTCGCGTCCGAGACGTGCAGCACGCCCTCGTGGATGTCGAGCCAGTAGATGTCCACGTCCGCGGCTATCCCGTACGCCCCGAACGGCACCTTGGACGACAGGTCGTACACCGTGCCGTCGTCACAGCCCGCGTAGATCCAGAACTCGTCGGCGACCAGGCACTTCACCCCGTCCGGCAGCGAGTACCGGGCGAGCACCTCCCCGCCGTGGCTCACCGTGTAGACATCGCCCGCCTGGTTGCCCACCCAGCAGCGGTCCTCGTCCACATGGATGCCGAAGGCCGCGGAACCGGTGCGGAAGCGCCACAGCACCGGCGCCACCGCCCGGGCCGTCGACGGCGCCGAGGCCACCTGGCGACGGGTCACCGGCCGCGCCGCCCGCGCGCCCCGCACCGCCGGGGCGTACCCCTTGCGGACCTTCTCGCCGATCTTCTTGGCCGCGGCGGCCCGCGCCTTCTCCGCCGTCGGGAACGACGAGCTCTGCAGCTGGCCGGCCGCGCCGATGCGGCCGTAGCGCACCGATACGAGGACGCCGTCGACGGTCACCTCGTAGAACTTGTGCGCCGCGCCGTCCTCCTGCGACAGCTCCAGGTACGTCGTCTCCCGCGCCATGACAGACCCCTCCCCAAGAGTCGGGCCGCCGGCTCCTGTTCACCGGTGATCCCTCGTGAAAAACGCTAAGGGCGACCACTGACAATTGGTTCGTGAAGCTGGAAGCGATCACCTGGCAGCGGATGGCCGAGCGGCTCGCCGGCCACCTCGACGCACCGTCCGAAGGGGGCGGCCCCTGGCAGCGCGTCGGCATCGACGGCGCGCCCGCCGCCGGCACCGGCGTCCTCGCGGCCGAACTGGCCGACGCCCTGCGACAGCGCGGGCGTTCCGCGCTGGTGGTGGCGGCCGGCGGGTTCCTGCAGCCGGCGTCGCTGCGGTTCGAGTTCGGCCGGCAGGACGTGGACACCTACCTGGGCGGCTGGTACGACACGGGAGCGCTGTGGCGGGAGGTCTTCGCGCCGACGGACCCCGGCGGCACCGGACGCGTCCTGCCGGACCTGTGGGACCCGGTGACCGACCGCGCCACCCGCAGCCCGTACGCGCAACTCCCGCCGGGCGGCGTCCTGATCCTGCACGGCCCCCTCCTGCTGGGCCACTGGTTCCCCTTCGACCTGAGCGTGCACATCAGCCTCTCACCGGGCGCCCTGGCCCGGCGCACGGACCCCTCGGACCACTGGACCCTGCCGGCTTTCGCCCGCTACGCCCGCGAGTCGGGCCCGCAATCGACGGCGGACGCCCTGGTCCGCGCCGACGACCCCCGCCACCCGGCCTGGACCGGGATCCGCGAACGGTAGCGCCCTAGGGCCGGCCGCCCAGGCGGGTTATTGCTTGGGCCGCCGTGTGGCAGCCCGCGCGGGCTGCGGTCGGTGGGGTGGCGCCCGAGAGGCGGGCCGCCAGGAAGCCGCCGGTGAAGGCGTCGCCCGCGCCGGTGGTGTCCACCGCGTCCGCCGGTTCCGCCTCGACCTCCGCCGTGATCCGGCCGTCCTCGGCGACGAGTGCACCGCGGGTGCCGCGCGTCACCACCACCAGCGGAACGCGCCGGCTGAGCTCCTGCGCGGCCCGCGCGGTGTCCGGGACCCCGGCCAGGAGGCGGGCCTCGTCCTCGTTCGGCAGGAGGGTCCCCACGCCCGCCACCGCCCTCAGGAAGGCCTCGGGGCCCAGTGCGGCCAGGAACCCCGCCGAGGCGGGGTCCACGCTGACCGGTACCCCCCGCGTCCGTGCGGCCCGCAGGGCGACCAGGGCCAGCTCCCGGCTGGGCTCGGCGAAGAACAGGTAGCCGGACAGGTGGAGGTGGGCCGCCCCGTCCAGCAGGGAGGGCGCCCAGTCGGCCGGGCACAGCCGCAGGGAGGCCCCGCTGTCGGTCAGGAACGTCCGCTCCGCGTCGGCGCCGACCAGCGCCACCACCGTCCCGGTCGGCTCGGCCGGGTCCACCACCAGCCGGGGCCGCACCCCCGCGTCGACCAGCGCCCGCTCGTGCCAGCGCGCCGACTCGCAGCCCACCCGCGCCAGGAGCCGTACCTCGGCGGTGCCCGTGCGGGCCGCCCAGCAGGCCGCGTTGGCCCCCGCCCCGCCGGGCAGGGTGCGGATCCGGGCGGCGGTGTCGGTGGCCGGGGCCAGCGGCTCCCGGTGCACCGCCACCACGTCCGTGACCACGTCCCCGACGACCACCAGCGCCCCCGGTGCGTGCGGTGTCCGGGCCGTCCCCGCCCCCGTCCCCCGCGCCTGCCGTGTCCGGGCGGCCCCCGCTCCCGCCCCGTCATGCCAGGTCCGCCCACGCCCCGGCGATCTGTGCCGCGAGCCGCACGTTCCCCCGTACCGCGGCCACGTTCGCCTCCAGCGAGGCCCCGCCGGTCGCCCGTACCAGGAACCCCAGCAGGAACGGTGTCACCGCCTGCCCCGTGATCCCGCGCTCCTCGCACTCGGCCAGCGCCTGCGCCAGCACGCGGTCGTGGAGCGCCGGGTCCAGCTGCTCGGAGCGGGGGACCGGGTTGGCCACCACCAGGGCCGACTCCGGGCCCGCCACGGCGTCCTGGGCGGCCATCATCTCCGCCACCGCCTCCGGCCGCTCCACCGTCCAGTCGACCGGCTCGCCGGAGTCCGCCAGGTAGAACCCGGGAAAGGCGCGCGTGCGGTAGCCGACGACCGCCACGCCGAGCGTCTCCAGCCGCTGGAGCGTGGCGGGGACGTCCAGGACGGACTTCACGCCCGCGCACACCACCGTGATCCGGGTACGGGCCAGCAGGGACAGGTCCGCCGACTCGTCCTGGGTCTGCGCGAACCCGCGGTGCACGCCGCCCAGCCCGCCCGTGGCGAAGACCCGCAGGCCGGCCCGGGCCGCCAGGAAGGCCGTCGCCGAGACCGTCGTCGCACCCGTGGCGCCCGTCGCGAGCGCCGGGGCCAGGTCGCGGTGGCCGAGTTTGCGCACCCCCTCGCCCGCCGCGATCCGCTCCAGTCGCGCCTTGTCCAGGCCCGCGTACGCCACCCCGTCGACCACCGCGACCGTCGCCGGGACGGCGCCCTCCGCCCGTACCAGCTCCTCCAGTTCCAGGCCCACGGCCAGGTTGCGGGGGCGGGGCAGGCCGTGCGCGATGATCGTCGACTCCAGGGCGACGACGGGCCTGCGCGCGGCGAGCGCCTCGCGCACCTCTTCCGACAGGACGGGGACCTCGGCTGCTCTGTGCTGTGGCATGTCCCCATCCATGGCACGGGGCGCGCGCCCGCAAACGCGCCCCCGCCCACTCCGGCGCGAAGCCGCCCCGCGCACTCGACGGAGTGACGCGCGCGCCGCGCCCGCGCTGGACGCTCTGATCACCCCGCGGCCGGCGCGGCCGCCCTACGCTGGCGCACCATGAGCACCAGTGACCACAGCGCCGCCCCCGCCTCCTTCGCCGTATCCGTCACGGACGTCCCCGACGGCGAGCTGGAGGCCGAGGACCTCGACCCCGCCCAGATCGTCTCCGGCGCCCCGGTGGTGACCGGCAAGGTGCTCTGGGAGTCCGAGGACGGCTCCCAGATCCGGGGCATCTGGCAGATCACCCCCGGGGTGGTCACCGACACCGAGGCCGACGAACTGTTCGTGGTCGTCAGCGGCCGCGCCACCGTGGAAGTGGAGGGCGGCGCGACCCTGGAGCTGGGACCCGGCTCGGCCTGCGTACTGCGCAAGGGCGACCGGACCACCTGGACGGTCCACGAGACCCTGCGCAAGGCCTACCACATCAACCTCTGAAACGGCGGTCGCCCTACGGTGCGGCGGCCGCCGGGTGCCGCCGGGCGGTGAACAGGGCCAGCGCGGCCATCGGCAGCAGCAGCGAAGCGCCGATGGCGTTGAGCCAGCCGTAGCCGGCCTGGGACATCACCAGGCCGGCGGCCGCGCCGCCCAGACCGGCCGCCGCATTCATCGTCAGGTCGCTCAGGCCCTGGACGGCGGCCCGTGCGGGCTGCGGCACCGAGTCGGTCAGCAGCGCCGAGCCGGAGACCATGCCGGCGGACCAGCCGAGGCCGAGCAGGAAGAGACCGGCCGCGCTCTGCGCGTGGTTCCCGGCGGCCGTACCGGCCAGCAGGGCGGCGACCGAGAGCAGCCCGGCCGCCAGGCCGATCACGGAGAACCTGCCCAGCCGGTCGGCGAGCCAGCCCATGACGGGCGAGAACGCGAACATGCCCGCGATGTGCCCGCTGATCACCAGCCCGACCAGCTTCAGGCCCGCGCCGTGGTGGCCGAGGTCGACCGGGGTCATCACCATGATCGAGACCATGGTGGTGTGCGACACCGCGACGGTCAGCAGCGCGAGCCGGGCCCGTGGTGAGGCCTTGACGGCGGCGAACCCGGCACGCAGCGAGCGGCCCTGGCGGGATTCCTCGCCGGGCCCGGCCAGGGCCCGCGCGGTCAGCAGCGGGTCGGGCCGCAGCAGTACGCCGAGCAGGGTGCCGGTGAGGACGAAGACGGCGGCCGCCCACACGAAGGGCCCCGCCGTCTGGGGTATGGAGGTGCCGGCGAAGCTGTCGCTGGCCGGGGCGGAGAGGTTCGGCCCGAGCACCGCGCCGATGGTGGAGGCCCAGACGACCACCGAGATCGCACGGGCCCGCCGGTCCGGGGCGGCGAGGTCGGCGGCGGCGAAGCGGGCCTGGAGGTTGGCGGAGGACGCGGCGCCGAAGGCGGCCATGCCGAGCATGAGCAGCGGGAAGCTCTTCACGGAGGCGGCCAGCACGACCAGGGCCGCCCCGACCGTGCCGATCGCGTACCCGGCCAGCAGCCCCGCCCGGCGCCCGCGCGCGGTGGTCAGCGCGGCGAGCGGCAGGGAGACCAGGGCGGTGCCGATCACCGCGGCGGTGGAGGCGAACCCGGACAGGGCCTCGGTGCCGCTGATCTCGGTGGCCAGTACGGGGGCCAGGGCGATGCTGATGGGCACGCCCAGGCCGCCCAGCATCTGCCCGGCGATGAGCACCGCGGAGGTCCGGCGCTGGATGCGCGGCAGATCGGCCGCGGTGACGGACGACGACGCGGTCGTGGGGGTGGCGGCGGAGGCCGCGGGCGGGGTCGTGGGGGAGGCGGTCACGCCGGACACCCCCGTCGCGGGCGCGCGGGCGGGACGTCCGGGGCAGGACCGTACGCGGTGAGGCGGCAGGCGGCAGCAGTAGTCACCGCGGCAGTTTCCCACCCCTTACCGCCGAGGGGAACCGGGTAAGACGGGGCCGCGGAGATCCATCAGACCCCCTAGAACAGCGGCTGCGGCAGGACGCCCTCCAGCGCGAGCAGGGTCCGCTTGGTCTCCACCCCGCCCCCGAAGCCCCCGATCCCCCCGTCGTTCTCCACCACGCGGTGGCAGGCCACCACCAGCGGCAGCGGGTTCGAGCCCATGGCGTTGCCCACGGCCTGGGCCGCCCCGGGCTGCCCGGCCCGGGCCGCCAGCTCCCCGTACCCCACCACCGAGCCGTAGGGCACCGAGCGGTCGAGCTCCAGCAGCACCTGCCGGTTGAACCCGGAACTGAGCCGCCAGTCCAGGGGCAGGTCGAAGCGGCGCAGCGCACCCGCGAAGTAGGCCTTGAGCTGGCGTATCGGCTCGGCCAGCAGCACCTCCCGGCCCGGGTCCGGCCGCCAGGCCTCGGCGCCCAGCCGGGAGACCAGCGCGCCGATCATCCGGCCGACCCGCTCGGGCCCGGCATGGAACTCCACCCGGACCAGCCCCTCGGGGGTCGCGGCCAGGAGCAGGGGACCGATCTCGCTGGGGAGGACGGTCCATTCGAGGTGCGGCCCGCGGGGCCGCTCGGTGCTGTCCACGCCTCAACGGTACGGCGCCCCACCGACAGCCCCGCCCGCCGGCGGCTAGTAGCCGCCCACGGCCCCCCGTACGACGTCCGGCGCGTTGGTGATGATTCCGTCCACCCCCATCTCCCGCACCTTCCGGGCCGTCGCGGCGTCGTCCACGATCCAGGTGTCCACCTCCATCGTCTTGCCGTGCGCCCCCCGCAGCCGGTGCACGGCCGCCACCCAGTCGGCCGAGATCGTCGTGTGCCACGGGTTGATCCGGTCGGTGAACTCGGCGTACTCGGGCAGGCCGGCCACGGTCGGGGTGCCCAGGAAGGCCGTCACCAGGTCGGGGCGCAGCCGGTGCACGACGCGCACGGAGTCGGCGCTGAAGCTCTGCACCACCAGCCGCCGTGCGACGTGCTGGGCGTCCAGCCAGCCGGTCTCCTCCAACACCTTCAGCGTCTGCTCCTCGATCCCGGGGTAGAGCTCCGGCTTCTTGATCTCCAGCAGCAGCCGCTGGCGGTTGTCCTGGACCCGCTCCATGTACTCCCGCAGGGTAGGCACCCGGGCGCCGGCGAACCGCGGCGAGAACCAGCTCCCCGCGTCCAGCCGGGCGATCTCCGCCGCCGTGAAGTCCTTGACCCGCCAGGGCTTGCGGTCGGGGAAGACCTGCTCGACGTCGGTGGTGCGGGCCAGGGTGTCGTCGTGGATCACCACCAGCTCGCCGTCCCTGGTCCGCTGGACGTCGTTCTCGACCCAGTCGAAGCCCAGCCGCATCGCCAGGTCGATCGCCTCCAGGGTGTTCTCCGGGGCGTACGCGGAGGCCCCCCGGTGGGCGTACACGGTGGGGCCCAGGAGTCCCGTCGAGCCCGGTGCGGATCCGGGGCCGGTGGCGGCGGGCGACGCCGACCCGCCCAGCATGGTCAGGGTGAGGCCCAGGAAGGCGGCGGCTGCCGCGGCGGCGGTTCGGACGTACATGTGCGTTCTCCTCGGGTCGTGAGCCCTGTTCCTGCGTCAGACGGGTGCGGAGCGGCAGTCGTTGTGGCTGTGCACTTCACGGCGGAGCGTTCACCGCGATCATGGGCTCGAAGATCACACGGACGCCACCGAACTACGACAAACGGACCAGAAAGGGGGAGGCTCGTCCGTCCGACGGACCCTCCGGGGGCCGCCGGGTGCCCGGCGCGAGGGGGGCGGGGCGCTTGCGGGCGTCCGAGTGTCAGTGGGGGGCCGTACGGTGGAGTCATGCGGCCCGTATCGAAGATCGAACGCACGGTGGCGCCTTTCGAGGTCGTCAGCCCCTACCAGCCCAGCGGCGACCAGCCGGCGGCCATCGCCGAGCTGGAGAAGCGCATCCGCGCAGGTGAGAAGGACGTCGTCCTGCTCGGTGCCACCGGCACCGGCAAGTCGGCCACCACCGCGTGGATGATCGAGAAGCTCCAGCGCCCGACCCTGGTGATGGCGCCGAACAAGACCCTCGCCGCCCAGCTGGCGAACGAGTTCCGCGAGCTCCTGCCGAACAACGCCGTCGAGTACTTCGTGTCGTACTACGACTACTACCAGCCCGAGGCCTACGTTCCGCAGTCGGACACCTACATCGAGAAGGACTCCTCGATCAACGAGGAGGTGGAGCGGCTGCGCCACTCCGCGACCAACTCGCTGCTCACCCGGCGTGACGTGATCGTCGTCGCCTCCGTGTCCTGCATCTACGGCCTCGGCACGCCGCAGGAGTACGTGGACCGGATGGTCCCGCTCAAGGTGGGCGAGGAGATCGACCGCGACCAGCTGCTGCGCCGCTTCGTGGACATCCAGTACACGCGCAATGACGTGGCCTTCACCCGGGGCACCTTCCGGGTGCGCGGGGACACCATCGAGATCTTCCCGGTCTACGAGGAACTGGCCGTCCGCATCGAGATGTTCGGCGACGAGATCGAGGCGCTCTCCACCCTGCACCCGCTGACGGGCGAGGTCATCAGCGAGGACCACGAGCTGTACGTCTTCCCCGCCAGCCACTACGTCGCCGGCCCCGAGCGCATGGAGAAGGCGATCCGCGGCATCGAGGCCGAGCTGGCCGAGCGCCTCGCCGAGCTGGAGAAGCAGGGCAAGATGCTGGAGGCCCAGCGGCTGCGCATGCGCACCACCTACGACCTGGAGATGATGCGCCAGATCGGGTCCTGCTCCGGCATCGAGAACTACTCGCTGCACATGGACGACCGCGAGCGCGGCTCGGCCCCCAACACCCTCATCGACTACTTCCCCGAGGACTTCCTCCTCGTCATCGACGAGTCGCACGTCACGGTGCCGCAGATCGGCGCCATGTACGAGGGCGACGCCTCGCGCAAGCGGACCCTGGTCGACCACGGCTTCCGGCTGCCGTCCGCGCTGGACAACCGGCCGCTGAAGTGGGAGGAGTTCCAGGAGCGGATCGGCCAGACCGTCTACCTGTCCGCCACCCCGGGGAAATACGAGCTCTCCCGCGCCGACGGCTTCGTGGAGCAGATCATCCGCCCCACCGGCCTCGTCGACCCCGAGGTCGTGGTCAAGCCCACCGAAGGCCAGATCGACGACCTGGTGCACGAGATCCGCACCCGGGTGGAGAAGGACGAGCGCGTCCTGGTCACCACCCTCACCAAGAAGATGGCCGAGGACCTGACCGACTACTTCCTGGAGCTCGGCATCCAGGTCCGCTACCTGCACAGCGACGTGGACACCCTGCGCCGCATCGAGCTGCTGCGCGAGCTGCGCTCCGGCGAGTACGACGTCCTGGTCGGCATCAACCTGCTGCGCGAGGGCCTCGACCTGCCCGAGGTCTCGCTCGTGGCGATCCTCGACGCCGACAAGGAGGGCTTCCTGCGCTCCGGGACCTCCCTCATCCAGACCATCGGCCGCGCCGCGCGCAACGTCTCCGGCCAGGTCCACATGTACGCGGACAAGATGACCCCGGCGATGGAGAAGGCCATCGAGGAGACCAACCGGCGCCGCGAGAAGCAGATCGCGTACAACACGGCCAACGGGATCGACCCGCAGCCGCTCCGCAAGAAGATCAACGACATCGTCGCCACCATCGCCCGCGAGGAGCTCGACACCGAGCAGCTGCTCGGCACCGGCTACCGGCAGGCCAAGGACGGCAAGGGCGCGAAGGCCCCCGTCCCGGCCCTGGGCGCGGCCTCCCCGGCGAAGGCCGGCAAGGGAGCCAAGGGAGCCAAGGGGGCCAAGGCCGCCGAGGTGCTCACGGACCGTCCCGCCGCAGAACTGGCCGCCCTCATCGAGCAGATGACCGAGCGGATGCGGGGGGCTGCCGCCGAGCTCCAGTTCGAGGTCGCGGCCCGGATCCGCGACGAGGTGGGCGAGCTGAAGAAGGAGCTCCGGCAGATGCGGGAAGCGGGCCTCGCCTGACCCGTGGCCGGTCAGTAGGGTGTGGGAACGGCCGCAGGTACAGGCTGCCTGGGGGTGGCTATGGAGAGGGGACGCGCGTGACGGTCAACATGACCAAGGGTCAGGCCATCAGTCTGGAGAAGCAGGGCGGCGGCACGCTGACGGCCGTCCGGATGGGCCTCGGCTGGCAGGCGGCCAAGCGCCGCGGGCTGTTCGGCTCGCGCACCCGGGAGATCGACCTGGACGCCTCGGCGGTGCTGTTCGCCGACAAGCAGCCCGTGGACGTGGTGTTCTTCCGGCACCTGCAGAGCGACGACGGCTCGGTCCGCCACACCGGTGACAACCTGGTCGGCGGCGTCGGCCAGGGTGGGGACGACGAGGCCATCCTCGTCGACCTCCAGCGTGTGCCGGTGCACATCGACACGATCGTCTTCACGGTGAACTCCTTCACGGGACAGACCTTCCAGGAAGTGCAGAACGCGTTCTGCCGCATCGTCGACGAGACCAACGGCCAGGAACTGGCCCGCTACACCCTCGACGGCGGCGGCCAGTACACCGCGCAGATCATGGCGAAGGTGTCCCGGGCCGGCGGCGGCTGGCAGATGACGGCCCTGGGCAACCCGGCCAACGGCCGGACCTTCCAGGACCTGATGCCGGCGATCCTGCCGCACCTGTAAGCACCACGGCGCCATCGCGCCACCGCACCGAAACCGGAAGACCGGGACACCGGGAAACAAGAGAAGAAGGCACGGGGGAGGGCTGCACGATGACGGCCGAACTGGTCCGGGGGCAGAACCACCCCGTGTCCCACAGCCGGGTGGAGGTCAGGGTCTCGGCCGGCACCGCGGTGCTCGCGCTGGCCTCGGTGGCCGACGAGCAGGGCCGGCTCACCGGCCCCGGGGCCCTGGCCCACCCGGCCGCCCCCGCCCTCCCCGGGGTCCGGGTGCCCGCAGGCCCCGGCGACCGGCACACCCTGACCTTCGACCTCGACGCCGTCGCGGCGGAGGTCCACCGGATCGGCCTGCTCCTCGTCCTGCCGCCCGGCGGCCCCCTGCGCTTCGGCGCCGTCCCCGCACCGCACGTCGCGGTCGCCGAGGCGGGCGGCGCCGAGTTCGCGGCCTTCGCCCTCACCGGCCTGGACGCCGAGACCGCCCTGATCGCCCTGGAGCTCTACCGCCGCCAGGGCGCCTGGAAGGTCCGGGCCGTCGGCCAGGGGTACGCCGACGGACTCGCCGCCCTCCTCCGGGACGGGGGACTGGCCGCACCCGAGGCCGCGGCCCTGGCCGCCGAGGCCCTGCGCACGGCCGCGCGCACCGGGGACGGCGACCGCTCCCCGGCCCCCCTCCCGCCCCCCGCGCAGGAGGCCGCGCCGCCCGCGACCCCGCAGCCCCCCGCGACCGCCCCCCAGCCCCCGCGACCGCCCCGGAGCCGCCGGACCCGGTCCCCGTCTCCGGGGTCCCCTACGCCGGCACCCCCGGCCCCGCGCCGGCCGCGGCCGCACCCGCCGACGGCCGACCCGCCATCGACTACGCCCACCCGCGCCGCCGCCGCACCACCAACGAGGCACCCGAGCCGGCCCCCCGCCCCGCGGCCGCCCCCGCCGGCCCCGGCGAACCCCCCGTCCCCGTCGCCGGGGACGCCACCGGCTGGTCCATGGACGAGCGGCTCTACAACCAGGTCTGGGGCATGTTCGAGGACCTGGCCCGCACCGTCGCCGCCTACCGCAGCGCCGTCGACTTCGCCGACTCCCGGCTGGACCGCGAGCTGGACGAGGCCCTGTCCGACCCGCGCCACCGCCTGGGCGGCGCCGGCGGGGACGCCCGTGAGACCGCCCGGGCCCGCCGCGACGACCTGGTCGCCCAGGCCCGCGCCGTCCTCGACCGGGACCTGGCCCAGCTCACCGCCGAGTCCGAGGTGGTCGAACCCGCGCTCCCGGCCGCGTACGCCCGCTGGGACAACCCCGTCTGGCACGGCCAGGGCGCCCCCGAGGAGGGCCCCCTCGCCCTGCGCCTGGGGGACCTCAGCCTGCCCGAGAGCCCCGGGCTGAAGATCCCCATGCTGATGCGGCTCCCGCTGGAGCGCGGACTGTGGATCGACAACGGCCGTACCGGCTCCGAGGCCGCCATGACCATGGACACCGACCGGCTGCGCCGCGCCGCCATGGACATGGCCGTCGCGCACGCCGCCCGGCTGCTCGCCGTCCACCCGGCCGGCCGGATCTCCGTCCACGTGATCGACGCGGCCGGGGCGGGCTCCGCCGCGCTGGCCCCGCTGGTCCGCGCCGGAGTGCTGGCCGGGCCGCCCGCGGCGGGCGCCGCCGGGGTCGCGGAGACCCTCGCACGGCTGACCCGCCGGGTGGACCTCGTACAGATGGCCCTGCGCGCCGGCGCGCCCGAGGACCTGCCCGCGGACCTGGACCCGGCCGAGCAGCTGCTCGTCGTGCACGACTTCCCGCACGGCTTCGACGACCGGGCCGTCACCCAGCTGCGCTACCTGGCCGACGAGGGCCCGTCGGTCGGCGTGCACCTGCTGATGGTCGCCGACCGCGACGAGGCCTCCGCCTACGGGCCGCTGCTGGACCCGCTGTGGCGCTCGCTGATGAGGCTGTCGCCCGTACCCGACCACCACCTCGCCGACCCGTGGGTCCAGCACGCCTGGACCTTCGAGCCGGACCTCCCCCCACAGGGCAGCCGGGTCCTCGACCAGGCGCTGGAGCGCGTCGCGCAGGCCCGCCGGGCCGCCCGGCAGTAGCCGGGCGCAAGGCGGCCCATGACCCGCCTATGACCATCGAGTGACCCGCCTTTGGTGATCCCTTTACCTTTGGGTCCCTCCGCAGGTACTCTGGAGCCTGCGGAGGGGAGTATTCCTGCTATTTCCTGCGCGGCGTGCCCGTCAGTACGGACGACCCGGTTCAGTCAACGCGGTGGTCCCGGGGCGCCGGCCCGCGGCCCACGAGCCGCCCGGGTGGAAGAGACCTCCGGCAGCGATGACGCTGACCCTGTGCTGAGCCATCCGCCGGAGGCGTGAATACCGTGGACGTTTCGTTGACCCTGTGGGCCCTGACCATCGCCGGTCTGGGCATCCTCATCGGCGCCGATTTCCTCATCGGCCGCAAGCCCCATGACGTTTCCCTCAAGGAAGCGGGCACCTGGACGGTCGTCTGGATCGTCCTCGCCGTCCTCTTCGGCCTCGGCCTGCTGTTCTTCGGCGGCGGCCAGGCCTCCCAGGAGTTCTTCGCCGGCTTCGTCACCGAGAAGTCCCTGAGCGTGGACAACCTCTTCGTCTTCGTCCTGATCATGGCGAAGTTCTCGGTGCCCTCCCACCTCCAGCAGCGCGTCCTGCTCGTCGGGGTGCTGATCGCCCTGGTCCTGCGCGCGGTGTTCATCGCCGCCGGAGCCGCGATCATCGCCAGCTTCTCGTGGGTCTTCTACCTCTTCGGCGCCTTCCTCATCTACACCGCCTGGAAGCTGATCCAGGAAGCCCGCAAGGACGAGGAGGAAGAGGAGTTCGAGGAGAACCGCCTCCTGAAGTCGATCGAGAAGAAGTTCGGCGTCGCCGACCGCTACCACGGCACCAAGCTGTTCATCCGCACCAACGGCAAGCGCGTCCTCACCCCGCTGATGGTGGTCATGCTCGCCATCGGCACCACCGACGTCCTCTTCGCCCTGGACTCGATCCCCGCGATCTTCGGCCTCACCCAGGACCCGTACATCGTCTTCACCGCCAACGCCTTCGCCCTCATGGGCCTGCGCCAGCTGTACTTCCTCATCGGCGGCCTGCTCAAGAAGCTGGTCCACCTCAGCTACGGCCTGTCCGTGATCCTGGGCTTCATCGGCGTCAAGCTGGTGCTGCACGCCCTGCACGAGTCCGGGGTGCACGTCCCGCAGATCTCCATCCCGGTCTCCCTGGGCGTCATCTGCGGCGTCCTGGTGGTCACCACGATCACCAGCCTGCTCGCCTCCAGGAAGCAGGCGGCGGCCGAAGCCGCCGCCGAGGAGACCAGGAGCGTCGACGCCTGACCCGGCCGGGCCGCGCGCCCGGGCTACGCGGGGGCGGCTTCGGCCGCCCCCGCTCCCGTGTCCGCGCCCGCACCGTCCCGGACCGGGAGGGCGGCCGGGCGGGTCTCCGGGAGGAGGGCGAAGCAGCCGAGGCTGACCAGGGCCACCGCCGTCAGGTACACCGCCACGCCCCACGGCGGCCCGGAGCCGGCCGCCAGGGCCGTCGCCACGACCGGGGTCAGCGCCCCGCCCAGGACGCCGCCCAGGTTGTAGCCGACGGCCGCGCCGGTGCAGCGGATCCGCGGCGCGTACAGCTCCGGCAGGTACGCGCCGGCCACCGCGTACATCAGGACCATCGCCAGCAGCGCGCCGACGCAGCCCACCGCCACCAGCAGGGCATCCCCACTGCTCAGCAGGGCCACGAAGGGGAACATCCACAGCGCGCAGGCGGCACTGCCGGCCAGGCACAACGGCCGCCGCCCCCAGCGGTCGCCCAGGGCCGCCAGCGGGGCCGTCACCAGCCCCTTCAGCAGGACGGCGGCCATCACCACGGCCAGCATCAGGGTGCGGTCCATGTGCAGCGGGCCGGTGGTGTAGGCCAGGGACCAGGTGGTGACCGCGTAGAAGACGGCGTACCCGACCGACATCGCCCCGCCGGTCAGCAGGAGCAGCCGCCAGTGGCCGCGCAGGACCTCCGTGAGCGGGGCCTCCGCCCGCCGGCCGGTCTCGGTGAGGGCCCGGAACTGCGGGGTCTCCTCCACCGAGCGGCGCAGCCACAGCCCGGCCAGCGCCAGCAGCCCGGCGCCCCAGAAGGGCACCCGCCAGCCCCAGGCCCCGAACCGCGCGTCGCTCAGCAGGCCGGACAGCGCCAGCATCAGACCGTTGGCCAGCAGGAACCCGGTGGCCGGGCCCATCTGCGGGAAGCTGGACCACAGTCCGCGCCGCCCCTCGGGGGCGTGCTCGGCGGTCAGCAGCACCGCCCCGCCCCACTCGCCGCCGAGCCCGAGCCCCTGGAGGAAGCGCAGCAGGAGCAGCAGCAGGGGCGCGGCGATCCCGATGGAGGCGTACGAGGGCACGCATCCGACGGCCACCGTGGCCAGTCCGGTCAGCAGCAGGGAGGCGAGCAGCACCGGGCGGCGCCCGTAGCGGTCGCCGATGTGCCCGAAGACCACGGAGCCCAGCGGACGGGCGAGGAAGCCGACGCCGAACGTCCCGAAGGCGGCGAGGGTTCCCGCGAGCGGGGAGAACGAGGGGAAGAACAGCGGGCCGAGCACCAGGGCGGCGGCCGTGCCGTAGGCGAAGAAGTCGTAGAACTCGATGGCGGTCCCGGCCAGGGAGGCCAGGGCGAGCCGCAGCATGGAGGGGCCGGCGGGGCCGTCCGAGGCGGCGGGGCCGTCCGGGTCGGCCGGCGGAGTGCCGGGGGAGGGGACGGGGGGCGGGGAGGGGTGCTGTCGCATGGTGCAGCAACTACACCGCCCCGCCTCCCCGGGACATGCGTTCGGTCGAGGTCGACCGGAAGGAGCGCATGGCCGCCCGGTGTTGACGGCGGCACATGCGCCCGTGGGTCACCAGCCCCGCTCGCGCCATTCCGCGAGGTGGGGGCGCTCGGTGCCGAGCATGGTGTCGTTCCCGTGGCCCGGGTAGACCCAGGTCTCGTCGGGCAGCTGCCCGAAGATCTTGGTCTCGACGTCGTCGATCAGACTGGCGAAGTTCTTCGCGTCGCCCGAGGTGTTGCCGACGCCGCCGGGGAAGAGGCAGTCGCCGGTGAACACGTGCGGGTGCCCGTGCGGGTCGTCGTAGACCAGGGCGATGGAACCGGGGGTGTGGCCGACCAGGTGGCGGGCGGTCAGGGAGACCCGTCCGACCGTGATCACGTCCCCGTCCTGGACCGCGACGTCCGTGGGGACGGGGATGCCCTCCACGTCGAGGGCGCCCGCGTAGGTCCGCGCCCCGGTGGCGTCGACGACGGCCTGGAGCGCACCCCAGTGGTCGCCGTGCCGGTGCGTGGTGACGACCGACGCGATGCCGTCGTCGCCGATCAGGTGCAGCAGCGTGTCCGGCTCGGCCGCCGCGTCGATCAGGAGCTGCTCGCCGGTGGCCCGGCAGCGCAGCAGGTACGCGTTGTTGTTCATGGAACCCACGGCGACCTTGGAGATCATCAGGTCCGCGAGTTCGTGCACGTCGGCGGGACCGCCGACCTTCACCGCTCCGCTGTACGTCATGTCCGAATCCTAGAGCGCGGGGAGTTCGGGCACGGCGTCGCCGGACTCGATGGCGAGGTGGGCGCCCTTGGGACCGCGGCCGGCCAGCCAGCCGAGCAGGTCGTCCTGCGCGCCGCTGAGGACCACGGGGGCGCCCTCGGTGCCGCCGGTGCGCGCGACGAACCGGCCGTCCGAGTACTGGAGGGTGACCGGCGGGACGTCGGGGCGGCCGGACCAGCGGTCGGCGAGGAAGGCGATCTCCCGCTCGGCGAACTCGTCGGGCAGGTCGTGGAGCTCGTAACCGATGTTCAGGTCGACGTGGTGGAGCTCCACCTCGACGAGGCGGCGGAAGGGCACGTTCGCCGCCAGGTCGGTGACGCCGTTGCGGAGCTCGACCGTGCGCTGCCAGTCCTGGTCGGACTCGGTGGTGGCGAGGAAGCGGGCCGCGGAATCACGGAGGTCCGTCAGGTGTTCTTCCAGGGGCCGGCCGGAGTCGCGCTCGATGTCCGCGTCGCGGGCGGCGGCGCTCTCGTACATGGGGCGGCCCTCGAGGACGTTGACGAGGGCGTCGGCGTTGCGCGCCAGGTGGGCCAGGATGTGGCCGCGGGTCCAGCCCGGGAGGTGTGACTCCTGGGAGAGGGAGGCGTTGTCCAGTTTCGCGACCGCGTTCAGCAGCCGTTCGGTGGCTTCACGTACAGAGGCCAGGTCGTGCACATGATCAGTCATGGATCCGAGCCTAGTGGCCGGGAGGGCGCCGCCACACGATCGGGTGAAGCCCTCTTGCGCGTGCCGTAAATCGAATGTGCGTGCTATACGCTCGATACTCCAGACACAATCCATCGCAGAGGCGCCCCCCATACCCTGGACAGCCGGGGGCCCGTGCCCCCGCTCTCTCAAGAAAGGTGCGGACCGGCGTGACCGACCGTCTCATCGTTCGTGGCGCTCGCGAGCACAACCTGAAGAACGTCTCGCTCGACCTGCCCCGCGATTCCCTCATCGTCTTCACCGGACTCTCCGGCTCGGGCAAGTCCTCCCTGGCCTTCGACACGATCTTCGCCGAGGGCCAGCGCCGCTACGTCGAGTCGCTCTCGTCGTACGCCCGCCAGTTCCTGGGGCAGATGGACAAGCCCGACGTCGACTTCATCGAAGGCCTTTCCCCGGCCGTCTCGATCGACCAGAAGTCGACCTCGCGCAACCCCCGCTCCACCGTCGGCACCATCACCGAGGTCTACGACTACCTCCGCCTGCTCTTCGCCCGCATCGGCAAGCCGCACTGCCCCGAGTGCCGGCGCCCGATCTCGCGGCAGTCGCCGCAGGCCATCGTCGACAAGGTCCTCGCGCTCCCCGAGGGCAGCCGCTTCCAGGTGCTGTCCCCGCTGGTCCGCGAGCGCAAGGGCGAGTTCGTCGACCTCTTCGCCGACCTCCAGACCAAGGGCTACAGCCGCGCCCGGGTGGACGGCCAGACGATCCAGCTCTCCGAGCCGCCCACGCTGAAGAAGCAGGAGAAGCACACCATCGAGGTGGTCATCGACCGCCTCACGGTCAAGGACAGCGCCAAGCGCCGCCTCACGGACTCCGTCGAGACCGCGCTGGGCCTCTCCGGCGGCATGGTCATCCTGGACTTCGTCGACCTCGCCGAGGACGACCCGGAGCGTGAGCGGATGTACTCCGAACACCTCTACTGCCCGTACGACGACCTGTCGTTCGAGGAGCTGGAACCGCGTTCCTTCTCCTTCAACTCCCCCTTCGGCGCCTGCCCCGAGTGCACCGGCATCGGTACGCGCATGGAGGTGGACCCGGAGCTGATCGTCCCGGACGAGGACAAGTCGCTGGACGAGGGGGCGGTCTCGCCCTGGTCGCTGGGCCACACCAAGGACTACTTCCAGCGGCTGGTCGGCGCGCTCGCCGGGGAGCTGGGCTTCCGGACCGACATCCCGTGGGCCGGACTGCCGCAGCGGGCCAAGAAGGCCCTGCTGTACGGGCACAAGACCCAGATCGAGGTCCGCTACCGCAACCGGTACGGGCGCGAGCGCGCGTACACCACGGCCTTCGAGGGCGCCGTGCCGTTCGTCAAGCGGCGGCACGCCGAGTCCGAGAGCGACGCCAGCCGCGAGCGCTTCGAGGGCTACATGCGCGAGGTGCCCTGCCCGACCTGTGAGGGCACCCGGCTGAAGCCGATCGTGCTCGCGGTGACGGTGATGGAGCGTTCCATCGCCGAGGTCGCCGCGATGTCGATCAGCGAATGCGCCGACTTCCTGGGACGGATGAAGCTCGACGCCCGCGACAAGAAGATCGCCGAGCGCGTCCTCAAGGAGGTCAACGAGCGGCTCCGCTTCCTGGTCGACGTGGGTCTGGACTACCTCTCCCTCAACCGCGCCGCCGGCACCCTCTCGGGCGGCGAGGCGCAGCGCATCCGCCTGGCGACGCAGATCGGCTCCGGCCTGGTCGGCGTGCTGTACGTGCTGGACGAGCCGTCCATCGGCCTGCACCAGCGCGACAACCACCGGCTGATCGAGACGCTGGTGCGGCTGCGGGACATGGGCAACACGCTCATCGTCGTCGAGCACGACGAGGACACCATCAAGGTGGCCGACTGGGTCGTGGACATCGGCCCGGGCGCCGGCGAGCACGGCGGCAAGGTGGTGCACAGCGGCTCGCTGAAGGAGCTGCTGAAGAACGGCGAGTCGATGACCGGGCAGTACCTGTCCGGCAAGAAGTCCATCCCGGTGCCGGACATCCGCCGGCCCGTGAACGGGGACCGGAAGCTGACCGTCCACGGCGCCAAGGAGAACAACCTGCGGGACATCGACGTGTCCTTCCCGCTGGGCGTCCTCACGGCGGTCACGGGCGTGTCGGGCTCCGGCAAGTCGACGCTGGTCAACGACATCCTCTACACGCACCTGGCGCGCGAGCTGAACGGCGCGCGGTCCGTGCCGGGCCGGCACACGCGGGTGGAGGGCGACGACCTGGTCGACAAGGTCGTGCATGTCGACCAGTCCCCGATCGGCCGGACGCCGCGGTCCAACCCGGCGACGTACACGGGCGTCTTCGACCACGTGCGCAAGCTGTTCGCGGAGACGATGGAGGCCAAGGTCCGCGGCTACCTGCCGGGGCGCTTCTCCTTCAACGTCAAGGGCGGCCGGTGCGAGAACTGCTCCGGTGACGGCACGATCAAGATCGAGATGAACTTCCTGCCGGACGTGTACGTCCCGTGCGAGGTCTGCCACGGCGACCGGTACAACCGGGAGACGCTGGAGGTCCACTACAAGGGCAAGTCCATCGCGGAAGTCCTGAACATGCCGATCGAGGAGGCGCTGCACTTCTTCGAGGCGGTCCCGACCATCGCGCGGCACCTCAAGACGCTGAACGAGGTGGGGCTGGGGTACGTCCGCCTCGGCCAGTCGGCGCCGACCCTGTCGGGTGGCGAGGCGCAGCGCGTGAAGCTGGCGTCGGAGCTGCAGAAGCGGTCGACCGGGCGGACGGTGTACGTGCTGGACGAGCCGACGACCGGTCTGCACTTCGAGGACATCTCGAAGCTGATCAAGGTGCTGTCGGGGCTGGTGGACAAGGGGAACTCGGTGATCGTCATCGAGCACAACCTGGACGTCATCAAGACCGCGGACTGGGTCGTGGACATGGGCCCCGAGGGTGGCTACGGGGGCGGGCTCGTCGTCGCCGAGGGCACGCCGGAGCAGGTCGCGTCGGTGGGCGCGAGCCACACGGGGAAGTTCCTGCGGGACATCCTGGGGGCCGAGCGGATCTCTGACGCCGCTCCGGTCCCGCCGCCTCGGGCCCCGCGCAAGAAGGCGGCCGCCGCTCCGGCGAAGAAGGCGGCCCGGGCCCGCAAGGCGTAGCCCGGCGGGGCGGGGGCGGAAGCCGCTGCCGCGGATCCCCCTCCGCGCACCGGCACCCGCGCCCGCCCGGCCAGGGCTACGCGGCGACGCCCACCGCGTGGCCCGTCGTCGACGGGTCGGACAGGACGTCGAGGAGGGCCGTCGCCACGTCGGCGCGGGCGATGACCCGGCCGCCCGGGACATTGGCGTCCACGGCGCGGCGGTAGCGACCGGTGCCCGGCCGGTTCAGGAGGCGCGGCGGCCGGACCACCGTCCACCGCACCCCCTGCGCCGACGCGATGACGGACTCCATGACCGCCAGGTCCGCGTACAGGTCGCGCAGCGCCCACCGGAGGAGGGGATAGCCCACCTTCCGCAGGAGCAGGCCGTCCCCCTCCGCGTCCGGCCCCAGCGGCGCCGCGCTGACGGCCGTGAGCCGTCCGACCCCCGCCCGTTCCATCGCCGCGACGACCGACCGCAGGGCCGGGCCGGTGACCGGGTGCAGCCGGGCCTGCTTGTTGCTGGCCGCGCCGAGCGCCGAGACCACCGCGTCCTGCCCCGCCAGGACCGGCAGCAGCGCAGAGTCGTCCGTCAGGTCGGCCACCACCGCCACCCGCAGGCGGTCATGGGCCGGCACGTCCAGCCGGGCGGGGTCGCGGACGACCGCCGTCACCTCGTGGCCCGCCGCGAGGGCCTGCCGGACCACCTCGCGGCCCACACCGCCCGTCGCTCCGAACACCGTGATCTTCATCGTGGACCCCCGTCGAAGGCGATGGATGAGGAAGGGTGGGTGAGTATTCACTCACCCTCGTCTCCACTAGGGTGAGTGAATGCTCACTCCGAAGTCAACCCGGCCCGCCTCCGAGCGGCTGCTGGACGCCGCCGAAACCCTCATGCGCACCATCGGCCTCGCCAACACCACCACCAAGGCCATCGCCCGGGAGGCCGGCTGCTCGGAGGCCGCGCTCTACAAGCACTACGCCAACAAGGAAGAGCTGTTCGTCCGGGTGCTCATGGAGCGCACGCCCAATGCCGGACCGCTCATGGCCGCCCTCGACGGTGGCCCCGGCGAAGGACCCCTCCAGGAGGCCCTTGCCGGCATCGCACGGCACGCCTCGCTGTTCTACGCCGAGGCCATGCCGATGGCCGCCTCCCTGTTCGCCGAGCCCGCCCTGCTCACCCGCCACCGCGAAGGGGTCCAGGAGATCGGCCAGGGCCCGCACGTGGTGCGTGACGCCCTCGAAGGACGGCTGCGCCGGGAGCTCGACGCCGGCCGGCTCCGGGCGGACGCCGACCCCCGCGCCGCCGCCGCGCTGCTGCTCGGGGCCTGCTTCCAGCGGGCCTTCTTCCTGCACTTCTCCGGTCCCGAGGCGGTCCAGCCCGTCGAGGAGTTCGCCCCCGCGCTCGCCCGTACCCTGTGGGCCGCTATCGGCTGAGGCCGAGCTCGGCCGCGTACGGCGGCTCGCAGCCGGCCCGGGTGCAGGTCAGCGCGGCCGCGTGGGCGGCGTACGCCAGCACGTCGGGCCAGTCCACCACGTGGGGGTCCGGTACCCCGGCGAGCCGGTGCAGCAGCGCCGCGTTGACGGTGTCGCCCGCGCCGATGGTGTCCGCGACGGTCACCGGACGGGCCGCCGCACTGTGCTCCGCCCCGTCCGCGGTCCACACCGTCAGCCCCGCCGCACCCCGGGTCAGCACCACCGCCGAAGGCCCTGCCGCCAGCCAGTCCCCGGCCCGGCCGCCCAGCCAGTCAGCGTCCTCCTCCGACAACTTCAGCACGGACACGTACGGCAGCCGGGCCAGGAACCGCTCCCGGTAGCCGGCCGGGTCCGCGATCAGCGCGGGGCGGATGTTGGGGTCCAGCAGGGTCAGCAGCCCGCGCCCCGACTCCCGCCGCAGCAGGGCCTCGTACGCGCTCGCCCCCGGCTCCAGCACCAGCGAGCAGGTCCCGAGCGCCAGGGCCCGCGCCTGCGGGGGCAGCGCGGGCGGCAGGGTGAACAGCCGGTCGGCGGTGCCCTCCACGTAGAACTCGTACGCGGCCGAGCCGTCCGGGTCCAGTGAGGGCACGGCCAAGGTGGTCGGCTCGGGCCCGCGCTGCACCAGCGAGAGGTCCACCCCCGCGGCCCGCAGCCCGGCCAGCAGGGTCTCGCCGAAGCCGTCGGCCGAGACGCGGGAGCAGAAGGCCACCGGGGCTCCGAGGCGGCCCAGCGCCAGGGCGGTGTTGTACGGCCCGCCCCCGGCGCGGGGCAGCAGCGCGCCCGGCGGCCGGGCCAGCGGCACGAGGTCGATCAGGGCTTCTCCGCCGACGACGATCACGCGGGGGAAGCTATCGCACCGGGCGCCGGTATGGTCGGGTGGGCCCCGCCCGGGGCCCGCCACCTCGTGCCAGGAGAACCGCATGTCCGCGTCCCAGCCCGCCGCCCGCCGTACCGTCCTCAAGGGCGCCGCCGCGCTCGCCGGGGCCGTGGGCGCGGGGACGGCGCTCTCCGCCTGCTCGACCGGGGGCGGCAGCGGCGCGGGCGGCCCCGCCGTGCCGAAGGAGCCGGTCGAGCTGGGCGCCGCGGCGGACGTCCCGGTCGGCGGCGCGAAGCTGTTCCGCGAGCAGAAGCTCGTCGTCAGCTGCCCGGCGGAGGGCCAGTACAAGGCGTTCAGCGCCCAGTGCACGCACGCCGGCTGCGTCCTCGACAAGATCGACAAGGGCGAGGGCAACTGCCCCTGCCACGGCAGCCGTTTCGACGTCACCACGGGCAAGGTCCTGCGCGGCCCGGCCTCCGAGCCGCTCCCGGCCGTCCCGGTCAAGGCGGAGAACGGCAAGCTGATCGCGGGCTGACCCGACGATTCCCGCCGGGCGGTCCGGGTGGGCCGCTACCCCCAGTCCCAGGCGATGCCCAGGATGCCCGGGCGGACCGCCTGTTCCACCAGGTGGACCGCGCGGTGGCGGCCGCTGGGGGTGAGGTCGGTCAGGGAGGTGCGGGGGGCCGCCGGGGAGGTGCGGGCGAAGCGGTGGCAGCGGACCGGGAGGGCCGCCTCGTCGAAGCGGACCTGGAGCATGTACTGGCCGCCCGCGTAGCTGAAGCCGCGTACGTACTCCGTGCTGCGCGCCCCCGTGCCGTCCTCGATGCCGTACCCGAAGACGTACGTGTCCCCGCGCCGCAGCCGCGCGTCGAAGAGCAGCTCCGCCACCACCACCCCGGCCTCCGGGTGGCAGCGGACCCGGCCCGTGCGGCAGTTCTCGTACGCCGTCACCTCCACCCGGGCCGCGTCGCAGCCGGGGTCGCCGTGGTGGACGGCCAGGTAGCGGTCGACGCCGTCGCGGTGGGCCCGCACGATCTGCTGCGACTCCCGCGTGCACAGCTCGCCGTCCGGGCCGATGCGGACCCGCTCGTGGTGGCCGACCGAGTGCAGGCCGCCGTCCGCCGGGAGCTCCATCGCCGCCAGCAGCCCTTCCACGGCCGCGCCGACGCTCACCAGCGCACGGTAGGGGCGGGCGGCCGGGCGGCCCGGGCCGGGGTCCGGGTCGGCCAGCAGGCGCAGCAGGGAGCCCGGGGGGAGTTCCAGGATCTCCTCCAGGGCGGACACCGCCCGCAGCGACTCCCGGTGGCGCGGGCGCCGGGCGCCCTGCTGCCAGTAGCTGAGGCTGGTGACCCCGAGCTTGATGCCGCGCGCGGCGAGCCGGTGCTGCACCCGGTGCAGGGGCAGTCCGCGCGCGGCGAGGGCGGCGCGCAGGGCGAGGTGGAAGGGGCCGCCGCGCAGCAGCCGCCCGAGATCGGCCGCGTCGGCGCTGTCCGCCGGAACTGGCGTGTCGCCGGTCGGCCGCATGGCGACTCTCCTCTGTGAACGTTCACACGCGCCGGGGTGGGGGGCCGGGCCGTGGGTCGGGGAGACCAGGTGGAACGAGAGCAACCGTTCACACCGCAGCCCCACCGTTCACACTGCAATGTCACCGCGTATTGAAGCGTGTTGACCTGATCGCGACAACACCCCGATGCTCCTCCACAGCGTCCGGACGCGCTCCTCCAACCCCCACCACCTCGAGTCCCCACCTCGGGAGGAACGCGATGCGCAACAGAAGAGGGCGGCTTTCGCCGGCCGCCTCCCTGATATCCGCCCTGCTGCTCGTACTGCTGCCCCTCGGTCTCGGCGCCGGTACCGCCACCGCCGCCCCGGCCGCGGACACGGGCTCCGCCGCCTCGGCACTGGCGTACAAGCGGCTCGACATCACCATGCAGGCGCAGCAGAAGAACAACTGGTGCTGGGCCGCCAGCGGCAACACGATCGCCACCTGGTTCGGCCGCACCTACAGCCAGAACCAGTTCTGCAACGCCGCCTTCAACCGCCAGCAGGGCACCGAGTGCCCCAACAACCAGGCCACGCTGGGCAACGTCCAGACCGCGCTGCGCTGGGCCGGCATCAACTCCGGCAGCTACGTGACCGGCTGGCTCCAGTACTCCACCGTCCAGACCGAGATCAACGCCGACCGGCCCGTCGAGACCCGGATCCAGTGGTCGGGCGGCGGCGGCCACATGCACGTCGTCTACGGGTACGACACCGCCGGCAGCTGGGTCTACTGGGGCGACCCGTGGCCGTCGAACGACCGCTACAACTGGGCCTCGCACGCCTGGTACGTGGACAACGACACCTTCTCCTGGACCCACTCCCTCTACCGGATCGGGGCGTGACCGCGTGACCGCCAAGACCGCACGCGCCGCCGCCGTGGCCCTCGCGGCCGCCGCCCTGGCCGCCGCCCTGGGCGGGCAGGCCTCCGCCGCGCCCGTCCCGCAGCCGCAGACCGCCACCGCCGAGAACCGGGCCGCCGCGCACGAGGCGGCCACCGCGCCGGACACCCTGGCGACCCTGTCCAGGTTCTTCGCCCGGGAGGGGAAGGTGTCGGTGGCCGCGGCCCGGCCCCGGATCGAGGGGGACGCGATCCCCGTCAGCTACCTGGCGCCGGAGTTCGTCGCCGGGAAGGCCGGGGCACCGGTGGCCCGGCTGGAGTTCCTGGCGTCCCAGGCCGTGTCCTCGGACGGGCAGAAGGCGGCCCTGTGGACCGCGAAGACCGGGGCCGGCTGGCAGGTCGTGAACATCGCCACCGGCGACGACGAGTTCCGCTACGCCCGCCTCGGCGCCGCGAAACTGCCCGGCGGGACCGTGTTCCGGGAGCCCCAGACCGACGCCTGGTACGTCGCCGGGGACGAGCGGGTGCTGCCGCTGGACGAGGACGCCGTGCGGGCCGTGGGCCCGGCCGGGGTCTCGCTGGGGGCGTACCGGGCGCGGGTCGTGAAGGCGTACGGGGACAAGCTGCCGGGGTCCGCGTACGCGGCCCGCGGCATGGCGGGGGGCTTCGCCGAGGCGGGCCCGCCGGCCGGCGTCGGTGACGGTGCCGCTGACGGCGGCGGGCCGGGGGTGGTGCTCGCCGGCGGGGCCGGGGCGCTGGCGCTGGGCGCGGCGGGGGCCGTCGTCCTGCTGCGGCGGCGCCGTACCGCCGGGGGCTGACCCCGGGTCCCTTCCCCGTGGGGTCCGGTCCGGCCGTCGCGGTCGGTGCCGGGCCCCGCGGGGCTCGTCCCTGCCCCGCCCTTGCTCCGTTTCCCGGGGCTCCGCCCCGGACCCGGCGCCTCGACCGCCCGCGAGGCTGCCACGGTCCACAGCCCGCTGGTACGTTTCGTTGTCGTAGCGCGCCAGTAGGGTGGTTGGCATGGCCGACCCTTCCAGCTACCGACCCAAGCCCGGGGAGATTCCCGACTCCCCTGGGGTCTACAAGTTCCGCGACGCGCACCGCCGGGTGATCTACGTCGGGAAGGCCAAGAGCCTGCGCCAGCGGCTGGCCAGCTACTTCCAGGACCTCGCCGGTCTGCACCCCCGGACCGCCACGATGGTCACGACGGCCGCCTCCGTCGAGTGGACCGTCGTCTCCACCGAGGTCGAGGCGCTGCAGCTGGAGTACTCCTGGATCAAGGAGTTCGACCCCCGGTTCAACGTGAAGTACCGGGACGACAAGAGCTATCCGTCGCTCGCCGTCACGATGGGCGAGCAGTACCCGCGCGTGCAGGTCATGCGCGGGCCCAAGAAGAAGGGCGTGCGGTACTTCGGGCCGTACGGGCACGCCTGGGCGATCCGCGAGACCGTCGACCTGATGCTCCGGGTCTTCCCGGTGCGCACCTGCTCCGCCGGGGTGTTCAAGCGGTCCGCCCAGATCGGGCGGCCCTGCCTGCTCGGGTACATCGGCAAGTGCTCGGCGCCCTGCGTCGGCCGGATCAGCCCCGAGGACCACCGGGAACTCGCCGAGGACTTCTGCGACTTCATGGCCGGCCGCACCGGTACCTACCTCTCCCGGCTGGAGAAGGAGATGCACGCGGCGGCCGAGGAGATGGAGTACGAGAAGGCCGCCCGGCTGCGGGACGACATAGGGGCCCTGCGCCGGGCCATGGAGAAGAACGCCGTCGTCCTCGCGGACGCCACCGACGCCGACCTGATCGCCGTCGCCGAGGACGAGCTCGAAGCGGCCGTGCAGATCTTCCACGTCCGCGGCGGCCGGGTGCGCGGCCAGCGCGGCTGGGTCACCGACAAGGTCGAGGCCGTCGACACCGCCGGCCTCGTCGAGCACGCCCTCCAGCAGCTCTACGGCGAGGAGAGCGGCGAGAGCGTCCCCAAGGAGGTGCTCGTCCCCGTCGTGCCGGACGACGCGGCCGCGCTGGGGCAGTGGCTGGCGCAGCGGCGCGGGTCCCAGGTCAGCCTGCGCGTCCCGCAGCGCGGGGACAAGAAGTCCCTCATGGAGACCGTCCACCGCAACGCCCAGCAGTCCCTCGCCCTGCACAAGACCAAGCGCGCCGCCGACCTCACCACCCGCTCCCGGGCCCTGGAGGAGATCGCCGAGGCCTTGGAGCTCGACGGGGCGCCCCTGCGCATCGAGTGCTTCGACATCTCCCACCTCCAGGGGGAAGACGTCGTGGCCTCCATGGTCGTCTTCGAGGACGGACTCGCCCGCAAGAGCGAGTACCGGCGCTTCCAGGTGAAGGGCTTCGAGGGGCAGGACGACGTCCGGTCCATGCACGAGGTCGTCTCCCGGCGCTTCAAGCGCTACCTCCAGGAGAAGCTCAAGACGGGGGAGTGGGCCCCCGAGGACGGCGAGCCCGAGGACGACGGGCGGCCCAAGCGGTTCGCGTACCCGCCCCAGCTCGTCGTCGTCGACGGCGGGCAGCCCCAGGTGGCGGCGGCCAAGCGGGCCCTGGACGAGCTCGGTATCGACGACGTCGCCGTGTGCGGCCTCGCCAAGCGGCTGGAGGAGGTCTGGCTGCCCGGCGAGGACGACCCCGTGGTCCTGCCCCGCACCAGCGAGGGCCTCTACCTGCTCCAGCGGGTGCGTGACGAAGCCCACCGCTTCGCCATCCAGTACCAGCGCAGCAAGCGCGGAAAGCGGCTGAAAGCGGGCCCCCTGGACGAGGTGCCCGGCCTCGGCGAGAGCCGTCGGCTCGCCCTCGTCAAGCACTTCGGTTCGGTGAAGAAGCTGAGACAGGCGACAATCGACCAGATCTGCGAGGTCCCGGGCATAGGCCGCAAGACGGCCGAGACCGTGGCCGCGGCCCTCGCCAGGGCGGTCCCCGCCGGTCCTGCCGTCAACACGGCGACAGGAGAGATCATTGAGGACGAGGCCCCCGCGCCCGCGGGGACGCCGTCCGATCGGGGGACCGAGCAATGACCGAGCACGAGACCGAGCACGACCGAGACGGAGCACAGGTGAGTACGGGCACGACAGTGGAGCCCGGCGACAACGCCGAAGCGGCCATTCCCGAGCTGGTGATCATCTCCGGCATGTCCGGAGCCGGCCGCAGCACGGCGGCCAAGTGCCTGGAGGACCTCGGCTGGTTCGTCGTCGACAACCTGCCGCCGGCGCTGATCCCCACCATGGTGGAGCTCGGCGCCCGCTCCCAGGGCAACGTGGCCCGCATCGCCGTCGTCGTCGACGTCCGCGGCCGCCAGTTCTTCGACGCCCTGCGCGAATCCCTCGCCGACCTGGAGGACCGCGGGGTCACCCGGCGCATCGTCTTCCTGGAGTCCTCCGACGACGCGCTGGTCCGCCGCTTCGAGTCGGTCCGCCGCCCGCACCCCCTCCAGGGCGACGGCCGCATCGTCGACGGCATCGCCGCCGAGCGCGACCTGCTGCGCGAGCTGCGCGGAGACGCCGACCTGGTCATCGACACCTCCAGCCTGAACGTGCACGAGCTGCGCGCGAAGATGGACGCCCAGTTCGCGGGCGACGAGGAGCCCGAGCTGCGGGCCACCGTGATGTCCTTCGGCTTCAAGTACGGCCTGCCCGTCGACGCCGACCTCGTCGTGGACTGCCGCTTCATCCCCAACCCGCACTGGGTCCCCGAGCTGCGCCCCTTCACCGGGCTCAACGAGGAGGTGTCGGGCTACGTCTTCAGCCAGCCCGGCGCCAAGGAGTTCCTCGACCGCTACACCGAACTCCTCCAGCTGATCGCCGCCGGCTACCGCCGCGAGGGCAAGCGGTACGTGACCATCGCGGTCGGCTGCACCGGCGGCAAGCACCGCAGCGTCGCCATGTCCGAGAAGCTGGCCGCCCGCCTCGCCTCCGAGGGAGTCGAGACCGTCGTCGTCCACCGGGACATGGGGCGCGAGTGACCGGACGGACCCTGCGGCTGCGCCGCCTGCGCCGTCTGACCCCCGCCCGGGGCGAGGACGGCGCGGGCCGCGCCGGCCGCCGCGGGGCGGCCAAGGTGGTCGCGCCCAAGGTCGTCGCCCTCGGCGGCGGCATGGGCCTGTCGGCCTCCCTCGCCGCCCTGCGCCGGATCACCGGGGAGCTCACCGCGGTGGTCACCGTCGCCGACGACGGCGGCTCCAGCGGACGGCTCCGCGAGGAGCTGAGCGTGCTGCCGCCCGGCGACCTGCGCAAGGCGCTGGCCGCGCTGTGCGGCGACGACGACTGGGGCCAGACCTGGGCCCGGGTCATCCAGCACCGCTTCCAGTCCCAGGGCGACCTCCACGGGCACGCCGTCGGCAACCTGCTGATCGTCGCCCTGTGGGAACAGCTCGGCGACCCCGTGCAGGCCCTCGACCTGGTGGGCAGGCTGCTCGGGGCGCAGGGCCGGGTGCTGCCGATGTCGGCGGTGCCGCTGGAACTCCAGGCCCTGGTCAAGGGGCACGACCCGGCGCGCCCGGACGAGGTGGACACCGTCCGGGGGCAGGCCACCGTGGCCCTGACCCCGGGCGAGGTGCTCTCCGTCCAGGTCGTGCCGGGCGACCCGCCGGCCGTGCCGGAGGCCGTCGCCGCCGTGCTCGACGCCGACTGGGTGGTGCTCGGGCCGGGATCCTGGTTCTCCTCCGTCATCCCGCACCTGCTGGTGCCGGAACTGCTCGACGCACTGGTGGCGACGAAGGCCCGCAAGGTCCTCTCGCTGAACCTCGCCCCCCAGCCGGGCGAAACAGAGGGCTTCTCTCCGCAGCGTCATTTGGAGGTTTTGGCCCGACACGCCCCTAAACTCGCCCTGGACGTGGTGCTGGCCGACGAGGCCGCCGTGCCCGACCGCGAGTCCCTCGCCGATGCCGCGAAGCGGTTCGGTGCCGCGGTCGAGCTGGCTCCGGTGGCCAGGCAGGACGGCTCTCCGAAGCACGACCCGGAGCTGCTGGCCGCCGCGTACGACCGTATTTTTCGGATGCATGGAAGGATCGGCCCATGGCGATGACGCCCGCGGTGAAGGATGAGATCTCCCGCCTCCCCGTCACCCGGACCTGCTGCAGGAAGGCGGAGGTCTCGGCGATCCTTCGGTTCGCGGGCGGCCTCCACCTGGTGAGCGGCCGGATCGTCATCGAGGCGGAGCTGGACACCGGGATCGCCGCCCGCCGGCTGCGCAAGGACATCCTGGAGATCTTCGGCCACTCCTCCGACCTGGTGGTCATGGCCCCGGGCGGGCTGCGCCGCGGCAGCCGCTTCGTCGTCCGCGTGGTCGCGGGCGGGGACCAGCTGGCCCGCCAGACCGGCCTGGTCGACGGCCGCGGCCGTCCCATCCGCGGGCTGCCCCCGCAGGTGGTCTCCGGGGCGACCTGTGACGCGGAGGCGGCCTGGCGCGGTGCCTTCCTGGCCCACGGCTCCCTCACCGAGCCGGGCCGCTCCTCCTCCCTGGAGGTCACCTGCCCCGGCCCCGAGGCGGCCCTGGCCCTGGTGGGTGCCGCCCGGCGGCTCTCCATCGCCGCGAAGGCGCGCGAGGTGCGCGGCGTGGACCGGGTCGTCGTCCGCGACGGCGACGCGATCGGCGCCCTGCTGACCCGCCTCGGCGCGCACGAGTCGGTCCTGGCCTGGGAGGAGCGGCGGATGCGGCGCGAGGTGCGCGCCACCGCCAACCGCCTCGCCAACTTCGACGACGCCAACCTGCGCCGCTCGGCGCGGGCCGCGGTGGCCGCCGGAGCCCGGGTCCAGCGGGCCCTGGAGATCCTCGGCGAGGAGGTCCCCGAGCACCTGGCCGCGGCCGGCCGGCTGCGCATGGAGCACAAGCAGGCCTCCCTGGAGGAGCTGGGCGCGCTCGCCGACCCGCCGCTGACCAAGGACGCCGTCGCGGGCCGGATCCGCCGCCTGCTGGCGATGGCCGACAAGCGGGCGCAGGACCTCGGCATCCCCGGCACCGAGTCCAACCTGGACCTCAGCGAGGAGCTGGCCGACAACATGGCCGGCTGAGCGGGGACGGTCGCGGGCCGCCCCCGCTCACCCCGCCAGGCAGGGCGGACGGGCCCGCACGGTCATCCGTGCGGGCCCGGTTCCCTTTTGTCCCATTGACATGGGCATCGCCGGATCGTGAGCCTGGCCCCCGAACGCTTTCGTGGCTGACGACGCCCAGGGGGGCACATGAGGCAACGCGCGAGAACGATCCTCGCGGCAAGCGCACTCGTCATCGGAACCACACTGGCCGCGCTGCCCGCCGCGGCCCAGGCACAGCCCGCGTCCGGCGCCGCCCCCGGCGCCGACGAGGTGCGCGTCTACGACGCCGACATCACCCGCGACCAGGTCCCGCTCGTCCTCGCCGCCGGCCAGGACGCCCAGGAGCTCGCCGAGCGGGCGCCCGGGACCGGGACCGCGAAGGTCGAGCTCTTCCTCACCGGGGACCAGGCCAAGACGCTCGCCGCCCAGGGGGTCAAGCTCGCCGAGCGCAAGGTCTCCGCCCAGGGGCTGGCCCGCACCAAGGCCGCCGGGGACGGGGTCTTCCGCCCCTACAGCGGCAAGGGCGGCCTCCAGGAGGAGATCCTGCGCACCGCGCAGCAGAACCCCGGCCTGACCAAGGTCGTCTCCATCGGCAAGACCGTCCAGGGCAAGGACATCCTCGCCCTCAAGGTCACCAAGGACGCCAGGAAGACCGAGGACGGTGAGAAGCCGTCCGTGCTCTACATGTCCAACCAGCACGCCCGTGAGTGGATCACCCCCGAGATGACCCGCCGGCTGATGCACCACACCCTGGACAGCTACGGCAAGGACGCCCGGATCACCAAGCTGGTGGACTCCACCGAGCTGTGGTTCCTGCTCTCCGCCAACCCCGACGGCTACGACCACACCTTCACCTCCGACGGCGCCCGGCTGTGGCGCAAGAACCTCCGCGACAACAACGGAGACGGAAAGATCACCGCGGTGGACGGGGTCGACCTCAACCGCAATTTCGCCTACAAGTGGGGCTGGGACAACGAGGGTTCCTCGCCGAGCCCCTCCAGCGAGACCTACCGGGGCCCCAAGGCCCAGTCCGAACCCGAGACCGTCGCCCTCGACACGTTCGAGAAGCGCGTCGGCTTCCGGTACGCGATCAACTACCACTCGGCCTCCGAGCTCCTGCTGTACGGGGTGGGCTGGCAGGTCGCCACCCCGACCCCGGACGACGTCGCCTACAAGGCCCTCGCCGGCACCCCGGAGCACTCGGCCGTCCCCGGCTACTACCCGCAGATCTCCTCCGAGCTGTACACCACCAACGGCGAGGCCGACGGACACGCCGCCAACGCCAACGGCGTCATGATGTTCACACCGGAGATGACCACCTGCCAGACGGCCTCCGCGATCGACCCGGACGACCGCTGGAAGCCCGAGGACTGCGCCTCCGGCTTCAACTTCCCGGACGACGAGAAGCTCATCCAGCAGGAGTTCGCCAAGAACGTCCCCTTCGCGCTGTCCGTCGGGGAGAGCGCCGCCCACCCGGACCGGCCCGTCTCCTCGGTCGGGATGAGCGCCGCCGACTTCACCCTCGACCCCTTCACCACCTCCTACGCCGCCCGGGGCGAGGACCAGACGGTCTCCGTCACCGCCCGCAAGGCGCTGAAGGACAAGCTCCTCAACTTCCGCGTCAACGGCGGCCGTACGCACGACGACGAGCTCAAGGCCTGGAAGGGCGGCGAGGTCTACGGCGGCGAGGACAACAACTGGTTCGACCAGTACCGGGCCAAGGTGGACGGCACCAAGCCGGGCGACAAGGTCGAGGTCTGGTTCACCGGCCGCGACCGCGGCAGGCTCGTCTCCAGCGAGCACTTCACGTACACCGTGGCCGAACGCCCGCGCGCGGACGTCCTGGTGATCGCGGAGGAGGGCGCGAAGGCACAGCACGCCCAGAGCTACGTGGACGCGCTGCGGGCCAACGGGAAGTCCGCCGCCGTGTGGGACGTGGCGACCCAGGGCGCCCCGCACCACCTCGGTGTGCTCTCCCACTTCCGCACGGCCGTCCACTACACCGGCGCGGGCGCCCCCGGCGGCCCCACGCAGCTGGCGGTCCGCGACTTCCTCAACGAGGGCGGCAAGCTCGTCGAGGCCGGTGAGCTGGCGGGCGGCCGGGCCCAGGTGGGCCGGGCCCTGACCGACGACTTCAGCCAGTACTACCTCGGCGCCTACGGCCGGGCCACGGCCAAGGGCCCCGCCGGCTTCACCGGGGCCGGCACCCTCGCCGGGGCGGGCGGCGCCCTCGGTGACGCCGCCGGCAATCCGCTGAACTCCCCTGGAGCCTTCAGCCTCACCTCCGACTCCCTGCCGCCGGCGCAGTTCCCGCAGTTCAAGAGCGCGCAGGCGGGCCAGTACGCCGGCATCGTGAACCCGTACGCCCCCTACGCGGGCACCGGCATGGCGTCGGCCACCCACGAGGACGACGACTGGAAGCGCCTCACCCGCACCATCGACCTCACCAAGGTCACGGCCGCCGAGCAGCCGAAGCTGAAGACGGCCCTCAACTGGAACACCGAGCAGGGCTACGACCACGCCGTCCTGGAGGCCCGTACGGCCGGCGGGGAGGACTGGACCACACTTCCGGAAGCGGGCGGCTCGAGCTCCACCACCGTCCCGGCGGAGTGCGGGGCCGGGTTCTTCGTCAACGACCACCCGTTCCTGCGCCACTACCTCACCGTCGGGAGCGGCGGTTGCTCACCGAGCGGCACCAGCGGGGTGTGGAACAGCTTCACCGGCTCGTCCGACGGCTGGAAGCAGGTCTCCTTCGACCTGAGCGCCTACGCCGGGAAGACCGTCGAGGTCTCCCTGTCCTACATCACCGACCCCGGCACCGGCGGCCGCGGGGTCTTCGCGGACGACGCCCGGGTCTCCGTGGGCGGCTCCGACCAGGCCGTGGAGGGCTTCGAGACCTCTCTCGGTGCCTGGACCGCCCAGGGCGCCCCTGCCGGAAGTCCCGACGTGCCGGGGGATTGGTCCAGGACCGGAGAGCTGTTCAAGTCCTACGCGGCCGTCACTACGCGTGACACGGTCCTGTTCGGCTTCGGGCTGGAGCACCTCCCCGCCGCGGCCGACCGCGCCCTACTGATCGGTAAGGCCCTCCGCGCCCTGAACGGCTGATCAACGACCCTCCCGGCGCTCACTGAGAGTGACCGGGGCCAAAGTCCCCGGGGCCCCTTGCCGCAGCAGTGGTCCAGGGCCCCGGCGGGCGTTCCCCCACGAAGCGGGGGAGTGTCAGCCTCCGGCCGATTCCACTCCGAAGCTCACGGAGAGGTAGGGTCGTAAGCGGTCGGGGACATCCCATACAGCTCGCCGGCGGGACAGGCCGGCGCACCAACGAGGAGATCGGTTCGTGACGATCCGCGTAGGCATCAATGGTTTTGGCCGCATTGGCCGCAACTACTTCCGGGCGCTTCTCGAGCAGGGGGCGGACATCGAGGTCGTCGGTGTCAACGACCTGACCGACAACGGCACCCTGGTGCACCTGCTCAAGTACGACACCATCCTGGGCCGTCTGAAGCAGGACGTCTCCCACACCGATGACACCATCACCGTGGGCGACATGACCTTCAAGACCTTCGCCGAGCGGGACCCCGCGAACCTCCCCTGGGGCGAGCTGGGCGCCGACATCGTGATCGAGTCGACCGGCATCTTCACGAAGAAGGCCGACGCCGCCAAGCACATCGCGGCGGGCGCGAAGAAGGTCCTCATCTCGGCCCCGGCCAAGGACGAGGACATCACCATCGTGATGGGCGTCAACCAGGACAAGTACGACGCCGCCCACCACCACGTGATCTCCAACGCCTCCTGCACCACCAACTGCGTGGCGCCGATGGCCAAGGTCCTCGACGAGAACTTCGGCATCGTCAAGGGCATGATGACGACGGTCCACGCGTACACGAACGACCAGCGCATCCTGGACTTCCCGCACTCGGACCTGCGCCGCGCCCGCGCCGCCGCCGAGAACATCATCCCGACCTCCACCGGTGCCGCCAAGGCCACCGCGCTGGTCCTGCCGCAGCTCAAGGGCAAGCTCGACGGCATCGCCATGCGCGTCCCGGTCCCCACCGGCTCGGTCACCGACCTCGTCCTGGAGCTCTCCCGCGAGACCACCAAGGAAGAGATCAACGCCGCCTTCCAGAAGGCCGCCGAGGGCCAGCTCAAGGGCATCCTCGACTACACCGAGGACGCGATCGTCTCCTCCGACATCGTGAACTGGCCGGCTTCGTGCACCTTCGACTCCTCGCTGACCATGGTGCAGGACGGTACGCAGGTCAAGGTCGTCGGCTGGTACGACAACGAGTGGGGCTACTCCAACCGCCTCGTCGACCTCACCGTCTTCGTCGGCGGTCAGCTCTGAGAACGTAGGGCAAGGCAACACCATGTGAGCACAGGGTCCGCTCGGCGCGATGAGGCGCCGTACGGGCCCTGTCGCTTGCCCGTCCCATCCGCCCTGCACCTGTAACAGCCCTGTATGGGGACAAGGAGTAGAAACACATGAAGACGATCGACGAACTCCTCGCGGACGGCGTAGCCGGCAAGCGGGTCTTCGTACGCGCCGATCTCAACGTGCCGCTCAAGGAAGGCGTGATCACCGACGACGGCCGCATCCGCGCCGTCCAGCCCACCATCGCCAAGCTCGCCGAGGCGGGCGCCCGCGTGGTCGTCGCCTCGCACCTGGGCCGCCCCAAGGGCACCGGCACCGAGCCCGACTTCTCCCTCGCCCCCGCCGCGAAGCGGCTCGGCGAGCTGCTCGGCGCGGAGGTCGCCTTCGCCACCGACACCGTCGGCTCCTCCGCCAAGGAGACCGTCGCGGCCCTCGCCGACGGACAGGTCGCCGTCATCGAGAACCTGCGCTTCAACGCCGGCGAGACCTCCAAGGACGAGGCCGGGCGCGTGGCCTTCGCCAAGCAGCTCGCCGAGCTGGCCGACGTCTACGTCGGCGACGGCTTCGGCGCCGTCCACCGCAAGCACGCCTCGGTCTTCGACCTTCCGAAGCTGCTCCCGCACGCGGCCGGCTACCTCATCGCCACCGAGGTCGGCGTCCTGAAGAAGCTGACCGCCGAGGTCAAGCGCCCGTACGTGGTCGTCCTCGGCGGCGCCAAGGTCTCCGACAAGCTCGCCGTCATCGACGAGCTGCTCGGCAAGGCCGACCGCATCCTCATCGGCGGCGGCATGGCCTACACCTTCCTCAAGGCCAAGGGCTACGAGGTCGGCATCTCCCTCCTCCAGGAGGACCAGATCCCGACCGTCACGGAGTACATGCAGCGCGCCGAGAAGAACGGCGTCGAGCTGGTCCTCCCCGTCGACATCCTCGCCTCGGCGGACTTCCCCGACATCAAGGGCGGGACCCCGGCCGTCTTCGAGACCGTCGACGCCGACAAGATCCCCGCGGACAAGGAGGGCCTGGACATCGGCCCCAAGACCCGCGAGCTGTACGCCTCGAAGATCGCCGACGCCGAGACCGTCTTCTGGAACGGCCCCGTGGGCGTCTTCGAGCACCCCGACTACGCGAACGGCACCCGCGCCATCGCGCAGGCCCTCGTCGACAGCGGGGCCTTCACCGTGGTCGGCGGCGGCGACAGCGCCGCGGCCGTCCGCATCCTGGGCTTCGACGAGAACGCCTTCGGTCACATTTCCACCGGTGGTGGCGCCAGCCTCGAATACCTCGAGGGCAAGACGCTCCCCGGCCTCGCCGCCCTGGAGGGCTGAACCACCATGACGTCTGTCGAAAACGGCCGCACCCCGCTCATGGCGGGCAACTGGAAGATGAACCTCAACCACCTCGAGGCCATCGCCCACGTCCAGAAGCTCGCCTTCGCGCTCGCCGACAAGGACTACGACGCGGTCGACGTCGCCGTACTCCCGCCCTTCACGGACCTGCGCTCGGTGCAGACCCTGGTCGACGGCGACAAGCTGAAGATCAAGTACGGCGCCCAGGACATCTCGGCCCACGACTCCGGCGCCTACACCGGTGAGATCTCCGGCCCGATGCTCTCGAAGCTGAAGTGCACGTTCGTGGCCGTCGGCCACAGCGAGCGCCGCCAGTACCACGGCGAGACCGACGAGATCTGCAACGCCAAGGTCAAGGCCGCCTACCGCAACGGGATCACCCCGATCCTCTGCGTCGGCGAGGGCCTCGACGTCCGCAAGGCCGGCGGCCAGGTCGCGCACACGCTCGCCCAGGTCGACGGCGGCCTCGACGGAGTCCCGGCCGACCAGGCCGAGTCCATCGTGATCGCCTACGAGCCCGTCTGGGCGATCGGCACCGGCGAGGTCGCCACCCCCGAGGACGCCCAGGAGGTCTGCGGGGCGATCCGCGCCCGCCTCGCCGAGCTGTACTCCCAGGAGCTTGCCGACAAGGTGCGCATCCAGTACGGCGGCTCGGTCAAGGCCGGCAACATCGCCGCGATCATGGCCCAGCCGGACGTCGACGGCGCCCTGATCGGCGGCGCGGCGCTGGACGTGGACGAGTTCGTCAAGATCGTCCGCTTCCGCGACCAGTGAGTATGCGGTAGGGCCGATCCGTCGTACCCTTGCGGGGGCCGGGGGCTGCTGGTGCAGCCGCCGGCCCCCGCTTCCTCCCAGCAGCAGACGTAAGCCCAGAAAGTAGGAATCAGCCGTGGTTATGGGGTTCTCGATCGCCCTGATCGTCTTCAGCGCTCTGCTGATGCTGCTCGTGCTGATGCACAAGGGCAAGGGCGGCGGCCTGTCCGACATGTTCGGCGGCGGCATGCAGTCCTCCGTCGGCGGCTCCTCCGTGGCGGAGCGCAACCTGGACCGCATCACGGTCGTCATCGGCCTGCTGTGGTTCGCCTGCATCGTGGCGCTCGGCCTGCTCATGAAGTCGAGCGGCAGCTGACGGTTCCGGCCATTTCGCCCGGCCCGCTTGGTCTTTACGTAAACTGAGGCGCCCACAGCGGGTATACCCTCACGCTGGGCGGCACCATCACGCAGGGAGTTACGACCGTGGCAAGTGGCAACGCGATTCGTGGAAGTCGGGTCGGAGCCGGGCCGATGGGGGAGGCCGAGCGCGGTGAATCCGCGCCCCGCCTGCGCATCTCCTTCTGGTGCTCGAACGGGCACGAGACGCAGCCCAGCTTCGCCAGCGACGCGCAGGTCCCCGACACCTGGGACTGCCCGCGCTGCGGGTTCCCCGCCGGCCAGGACCGGGACAACCCGCCCGCGCCGCCGCGCACCGAGCCGTACAAGACGCACCTCGCGTACGTCCGGGAGCGCCGCACCGACGCCGACGGCGAGGCGATCCTCGCCGAGGCCCTGGCCAAGCTCCGCGGCGAGATCTGAGACCGGCCGAGGCCGGGGCCACGCTCAAGAGTGACTTGGGGCCCGGCCCGTGGGACGACGAATCCCGCGGGCCGGGCCCCTTTGTGTGTGTTGTCCCCCTTCGGATCCCTTAGGTTGGGGGTGGCGGGGCACAACAGGACGGAAGAAGTGGGTTGATGTCCGAGATGAACGCAGAAAGCCGCACGAGGCTGAACCGGCTGCCCGAGTGGAACGCGCTCGGCAAGCACCGGGAAGAGCTGGGGCAGACGCATCTGCGGGAGCTGTTCGAGACGGATCCGGAGCGGGGCACCGGCTACACCCTGCGGGTCGGCGACCTGCACATCGACTACTCGAAGCACCTCGTCACCGACGAGACCCTCGCGCTGCTGCGCGAGCTGGCGGCGGCGACGGGCGTGGCGGAACTGCGGGACGCCATGTTCCGCGGCGAGAAGATCAACGTGACGGAGGACCGCGCGGTCCTGCACACCGCGCTGCGCGCCCCCGCGGACACGGTCGTCGAGGTGGACGGCGAGAACGTCGTGCCCGCCGTGCACGAAGTCCTCGACAAGATGGCGGCCTTCTCCGGACAGGTCCGTTCGGGGGAGTGGACCGGGTTCACCGGCAAGCGCATCAAGAACGTCGTCAACATCGGCATCGGCGGCTCCGACCTCGGTCCGGCGATGGCGTACGAGGCCCTGCGCGCCTTCACCGACCGTTCGCTGACGGTGCGGTTCGTGTCCAACGTCGACGGCGCCGACCTCCACGAGGCCGTCCGCGACCTGGACCCGGCCGAGACGCTGTTCGTCATCGCGTCCAAGACCTTCACCACCATCGAGACCATCACCAACGCCACCTCGGCCCGCCAGTGGCTGCTCGCCGGTCTCGGCGGGGACCAGGCCGCCGTCGCACGGCACTTCGTGGCGCTGTCCACCAACGCCGAGAAGGTCACCGAGTTCGGCATCGACCCGGCCAACATGTTCGGGTTCTGGGACTGGGTCGGCGGCCGCTACTCCTTCGACTCGGCCATCGGGCTCTCGCTGATGATCGCGATCGGCCCGGACTCCTTCCGGGAGCTGCTGGGCGGCTTCCACACCGTGGACGAGCACTTCCGCACCGCGGCGCCCGAGGACAACGCCCCTCTGCTGCTCGGCCTGTTGGGCATCTGGTACGGGGCCTTCTTCGACGCGCAGTCGCACGCCGTGCTCCCGTACAGCCACTACCTCTCCCGTTTCACGGCCTACCTCCAGCAGCTGGACATGGAGTCCAACGGCAAGTCCGTGGACCGCGACGGCAACCCGGTGGACTGGCAGACCGGTCCGGTGGTCTGGGGCACGCCGGGCACCAACGGGCAGCACGCGTACTACCAGTTGATCCACCAGGGCACCAAGGTGATCCCGGCGGACTTCATCGGCTTCGCCCGCCCGGTCGCGGAGCTGGAGCCCGCCCTGGAGGCCCAGCACGACCTGCTGATGGCGAACTTCTTCGCGCAGACCCAGGCCCTGGCCTTCGGCAAGACGGCCGAGGAGGTGCGGGCGGAGGGCGTCGCCGAAGCGCTCGTCCCGCACAAGACCTTCCAGGGCAACCACCCCACGACGACGATCCTCGCCACCGAACTGACCCCGGCGGTGCTGGGCCAGCTCATCGCCCTCTACGAGCACAAGGTGTTCGTCCAGGGCGCGGTGTGGAACATCGACTCCTTCGACCAGTGGGGCGTCGAGCTCGGCAAGGTCCTCGCCAAGCGGGTGGAGCCGGCGCTGACGGAGGGCGCGGACGTGCCGGGCCTGGATCCGTCGACGCGGGCGCTGGTGGCCGCCTACCGGGAGCTGCGCGGCCGGCAGTAGGAACGGCGAAGCGCCCCGTGCCGGTCGGTGACCGGCACGGGGCGCTCGTCTTATCCCGCTCAGGCGGAAGCCGGGGGGTACAGCCCGGACGGGAGCTTGGCCGCGGCCGCGCGGTCCAGCAGCCAGAGCGTGCGGCTGCGGCCGTAGGCCTCGGCCGCCGGGGCCTGCACCCCGCCCGCCCCGCCGAGGGCGATGGCGACGGCGCCGGCCTTGTCCTCGCCGGCCGCCAGCAGCCAGACCTCACGGGCCGCACGGATCGCGGGGAGGGTGAGCGAGACGCGGGTCGGCGGGGGCTTGGGCGCGCCGTGGACGCCGACGACGGTCCGCTCGGTCTCGCGGGCCGCGGGGTGCTCGGGGAACAGGGACGCCACGTGGGTGTCCGGGCCGACGCCCAGCATCAGCACGTCGAACTGCGGGACCGGGCCGTGGTCCTCGGGCGTGGCCGCCCGCGCCAGCTCGGCGGCGTACGCCGCCGCTGCGGCGTCCACGTCGGCGCCGTACGGGCCGTCGGAGGCCGGCATCGCGTGCACGCGCGCGGGGTCCACCGGGACGGCGTCCAGCAGGGCCTCACGGGCCTGTACGTGGTTGCGCTCGGGGTCGTCGGCGGGGACGTAGCGTTCGTCGCCCCACCAGAGGTCGATGCGCGACCAGTCGATGGCGTCCCGGGCGGGGGCCGCGGCGAGGGCCGCGAGGAGGCCGTTGCCGTTGCGGCCGCCGGTCAGGACGACGGAGGCGCTGCCGCGGGCGGCCTGCGCGTCCACGATCTTGGTGATGAGCCGGGCGGCTGCGGCCTGGGCCATCAGCTCCTTGTCCCGGTGGACGACCACCTGGGGAGTCGTCATACCCATGTGCTGCCGCCTTCTTGGTAGTTCTGGTGGTGGGCGGGTGCGGGTCCCGCTGCGCGGAGCGGTCTTCCCGCCCCGCCCTTTCTCCGTTTCCGCCTCAATCGCCGGCGGGGCTGAAACACCCGGGCGCTGGATGGCCCGCAGGGCAATTCCAGCCACGCCGGCGTTTGAGGCGCGGGGTCTGGGGGCGGAGCCCCAGGGAACGGGCGAAGGGCGGGGCGGGGAGATGCCCCCCGCCCCGCCCCCCTGCGGGCCGGCTACTTCGCCGACGCCCGCTTCGACGCGCGCGCCGGCTTGGCGGCCGGCTTCTCCGCCGGAGCCTCGGCCTCGGCGGCCTCGGCCGGAGCCTCCGTGGCTGCCGGAGCCGCCTCAGCCGCCGGAGCCGCCGGGGCGGTCTCCGACAGGCGGGAGACGCCGAACTTCAGGGACGCCTCGTACGTGTTGTCCGGGTCCAGCCGGCGGAGTTCCTCCGCCAGCAGCTCGGCCGTCTCGCGCCGCTTCAGCGCCACCGCACGGTCGGGCTGCCCCGGCATGCACAGCGTGGCCAGCGAGCCGTCCGCGCGGTCCAGGACGATCGAGCCGTCCTTGGTCTCCATGCGGACGGCGGTCAGCCCCGGCCCCCCTGACAGGGTCCGGTTGACCGGAACGCCCAGGCGGTCCGCCAGCCACATGGCCAGCAGCTCGCAGCTGGGGTTCTCGTCCTCGCCCTCGACGGTCGCCGAGACGACCGGCGACAGCGTCACCTGGTCCAGCGCGGCGGCCAGCATCGAGCGCCACGGGGTGATCCGGGTCCAGGACAGGTCCGTGTCACCCGGGGCGTACGCCGCCGCCCGGGCGCCGAGCGCCTCGATCGGGTGCTCGGAGGAGTACGTGTCCGTGATCCGGCGCTGCCCCAGCGCGCCCAGCGGGTCGCCCGCCAGGTCCGCCGGAGCCCCCTCCGGCCACCAGACCACCACGGGGGCGTCCGGCAGCAGCAGGGGCAGCACCACGGACTGGGCGTGGTCGACCAGTTCGCCGTGCAGGCGCAGTACGACGGTTTCGCCGGTACCGGAGTCCGCCCCGACACGGATCTCCGCGTCGAGCCGGGCTTCGCGGCGGCTGCGCGGGGAGCGGCTGACCCGCTTGACCACGACGACGATCCGCGAAGGGTGTTCGTGGGACGCGTCGTTCGCCGACTTGAGCGCGTCGTACGCGTTCTCTTCATCGGTCACGATCACCAGCGTGAGGACCATGCCGATGGCCGGCGTGCCGATGTCCCGGCGCGCCTGCACCAACGCGGCGTTGATCTTGCTGGAGGTGGTCTCCGTGAGGTCGATCTTCATGGCCGGCGCCAGCTCCGTCCGTCTCGTGCGAGCATCTCGTCCGCCTCGACCGGCCCCCACGTGCCCGCCGGGTACTGCGCGGGCTTGCCGTGCTTGTCCCAGTACTCCTCGATCGGGTCGAGGATGTTCCAGGACAGCTCGACTTCCTGGTGGCGCGGGAAGAGGTTCGCGTCGCCGAGGAGGACGTCGAGGATGAGCCGCTCGTAGGCCTCGGGGCTGGACTCCGTGAAGGACTCGCCGTAGGCGAAGTCCATCGTGACGTCCCGGACCTCCATGGAGGTGCCCGGCACCTTGGAGCCGAAGCGGACCGTCACGCCCTCGTCCGGCTGGACCCGGATGACCAGGGCGTTCTGCCCCAGCTCCTCGGTCGCGCCCGATTCGAACGGCAGGTACGGCGCCCGCTTGAAGACCACCGCGATCTCGGTCACCCGGCGGCCCAGGCGCTTGCCCGTGCGCAGGTAGAACGGGACGCCCGCCCAGCGGCGGTTGTTGATCTCCAGGCGGATGGCCGCGTAGGTGTCGGTCTTGGAGTTCGGGTCGATCCCGTCCTCCTCCAGGTACCCCTTGACCTTCTCGCCGCCCTGCCAGGCCGCCGAGTACTGGCCGCGCACGGTGTGCTTGCCCAGGTCCTCGGGGATCTCGACGGCGCTGAGCACCTTCAGCTTCTCCGCCACCAGGGCCTTGGGGTGGAAGGAGCCGGGCTCCTCCATCGCCGTGAGCGCCAGCAGCTGGAGCAGGTGGTTCTGGATGACGTCACGGGCGGCGCCGATGCCGTCGTAGTAGCCGGCCCGGCCGCCGATGCCGATGTCCTCCGCCATGGTGATCTGCACGTGGTCGACGTACGACCGGTTCCAGATCGGCTCGAACATGGTGTTGGCGAAGCGGAGCGCCAGGATGTTCTGGACGGTCTCCTTGCCGAGGTAGTGGTCGATCCGGAAGACCTCGTCCCGGGGGAAGACCTCGTGGACGACCTGGTTGAGCTCTTCCGCGCTCTTCAGGTCGTGTCCGAAGGGCTTCTCGATGACGGCGCGCCGCCAGGAGCCCTCCTTCTGGGCCAGCCCGTGGTTCTTGAGCTGCTGGACCACCTTGGGGAAGAACTTCGGCGGCACCGAGAGGTAGAAGGCGAAGTTCCCGCCCGTGCCCTGGGCCTTGTCGAGTTCGTCGATCGTCTGCTTGAGCGTCTCGAACGCCGCGTCGTCGTCGAACTCGCCCTGGACGAACCGGCAGCCCTGTACGAGCTGCTGCCAGACCTCCTCACGGAAGGGGGTGCGCGAGTGCTGCTTGACGGCCTCGTACACCTCCTGGGCGAAGTCCTCGTCCTGCCACTCGCGGCGGGCGAAACCGATCAGCGAGAAGCCCGGGGGCAGCAGGCCGCGGTTGGCGAGGTCGTAGACGGCGGGCATGAGCTTCTTGCGCGACAGGTCACCCGTAACGCCGAAAATCACCAGGCCGGACGGTCCCGCGATGCGCGGGAGCCGCCGGTCCTGTGCGTCACGAAGCGGGTTCGCTCCGTTCACCGACAAAATACTCAGTCCTCCGCGGGGGCGAGGCGCTTGAGCTCCGCCTCGGTCGACTTCAGCAGGTCGTTCCAGGACGCCTCGAACTTCTCGACGCCTTCGTCCTCAAGCAGCTGCACCACATCGTCGTACGAGATGCCCAGCTTCGCGACCGCGTCGAGCTCGGCGCGGGACTGCTCGTACGTGCCGCGGATGGTGTCCCCTGTGACCTCGCCGTGGTCGGCGGTGGCGTCCAGGGTCGCCTCGGGCATGGTGTTGACGGTGCCGGGGGCGACCAGGTCCACCACGTACAGGGTGTCCTTGTACGCCGGGTCCTTGACGCCGGTGGAGGCCCACAGGGGGCGCTGCTTGTTGGCGTGCGCCCGGTCCAGGGCCGCCCAGCGGTCGGAGGAGAAGACCTCCTCGTACGCCTCGTAGGCCAGACGGGCGTTGGCGAGGGCCGCCTTGCCCTTCAGGGCCTTGGCCTCGTCGGTGCCGACGGAGTCCAGGCGCTTGTCGATCTCGGTGTCCACGCGGGACACGAAGAACGAGGCGACCGAGTGGATCAGCGAGAGGTCCAGGCCGGCGGCCTTCGCCTTCTCCAGGCCCGCGAGGTAGGCGTCCATGACCTCGCGGTAGCGCTCCAGCGAGAAGATCAGCGTGACGTTGACGCTGATGCCCCGGCCGATGACCTCGGTGATCGCCGGCAGGCCGGCCCGGGTCGCCGGGATCTTGATGAGCGTGTTCGGGCGGTCCACCAGCCAGGCGAGCTGCTTGGCCTCGGCGACGGTCGCCGTGGTGTTGTGCGCCAGGCGCGGGTCGACCTCGATCGACACACGGCCGTCCTGGCCCTCGGTGGAGTCGTAGACGGGGCGCAGGATGTCGGCGGCGTCGCGGACGTCCGCCGTGGTGATCATGCGGATGGCCTCGTCGACGGTGACCTTGCGGGCGGCGAGGTCGGCCAGCTGCTGCTCGTAGCCGTCACCGCCGCTGATCGCCTTCTGGAAGATCGACGGGTTGGTGGTGACACCGACCACGTGCTGCTGGTCGATCAGTTCGGCGAGGTTGCCGGACGTGATGCGCTTGCGGGACAGGTCGTCCAGCCAGATCGCCACGCCCTCGTCGGAAAGGCGCTTGAGTGCGTCTGTCATCGGAATTGCATCTCCTACTGGTTCTTGTACCGGGTCAGCGCGCAGCTGCGGCCGGACGTGCTGCGTCGATGCTGGCCTTGGCGGCCGCGGTCACGGCTTCGGCGGTGAGGCCGAATTCGCGGAACAGCACGGCGCCGTCCGCCGAGGCACCGAAGTGCTCCAGCGAGACGATCCGGCCCGCGTCCCCGACGTAACGGTGCCAGGTCAGACCGATGCCGGCCTCGACCGCGACTCGCGCCTTGACGGAGGGGGGCAGGACGCTGTCCTTGTATTCCTGGGACTGCTCCTCGAACCACTCGACGGAGGGCATCGAGACGACCCGGGCGGGCACGCCCTCGGCCTGCAGCGCCTCGCGCGCGGCGACGGCGAGCTGGACCTCGGAGCCGGTGCCGATCAGGACGACCTGAGCCTCGCCGCCCTCGGCCTCGAACAGCACGTAGCCGCCCTTGGCCGCGTCCTCGTTGCGCTCGTAGGTCGGCACGCCCTGGCGGGTGAGGGCCAGGCCGTGCGGGGCGCCCTTGCCGAACACCTTGGTGTGGCGGCGCAGGATCTCGCGCCAGGCGATGGCGGTCTCGTTGGCGTCGGCCGGGCGGATCACGTTCAGGCCCGGGATGGCGCGCAGCGAGGCGACGTGCTCGACCGGCTGGTGGGTCGGGCCGTCCTCGCCGAGGCCGATGGAGTCGTGCGTCCACACGTAGGTCACCGGCAGGTGCATCAGGGAGGACAGGCGGACGGCGTTGCGCATGTAGTCGGAGAACACCAGGAAGGTGCCGCCGTAGATGCGGGTGTGGCCGTGCAGCGCGATGCCGTTCATGACGGCGGCCATCGCGTGCTCGCGGATGCCGTAGTGGACGGTGCGGCCGTAGGGGTCGGCCTCCGGCAGCGGGTTGCCCACCGGCAGGAACGAGGAGTTCTTGTCGATGGTGGTGTTGTTGGAGCCGGCCAGGTCGGCCGAGCCGCCCCACAGCTCCGGGATGACCGCGCCGAGCGCTTCCAGGACCTTGCCGGAGGCGGCGCGGGTGGCGACGCCCTTGCCGGGCTCGAAGACGGGGAGCTCGTCCTCCCAGCCCTCGGGCAGCTCGTTGGACTCGATGCGGTCGAAGGCGGCGGCCCGCTCCGGGTTGGCGGTGCGCCAGGCCGAGAAGTCCTTCTCCCAGGCGGCGCGGGCCTCGCGGCCGCGGTCCACCAGGCCGCGGGTGTGGGCGAGGACCTCGTCGGAGACCTCGAAGGTCTGCTCCGGGTCGAAGCCGAGCACGCGCTTGGTGGCGGCGACCTCGTCGTTGCCGAGGGCCGAGCCGTGGGCGGCCTCGGTGTTCTGGGCGTGCGGGGCCGGCCAGGCGATGATCGAGCGCGCCGCGATGAAGGACGGGCGCTCCGTCTCGGCCTTGGCGGCCTGGAGGGCGGCGTACAGGGCCTTCGGGTCGAGGTCGCCGTTGGGCTGCTGCTCGACGCGCTGGACGTGCCAGCCGTACGCCTCGTAGCGCTTCATGGTGTCCTCGGAGACGGCCGTCTCCGTGTCACCCTCGATGGAGATGTGGTTGTCGTCCCACAGCAGCACCAGGTTGCCGAGCTTCTGGTGGCCGGCCAGCGCCGACGCCTCGTGGGAGATGCCCTCCTGGAGGCAGCCGTCGCCCGCGATCGCGTAGACCATGTGGTCGAACGGGGAGGCGCCCGTGGCGGCCTCCGGGTCGAACAGGCCGCGCTCGTAGCGGGCGGCCATGGCCATGCCCACCGCGTTCGCGACGCCCTGGCCCAGCGGGCCGGTGGTGGTCTCGACGCCGGCGGTGTGGCCGTACTCGGGGTGACCGGGGGTCTTGGAGCCCCAGGTGCGGAACGACTTGAGGTCGTCCAGCTCCAGGCCGAACCCGCCGAGGTAGAGCTGGGTGTAGAGGGTCAGGGACGAGTGCCCCGCGGAGAGCACGAAACGGTCACGGCCGACCCACTGGGGGTCAGACGGGTCGTGGCGCATGACCTTCTGGAAAAGCGTGTACGCGGCGGGGGCCAGGCTCATCGCCGTACCGGGGTGTCCGTTCCCGACCTTCTGGACCGCGTCGGCGGCCAGGATGCGGGCGGTGTCGACGGCCCGCTGGTCCAGTTCGGTCCACTCGAGCTCTGGGGTGGTCGGCTTGGTGCTCACCGTTGGTCAGGGCTCCTCTCCACATGTTGTTTTCCCGGTGACGAACGGTGACACCGGGGCGATTCCGAGCCTACCCCCGCCAGCGAGTGCGGCTATTCGAGTGCCGGTAGTGCGTCGTCGTCCCGGTGCCCGGTGTTCACCTGGGATCCGCCGTCGACGATCTTGCCGTCGGTCCGATCGGCTCAACACGAGGCGACCCCCGCGCAGGGCGGGGCAAGAGCTACGTCTACAGTGGCGTGGTACGCGCAAGCCTTTACCGAGCCTTCATTTACTGGAGGCATCGCTTCGGAAGCTTGCTGGATTCTCTCTCAGGGGTGTGCGTGACGGCCGTCGAATCCCGTCCAGCGGGGGTACTCGGGACGAGCCCCGGTCACCGGCCGTTCGGGGCCCGGGTCATGGCTTTCGTGGCTTTGACCAAGCCGCGGATCATCGAACTTCTGCTGATCACCACAGTGCCGGTGATGTTCCTCGCCGAGCAGGGCGTGCCGTCGCTGTGGCTGGTGCTCGCCACCTGCTTCGGCGGTTACCTGTCGGCGGGCGGCGCCAACGCGCTCAACATGTACATCGACCGGGACATCGACGCCCTGATGGACCGCACGTCGCAGCGGCCGCTGGTGACCGGCATGGTGAGCCCGCGCGAGTGCCTGGTCTTCGGCATCACGCTCGGGGTCGTCTCGACCCTGTTCTTCGGCCTGCTCGTCAACTGGCTGTCGGCCGCCCTCGCCCTCGGCGCGCTCCTCTTCTACGTGGTCGTCTACACGATGCTGCTGAAGCGGCGGACCGCGCAGAACATCGTCTGGGGCGGGATCGCCGGCTGCATGCCGGTGCTCATCGGCTGGTCCGCCGTGCGCAACGAGGTCTCCTGGGCCGCCGTGATCCTCTTCCTCGTCATCTTCTTCTGGACGCCGCCGCACTACTGGCCGCTGTCGATGAAGGTCAAGGAGGACTACGCGCGGGTCGGCGTGCCGATGCTGCCGGTCGTGGCGGGCAACAAGGCCGTGGCGCGCCAGATCGTCCTCTACAGCTGGGTGATGGTCGCCGTCTCGCTGCTGCTCACCCCGCTGGGGTACACCGGCTGGTTCTACACCTCCGTCGCGCTGCTGGCGGGCGGCTGGTGGCTGTGGGAGGCGCACGCGCTGAGCGCACGGGCCAAGGCCGGGATCACGGGGGCGAAGCTCAAGGAGATGCGGCTGTTCCACTGGTCGATCACCTATGTGTCGCTGCTCTTCGTGGCCGTGGCCGTGGATCCCTTCCTCCGCTGATTACTCACCGGTAGCATGCCGTCCATGGCAGACACCGCAGACACCGCACAGACCGCAGAGGCCGCGGACAAGAAGCACAGCCGCACGGCGGCGAAGCTGGCCCGGCAGATCGGCGCGTTCGCCAAGCAGCACGGCGGCGCCGAGGGCCAGATCGCGCACATCGGCCAGGCCGGCAGCCGGATCGTCCTCGTGGGCACCGACGGCGGCTGGGGCGACCTGGTGGCCCCCACGTACGCCGTGGCGCAGCTCGCCGCCGAGAAGGCGGGGCTGACCCTCCACGAGGACTTCGACGGGGACCTCGCCGCGCGTGTGAAGACGGGCCCGTACGAGTGGACCCGCATGGCCGGGATCCAGGTGGGCGGCCCGGCCAACCCGGCCGCCTGAACCCTGTCAACGACCGGGGCAATACTTCATACCCCGCTCACCCGTTAGGACGTGTGGAAGCCGCTTCCCCACGTCCGCAACGGGATGACCGGATGATCGAAACGCCGCCCCTGGTGGACCAGCACTGCCAGGGAGTGCTCCTCACGGACCTCGGGCTCGCCACCTTCGAGGCCCAGCTGATCCACTCGGCCGGCCCGCCCGCGGCCGGCACCACCTTCTTCGACACCCAGACCGGCTTCGCCGTGCGCCGCTGGTGCCCGCCGCTGCTGGGCCTGGAGCCGCACTGCGCGCCCGCCCGCTACCTGGCCCGGCGGCGCGAGCTCGGGGGCGCCGAGAGCGCGCGGCGGCTGCTGCGGGGCTCCGGGGTGGGCGCCTACCTGGTCGACACGGGACTCCCCGGTGACCTCACCGGGCCCAAGGAGCTGGCCCTGGCGGGGGACGCCGAGGCCTTCGAGGTGGTCCGGCTGGAACCGCTCGCCGAGCAGGCCGCCGACACCTCGGGGACCGTCGCCGCCTTCCTCGCCAACCTCGCCGGAGCCGTCCACCAGGCCGCCACCGGGGCCGTGGCCTTCGGCTGCGGGCCCCACGCCGGGTACGCGGCCGCCCTGGCCGCCGCCCCGGAGCCGCCCGGGCCGGGCGAGGTGCGCGGGGCGGCCGGGCGGTGGCTGGCCGCGCGGGGCAGGGGCGGACCGGTACGGGACCCCGTGCTGCTGCGGCACCTGCTGTGGAGCGCGGTGGCCTCCGGGCTGCCGCTCCAGCTGCACACCGGCGGGGCCGGGCCGGAGCCGCTGACCGGGTTCGCCCGGGCCACGGCGGGTCTGGGGGCGCGGCTCGTCCTGCTCGGGGGGTATCCGCACCACCGGGACACGGCCCGGCTCGCGGCGGCCTACCCGCACGTCCACGCCGACCTCGGGCCCGCCCTCGCGCGCACGGGGGCGCGGGCGGCGGCCGTACTGGCCGAGCTGCTGGAGCTCGCGCCCTTCGGGAAGCTGCTGTTCTCCAGCGGCGGCCGCGGCCTGCCCGAGCTGCACGCGGTCGGCGCCCTGGTGTTCCGGGAGGCGCTGGGCCGGGTGCTGGGCGGCTGGGTGACCGACGGCGCCTGGTCCTGGCGGGACGCCGACCGGGTCGCGGGGATGCTCGCGGCGGGCAACGCCCGCCGCGTCTACCGGCTGGACCGTCCTTCAGGGCCGGCTTCGCCCCCGGAGTGCTGAAGCCGTGCTCCGGGTCCGGCCGTGCGGACCGCGGTCAGACCGCCGAGAGCTCTGCCTCGTCGCGGGCCGGGGTCTGCGCGGGCCCGGCGGAGCGCTCGCGCAGGCTCAGGGCCAGGCGCAGCACGGAGATCCACACCAGGCAGGAGCCGAGCATGTGGGCGGCGACCAGGGCCTCGGGCAGCGAGGTGAAGAACTGCACGTAGCCGATGGCGCCCTGGGCGAGCAGCACGACCAGCAGGTCGCGGGCGCGCGCCCGGGTGTCGGCGGGGGCGTCGACCACCCGCAGCACCAGCCACATCGCGACGCCCAGCGCGCACACCAGCCAGGCGGCGATCGCGTGGACGTGGGCGGTGGCCGCCCAGTCGAACGGCATCCGCTTGATCTCGCTCTTGTCGCCGGCGTGCGGCCCGGAGCCGGTCACGACGGTGCCCGCCGCGATCAGCACCAGGGTGGTGGCGATCAGCGCCCACGACAGCTTGCGCACCGGGCCCGGCACGCGCGGGCGGGGGGCGCCGTCACCCTCGCGGGTGCGCTGCCAGGTGATCGTGGTGACCGCGAGCAGGGTGGTGGCCAGCAGGAAGTGCCCGGCCACGCTGTACGGGTTCAGGCCCGTCAGCACGGTGATGCCGCCGAGGACGGCGTTGCCCATGACGAGGGCGAACTGGGTCCAGCCGAGCCTGGTCAGCGAGCGCCGCCAGGGCTTGGCGGAGCGGGCCGTGAGGATCACGGCGCCGACCGCGGCGCAGAGCACGTACGTGAGCATCCGGTTGCCGAACTCGACGGCACCGTGGAAGCCCTGCGCCTCGGTCACGATCAGGCTGTCGTCCGTGCACTTGGGCCAGGTGTCGCAGCCGAGACCGGAACCGGTCAGCCGCACCGCACCGCCGGTGATGACGATGACCACGCTCATCAGGACCGCGATCGCGGCGGCACGCTGGACGATCCGGGGTGACGGGGTCCAGCGGGCGGCGAGGTATGCGAATGGGTTCAACACGGCGCCTATCGTATGCGCCGCCTTGTGCAAACTTTCACGAGGGGGTGGGTGCGGGTGCGTCGGGCCCGACGACCAGGCGGAACCTCGCCCCGGCCGGGTCGCCCTCCTCGTGCCACCACACCCTCACCCGCCACAGGGCCGAGTCGCCGGGGTACTGCGGGGAGGCCATGAAACCCCGTACCACCTCCGTCCCCACCTCCTCGGCGGTGCGCTGCCGCACCTGTGCCGAGCCCCGCCAGGGGGCGGGCGCCACGCTCCACAGCCCGTCGGCGCCGCGCACCTCGACCCGCCACACCGCGCGCCAGGGGGTGACCTCCAGCATGGTGGCGACCTGTTCGGCGTCCAGCCCCAGCCGGGCGGCGACGTCCTCCTCGGACGCGCCCTGGATCCGGGCGCCGACCACCGCCTGCGGCAGCAGCCGCTCGGGCAGCAGCCCGCCGGCCCGCAGCCCGGCCAGGGAGTCGAACGACAGGTAGCGCAGCCGCAGCTCCAGCTGGCGGCCGATGTGGTCCAGGGCCTCCTCCGCCTCCTGGGCCTCCTCGGGCCCGGGGGAGGCGAGCAGCAGCCGGCGGAACCCGGCCTCGGCGTCCACCGCCCAGGCGACCGCGTCGGCGGCGAAGCCCAGCTCCGCCAGGCGGTCCCCGAGGAACACCTTGGCCTGCGCGAGCCCGCGCCGGTTGACCGGGTCGTCCTGGTCGAGCCCGGCCCAGACCTCGACGGCGGCCCGGGTCAGGTCACGGGCGCGCTCGCCGGCCGCCCGTTCCATGGCGGTCGGGCCCTCCTCCGCGGCCTCGCCGAGCGGATGCCGGGGCAGCCGGGCCGGGTCGCTCAGCGGCCAGGCCAGCCAGACCCCCTGGTTGATCAGCCCCCGGGCGTACCACCGGGCGTACTCGGGCGCGTGCCCCGCGGCCTGCTGCGCGTGCCGCAGGCCCTCCTCGATGGCGGCCAGCGCCCCCGCCCGGTCCCCGGCGGCGAACCGGCGCCCGGCGAGGTCGCCGAGGCGCAGCCCCAGCCGGGCCGCGCACTCGGGGTCGGTCCGGGCGGGCTCGCGCAGTGCCCCGATCAGCTCGCCGAGCAGCCGGTCCGCCTCGCCGGGATCCGCCTGCGCGGCCCCCGAACGGATCCGCGCCCACTGCCCGTCCAGCCGTAGTACGGCCTCCCGCTGCCCCATGCCCGTCGTCCCCCGGCGTCGCCCGTCCGCTGTCCGTGGAGGTGGTCAGCCTCCCGCATGCCCAACGACCGGGGGCGGTGATTCACTCCCGCCGGACGGACCGCCGGGCGGAGAGCCGCGTCACTCCGGCGCCGGCAGCGCCCCTACTCCCAGCGGAACCACTTCGCGGCCGCGCCCAGCCCCAGGACCGCCCAGCCGGCCAGGACCGCCACGTCGCCCAGCGGGACCGCGGCCCCGTGCTGGAGCACCTCGCGCAGCCCGTCGGACAGCGCCGAGACGGGCAGCAGCCCGAGGACGTCGCGCACCGCGCCGGGGAACTTCTCCAGCGGCACGATCACCCCGCCGCCGACCAGCAGCAGCAGGAACACCAGGTTGGCGGCGGCCAGCGTCACCTCGGCCTTGAGGGTGCCCGCCATCAGCAGGCCCAGCCCGGAGAAGGCGGCGGTGCCCAGCAGGACCAGGGCAGCCACCGAGAGCGGGTTCCCGTGCGGGGACCAGCCCAGCGCGAGGGCGATCACCGTCAGCAGGGCGATCTGGAGCACCTCGGTGACCAGCACCGACAGCGTCTTGGCGGCCATCAGCGCCCAGCGGGGCAGCGGGGAGGCCCCGAGCCGCTTGAGGACGCCGTAGCGGCGGTCGAAGCCGGTGGCGATGGCCTGGCCGGTGAAGGCGGTGGACATCACGGCCAGCGCCAGGACGCCCGGCGCGAGGAAGTCCACGGACTTCTGCCCCGCGCCCGCTTCAACGGGCACGGTCACGATGTCGACCACGGAGAACAGGGTCAGCAGCAGCGCCGGGATGATCACGGTGAGCAGCAGCTGCTCCCCGTTGCGCAGCAGCATCCGGGTCTCCAGCGCGGTCTGGGCCCAGATCATGCGGGAGACCGGCGCGGCCCCCGGCCGGGGGGTGAACGTACCGGCGCTCATGCGCGCAGCTCCTTACCGGTCAGTTCGAGGAAGACGTCCTCGAGGGTGTGCCGTTCCACCGTGAGGCTGCTGGGCATCACCCCGTGCTGGGCGCACCAGGAGGTGACGGTGGCCAGCAGCTGCGGGTCCACGTCGCCGGTCACCCGGTAGGAGCCCGGGGTGAGCTCGGCGGCCTGGGTGCCGTCCGGGAGGGCCTTGAGCAGGGAGGCGAGGTCGAGGGAGGGGCGGCCGGAGAAGCGCAGGGTGTTCTCGGCGCCGCCGCGGCACAGCTGCTCGGGGCTGCCGTGGGCGATGACCCGGCCGGCGTCGACGACGGCCACCTCGTCGGCGAGCTGCTCGGCCTCGTCCATGTGGTGGGTGGTGAGCACGACGGCGACCCCGTCGGCGCGCAGCTCCCGTACGAGGTCCCAGGTGGCGCGCCGGGCCTGCGGGTCGAGGCCGGCGGTGGGCTCGTCCAGGAAGACCAGCTCGGGGCGGCCGACGACGGCCATGGCCAGGGAGAGCCGCTGCTGCTGGCCTCCGGAGAGCCGGCGGTAGGGGGTGCGGCCGCAGCCGCCGAGGCCGAGGCGTTCGACCAGGGCGTCGACGTCCAGCGGGTCGGCGTACAGCTTCGCCATGTGGCGCAGCATCTCGACGGCGCGGGCACCGGAGTAGACGCCGCCGGACTGGAGCATCACGCCGATCCGCGGGCGCAGGGCCTCCGCCCGGGCGACGGGGTCGAGGCCCAGGACGCGGACGGTGCCTGCGTCGGGGCGCCGGTAGCCCTCGCAGGTCTCGATCGTGGTGGTCTTGCCCGCGCCGTTGGGGCCGAGGACGGCGGTGACCGCGCCCCCGGGGACGGTGAGGTCCAGGCCGTCGACGGCCGTCTTCGATCCGTACCGTTTCACCAGTCCGCGGATTTCCACGGCGGGGTCGTTGCTCATGCGGGTGAGTCTACGGAGCGGCGGGGGCGCCCACGGGCGTCGGGGGAAGGTTCCCCCGCCCCGTGCATCGCCGCTGGCCAGGGGCGGTGGAGGCGGGCCCTTCCGATCACTCTCCGTGGAGAGATTAGGTAACCCTTAGTGATGGACGACACCAGCAGTGGCGTCCGTCACGGCTTGTCGGGGCTCCGGTAATTACGCAACAATGGCGTTGTGAAATACGGCGAACGGACGAGCGAGGCCCCCCAGGGGGAGCTCGCGACCGGAGAGCGGTCAACCCGCAACCGGGTCGCGAGGTCCATCCTGGACCACGGTCCCTCCACCGTCGCCGACCTCGCGCAGCGTCTCGGCCTCACCCAGGCCGCCGTCCGCCGCCACCTCGACACGCTCGTCGCCGACGACGTGGTCGCAGCCCGTGAGCAGCGCGTGTACGGCGCACGCACGCGGGGCCGGCCCGCCAAGGTCTTCGCCCTCACCGACTGCGGGCGCGACGCCTTCGACCAGTCCTACGACACGCTCGCCGCGGACGCCCTGCGCTGGATCGCGCAGTCCGTCGGCGGCGGGGAGAAGGGCGAGGCGGCCGTCGCCGCCTTCGCCCGGGCGAGGATGGCCTCACAGGCGGAGGCCTACCGGGAAGCCGTCGAGGCCGCCCCACCCGAGGGCCGCACCGAGGCCCTCGCGAAGGCGTTGACCGCGGACGGGTACGCTGCTACGGCGAAGAGCGCTCCCGGTCCGCACAGCGGTGAACAGCTCTGTCAGCACCACTGCCCGGTCGCACACGTCGCCGAGCAGTTCCCGCAGCTCTGCGAGGCGGAGACCGAGGTCTTCTCCCGCCTGCTCGGGACGCATGTGCAGCGCCTCGCCACGATCGCCCACGGCGACGGGGTGTGCACCACGTTCATTCCGCGAAGCGCCACACAGACCGACACATCAGCATCTGCAAGTACGGCCGGGAGGAACCCCGCATGACCACGGAGACTGCTCACCCTGAGCTCGATGGCCTGGGCACCTACGAATACGGCTGGGCCGACTCCGACGCGGCCGGCGCCGCTGCCAAGCGGGGTCTGTCCGAGGAGGTCGTCCGCGACATCTCGGCGAAGAAGTCCGAGCCGGAGTGGATGCTGAACCTCCGCCTCAAGGGCCTCAAGCTGTTCGACAAGAAGCCCATGCCGAAGTGGGGCTCGGACCTCTCGGGCATCGACTTCGACAACATCAAGTACTTCGTGCGTTCCACCGAGAAGCAGGCCGAGTCCTGGGAGGACCTGCCGGAGGACATCAAGAACACGTACGACAAGCTCGGCATCCCGGAGGCGGAGAAGCAGCGCCTCGTCGCCGGTGTCGCGGCCCAGTACGAGTCCGAGGTCGTCTACCACCAGATCCGCGAGGACCTGGAGCAGCAGGGCGTCATCTTCCTCGACACCGACACCGCGCTCAAGGAGCACCCGGAGCTCTTCCAGGAGTACTTCGGCACGGTCATCCCGGTCGGCGACAACAAGTTCGCCTCGCTGAACACCGCCGTGTGGTCGGGCGGCTCCTTCATCTACGTCCCCAAGGGTGTCCACGTGGACATCCCGCTCCAGGCCTACTTCCGCATCAACACGGAGAACATGGGCCAGTTCGAGCGGACGCTGATCATCGTCGACGAGGACGCCTACGTCCACTACGTCGAGGGCTGCACCGCCCCGATCTACTCCTCGGACTCGCTGCACAGCGCCGTGGTCGAGATCATCGTCAAGAAGGGCGGCCGCTGCCGCTACACGACCATCCAGAACTGGTCGAACAACGTCTACAACCTGGTCACCAAGCGCGCCGTGGCGTACGAGGGCGCGACCATGGAGTGGATCGACGGCAACATCGGTTCCAAGGTCACCATGAAGTACCCGGCCGTCTACCTGATGGGCGAGCACGCCAAGGGCGAGACCCTGTCCATCGCCTTCGCGGGCGAGGGCCAGCACCAGGACGCCGGCTCCAAGATGGTCCACATGGCGCCGAACACCTCCTCGAACATCGTCTCGAAGTCGGTGGCACGGGGCGGCGGCCGTACCTCGTACCGAGGCCTCGTCGAGATCGGCGAGGGCGCCCACGGCTCCAAGTCCAACGTGCTGTGCGACGCGCTCCTGGTCGACACCATCTCCCGCTCGGACACCTACCCCTACGTCGACGTCCGCGAGGACGACGTGACGATGGGCCACGAGGCCACCGTCTCCAAGGTCTCCGACGACCAGCTCTTCTACCTCATGCAGCGCGGCCTCACCGAGTTCGAGGCCATGGCGATGATCGTGCGCGGCTTCGTCGAGCCGATCGCCAAGGAGCTGCCGATGGAGTACGCGCTGGAGCTGAACCGGCTGATCGAGCTGCAGATGGAGGGCTCGGTCGGTTAGTCCCGGCCGCCCCGTCCACCCGCAGCACATTCTTTGACGTAGGAAGAGAGCAGAACGACAGCCATGGCTGAGGCTCAGAACATTCCGGCGGGCTCCACCACCGCCGGCGCGATCGCGGTGGCCGCCGAGTCCACCGTCGCCACCCGGATGAGCGCGCCCCCGTCCTTCGACGTGGCCGACTTCCCGGTCCCGCACGGCCGCGAGGAGGAGTGGCGGTTCACCCCGCTCGCCCGCCTCAAGGGCCTGCACGACGGCACCGCGGTCGCCAACGGAACCATGAAGGCCCAGATCGACGCCCCCGAGGGCGTCACGGTCGAGTCCGTCGAGCGCGACGACGAGCGGATCGGCAAGGCCGGCACCCCCGTCGACCGCGTCGCCGCCCAGGCCTTCTCCTCGTTCGCCAAGGCCACGGTCGTCACCGTGCCCAAGGAGACCGTGCTCGCCGAGCCCATCCGGGTCGCCCTGCACGGTGAGGGCGGCACGACCTTCGGGCACACCGTCTTCGACATCAAGCCGTTCTCCGAGGCGATCATCGTGATCGACCACACCGGTGACGGCGTGCGCGCCGCCAACGTCGACGTCCTGGTCGGCGACGGCGCCAAGGTGACCTTCGTGTCCGTCCAGGACTGGGACGACACCGCGGTCCACACCTCGCAGCACAACGCCCTCATCGGCCGCGACGCGAGCTTCAAGTCCGTCGTCGTGACCTTCGGCGGCGACCTCGTCCGCCTGCACCCGCGCGTCACCTACGCGGGCCCCGGCGGCGAGGCCGAGATGCTCGGCCTGTACTTCACGGACGCCGGCCAGCACCAGGAGCACCGCCTCCTGGTCACCCACGACGCCCCGCACTGCAAGTCCAACGTGGTCTACAAGGGCGCGCTCCAGGGCCAGGACGCCCACGCGGTCTGGATCGGCGACGTCCTCATCGAGAAGTCCGCCGAGGGCACCGACACCTACGAGATGAACCGCAACCTCGTCCTGACGGACGGCGCGCGCGTCGACTCGGTGCCGAACCTCGAGATCGAGACGGGCGAGATCGTCGGCGCCGGCCACGCCTCGGCGACCGGCCGCTTCGACGACGAACAGCTCTTCTACCTCCAGGCCCGCGGCATCCCGGCCGACGAGGCCCGCCGCCTGGTCGTGCGCGGCTTCTTCGCCGAGCTCGTCCAGCAGATCGGTGTCGAGGACATCGAGGAGCGCCTGATCGCGAAGATCGAGGCCGAGCTGGCGGCGGCCGTCTGATGACGTACGTCAAGGCCTGTGCGCTGAGCGAGCTGGAGGAGAACACCCCCAAGCGGGTGGAACTCGACGGCACGCCGGTGTCCATCGTCTCCACCGAGGGGGAGGTGTTCGCGATCAACGACATCTGCTCGCACGCGAACGTCTCGCTCTCGGAGGGTGAGGTCGAGGACTGCATGATCGAGTGCTGGCTGCACGGGTCGGCCTTCGACCTGCGCACCGGCAAGCCCTCCGGTCTGCCCGCGACGCGCCCCGTCCCCGTTTACCCCGTCAAGATCGAAGGGGACGACGTGCTCGTCTCCCTCACCCAGGAGTCCTGAGGTACCCATGGCAACGCTTGAAATCCACGACCTGCACGTCACCGTCGAGGCCGAGAACGGCGCCCGCGAGATCCTCAAGGGCGTCGACCTGACGGTCAAGCAGGGTGAGACGCACGCCATCATGGGCCCCAACGGCTCCGGCAAGTCCACTCTGGCGTACTCCCTCGCCGGTCACCCGAAGTACACCATCACCGGTGGCACCGTGACCCTCGACGGCGAGGACGTCCTGGAGATGTCCGTCGACGAGCGCGCCCGCGCCGGCGTCTTCCTCGCCATGCAGTACCCGGTCGAGGTCCCCGGCGTCTCGGTCTCCAACTTCCTGCGCACCTCCGCCACCGCCATCCGCGGCGAGGCCCCCAAGCTGCGCACCTGGGTGAAGGAGGTCAAGTCCGCCATGGAGCAGCTCCAGATGGACCCGGCCTTCGCCGAGCGCAACGTCAACGAGGGCTTCTCCGGCGGTGAGAAGAAGCGCCACGAGATCCTTCAGCTGGAGCTCCTCAAGCCGAAGATCGCGATCCTCGACGAGACCGACTCCGGCCTCGACGTCGACGCCCTGCGCATCGTCTCCGAGGGCGTCAACCGCGTCCGCGAGACCGGTGAGGTCGGCACCCTGCTGATCACCCACTACACGCGCATCCTGCGCTACATCAAGCCCGACTTCGTGCACGTGTTCGCGAACGGCCGCATCGCCGAGTCCGGCGGCGCCGAGCTCGCCGACCAGCTGGAGAACGAGGGCTACGACAAGTACGTGAAGGGTGGCGCGACCGCGTGACACAGCTGCCTGGCCTCCTCGACATCGAGGCGATCCGCAAGGACTTCCCCCTGCTGGATCGTGTGGTCCACGACGGGAAGAAGATCGTTTACCTGGACAACGCGGCGACTTCGCAGAAGCCGCGCCAGGTGCTCGACGCGCTGAACGAGTACTACGAGCAGCACAACGCCAACGTCCACCGCGGCGTGCACGTGCTCGCCGAGGAGGCCACGGCGCTGTACGAGGGCGCCCGCGACAAGGTCGCCGCCTTCATCAACGCGCCGAGCCGCGACGAGGTGATCTTCACCAAGAACGCCTCGGAGTCGCTCAACCTGGTCGCGAACATGCTCGGCTGGGCCGACGAGCCCTACCGGGTCGACCGCGACACCGAGATCGCCATCACGGAGATGGAGCACCACTCCAACATCGTGCCGTGGCAGCTGCTCGCGCAGCGCACGGGCGCGAAGCTGAAGTGGTTCGGCCTCACCGACGACGGCCGCCTCGACCTGTCCAACATCGAAGAGGTCATCACGGAGAAGACGAAGATCGTCTCCTTCACGCTGGTCTCGAACATCCTGGGCACGGTCAACCCGGTCGACGCGATCGTCCGGCGGGCGCAGGAGGTCGGCGCGCTGGTGCTGATCGACGCCTCGCAGGCCGCTCCCCACATGCCGCTGGACGTGCAGGCGCTGGGTGCCGACTTCGTGGCCTTCACCGGCCACAAGATGTGCGGCCCGACCGGCATCGGCGTCCTGTGGGGCCGCCAGGAGCTCCTGGAGGACCTGCCCCCGTTCCTCGGCGGCGGCGAGATGATCGAGACCGTCTCGATGCACTCCTCCACGTACGCCCCGGCTCCCCACAAGTTCGAGGCGGGCACGCCCCCGATCGCCCAGGCCGTCGGCCTCGGCGCGGCCGTGGACTACCTGACCGCGATCGGCATGGACAAGATCGCGGCGCACGAGCACGCGATCACCGAGTACGCCGTCAAGCGCCTCCAGGAGGTGCCCGACCTGCGGATCATCGGCCCCACCACGGCCGAGGACCGCGGCGCCGCGATCTCCTTCGTACTCGGCGACATCCACCCGCACGACGTGGGCCAGGTCCTCGACGAGCAGGGCATCGCGGTCCGCGTGGGACACCACTGCGCGCGCCCGGTCTGCCTGCGCTACGGAATTCCGGCGACCACGCGGGCGTCTTTCTACCTGTACTCCTCTCCCGCCGATGTCGACGCGCTGATCGACGGGCTGGAGCACGTACGGAACTTCTTCGGCTGACGAAGGCGATGAGGACGAGGACGCTGTGAAGCTGGATTCGATGTACCAGGAACTGATCCTGGACCACTACAAGCACCCGCACGGGCGTGGCCTGCGCGACGGTGACGCCGAGGTGCACCACGTCAACCCGACGTGCGGCGACGAGATCACCCTGCGCGTGAAGTACGACGGGGAGACGCTCACCGACGTCTCCTACGAGGGCCAGGGCTGCTCCATCAGCCAGGCCAGCGCGTCCGTGCTGAACGAGCTGCTGGTCGGCAAGCAGCTGGCCGAGGCGCAGAAGATCCAGGGCGTGTTCCTGGAGCTGATGCAGTCCAAGGGCAAGATCGAGCCGGACGAGGAGATGGAGGAGGTGCTGGAGGACGCGGTCGCGTTCGCCGGCGTCTCCAAGTATCCGGCGCGCGTGAAGTGTGCTCTGCTGAGCTGGATGGCGTGGAAGGACGCGACCGCCCAGGTACTGGGCGACGCGGAGAGGAAGACGGCATGACCGAGAACGCGACGCCCGAGGCGTCGATCAAGCCGGCCACCGAGGAGGAGGTCCGCGAGGCCCTCTACGACGTGGTCGACCCCGAGCTGGGCATCGACGTCGTCAACCTGGGCCTGATCTACGGCATCCACATCGACGACGCGAACATCGCCACGCTCGACATGACCCTGACCTCGGCGGCCTGCCCGCTGACGGACGTCATCGAGGACCAGGCGAAGTCGGCGACGGAGGGCATCGTCAACGAACTGCGCATCAACTGGGTCTGGATGCCCCCGTGGGGCCCGGACAAGATCACGGACGACGGCCGTGAGCAGCTGCGCGCGCTCGGCTTCAACGTCTGACCCGCGCGGTCACAGGAGGGCCCCCGGCACGGTCGTGCCGGGGGCCCTCCCTGTTCTTCCGGCGGACGGACGGTGTGCACCGGAAGTTGGCCGGCGTGGCCGAATCTTCTCGACGGTCGTCACGGTGTGACGCCGCCGTGAGGGAGAGGATCGCCACCTTGAAGAAGCAGCTCGGTATCGCGAGTACCGCGGGAATCGCCGCACTGATCGTCGCCGCCACGGTCGTGCCCGCGCACGCGGTCACCTACGGGACCCCGACCATCTCGCTGTCCGCCGGCTACCTGTCGGGGTCGGTCAACGGGGCCGGCGACCAGACCGTCGACGTCACCGTCGGCCAGAGCGGCGCCGACGCCTCCGCCCTGACGGTCAGCGCCTCCGCCTCCAGCAAGGCCTCCGTCGCCGGCACCGGAGACGTCACGGTCACCGGCACCGGGGCGGTGCGCCGGCTGGCCGTGTCCGCCCACGGCCGCGGCTACACCAACCTGACGATCAAGGTCACCGGGCTCGGCGGCAAGACCGCCACCAAGACCCTCTCCTACGCCGCCTCCGCCGCCGTCCAGAACCCGGCCGACGCCCGCTACTTCAGCGGCGCGTCGGACTCCTCGGCCGCCGTGGACGTCGGCGGCGGCTTCACCGTGGTCGCCGACGACGAGAGCAACGTGCTGCGCCTGTACGACCGTTCCCGCTCCGACGCCCCCGTGCGGACCTGGGACTTCAGCTCGCAGCTCGGCGTCACCAAGGAGGTGGACATCGAGGGCGCCACCCGGATCGGCGACACCGTCTACTGGACCGGATCGCTCGGCAACAACAAGGACGGCGAGTACAAGGCCCCCCGCAACACCGTGTTCACCACCACCGTCAGCGGCTCCGGCCCGGCCACGCAGCTCGCGTACGGGCGCTCGTACAAGCACCTGCGCGAGGACCTCGTCGCCTGGGACCAGGCGCACGGCGACCACTACGGTTTCGCGGCGGGCACGGCGGCGGGCCAGGCGCCCAAGCAGATCGACGGGTTCAACGTGGAGGGCCTGGAGTTCGCCCCCGGCTCGACCACCACCGCCTACGTGGGCTTCCGCGCCCCGCTCGCCCCCGCGGTGCCCGGCGGCAAGGCGCTCCTGGTCCCCGTCACCAACTTCGACAAGGTCCTCGCCAACGGGTCCGCGGCCGTCTTCGGCTCCGCCGTCGAACTGGACCTCGGCGGCCTGTCCGTCCGCGACATCCGCAAGAACGCGCAGGACCAGTACCTGATCCTGGCCGGGTCCTGGGCCGCCGACGACAACTCCGACCCGTACGCCCTCTACCAGTGGGACGGGATCGCCGGCCACGCCCCGGTCAAGCGGGCCGACCTGCCGACCACCGACCCGGGCGGCTGGGAGGCCATCGTCGAGGTCCCGGACCTGTCGGTGCCCGGCGCGCGCGTCCAGCTGATCACGGACAACGGCTCCGCCGACCTCTACGGGGACGGCATCGAGGCCAAGGACCTCACGCACCCGGAGTGGAAGAAGTCCCGCGCCGCCTGGTTCACGCTGAACTGACCCGCGCTCAGGCCGGCCCGGCCGGCCGCGGATCCGTCGCCAGGGCCTCCGCGAGGTGCTCGCGGCGGATCCGCCGGTCCACGTAGAGCAGTCCGGCCGGCAGCTGCGGGAACGCCGGCAGCAGCACCAGCGCCGACAGGGCCCCCGGCAGCCCGAGCCACAGCAGCAGCCCGTACGCCGCAGCACCCGTGAACACCACCGCCGGGGCCGTCACGGCCAGGGTCCGCCACCACGCGCCGCGCACCAGGTGCGCCGAGCGCCGCAGCGCCGCCACCGGCCCGAGCCCCTCGTACCCGGCGGCGGTCGGGGCCAGGGCGGCCAGCACCCCGAGCCACAGCGCGACGGGGAGCAGGGGGAGCACCGCCAGGGGCGGCACCCCCAGCGCGAGCAGCGCCGCGAGGGGTCCCGCCGCGGCCAGCAGGGCCAGCAGCTGGGCGCCGAGCACCGCCGGGGTGCGGGGCAGCGCGGCGCGCAGCAGCCCCGGCGCGGTCACGGGGCGGCCGAGCACCGCCGGGCGCAGCAGGGCCGCGATCAGGGCGGTGGCCAGCGCGCAGGTGAAGAGCAGGAACAGGCCCGCCGCCGGGAACAGGGTCCACACGAAGATCCGGCTGCCCGACTCGGGGCTGAGCGAGGCCAGCGTGGCCGCGCCGGCCGCCGCGGTGACCAGCAGCCCGGCCATCAGCTGCCCCAGCAGCAGCGCGCCGCACAGCGTGCCGCCGTAGCGGCGCAGGGCGGCGAGGGCGCCGCCGAGGATGTCCGAGGTCCCCAGCGGGCGCAGGGGCACGACCCCCGGCCCCGGGCGGTGGGGAGGCAGCCAGCCGCCGCCCCGGTGGGTCCCCTGCTGCATCGCCATGAGCGGCCCCCTGTCCCCTGAGTGGGGACACCGTAGCTCCGATGCGGGCCGGTGTCCCGGGGGCTGCGTGTGTACATGTGTACGCATCGATGCGTACAGTCGTACGCATGCCGTACGTACTGCTTGCCCTGGCCATAGCTTCCGAGGTCGCCGGAACCACCGCGATGAAGTACAGCGAGGGCTTCACCAGGCTGTGGCCCTCGCTGGGCACCCTGCTGGGCTACGCCATCGCCTTCACCCTGCTCGCCCAGACCCTCAAGTCGATGTCGGTGGGCACGGCGTACGCGATCTGGGCCGGGGTCGGCACCGCCGCCATCGCCGCGATCGGCATGGTGTTCCTGGGCGAGGCCGCCACCGCCGCGAAGATCGGCGGGATCGCGCTGGTCATCGGCGGGGTGGTCCTGCTCAACCTGGGCGGGGCGACCCACTGATGGCCGCCCCGGTGCGCCGGTACGACCCCGGGCGCAGGCAACGGATCATCGACGCCGCGATCCGGGTGGTCGGGGCCAAGGGGATCGCCGGGCTGAGCCACCGCAGCGTGGCGGCGGAGGCGGACGTACCGCTGGGCTCGACCACGTACCACTTCAAGACCCTGGACGATCTGCTGGTGGCGGCCCTGCGGCAGGCCAACGAGGCGTACGCGCCCGCGCTGGTGCTGCGCCCCGGCGAGGACCTGGCCGGGGCGCTGGCCCGCCTGCTGGGGGAGCTGCTGGGCGCCGACCGGGGCCGGGCGGAGCTGGAGTACGAGCTCTACCTGGAGGCCCTGCGCCGGCCCGCACTGCGGCCGGTCGCCGCCGAGTGGTGCGAGGCGGTGGCCGAGGCCCTGGCCGGCCACACCGACCCGGTCACGGCGCGGGCCCTGGTGGCGGTGATGGACGGCATCAGCCTCCAGGTCCTCCTGACGGGCGCGGCGTACGAGGAGCCGTACGCCCGCGGGATCCTGGCCCGGGTGCTGTCCGGCTGAACGCGGCGCCGCCGCCCGTAAATCCAGCCCCGCCGACGGCCCCCGACCCCGCTACCCCGCGGAGCGAACCGCCGCCAGCGCAGCGGACACGCTCGCCTCGATGTCCCGGACCGGATAGAACACCTCGCGCACCATCCGCTCCCGGTCCACCACCAGCGTCAGCCGCTTGATCCGGCTCACCCCCGCCGCGCGGAACGTCGGCAGCCGCAGGGCCGTGACCAGCCCCAGGTCCGCGTCCGACAGCAGCGGGAACCGCAGCCGCTCCTGCTCCGCGAACTCCCGCTGCTCGTCCGGCCGCTGAGTCGAGACCCCGTGCACGGTGGCGCCGGCGGCGGTGAACTCCGCGAGCTGGTCGCGGAAGGTGCACGACTCCAGCGTGCAGCCCCGCGCGCCCGGGATCCCGCCCCAGCCGGGCGGGTAGGACTCGGCGCGGGCGTACGCGCCGGGGAAGCAGTACAGGACGGTGAACGGAGTGTCCGCCACCGGGTCGCGGAGCTCCCCGCCGTGGTCCGGCAGCAGCAGCTCCGGCAGCCGGGTGCCGCGCAGCGCGTGGACCCGTGCCGCCTCCTTCGAGGACTCGTCGGTCGTGGCGGTCATCTCTCCCTCTCCCAGGACCCAGGTGTCACCCCAGTCCTGGAGGGCCACCAGGACCGGCAGCAGCCCCCGCCCGCGCGGGGTCAGCCGGTACTCGTGCCGCACCGGGCGCTCCTGGTACGGCTCGCGCGTCAGCACCCCGGCCTCGACCAGCAGCTTCAGCCGCTCGGCGAGCACCTTCCGGGACACCCCCAGCTCCCGCTGGAGCTCCTCGAAGCGGTACAGCCCGCGCGCGGTGTCGCGCACGATCAGCAGCGTCCACCAGTCGCCCACGACGTCGAGGGCCTGGGCGATGGAGCAGTCCGCGTCACCGAGGTGCGTGCGCTGGGCCATGGGAACTCCTTTGTCCGTTGACCCCAGGCTGTCATGCTGACATAGTCCGTTCCCAAAAGGAACTGACTGGTCGCGACAAGGGGGACACGGGTGTGCTGCAGGGGTTCAAGGACGTACCGAGGGTTGTGTGGCTGCTGGCTGCGGGGGTGTTCGTCAACGCCGTCGTCAGCTTCACCTTCGTCTTCGTCTTCCTCTACCTGACCGGCCCGCGCGGCCTCGGCGCCGCCCAGGCCGGCGTGGTCACCGGCATCGGCGGCATCGGCTTGGTGGCGGGGAACTTCACCGGCGGCTGGTACGGCGACCGCTTCGGCCACCGCCGGGTGCTGCTCGCCGCCTCCGCCCTCGGCGGGCTCGTCCTGATGGCCCTCCCGCTGCTGGCGACGCCGCTGCTGTACGCCGCCCTGCCGCTGGCCCAATACGCCTCCGGGGTGGTGCGGGCGGCCAACTCCGCGCTGGTGGCCGTCACCGTCCCCGAGGGGGCCCGCCGGCAGGCCTACGCCGTCGTGCGGTGCGTGTCCAACGGCGGCTTCACCCTCGGCCCGCCGCTGGGGGCCCTGGTCGCGGCCGGGCTCTCGTACGACTGGCTCTTCCTCGGCGACGGCCTCGGCACCCTGTTCTTCGCCCTCTGGACCGCCCGCGTCGTCCCGGCGCGCGGCGCCTCCCGCACCCCCGCCGCGGCCCCGGACGAGGCCCGCGGCCGCGGCGGGGTGTGGGCCGCACTGCGGGCGAGGCCCGCCGTCCTGGTGCTGCTCGGCGCGATCCTCGTCACGGACACCGTCTACCGGCAGCAGTACTTCACCTTCCCGGTCTTCCTCGCCGACCACGGCCTCGACGTACGCGCCTTCGGGCTGGTCATCGCCCTCAACGGGGCCGTGATCCTGCTGCTGGAACTGCCCGCCGCCGTCGCCCTGCGGGCCCGGCCGCCGCTCGCGGTCACCGGCACCGGGCTGGTCCTGGTCGGCGCCGGGTACGCGGCGCTGGTGGCCGGTGCGGGCGCGGTGACCGCTGCCGCCATGATGGTGCTGGTCAGCCTCGGCGAGATCCTCTACAAGACCACCGCCACCGCCTACGTCGCCGACCAGGCCCCCGCCCACGCCGTCGGGCGGTTCCAGAGCCTGTACGCCGGCGTCTCGGTCAGCGGGACCGTCCTCGCCCCGCCGGCCGGCGGCGCCCTGTACGCGGCGGCCCCCTGGCTGCTCTGGCCGCTGTGCGCGGCGCTCGCCGCCGGGGCGGGGGTGACCTTGATCCGGCTCTCGGCGCGCCAGGGACGGCCCTCCCCGGCGGCCGCCGGGGCGGACCCCCGGGGCGTGTCCGCAGCGCCGGCCACGACACGAACCTCGCCCGGCACATGAGACCGGTTCGCGGCCGCGGCCCGTCGCCGGTTAGGTTTCGGGCATGACTGCTACGCGTACCACCGGCGCCGTCGCCGCCGGACTTGCCACCCTCGCCGCCGACGGCACCGTCCTCGACACCTGGTTCCCCGCCCCCGAGCTCTCCGCCGAGCCCGGCCCGGCCGGCACCGAGCGCCTCACCGCCGAGCAGGCCGTGGAGCTCCTCGGCGCCGCCGCGGCCAAGGCCGTCCGCTCGGACGCGGTCCGCGGGGTCGAGGTCGTAGCCGTCCGCACCGTGATCGCCTCCCTCGAGGACAAGCCGCTCGACGCGCACGACGCGTACCTGCGCCTGCACCTGCTCAGCCACCGCCTGGTCAAGCCGCACGGCCAGAACCTGGACGGCGTCTTCGGCCTCCTGGCGAACGTGGCCTGGACCTCGCTGGGCCCGGTCCCCGTCGACCAGGTCGAGACCGTCCGGCTGAACGCGCGCGCCGAGGGCCTGCACCTCCAGGTCACCTCGATCGACAAGTTCCCCCGCATGACCGACTACGTCGCCCCCAAGGGCGTGCGCATCGCCGACGCCGACCGCGTCCGCCTCGGCGCGCACCTCGCCGAGGGCACCACCGTGATGCACGAGGGCTTCGTCAACTTCAACGCCGGCACCCTGGGCACCTCCATGGTCGAGGGCCGCATCTCGGCGGGCGTCGTCGTCGGCGACGGCTCCGACATCGGCGGCGGCGCGTCCACCATGGGCACCCTCTCTGGCGGCGGCAAGCAGATCATCTCGATCGGCGAGCGCACCCTGATCGGCGCCGAGGCGGGCATCGGCATCGCGCTGGGCAACGAGTGCGTGGTCGAGGCCGGCCTCTACGTCACCGCCGGCACCCGGGTGACCCTCCCGGACGGCCAGATCGTCAAGGCCCTGGAGCTCTCCGGCGCCGACAACATCCTCTTCCGCCGCAACTCGGTCACCGGCGCCGTCGAGGCCCGCCCGTACAAGGCGAACTGGGGCGGCCTCAACGAGGTCCTGCACAGCCACAACTGACCCCCGGGGGGCCCGCGGCCCCGCCGTCAGCGCCGAGTGCCCTCCCGGTCCGCCGGGAGGGCACTCGTGCGTCCGTCCGCCGTCAGGGCTGCAGGGTCCAGCGGCGTGAGGGGTGGCTGTCGCACGTGAACTGGACGAGCTCGCGGTTGTTGTCGCTCGCGGTGCCCCCGGCGACGGTGGCGCACTTGTCGGTCTGCTGGTTGACGATCTGGTAGGACGCTCCGTCCCAGTTGGCGAGGCGCCAGCGGCGCGAGGGGTCCGAGTCGCAGTCGAACTGGACCAGCTTCAGGTTGTTCTCGGTGGACGTCCCGCCCGCGACGGTCATGCACTTGGCCGTCTTCCGGTTGACGATCTGGTACGACTCGCCGTCCCAGTTGGTGATGAGCCAGCGGCGCGAGCGGTCCGCGTCGCAGGTGAACTGCACGAGCGGCACGTTGTTGTCGATCGAGGTCCCGCCCGCGACGGTGGCGCACTTGTCGGTCTGCCGGTTGACGATCTGGAAGATGCCTTGTATCGGCCCTGCCGGCGTGCCGGCCGCCGCCGGCCGCGCCATCGCGGGAGCGGGCAGCAGCATGAGTCCTCCGGCGGCGCAGACGGCGGAGGACGTCAGGAAACGGCGTGCCCGAGTGTTCTTGCGCATGGGATGCTCCCTCCAGCACGGGGGAGGAGATGGGAAAAGGGGGCGGGGGCGCATGAACGGCGGTCGGCTCCACGCTCGCTCCGGCGCCGCGGGGGCGGGCCGCCGGCGGGCTGCCCGTCACGGTGCGGCCTCCCCTCCCACTATCGGCGTAGCCGACCGGGGCCGCAACCGAGGGTCCGGCCCGGTGTTCAGCCCTGCGGGAAGGAACGCACCAGCCCGGCGAACGCCTGCTGCTCCGCCGGCGTCAGCTCCACCGATTCCATCGGGTGCGTGGCCGCCGTGCGCTGGGACGGGATGACCGGCAGGCCCTCGTAGGCGTCCGGCTCCGGGTGGTGGAAGCGGATGTCCCACAGCATGTGGCTCAGGCCGAGCACCCAGACGAGGGCGGCCACGAACAGGACGGCGAGGCCGATTTCCTGGGCGGGGGAGATGGAGGGGAACACACGGCCTCCAGGATGCGGGCGGTGCAACGTACAACAGGGACAAGATCGGGCGTGAGGGACACTCAACACCACAACCGGCCGATATGGGCAGCGGTGTGTCCAGCGTCACGCCAGGGCCGAAAGCCCCCAACCTCCCGGGCCCCCGGCCCCCCAACCTCCCGGGCCCCCGGCCCCCCAACCTCCCGGGCCTCCGGCCCCCCGGCCTCCCGGGCAGGGGTCCGCTCAGGGCTCCAGGCGCAGCTTGAAGCCCTCGTGGCTGCGGGCGTAGCCGAGCCGTTCGTAGAAGCGGTGCGCGTCCCCGCGCCTCTTGTTGCTGGTCAGCTGGACCAGGGCGCAGCCGCGTGCGCGGGCCCGCTCCGCGGCCAGCTGCATCAGCTCCGCGCCCAGGCCCCCGCCGCGCCGGTCGGCGCGGATGCGTACGGCCTCCACCAGTGCCCGCTCCCGGCCGCCCTGGCCCAGACCCGGGACGTACGTCAGCTGGAGGCAGCCGAGGACCGCCTCCCCGTCCGTCAGGACCAGCACCTCGTTGCGCGGGTCCGCTTCGATGGCGGCGAAGGCCCGCTCGTGCGCCTCGCCGACCGTGACCGAGGCCGGATCGGTGACCCGCCCCTCGTCGGCCAGCAGGGCGAGTACGGCGGGCAGGTCCTGGCGGGTGGCGGTACGGAAGATCATGGGCCGGAGTGTGGCAGAGGGGCCCGGCCGTGGCGGCGGCCGGGCCCCTCCTCGCGGGTGTTACGGGCGGAAGCGCAGCACCTGCGGGTCGTGGTCGCTGTTCTGGGCCGAGAACTCGGCGTTGATGTGCACACTGTCGTACGCGTAGTTCTTGACCGCCGGGCTGACCAGGATCTGGTCCAGCACCTGCGCGTTGCCCTGGTAGACGTAGGAGTAACGTTCCGCCTTCGGCAGCGACTTGATCGCCGAGAACAGGGCCCCGCCGTCCTCCAGCGCCTTCGCCGTGTTCGAGAACTCGAAGTCGTTGATGTCGCCGAGGGCGAGGACGTCCGCGTTCTTGTCGGTCGCGAGGATCTGCTTGACGAAGGTGTTCACCGCCTGCGCCTGGAGCAGCCGCTTGGCCTCGGACGAGCGCACCGGAGGCTGGTGCTGCGAGGTCAGGCCCTCGTCGCCGCCCTTGGAGCTGAAGTGGTTGGCGATCACGAAGACCGTGCGGCCGCGGAAGACGAACTCGCCGGCCAGCGGCTTGCGGCTGTCGGCCCACGCCGGGTTCGCCGGGTCGATCCGGCCGGGGGAGTGGGTCAGGGCGGCCTTGCCGTTCTCCTTCGTCACGCCGGTCGCGGTCAGCGCGTCGCCCGCCGCGCGGTCGGTGAAGGAGACCCGGGCGGGGTTGAAGAGGAACACCTGGCGGATGTTGCCGCCGGGCTCGCCGCCGTCCTTGTTGTTCTCCGGGCTGATGGACCGCCACTGGTAGGCCGGGCCGCCCGCCGCGACGATGGCCGCGGTGAACTTCTTGATGGTCTCCTCGGCCGAGACGGTCCCGTCGTTCTTGGCGCCGTTGTCGTCCTGGATCTCCTCCAGGGCCACGATGTCGGGCGAGGCCAGGTTCTGGACGACCGCCTTGGCCAGGTTGTCGAACTTCTCCTGCGGGTCGGACGGGTCGAGGTTCTCCACGTTGTACGTGGCCACCGCGAGCTCGCCCGGCTGCTGGGCCTTGGTCTTCTCGGGGGCGAGGGTGCCCGCCTTGACCGTGCCGAGCGTGCGGGCCACCAGGGTGTAGCCGCCGAACTGGTTGAAGTCCAGGGGGCCCTCGGTGGTGCCGGTCAGCCTGTCGCCGACGTTGGCCACCGGGAACGGCTGCTGCGCGAGCGGCGCGAGCTGCTGGACCTGGAGGCGGCCGGTGTTCTGGGACTCGTACGAGCCGTAGAGCGTGCCGCCGCGCTTGAGGGTGTTCTCCCAGCCCTTGACCGTCACCCACATCTCCGCGTGCGGGTCGGTGGCGCCGACCACGCGCGAGTTGCCGATGCGGACGTTCATGCCCTCCAGGGACTCGTAGTAGTCCAGGGCGTAGCGCGAGGGCTCCAGCGCCAGGCCGTTGATGCTGCCGGCGGCGGCCGGGTCGCCCGCCGGGGCGTACTCCGCCGGGACGGAGTACTCGTCGATGGCGGTGGCCTCGGGCAGCGCGTTGCCGGAGGAGAGCACGGTCACGGTGGGCTTGGCGATCTGGGTGACCGACTGGTTGCCGGAGGAGGCCCCGCCGGGGACGTACTCCCCGACCGTGCCCGAGACCTTGACGGCGTCGCCGACGGCCACGGTCGGGACGGAGCCGGTGAAGACGAAGACGCCCTCGCTGGTGGCGGGGTTGTCGTCGGCGTCGGGGTCCTGGATCCAGAAACCGCGCGAGCCGTAGGTGCGCACTCCCGTGACGATGCCCTGCACGTCGGCGACGGCCTTGCCGTTGAGCGGCGATATCCGGGTGGTGCCCTGGATGTCGTGGATGCGTACCGGATCGGCGGACACGGCGCCTTCGGCCGCGTCGGCCGTGCCCGCGAGCAGGCCGGAGGCCAGCGCGGCGGCGACGAGGGCGGCGACGGCGGCGGAACGAGGATGCGATGAGCGCATGTGAGGGAACTCCGGTGTGTGGAGGAAGAAGCGGGGGGTGGGATTTGACGGTCCCTTAACGTCTACGCGCGTCAATGTCCTGTGTGACCAGCAAAGTTGTCAAGGTCTCCAGGAAATACGACAGCTGACTGTGGGATGAACTGACGGTTCCGCTCCGCCGGGGGAGCTGCGGATGCGTCTACGCTGGGTCGCCGCACCCGGTCTGACGGTCCCTCCGTGACCGCCTCCGGCCACTGCGGTTGCATTCCGCTCCGTTCCGCTCGTCCGTTCCGCTCGTCCGTTCCGTTCCGTTCCACTCCGTCCAATTCGCTCCGTCCTGATTCGCCCCGCCCGTCCCGCGCGCGCCCGTCCGAGGAGAACCACCCCATGTCCGCAGAGCCGCACTCCACGCTGCCGCCGGTACGGCTGCACTCCGATGCGGAGCTGGCCCGCGACGCCCTCGTCGCCCCGCTGTTCGCCCGAGCCGTACGCCTGGCCCGCTGGGCCGGACCCGGCACCCGCGTCGACGTGGGCGGCGAACTCGTCGCCGACCAGCTGCCGGCGGCCGCCGAGGTGCTCGGCCTCGATCCCGCCGACGAGGACTCCCCGGCCCACGCGAGCCAGGCCTGGCGGGTGGCCGTGGACACCGGCCTGGTCGACGTGACGGAGCCGGAGGAGGACGGCGGGGACGGCGCGGACGGCGCCGAACCCGAGTACGGCACGGCCGCCCCCGGCGAGGACCTCCCGCTGCTGGCCACAGGCGCACCCGCCGACGTGCTCGACCTGTGGCTGGCGGCCCTGGACACGGTCCTCGCGGACGCCGCCGTGCCCGACCTGGACGACCTGGTCGACGCCATGGACGCGGGCGGCGACATCGACTTCGACCGGCTCGACTGGAACCCGCAGCGCGAGGCGGACTTCCTCGACGGGGTGCTCGCCAGCCTCTACCTGCTCAGCGTCTCCGAGGGCGCCCCGGCTGACGGCCGGGTGCCGCTGCCCGTGCTCGCCGCCTCGATGATCATGTCGGACGACATGGGGGAGCCGTCCGACGCCGTCCTGGAGCAGGTCTCGGACGCGATGATGCGTCTGGACGACCAGTTCCGGCAGCTGGAGCCGATCGGGCTGGTCGACTACCAGCCCGTCGACGAGGCCCTGATGGCGGAGGCCGACGACCTCGCCGACGACCTCGCCGACGCCGGCGGCCCGAGCAGGGCGGAGGAGGAAGAGGACATCACCCGCTACGGGATGGTCCGCCTGACCCCGCTCGGGCTGTACGGGATCCGCGCCCGCATGCTGGAGGCCGGGGTCGAGGCTCCCGCCATCGGGGAGCTGGCGGGCAAGGGGGCCGACGCGCTGCTCGACGCCGTGTCCTACTACCCCGAGGACGCCGCGCAGGCCGAGATCGAACAGTGGCTGGCCGGGCGGGACCTGCCCGAGGCCGCCGCCGAACTGCTGGCCGCTGCCCGCGGCGACGACGAGGCCGCGCCGCTGCGCCGGCTGCGCTGCCAGCAGGCCCTCATCCCCGCCGGGCCGGAGGCCGAACCGGCGGTGCGGGCCGTGCTGGACGACGCGCAGCTGGGCGGGCTGGCCCGGGTCTGGCTGGCGGAGCACGGGGCGGCGGACGTGCCGGCCCCGGACCAGGAGATGGTGTTCTGGCTGACGGTGGACACCATCGCGGCGCAGCTCGCCGCCGACGGGGAGACCGAGGAGCTGCCCCTGCTGATGCGGAGCCTGACGGAGCACCACGCCGGCTTCTTCGACCAGGTGTGGCGGGTCGAGCACCCCGCGACGGCCGACGTGCTGGAGGCCGTGGGGCGGCTGCATCCGGACAAGAAGGCCGCGAAGGAGGCCCGGAAGGCCGCGTTCAAGGCCCGGTCCCGCCGGTCCTGACCCGGGACGGGCCGGGTGCAGGCCCGGGGGAGGCCGGGCGGAGGAGAGACGAGCGCCGGGCGGCGGGCCTGGGCGGGGGCCGCAATAAGCCTTTCCTCTGGCCGGAGTTCGCCATTCCGGCCGGCGGCAAGGGGCCGGTCCGCGTTCGCGGGTAGTTCAGCCGCCGTTCACGTGCGGCCGGGAGCGTGTGCGCCGACGACCGTACGTCAGGCGCACCACCTCCCCACCCCAGGAGACCCGATGCCCCTCAGCCGCAGAGACTTCACCGCCCGCACCGCCCTCGCCGGTGCGGGCGTCGCCCTCACCGGAACGGTGGCCGCCCTCGCCACCGCCCCCGGGGCACTGGCCGCAGACGACCCGGGTCCCGGCGCGGCCGACGCGGCGCAGGGGCACGGCCGCCCCGGCGCTCCCGGCTACGGCCCGCTCCTGCCGGACCCGGCCGGACTGCTCGCGCTGCCCGCCGGGTTCGGCTACCGCGTCATCACCCGCAGCGGTGTCACCACCCTCGAATCGGGTGAGAGCACCCCCTCCAACCACGACGGCACCGCCGCCTTCGAGGGGGCCCGCGGCGTCACCCTCCTCGTCAACAACCACGAGCTGAAGGGGCCGCGGGCGGCCTGGGCCCACCCCGTCCCGCTGACCGAAGGGCTCGTCTACGACCCGGCCGCGTCCGGCGGCTGCACGGTCGTCGAGGTCCGCCGCGGCGGCGAGGTCGCCGAATGGGTGGGCATCGCCGGCACCTCGACCAACTGCGCGGGCGGGGCCACCCCGTGGGGCACCTGGCTGACCTGCGAGGAGACCGAGGACCTGGCCGGCAAGAACGGCATGACCAAGGACCACGGCTACGTCTTCGAGGTGGACCCCCACGACCGCCGGGCCAACCGCGACCCGCGGCCCGTCAAGGCCTTCGGGCGGTACGCGCACGAGGCCGTCGTCATCGACCCGCGCCAGGGCCACGCCTACCTGACCGAGGACGCCTCCGGCCCCAACGGGCTGCTCTACCGCTGGACCCCGCCGCAGGGCTTCCGGCACGGGCGCGGGCGGCTGCGCACGCTCGCCGACGGTGCCGGGGTACTGACGGCCGCCAAGTGCTTCGACAAGGCGGGGCAGTTCGTGGACGACCTCTCGCGCGCCACCAAGACCGGGACCGTGTACGGGGTCGACTGGGTGGAGGTCACCGACCGCGACGCGCGGAGCCTGTCGGTGCGCAAGCAGTTCGCGGCGGGCGCCGTCACGCGGGCGCGCAAGCTGGAGGGCATGTGGTGGGCCGACGGCGGCGCCTACTTCGTCTCCTCCTACGCGCGAGAGGAGAGCCCGGGTGCCGCGCACGACGGGCAGGTGTGGTTCTACGACCCCAAGCGGCGCACGATCCGCCTCGTCGTCCTCATCGGGGTGAACGCCGACCCCGGGGCCGAGGGCGGCTACGACGGCCCCGACAACATCACCGTCTCCCCGTACGGGGGCCTGGTCATCGCCGAGGACGGCAACGGGCTGCAGCACCTGCTCGGGGCCACCGAGTCGGGCCGCGTCTACCCGCTGGCGCGCAACGAGCTGAACATCGGCACGCCCGAGAAGCCCGAGTACTCGGAGTTCACCGGGGTCTGCTTCTCCCCGGACGGGCGCACCCTGTACGCCAACATCCAGGAGCCGGGCATCATGCTGGCGATCACCGGGCCGTGGCGGCGCTCCCCGCGCTGACCGGGCCGGCGCCCCCGCCGCGGGGGTTCTTCCCCGGGGGTTCTTTCCGTTGGCCCTACTGGGCCGTGGCCATCTCCGCGCGGGAGGCCGCGGCCCACTCCTCCAGGAGGAACTCGTACGCCTCCGAGGGCCACTCCCCGTCCGCCCAGGTCTCGACGAGGTGCCGTATCGCCTCGTTCGCCTCGGCGGCGGACGGGCGCGCGGGACCCGCGGGCTGGAGTGAAGTCTGCATGCCTCCAAGGCTACGGGCGGACACTGACAGCCACCTCCGGATTACGCGTGGCTTCGGTCACCCGGGCCGCGACGGCCCGGCTGACCGGCGGCTGCATATGCCCGCCCACCTGCTCAGAGTGACTCGGCGGCCGGCTTGACCATCCCGCGCACTGTGCGGGACTTCACAAAGTCGCCCATGGCGGTCATCTCCCATTCGCCGGAGAACTGCCGGATCAGCTTGGCCATCATGACGCCGGTCTGGGGTTCGGCGCCGGTCAGGTCGAAGCGCACGAGCTCCTCGTCGGTCGCCGCGTCGATGAGCCGGCAGTAGGCCTTGGCGACCTCGGTGAACTTCTGGCCGGAGAAGGAGTTGACCGTGAAGACCAGCCCGCTGATCTCGGCGGGCAGCCGGCCGAGGTCCACGACGATCACCTCGTCGTCCCCGGCGCCCTCACCCGTCAGGTTGTCGCCCGAGTGCTTGACCGAGCCGCCCAGGATGGACAGCTTGCCGAAGTAGCAGGCGTCGACGAAGTTGCGCTGCGGGCCGTAGGCGATGACGGACGCGTCGAGGTCGATGTCGCGGCCGCCGAACGCGGGCTCCCAGCCGAGGCCCATCTTGACCTGCGAGAGCAGCGGGCGGCCGCCCTTGACGAGGGAGACGGTCTGGTTCTTCTGGAGACTGACCCGGCCCTTGTCCAGGTTGATCTTCCCCGAGGCCGGGGCGGGGGCCGGGGGCGCGGAGGGGGCCGGCGGGGGCGCCGAGGGCATGGGCGGGGCGGCGACGGGGGCCGGAGCCGGCGGCGCGACCGCTGCGGGGGCGGCCGGCTCCTCGTCGACGGAGACCCCGAAGTCGGTGGCGATGCCCGCCAGCCCGTTGGCGTACCCCTGGCCGACCGCGCGCACCTTCCACACTCCGCCGCGCTGGTACACCTCCACGACCACCAGGGCGGTCTCCGCCCCGAGCCGGGGCGGGGTGAAGGTGGCGATCACCGCGCCGCCGGCCGCGTCCCGCACGGTGGCGGTGGGCTCGATGCCCTGGAAGCTCTGCCCCGCGGCGTCCGGGCTGGCCGTGACCACGATCCGCTCGATACCGGGCGGCAGCGCACCCGTGTCCACGGTGATCGAGTCCGGCGCCGCGCCGCCGCCGGACCGGTAGCTGACGCCGGGCCCGGTGGGCTGGTTGTAGAAGATGAAGTCGGCGTCGGAACGCACCTTGCCGTCCGCCGCGAGCAGCAGGCCCGACACGTCGAGCCGTACCGGAGCAGCCACGTCCACCGTCACGCGGGTGGTGTTGAGCGGCAGGTTGGAACCAGGGGTCATAGCGGTCATGCCGGGAGAACGACCGGCGGCGCTTTGCCGTTCCCTTACCCTCGGCGGGATTTCAGGCGCCGGTGACCCGGCGCGGCAGGCCCAGCGGGTTGCCCTCGCGCAGCTCCGGCGGGAGCAGCGGGTCCGGCACCGACTGGTACGCCACCGGGCGCAGCCAGCGCTCGATCGCCGTGCCGCCGACGGAGGTGGAGTGCGAGGTGGCCGCCGGGTAGGGCCCGCCGTGGTGCTGGGCCGGGGCCACCGCGACGCCGGTGGGCCAGCCGTTCACCACGATCCGCCCCGCCAGCCCCGTGGCCTGCGCGATCAGCGCGGCGGCCGGGCCCGGGGCGCCTTCGGTCTCGGCCCGTGACAGCTGGAGGGTGGCGCTCAGGTTGCCGCCGAGCCGGCCCAGCACGGCGGCGGCCTCGTCCGCTCCGGAGTAGCGGACGACGACGGTCACCGGGCCGAAGCACTCCTCCAGGAGCAGGTCGTACGGGCCGCCCTCCAGCAGGCGCGCCGCCGCGACCTCCAGATACCCCGCGCCGACGGTGTGCTCCCCGCCGGACCCGGGGGTGACGGGGGCGGTGACCCCGGGGAGGGCGCCGCGTTCGCGGACCCCGGCGATGAAGCCGTCCCGCATCCGGTGGTCGAGCAGCACCCCCGGACCGGTCTGCCCGAGCTGCTTGGCGAGCGCGCCGGTGAGCAGGTCTCCGTCCGCGCCCTCGGGAACCAGGACCAGGCCGGGCTTCACGCAGAACTGGCCGACGCCCAGGGTCACGGAGGCGGCGAGTCCGGAACCGATCTCCTCGGCGCGCTCGGCCGCGGCCGCCGGGGTGACCACGACCGGGTTCAGGGAGCCGAGCTCGCCGTGGAAGGGGATGGGCACCGGACGGGCGGCGGCCGCGTCGAACAGGGCCCGCCCGCCCCGGATGGAACCGGTGAACCCGGCGGCGGAGACCAGCGGGTGGCGGATCAGCTCCAGACCGGCGTCGAACCCGTGGACCACCGTCACCACGTCCGCCGGCAGCCCGCTCGCCGAGGCCGCCCGGCGCAGCAGCTCCCCGCACAGTTCGGAGGTGGCCGGGTGGTCCGGGTGGGCCTTGACCACGACCGGGCAGCCGGCCGCCAGGGCGCTCGCGGTGTCCCCGCCGGGCACGGAGAAGGCGAGCGGGAAGTTGGAGGCGGCGTAGACGGCGACCACCCCCAGCGGCACCTTGTAGCGGCGCAGTTCGGGGCGCGGCGGGGTGAGGGAGGGATCGGCCCGGTCGATCCGGACGTCGAGGTAGGCGCCCTCCTCGACCACGTCGGCGAAGGCACGCAGCTGGCCGGTGGTGCGGGCGAGCTCGCCGGTGAGGCGGGCGCCGCCCAGCGCCGTCTCGGCGTCGGCGGCCTCCACGACCCGGGCGGCGGCCCCGTCGAGCAGGTCGGCGGCGGCCCGCAGGAAGGCGGCGCGGGTGCCCGCGTCCGCCAGGGCGCCGCGCGCGGCGTGGGCCGCGCGCACGGCCCGGTCCACGTCCGTGGCTGTGGCCTCCGCCGCAACCCGTCCGCGCTGCTTCCCGGTGCGGGGGTCCACACTCCAGACTGGATTCGCCGTCATGGCCCGCTCCTCCCCGGATCGTTCAGTATTCTGAACGCCGTTCCGGTGAATGAATGATCACTTCTGCTGCGGACTCTAGGTTCCGCGTCCACCGGGTGACAAGAGGCGATCGGGCCGACCAGAGGGGAAGCAGGCGCATGACGACAGCCGACACGGCCGAGGCGGGACCCCCCGCCGCGGCGCCGCCCGTGAAGTCCGCGGTGCGCACCGTCCTGCTGCTGGAGCACTTCGCGGCCCACCCGGGACTGCACAGCCTCGCCGACATCCAGAGCGACCTCTCCCTGCCCAAGTCCAGCCTCTACATGCTGCTGCGCACCCTGGTGAACCTGGGCTGGGTCGAGACGGACGCCACCGGCACCCGCTACGGCATCGGCGTCCGGGCCCTGCTCGTCGGCAGCTCGTACATCGACGGGGACGAGGTGGTCGCGGCCGCCCGGCCCAGCCTGGACCGGCTCTCCGACGACACCACCGAGACCATCCACCTGGCCCGCCTCGACGGGACCAGCGTCGTCTACCTCGCCACCCGGCCGTCGCGACACTACCTGCGCCCCTTCACCCGGGTCGGACGGCGGTTGCCCGTCCACTCCACCGCCCTCGGAAAGGCGCTGCTGGCCACGCACACCGACGAGGAGGTGCGCCGGATGCTCCCCAAGCGGCTCGAGGCCGTCACCGAGCACACCATCACCGACCGGGAACGGCTGGTGGAGGAGCTGGCGCTGGTGCGGGAGCAGGGCTACGCCGTGGACCGGGAGGAGAACACGCTCGGGCTGCGCTGCTTCGGGGTGGCCGTCCCGTACCGGACGCCGGCCAGGGACGCGGTGAGCTGCTCGGTGCCGGTGGCCCGGCTGACGGAGGACCACGAGCGGACGATCAAGGCGGCCCTGTTCGAGGCGCGGGACCGGCTGTCGGTGGTGACGCGGCGCATGTGAGGCGGTGGAGGCGGCAGTTCCTCCCCCGCGCGGGGGAGGCGGTTCACCTTCGTGGGGGAGGTGGCGCGGCGGCGCGCACGGGACCGTTGACCCATGAGCACGCGAGCCGTCCATGTGACGCATCCGATGAGCATGACGCGGCCGTCCGTACCCCGTCTGGGGACCGGACGGCGGATCCTGCGGGCCACGGCCCTGGCGGCCACCCTGCCGTACCTGACCCTCAAGGCCGCCTGGCTGGCCGGGAGCCGGGCGGGGATACCGGAGGGCAGCATCCTGCTGAAGGGCGGGACGGCCCTGACCGTGGCCAACGCGGTCACCGTCGCGATGGACGCCTGCGTGATCCTCCTCGTGCTGGTGCTCACCCGCCCGTGGGGGCTGCGCGTGCCCGGCCCGCTGCTGACCGTGCCGGTCTTCGCCGCCACCGGGCTGCTCACCCCGATCGTCCTGGGATACCCGGCCCAGCTCCTGGTCAAGGCTCTGGGCGCGGGCGCCGGCGAGGCGGCCGGGGCGGCCCGTGAACCCTTCCTCGACGCCTGGGTGTTCGCCGTCGTCTACAGCGGCTTCATCATCCAGGCGATCGCCCTGGCCGGACTGTTCGTCCCCTACGCGCGGGAGCGCTGGGGCCGGAGGCGGCAGGGGGTGCTCGGGCTGGGGGTCCCCCCGGCCGGAGGCTGGGGGAGGCTCCCGTCGCCCACGGGGGTGGCGGCGGGAGCCGCGGCACTGGCGGGCGCCGTGGCGGGAGCGGTGCAGCTGTACTGGGCCTTCGGCGGAACCGGGTGGCTGCCCGCCGAGCGGGCCGCGGCGTACTCGGCGGACGCGCGCGTGGTGTCCGGGGTACATGCGCTGTGTGCCTTCGCCGCCGCGGCCGGGGCGCTGATGCTGGCCCGGGGCGGGGCGCGTCCGGCGCGGTGGCCGCTGGCCCTGACCTGGATCGGCGGGTCGGCGGCGCTGAGCTGGGGGGCGTGGACCCTGATAGCCGTCCTGGGGGTCAACCTCGGTGAGGGCGAACCGTCCACCACCGGCTTCTTCCTGACCTACGCTGACCAGATGATCACCGGACTGCTGGCCGGGGTGGTGCTCGTCCGCCACCTCCGCGCCCGGGGGGAGGGCTGACCCGACGGCGCGGGCACGGCCGGCGGACGCCGAGCCGGCGGCGCGGTGAAACGGCGGCGGGAAACGGCGGCGGGGAAACGGAACGAGGGGGAGGGCCGTGAGCGGCGGTGTGCGCGGCTTCGGCGGGGGCCGGGCGGCCGGGGCGTTGTCCGCGGCGGTACGGCGCCGGCCCGGGCTGCTGCTGGGACGGCGGGCCCGGCTGCGGTGGGTACACCTGGTACTCGGCGGGGCCCTGCTCATGCCCTACTTCCTGCTCACCGATGTGGTGGTGGGCGCGGCGGCCGGCGGGGTCAACGCGCTGGCCTCCCTCCCGCTGACCCTGCTCTCCTACGCGGCCTCCCTGCCGCTGGTCGCCCTGACCGGGCTGTTCGGACTGGTCCGGCCGCTGTCGGCGACCGCCGCCCGGACCATGGCCGCGGTGCCGGGGGACCGGCTGGCGGACGGCCCGGCCCGTTCCTGGGCGGCCCGCCGGCGGGCCTCGGCCTGGTGGACCCTGCACCTGGGCATCGGGGCGGTGGTCAGCGGGATGAGCCTGGCGGTACCGCCCATGGGCGTGGTGCTGATCGTCATGCCGTTCTCCGGGGCCCTGCGCGCCTCGGCCTCGGGCACGGCCTGGTTCAGCGAGGAGGCGGAGCCCTACCTCTCCCCGCTCACCGGGGTCGTGCTGCTGGCCGCGCTCGCCGCCGTCTGCGCCGGTGCGGGGGCGCTGCTGGCCCGGCTCGCGCCCGTGCTCCTCGGGCCGACCGCGGAGGACCGGCTGGCCGCCGCCGAGGAACGGGCCGCCGACCTGGCGGTGCGCAACCGGCTGGCCCGCGAACTGCACGACGCCGTGGGGCACGCCCTCAGCGCCGTCACCCTCCAGGCGGGAGCGGCCCGGCGGGTGCTCGACAGCGACCCGGCGTTCGTCCGCGAGGCGCTGGCCGCGATCGAGGAGACCACCCGGCGCACCGTCGGCGAGCTGGACGCGGTCCTCGGCCTGCTCCGGGACGGGGACCCGGCCCGGGCCGACGCCATGCCCGCCCCGACCTTGGCCGGCGACCTCGACGGGCTGCTCGCCCGCACCCGGGCCGGCGGCACGGTCCTGACGGTCGAGCAGGACCCCGGCCCGGCGGGGGACTGGGCGCAGCTCCCGGCGATCGCCTCCCGCGAGGCGTACCGGATCGTCCAGGAAGGCCTGAGCAACGCCCTGCGCCACGGCGCGGGCCCCGTCAGCCTGCTGATCCGCGTCCACACGTCCGACGGCTCCCGCGAACTGGAGATCACCATGACCAACCCGCCCGCCCAGGCCCCGCCCGCTCACGACGGCGGAGGAGCGCGCAGCAGGGGAGGCCGCGGGCTGCGCGGCGCCGCCGAACGGGCCGCCCTGCTCGGCGGTCGCGTCGAGGCCGGACCCCTCGGGGAGGACTGGCGGCTGCGGGCGGTCCTGCCGCTCGGCACCCCCGCCCCGGGCTCGGGAGGAGGCCGATGAGCCGGCCGCCGCTGCGCGTGGTCATCGCCGACGACGAGCGGATGGTGCGCACCGCCCTGCGGGTCATCCTCGACGCCGAAGCCGGGCTGGAGGTGGTCGGCGAGGCCGCCACCGGCGCAGAGGCCGTCTCCCTGGTGCGCTCCCTGGCCCCCGACGTCGCCCTGATGGACGTGCGGATGCCCGAGATCGACGGCATCCGGGCCACGGAGCAGATCCTCGCCACCATGGCCGACCCGCCCAGGATCGTGGTCGTCACCACCTTCGAGAACGACGCCTACGTCTACGACGCGCTGCGCGCGGGCGCGTCCGGTTTCCTCCTCAAGCGCGCCGATCCCGAAGAGCTCATCGGCGCGGTCCGGCTGGTCGCCCGCGGGGACTCCCTGCTCTTCCCGGCGGCCGTCCGCACCCTGGCCGCCGCCCACACCTCCGCGGCCCCGCCCGCACCCCCGGCCTGGGCCGCCCGGCTCACGGACCGGGAGGCCGACGTCCTGCGCCTGATGGCCACCGGACTGTCCAACCACGAGATGAGCGGGCACCTGGGGGTGGGCCTGCAGACGGTCAAGACGCATGTGGCCGCCGTCCTCGCCAAGACCGGCTCCCGCGACCGTACCCAGGCGGTCATCGCCGCCTACGAGGGGGGCTTCCTGATGAAGAGAGCCTGAGAAACCGGCCACAATCGGGGCGCAGCGGAACGCACGGGCCCGCCGGAACGTCCTTCTGGGGGATGAACAAGACGATCAGGCGTGCGTCGGTCTTCTGTCTGCTTCTGGTGCTGGCCCTTTTGGTGCGGGTCACCTGGGTGCAGGCGTACCAAGGCCAGGCCCTCGCAGACAACAAGAACAACCGCCGCAACCTCATCGGGCAGTACGAGAACCCGCTGGGCAACATCATCGTGGGCGGAACGGCGATCACCGGATCGGAGAAGACGGGCGGCAAGGACTTCGGCTACAAGCGCACCTACACGGACGGCCCCCTGTACGCCCCGATCACCGGCTACAGCTCCCAGGCCTTCGGCACCAGCATGCTGGAGGGCGTCTACAAGAACGTGCTCAACGGCTCGGACAGCCGGCTGAAGACGGTGATGGACGTCCTCACCAACAAGCGCGCCGCCCCGGGCAACGTCCTGACCACCATCGACAAGGACGTCCAGAAGGCCGCCTACGACGCCCTCGACGGCAAGCAGGGCGCCGCCGTGGCCATGGACCCGTCGACCGGCGAGATCCTCGCCGTGGTCAACAACCCCTCCTACGACCCGGGCCGGATCTCGGGGGCCGGCGACCAGGCCGCCTGGGACGAGCTGTCCGCCGACAAGGGCAAGGCCATGGAGAACGTGGCGCTGCGCAAGCCCCAGGCCCCCGGCTCCACCTTCAAGCTGGTGACCCTGGCCGCGGCGATCGAGAACGGCGTGGTCTCCAGCATCGACCAGCCGACCGGCGTCCCCGGCAACTACACGATCCCCGGCACCCGGACGAAGCTGCCCAGCGAGGCGGGCGACGAGGCCTGCAACAACGCCTCCGCCCGCACCGCCCTCCGGCTGTCCTGCAACAACGTCTTCGCCGAGCTGGCCTCCAAGCTCGGCCAGGACAAGATGCGGGCCATGGCGGAGAAGCTCGGCTTCAACACGCAGATCGACACCCCGGTCCGCACCAACCCGCCGAGCAAGTACCCGACGAAGAAGCTGTCCGTCGACCAGGTCGCGCAGACGGGTATCGGCCAGTTCGACGTCCAGGCCACCCCGCTGCAGATGGCCATGGTGACCTCCGCCATCGAGAACGGCGGCAAGCTCGCCGCTCCGCACATGGTCTCGGAGGTGACGGACTCCGGCGGCACCGTGCTGGAGAGCTTCAAGGAGCCGAAGACCCAGCAGGTGATGAGCCCCAGGACCGCCTCGATGCTCCAGGACGCCATGCGCACCGTCGCCACCGAGGGCGGCGGCAAGCCCGCGCAGGTGGCGGGCGCCGAGGTCGGCGGCAAGACGGGCACCGCCCAGCGCGGCGTGAACAACAACATCCCGCCCCTCGCCTGGTTCACCTCCTACGGCAAGGCAGGCGGCAAGCAGATCGCCGTCGCCGTCATGATCGAGAACTCGGACACCGACCGCTCCGAGATCGGCGGCGGCAAGCTGGCCGCCCCGATCGCGCAGAAGATGATGGCGGCGTGGCTGAAGAAGTAGCCACCGCCTGAGGGAGCCGTCCGCGCCGGGAACCGACGGGGTTCCCGGCGCGTTCCTTTTCCCATGATCAGGACCGCACTCCTCGAAGATCTGGACGCCATCGCCGCCCTGCACACCCGGGCGCGCGCCACCTACTACCGGGGGCGCATACCCGAGCAGGCCTACGCGGGCGAGACCGAGCTGGCCCGCTGCCGCGAGGGCTGGTCCCGCGCGGTGAGACGGACGGAGGCGGAGGGCCGGGTGTTCTGCGCCGAGCGGGACGGGCAGATCACCGGGGTCGCCGCCTTCCTCACCGCCGACGGCCAGACCACCCTCACCCAGCTGCACGTGGACCCCGTCCACTGGCGCCGGGGCACCGGAGCCGCCCTGCACGCCGCCTGCGTCACCGCCTGGCGCCGGGCCGGCGTCGAACGGGTCCGCCTGGAGGTCTACGAACACAACCTCCGCGCCCAGGCCTTCTACGCCTCCCACGGCTGGCGCCCCGACCCCTCGGCCGCCCCCTCCGGGTCCCACCGCACCCTGTGGCTGGAGGTGGGGGAAGGCTCCGGGGAATGAGACGGGACGGCGAATGGTTGAAGCTCAAACCGTTTCGTCCGGCGGAACCCCGCCCGGACCGGCCCGAACCCCCCACCGGAATCCGGAGAGAAGAAGGATCATGCGCGTCGAGATCTGGAGCGACATCGCCTGCCCCTGGTGCTACATCGGCAAGGCCCGTTTCACGAAGGGCCTGGCCGAGTTCGCGCACCGCGACGAGGTGGAGGTCGTCTACCGTTCCTTCGAACTCGACCCCCACAGCGCCAAGGGCGTGACCGCCCCCGTCCTGGAGATGCTGGCCCGCAAGTACGGCCGCACCCTCGAGGAAGCCCGCGGCATGGAGGAGCACGTCGCCGCGAGCGCCCGCGCCGAGGGGCTGGAGTACCGGACCGACGGCCGTGACCACGGCAACACCTTCGACATCCACCGCCTCCTCCACCTGGCCGCTGCCCGCGGCCGCCAGGTGGAGCTCCTCGACCTCGCCTTCCGGGCGAACTTCGCCGAGGAGCGGTCGGTGTTCGACGCGGAGGTGCTGCTCGCCCTCGCGGTGGAGGCCGGGCTGGACGAGGCGGAGGCCCGCGCGGTCCTCGCCGACGACTCCGCCTACGCCGCCGAGGTCCGCGCGGACGAGCGCGAGGCGGCCGAACTGGGCGCCAACGCCGTCCCGTTCTTCGTCCTCGACCGCCGCTACGGCATCTCCGGCGGGCAGCCCGCCGAGGTGTTCACCAAGGCCCTGGAGCAGGCCTGGGCCGGCCGAGAGCTCCCCGAATCGGCCCCCGGCGCGGAGGCCTGCGAGCCGGACGGCTCCTGCGCCGTCCCCCAGGTCTGACCCGAGGCCTGACCCCGGACCCCGCCGGGCGCCCGCGTACTCACGTGCCGGGCGCCCCGTGGCGGAAAGCATAAGCATTGCTTGGGTATGGTGAGTAAAACCCGGCAATGGACTTTGGGGTGATCCTCGCGCACAGTGGACGGTATGGATCTTCCTCCGCTGTCCGGACTGTCCCTGGCGTGCGCCGCCGAGTTCGCGCACTCCACCACCTACCTCAACACCGCCGGCGCCGGGGTGCTCCCGCGGTCCGCCGTCGCCGCGGTACGGGAGCTGGCCGAAGCCGCCGGAGCCGGACTGCCCGCCGGGGCGGGGGACTTCGACCTCGTCGAGCGGGTGCGGGCCTCCTTCGCCCGGCTGGTGTCCGTCGACCCGCGCCGCGTCGCCATCGGATCGTCCGTCGCCACCCACGTCGGCCTGATCGCGGCGTCCCTGCCCGCCGGTGCCGAAGTCCTCGTGCCCGAGCGGGACTTCGCCTCCGTGATGAACCCCTTCGTGCTGCGCGGCGACCTCAAGGTCCGCTTCGCCCCGCTGGACACCCTCGCCGAAGCCGTCCGCCCGGACACCGCCCTGGTCGCGCTGTCCGCCGTACAGTCCGCCGACGGCCGGACGGCGGACCTCGCCGCCGTCCGCGCGGCGGCCTCCGCGCACGGGGCGCGGATGCTCGTGGACGCCACCCAGGCCGCCGGCTGGCTGCCCTTCGACGCCTCGCCGTACGAGTACACGGTCACCGGCGGCTACAAGTGGCTGCTCGGCGGCCGCGGCGCCTCGTACCTGACCGTCTCGCAGGAGGCCCAGGCCGGGCTGACGCCGCTGCACGCGGGCTGGGTGGCGGCGGAGTCCAAATGGGACGCGGTCTACGGCCCGATGCGGCAACTGGCGGGCGACGCCCGCCGTTTCGACGAGTCCGCGGCCTTCCTCCCGTACTACGCCGCCGAGCCGTCCCTCGCCCTGCTGGAGCGGATCGGCGTCGAGGCCGTCCACGCGCACGACACCGCCCTGGCCGCCCGCTACCGGGCCGGGCTCGCCCGCCTCGGGCACGAGCCCGTCCCCGGGGACGCCGCCATCGTCTCCGTCCCGGGCCTGGCCCACCGGCAGCCCGCCCTGGGCGCCGCCGGGATCCACACCTCCGCCCGCGAGGGAGCCCTGCGGGCCTCGTTCCACCTCTACAACACCGAGGCGGACGTGGACCGCCTGCTGGACGTACTGGCCGGCTGAGGGGGGCGGCCCGAGGGCCTGCCGCCGGGGCCCGCGGGCGGCCGCCCGGCCCGACCGCCGAGCAGCCCCGACGCCCGGCCCGCCCGGCGCGGCCCGCCCGGCGCGGCCCGGTCCACACGGCCCGACCGCCGGGCAGCCCCGACGCCCGGCCCGCCCGGCGCCGCCCGCCCGGCGCCGCCCGGCCTGCGCGGTCCGGTCCACTCGGCCCGGCCCGGTCTGGCAGCGCGGTTCGCCCGGAGCGGGTTCGCCCGGCTCGGTCGGCACGTCGGCCCGACCGCCCAGCGGTCCGCCCTGCGGAGGCTCCGCTACCAGGCCGCCGAGGCCGCTTGCACCGCTGCCTCCGGCGGCAGTGACAGGGCCGACGCCAGGGCGCGCAGGGATGCCGCGACCGCCTCCGGGGAGGCCGCCGGGCCGTAGTGGTTGACCCGGACCATCTCCTGCGCCAGCGCCCCGCCCCCCGCCGCCAGCGGAACCGACGGGTCCGCGGCCAGGGCCCCGGCCACCACGCGCGCGGCGTCCGGCACCCGCAGCGTCGTCGCCACCGGGGCCGCCTGCGCCGGGTCCCCGACCCACGGGGCCAGGCCGAGCGCGGCCGCGCCCGCCCGGGTGGCCCGGGCCGCCGCCGCGTGCCGGCCGAGGACGCCCGCCAGGCCCTCCTCCTCGATCCGGTCCAGGCACGCCTCCAGCGCCAGCATCTCCAGCTGCGCCGGGGCGTGCAGCAGCGTCTTGCGGCCCCCGTCTATCCAGCGCTCCTTCCAGTCCAGCAGGGAGAGGTACGAGCGCCGGGGCGCGGCCGGGTTGGCCGCGAACCGCTCCCACGCCCGCTCGCTCACCGACACCGCCGAGACCCCCGCCGGGCCGCCCATCGCCTTCTGCCCGCCGATCACGCACAGGTCGACGCCCCAGGCGTCCGGCAGCAACGGCTCGGCGCCCACCGAGGCCACCGCGTCCAGCATGAACAGCGCCCCGTGCGCCCGTACGGCCTCGCCGATCTCCGCGACCGGGTTGGTGTTCCCGGTGGCCGCCTCGGCGTGCACCAGCGAGACGAAGTCGATCTCCGGGTGCTCCTCCAGGGCGCGGGCCACCTGCTCCCCGCTCACCGCCGTGTCGAAGGGCACCGCCAGGTCCACCACCTTCGCCCCCGCGTCGCGCAGCCAGTTGCCGAACGTGGTCCCGTACGGGCCGGTGACGACGTTCAGCGCCGTCGAACCCGGCCGCGCCCCCGAGCGGATGCAGCCCTCCAGCGGCAGCAGCGCCTCGCCCTGGGTGATCACCACGTCCTGCCGGGTGTCCAGCAGCCGTGCGACGCCCCGCTCGATGGCGGCGAAACGCCCGGCGGTCAGCGGCGGAAGGTCCAGCAGGGGGTGGGTCACGGCGGTGCTCTCTTCGTCCGGGGTCACCGGCCGAGCCTACCCAGGGCGCACGTACAGTGCGGACATGAGTGATCACAGCGGTGTGCTCCATGTGAAGGGACGCGTGCTCGCCGGGCCCCACGAGGTCCACGACGAGCTCTGGGTCGTCGGGGGACGGGTCACCTACGAGCGGCCGGCCGCCGCCCGCGAGGTCACCACCGTCACCGGCTGGGTCCTGCCCGGCCTGGTCGACGCCCACTGCCACGTCGGCCTCGACGCCCACGGCCCGGTCGACGCCGCCACCGCCGAGGCGCAGGCCCTCACCGACCGGGACGCCGGCACCCTCCTCATCCGCGACGCGGGCTCACCCTCCGACACCCGCTGGATCGACGACCGCGAGGACCTTCCGAAGGTCATCCGGGCGGGCCGGCACATCGCCCGCACCCGCCGCTACATCCGCAACTACGCGCACGAGATCGAGCCGCCGCAACTGGTCGAATACGTCGCCCGCGAGGCCCGGCGCGGCGACGGCTGGGTCAAGCTCGTCGGCGACTGGATCGACCGCGAGGCGGGGGACCTGACGGCCTGCTGGCCGCGCGCCGAGGTGGAGGCGGCCATCGCCGAGGCACACCGGCTGGGCGCCCGGGTCACCGCGCACTGCTTCGCGGAGGACTCGCTGCGCGACCTCGTGGAGGCGGGCATCGACTGCATCGAGCACGCCACCGGGCTGACCGAGGACACCATCCCGCTTTTCGCGGAGCGCGGCGTCGCCATCGTCCCCACCCTCGTCAACATCGCGACCTTCCCCAAGCTGGCGGCGGGCGGCGAGGCCAAGTTCCCCCGCTGGTCGGCGCACATGCGCAGGCTCCACGAGCGGCGCTACGACACCGTCCGCGCGGCCTGGGACGCGGGCATCGGGGTGTACGTCGGCACGGACGCGGGCGGTTCCCTGCCGCACGGCCTGGTCGCCGCCGAGGTGCAGGAGCTGGTGAAGGCGGGCATCCCGCCGCTCGACGCCCTCTCGGCGACGGCCTGGGCGGCCCGCGAATGACTCGGCAGGCCAGGCCTGACCGAGGGGGCCCCGGCCGACCTGGTGGTCTACGGTTCCGACCCGCGCGAGGACGTACGGGTGCTGGCGCGGCCGGAGCGCGTGGTCGTGAACGGTAGGGTCCGCGCCTGATCCGCAACGGCGCTTCGGCAGCAAGGAGTTGACGCCTCGTAACGCGGCGGCCCCATCGGTCGTTATCGCTGTCCGAAAACCAGCGTTCCGCCGGCGAGGGCGGGACGCGAGGGAACTCGTGTGCCGTATGAGGCGCCACTAATCGAATACATGCATGGAAACCACCCGTTGGAGTGAACTCACGTCAGGTGGCCGCCTGTTCACTCACAGTGCGTAAAGATTTCGAGCGTCGAAGCCGTCGGCGCGCGCGATGTCCCCCATTGGTGCCCGCGACGGCACCCATCTCCCCGGGGGTTCCACCACCTTGAACAGCAACACCTTCCGCCTGCCCGCGGCCGTCCTGCTCGCCACGGGAGCGGTGGCCCTGCTCGCCGCACCGCCCGCCCTCGCCACGGACGGCAGCGGCGGCAGCGGCGGCGGCCAGGGCACCTCCGGTGCCGTCGTCCTGCGGACCGGACTGGACGTGGGCCTCCTCAACAAGGCCGTGGACGTCCCGCTGAAGGCCACCCTCAACGAGGTCAGCGCCCCGGCCTCGGCCGAGAAGACGGCCCTCACCGTGACCCTCGACGGGGCCGAGCAGGGCCGGCCGGTGAACGTGCTCACGGCGGACGTCGCCACCGCCAAGGCGACCGCCGACCGCAGCGGCTCCCGCGCCGAGGCGAACCTCGCCCACGCCCGCGTCCACGTCCCGGGCCTGCCCGCGCTCTCCCTCGTCGAGGTCGAGAAGGTCACCTCCAAGGCCGACTGCGCGGCGGGCGGGAAGCCGGTCGCCACCTCCGACGTCCTGGGCACCGTCACCGCCCTCGGCAAGAAGGTCACCCTGACCGCAGGCGGTCCCACCAAGGTCGAGGTCCCGGGCGTCGGCTCGGTCTCCCTGGAGCTCTCCGGCACGCAGACCACCTCCACCACCGCCGCGGCGGCCGCGCTCCGCCTCAAGGTGTCGGTGAACCCGCTGAACCTCAACGTGGCCCAGGTCGACGGGGAGGTGGTCCTGGCGGAGGCGCACTGCGAGTCCCCGAAGACGGCCGCGACACCCGCCGCGAAGCCGGACGCGAAGCCGGACGCCAAGCAGGACGCCAAGCCCCAGACCGTCCTGGCGAGCTCCACGCAGAGCGGCAACCTCGCCGAGACCGGGGCCGGTTCGGTCACCCCGTGGGTCGCGGGCGGCGCGCTGCTCCTGCTCGGCGTCGGCGCGGGCGCGCTCGTGCTGACCCGGCGCGGCCGCAGCTCCTGACCCCGGACGCGGCCCGGTCAGCGGGTCGCGTGCGTCAGGCCCTGGCCGGCCGCGCCCCGCGAGGTCACGGCCGCGGTGACCTCCTTGTCCACCCGGGCGTACTCGGCCCGCTTGGCGGCCGACGCCCCGCCTTCGCCTCCGTCCCCTGCCGCGCAGGAGGCGCAGACGACGCGGAACGGCGGCCCCATGTCGGAGTACTGCGTGAGGTATTCGGCCTTCACCACCTCCCAGCGGCCCGGGTGCGCGGCCGCCGGGGCGAAGGTGAAGCGGGGGATGGACGACATGTTGCCGCGCGCCTTCTCGGCCTCGTAGAAGCTGGCGATCTGGTCGCCCATGCCGTAGACGACCCAGGTGCCGTTGACCTTCTCGTACGGCTGCGGGACGTGGTTGTGCGTGCCGATGATCAGATCGATGTCGGGGAGCCCGTCGGCCCCGCGCGAGGCGGTCAGCGCCTGCGCCAGGTCCTTCTGCTGCTGGTCGGGGGCGGTCTGCCACTCGGTGCCCCAGTGGACGCTGAGGACGACGACGTGCGCGCCGGCCGCCCGGGCCGCGCGGGCGTCGGCGATGATCCGGGCCTGGTCGATCAGGTTGACGGCCCAGGGCTTGCCGGCCGGCAGCGGTATGCCGTTGGTGCCGTAGGTGTAGTCCAACTGGGCGACCTTCGCCCCGCCGGCCGAGAGCAGCGCCGGGGCCGTGGCCTCCTCGGCGCGGCGGGCGGAACCGACGTGCTTGAGGCCGACCCGGTCGAGGTGGTCGAGGGTGCGGGAGAGCCCGTCGAACCCGTCGTCGAGGCTGTGGTTGGAGGCGGTGGAGCAACTGTCGTACCCGGCGTCCTTGAGGGCGTCGGCCAGTTGGTGCGGGGCCTTGAAGGCGGGGTAGCCGGTGTAGGGGCCGCCGGGCTTTCCGTACGGTATCTCGTGGTGGCATATCGCCAGGTCGGCGGCGGAGACGATAGGTTTGACGCCGGCGAGTATCTTGCGGAAGTCGTAGTCGCCGGGCGTGCCGCCCGCGTCGTCCGCGGCCCGCTGGATGATCGACGGGTACGGGATGATGTCGCCCGTCGCGACGAGGGTGAACGGGGCGGCGCCGGGGACGGCCTTGCCGCCGGGGGGCTTGGCCTGGAGCCGCTGCTCGGTGGTGGCGGCCCCCTTGTCCAGCAGCCGGGGTACCGCGTACACCCCGCCGCCGATCACCCCCACGGCCACCAGCGCCGTGGTTATCCGCGTTGCCGCCCTCATGTACCGTCCCCCGTCGATGGTTTGCTGCCGCCGCCATGCTAGGCGTGGCCTTGGCCGGCCGCCTGCGGTGCCCCTGCGATGCCCCTGCGGGGTGCTGCTGCCCCTCCCCGCCCTTCGCCCGTTCCCAGGGGCTCCGCCCCTGACCCCGTTCCGTGCGCTCCGCGCCCGGTGCGCTCAATCGCCGCGCGGGCTGGATACGCCGCTCCGCGGCAGATCCAGCCCGCGCGGGCGGTCAGCCGCGGGCGGTCAGCCGCGGGCGGTCAGCCGCGGGCGGTCAGCCGCGGGCGGTCAGCCGCGGGCGGTCAGCCGCGGGCGGTCAGCCGCGGGCGGTCGGCGGTCAGCCGCGGGCGGCCGCCGGGCCGTGCCAAGATCCCGTCCCCCCTGGCGGTTGAGGCGCGGGGTCCGGGGCCGGCCCCGGGGAACGGAGGAAGGGCGGGGCGGGGAGACGGCTCCGCGCAGCGGGACCGTCCGGTCCCGCCCCGCGGGGGCGCGTCACGGGGCGGTCAGGGCGAGGGCGTGGTCCAGGGCCTGGAGGAGGCGGCCCGTTGTCGCTCGGTCGCGGACGGCCAGGCGGAGCCACGAGGCGTCCAGGCCCGGGAAGGTGTCCCCCCGCCGCACCGCGAAGCCCAGCGCCCGCAGACGCGTGCGGACCTCCGCCGCGCCGTGGACGCGGATCAGCACGAACGGTCCCTCCGCCTCCCCCGAGACCGTGACCTCCTCGAACTCCGCCAGCCCCGCCAGCAGGTGCGCCCGGTCCACCGCGATCCGCCGGGCCGCAGCCTCCGCCTCCTCCAGCGCCTCCGGCGCCACACAGGCCTCTGCCGCCACCAGCGCCGGCGTGGACACCGGCCACAGCGGCTGCGCCGCCGCCAGCTTGGCGATCACCTCCGGCTCGGCCAGCACGTAGCCGATCCGCAGCCCCGCCAGCCCCCACGTCTTCGTCAGGCTCCGCAGCACCACCAGGCCCGGCACGTCCGTCCGCCCGGCCAGCGCCTCCCGTTCGCCCGGGACGGCGTCCATGAAGGCCTCGTCCACCACCAGGGTCCGCCCCGGCCGGGCCAGCGCGGCCAGTGTCGCCGCCGGGTGCAGGACCGACGTCGGGTTGGTGGGGTTGCCCACCACCACCAGGTCCGCCTCCTCCGGCACCGCCGCCGGGTCCAGCCGGAACCCGTCCTCGGGCCGCAGCAGCACCCGCTCGACCCGGTGCCCGGCGTCCCGCAGGGCCGCCTCCGGCTCGGTGAACTGCGGGTGCACCACCACCGGCCGCTCGGCGTCCAGCGCCCGCGCGATCAGCACGAACGCCTCCGCCGCCCCCGCGGTCAGCAGGACCCGCTCGACCGGCAGCCCGTGCCGCCGCGCCACCGCCGCCCGGGCCGCCCGGCCGTCCGGGTAGGCCGCGAGGTCCCCGAGGGAGGCGGCGATGCGCTGCTTGAGCCACTCCGGCGGCGTGTCCGACCGTACGTTCACCGCGAGGTCCACGAGCGCCCCGCCCGCGTCGGCCACCTCCGCGTCCCCGTGGTGGCGCAGGTCGTGCTCCTCGGCGCTGGCCACCGCGCAGGTCGCCGCCACCGAACGCCGCTTGGGCACCAGCAGCTCCCCGCCGCCCGCCAGCGCCGCCGCCTCCGCCACCGAGGCGGTCCCGGCCGCCTCGCGCACGGCCGGCGAAGGGTGCGGGACCCGGACCCGCGCGAGCTCCTCGGCGGGATAGCCCACCAACGGCACGCCGAAACGTTCCGCCGCACCCGCGATCCCGGGCTCCAGGGTCTTCGAGTCCACCGTGGCCAGCGCCGTCACCGCCCCGGCGGACAGCCCGGCCCCGCGCAGGGTCTCCTCGACCAGCGCGCAGACCTCCGCGACGGAAACCCCCGCGCGTCCGCCCACCCCGACCACCAGCCGCGTCACGTACTCGCCCACCGGGGTCCTCCCTCCGTACTGGTGTCCGTCGTCTGTCGTCTGTCGTCATCACGGTGGTGCCCGTCCCCCGCGCGGCGGAAGTGCGGGCGGCGCCGCCAGTCGGTATCCAGGGGCACATGGCGGTGATCGTGGCTCTGGGCGCGTTCCTGATGACGCTGGCGGGCGGCTGGACGGCGCAACGCGTCACCGACCGGCGCCACCTGGTCCTCGGCCTGGCCGGCGGGCTGATGCTCGGCGTCGTGGGCCTGGACCTGCTCCCGGAGGCCCTGCGCGCCGCCGGCGAGGAGATCTTCGGGGTTCCGCTCGCCCTGCTGCTCTTCGTCGCGGGGTTCCTCGTCGCCCATCTGGTGGAACGCCTGCTCGCCGTGCGGCAGGCCGCCCACGGCGGGAGCAACGGCACAGGTCACGGGCACGACCACGGGGCCCGCGCCCCGCAGGTCGGGCTCACCGCCGCCGCGGCCATGGTCGGCCACAGCCTCGCCGACGGGGTGGCCCTCGGCGTCGCCTTCCAGGTGGGCGGCGGCATGGGCGTGGCCGTCGCGCTGGCCGTCATCACCCACGACTTCGCCGACGGGTTCAACACGTACACCCTCACCACGCTGTACGGGAACGCCCGCCGCAAGGCGCTGATGATGCTCTTCGCGGACGCCGCGGCACCCGTCGTGGGCGCCGCGTCCACCGCGCTGTTCACCCTTCCGGAGGAACCCCTCGGGGCGTACCTCGGTTTCTTCGGCGGAGCCCTGCTGTACCTGGCGGCCGCCGAGATCCTGCCCGAAGCGCACCACGAACACCCCGCCCTGTCCACGCTGCTGTGCACGGTGGGCGGGGTGGCCGGGATCTGGCTGGTGGTCGGCCTCGCGGACTGAGCGGCCGGTCCCGTTCCAGATCACGGACGGGCCGGCGGGGCCGCCGCCGCGGCCGCCGCGAACCGGGACGCCACGGACGGCTGCGCCGCCCAGTGCGTGTGCAGGTAGCTGGCGTGCACGCCGCCCCGGACGAAGCCCTCGACGCGGCGCTCGGGATGCGTGAACCCCCAGGCCGGGGCCGCCCCGGCACCCGGCTCGACCACCGTCCGGTGGAACTCGTGGCCCCGCAGCCGGGTACCGGCCGCCGCGAGCGGGCTGTCCGACACCGCCACCGCCTCCCGGTAGCCGAGCGTCAGCCGTTCCGACATCCGGGCGTCGGCGTCGAGCACCCCGCACATGGGCTTCCCGTCCAGGGACCGCGCCAGGTACAGCAGACCGGCACACTCCGCCGCGACCGGCCCGCCGGCCGCGGCGAAGGCGGCGACGGCCGCGCGCAGCGGCTCGTTCGCCGACAGCTCCGGGGCGTACACCTCGGGGAACCCGCCGCCGATCACGAGCCCGCTCGTGCCCTCGGGAAGCGCCTCGTCGCGGAGCGGGTCGAAGGTGACCACCTCCGCACCGGCGGCGCGCAGCAGCTCGGCGTGCTCGGCGTACGAGAACGTGAACGCGGGGCCTCCCGCGACGGCGATCACCGGACGGCCGTTCCCCCCGGCCGCGGCCGCCCCGGCCGCGGCCGCCCCGGACACGGCCGCGCCGGCCGCGGCCGCCCCGGGCGACCACGCCTCGCAGGCCAGCGGCGGAGCCGTGCGCGCCAGCGCCATCAGGGCGTCCAGGTCGCAGCCCGCGCGGACCTGCTCCGCCAGCGCGGCCACCGCCTCCAGCGCGTCGGCCCGCCGTTCCGCCACCGGGACCAGGCCCAGGTGCCGGGACGGGGTCGCCACCTGCGGCGCGCGCCGCAGTACGCCGAGGACCGGCGTCCCGGCCTCCTCCAGGGCCTCCCGGAGCATGGCCTCGTGCCGGTCCGAGCCCACCTTGTTCAGGATCACCCCGCCGAGGCGCACCTGGGGGTCGAACGAGGCGAAGCCGTGCACCAGCGCCGCCACGGACCGGGACTGGGAGGAGGCGTCGACCACCAGCACCACCGGCGCCCGCAGCAGCTTCGCCACCTGCGCCGTCGACGCCAGCTCGCCCCGCCCCGCGGCCCCGTCGTAGAGCCCCATCACGCCTTCGACCACCGCAAGGTCGCACCCGGCGGCCCCGTGCGCGAACAACGGGGCCACCAGCTCCGGACCGCACATGAACGCGTCGAGGTTGCGCCCCGGCCGGCCGGTGGCCAGTGCGTGGTAGCCGGGGTCGATGTAGTCGGGCCCGGCCTTGTGCGGGGACACGGCCAGGCCGCGCTCCGCGAAGGCCGCCATCAGGCCCGTCGCCACGGTGGTCTTGCCGCTGCCGGAGGACGGCGCGGCGACGACCAGCCGCGGCACGCTGGACGAGGTCACCACTCGATGCCCTTCTGGCCCTTCTGGCCGGCGTCCATGGGGTGCTTGACCTTGGTCATCTCGGTGACCAGGTCCGCGAACTCCAGCAGCTTTTCGGGGGCGTTGCGGCCGGTGATGACCACGTGCTGGGTGCCCGGCCGGTTCCGGAGCACCTCGATCACCTCGTCCACGTCGATCCAGCCCCAGTGCATCGGGTACGCGAACTCGTCCAGTACGTACAGCTTGTGCGTCTCGGCGGCCAGGTCGCGCTTGACCTGCTCCCAGCCCTCCTTCGCCGCCTGCTCGTTGTCGAGCTGCGCGTCGCGCTGGACCCAGGACCAGCCCTCGCCCATCTTGTGCCAGACGACGGAGCCGCCCTCACCGGAGGCGCCCAGCACCTTCAGCGCGTTCTCCTCGCCGACCTTCCACTTCGCCGACTTGACGAACTGGAACACCCCGATCGGCCAGCCCTGGTTCCAGGCGCGCAGGGCCAGCCCGAACGCCGCCGTCGACTTGCCCTTGCCCGGGCCGGTGTGGACGAAGACGAGCGGACGGTTGCGGCGCTGACGCGTCGTGAGCCCGTCGTCGGGAACGACGGTCGGCTGTCCCTGCGGCATTAGGCGGCCCTCCTGGAGACGCTGTTGAGTGACGCAGTGCGGGTCACTGCGGTACGTACGTTCTTGACGAGTCCGGTCAGCGAGTCCGCCCGCAGCCCGTCGAGGGTCACGGCGGGCGCGCCCAGATCGGCGGCCAGCGCCCCCGCGAGCCCCAGCCGGACCGGCCCGGACTCGCAGTCCACGACCACCGAGGTGACGCCCTCGGCGGCCAGCAGCCGGGCGCTGCGCCCCGACAGCTCGCGCGGGTCGCCGCCGACGGCCCCGGCCGAGGTGGCCCGTCCGTCGGTGACGACCACCAGCAGCGGACGCCGGGAGGGGTCCCGCAGCCGCTCGATGCGCAGCACCTCGCGGGCCTTGAGCAGGCCCGGGCCGAGCGGGGTGCGGCCGCCGGTCGGCAGCTTCTCCAGCCGGGCCGCGGCCGCGTCCACCGAGGAGGTGGGCGGCAGCGCCAGTTCGGCACCGGCCCCGCGGAAGGTGATCAGACCGACCTTGTCCCGCCGCTGGTAGGCGTCCAGCAGCAGCGACAGCACCGCGCCCTTGACCGCGCCCATGCGCTGCCGGGCGGCCATCGAGCCGGAGGCGTCGACGCAGAACAGCACGAGGTTGCCCTCGCGGCCCTCCCGGGTCGCCTGCCGCAGGTCGTCCTTGCGCACGACGAGGCCGGGGCCGGAGCGGCCGCGGGCCTTCTGGTGCGGGGCGGCGGCGTGCACGGTGGCCGCCAGGTGCAGCTTCGTCAGCTGGCCCCGGGGGCGCTGGGCGCCGGTGGTGCGGCCGTGCGCGGTACGGGCCCGCGAGCGCCGGCCGGCCGCGCCCTCACCCAGGCCGGGAACGCTGAGCATCTTGGTGCGGAACGGCTCGGCGGCCGCCACGGCGGCCTGCTCGGCCCCGCCCGCCCCGCCCTGGGGGCGGAGGGCTGGGCTTCGGGGGCCTCCTGCGGGGTGTCGGGAGCGTGCCCGGTCTCCGGGCCACCGCCCTGCGGGGGCACCCCGCCGCCGTCCCCTCCGCCATTGCCGCCGTCCCCGCCGCCGTTGTCGTCCGGGCCCTCCGGCTCCGGGTCGGGGTCGGGCTCCGGCTCCTCGTCGGGGAACCCGTCCAGGATCTCGTCGAGCTTGTCCTCGTCCAGTCCGGGTGCGTCGAACGGGTTGCGGCGACGGCGGTGCGGCAGCGCCAGCAGCGCCGCCTGCCGGACGTCCTCCTTCAGGACGGAGGTCCGCCCGGCCCAGGCCGCCAGGGCGGTCGCCGTACGGGCCATCACGATGTCGGCGCGCATGCCGTCCACCTCGAAGCCGGCGCAGGTGGCGGCGATCTGCAGCAGCGCGGTGTCCCCGAGGGTCACCTGCGGGAGCAGCGCCCGCGCGGCCACCACCCGGGCCCGCACCTCGCTCTCGTCCCCGGCCCAGCGGGCCGCGAAGCCCGCGGGGTCGTCCTCGTACGCGAGCCGGCGGCGCACCACCTCGACGCGCTGCGCGGGCTCCCGGGAGGCCGCGACCTCGACGGTCAGCCCGAACCGGTCGAGGAGCTGCGGGCGCAGCTCGCCCTCCTCGGGGTTCATGGTGCCGACGAGGAGGAAGCGGGCGGCGTGGCGCACGGAGACGCCCTCGCGCTCCACGTACGAGGCGCCCATCGCGGCCGCGTCGAGGAGGAGGTCGATCAGGTGGTCGTGGAGGAGGTTGACCTCGTCCACGTAGAGGATCCCGCGGTGCGCGTCGGCCAGCAGGCCCGGCTCGAAGGCCTTCACGCCCTCGGCGAGGGCGCGTTCGATGTCGAGGGCGCCGACGAGACGGTCCTCGGAGGCCCCGACGGGCAGTTCGACCATCCGCGCGGGCCGGTCGGCGCCGGGGCCGCTCTCGTGCGGGCCGTCCGGGCAGGCCGGGTCCGGCGCGGCGGGCGCGCAGGAGAACCGGCAGCCGGGGACGACGTCCACGTGGGGGAGCAGGGCGGACAGCGCACGGACGGCGGTGGACTTGGCGGTGCCCTTCTCACCACGCACGAGCACACCGCCGACCGCCGGGCTCACGGCGTTGAGCAGGAGCGCCAGCCGCAGGTCGGCTTGGCCGACGACTGCGGTGAACGGGTAGGGGGTGCTCATGGGGTGCTCACTCCTCCTGTGCGGGTGTGCTTGCGCGGGCTGTCGGGGTGGTGGTGCGGTGGCCGGGGGCGGGGGTGCCGCTGCGCGGAGCTTCTCCCCGCCCCGCCCTTTCTCCGTTTCCCGGGGGCTCCGCCCCCGGACCCCCGCGCCTCGAACTCCCCCGGACTCCGTCCGGGGGTACCCCCAGGCGGGGATGGATGGATCCAGCCCGCGCGGCGCTCGAGCGCACCGGGCGCGCAGCGCACGGAACGGGGTCAGGGGCGGAGCCCCTGGGAACGGGGGAAGTGGGGGTCCCCCCGGACGGAGTCCGGGGGAGGGTAGGGGAGCAGCCCCGCAGGGCCCGGGCCGCCGTCACGGGGCGCCCGGGGGGAGGAACGGGAGCCCGGACGGGGCGCCGGACTCGATCAACGCCAGCAGCGCAGCGGTGTCGGCGTGTTCCTCGATCAGGTCGCCGAGGAGGTCCAGCTGCTCCTCCCGCAGGGCGGCGAACGACGTGTCCGGCGCCGGCACGAAGCGGCGCCCGGCAGCCGCCGCCACCTCCCGCAGGAACGCCCGGCGGAAGCCGTCCGACTCCAGCGAGCCGTGCCAGTGCGTGCCCCACACCGATCCCACCCGGCAGCCGTCCAGGAACGGCTCGCCGCCCAGGACCTCGGCCACGCCGTGGTGGATCTCGTAGCCCGAGACCTCCTCGCCCAGCGCCGTACCGGCCGGCCGGGCCAGGGTCTTCTCGACGGCGAAGCGCACGCGCACCGGCAGCAGCCCCAGCCCGGACACCGAGCCGGCCTTCGACTCGACCTCGTCCTCGATGTGCTCGCCGAGCGCCTGGAACCCGCCGCAGATGCCCAGGACCGGGCGCCCCTCCGCGGCGCGCCGGGCCAGCGCGTCGGCCAGCCCCCGCTCCCGCAGCCACTCCAGCGCCTTCACCGTGCCGCGCGTGCCCGGTACGACGACCAGGTCCGCGTCGGCCAGTTCCTCGGCCCGGTCCACGAACCGCACGACCACGCCCGGTTCCGCCGCGAGCGCGTCCACGTCGGTGAAGTTCGACATCAGCGGCACCGCGCACACCGCGACCCGCAGCACGTCCTCCCCGACCGGCGGGGCGACGACCGACTCGCGGACCGCGCCGCGCAGGGAGACCCGCAGCCCGTCCTCCTCGTCGATGCCCAGCCCGTGCCGGAACGGCAGCACGCCGTACGTCGCCCGCCCGGTGAGGGACCGCAGCATCTCCATGCCCGGCTCCAGCAGGGACACGTCACCGCGGAACTTGTTGACCACGTAGCCGGCGATCAGCGACTGGTCCTCGGGCGACAGCAGTGCCGTCGTCCCGAAGAAGGAGGCGAAGACCCCGCCCCGGTCGATGTCGCCGACGACCACCACCGGGAAGCGCGCGGCCCGCGCGATACCCATGTTCACGATGTCCGTCCGGCGCAGGTTGATCTCGGCCGGACTGCCCGCCCCTTCGCAGATCACGGCGTCATACGTGCCCCGCAGCTGTTCCAGGCAGTCCGTGACGATCCCGAGCAGCTGTTCCTGCCGCCCGCCGTGGTAGCCGCGGGCGCTCATCTCGCCCACCGGCTTGCCCAGCAGCACCACCTGGCTGCTGCGGTCGCTGCCCGGCTTGAGCAGGACCGGGTTCATCAGGGCGGTCGGCTCCACCCGGGCGGCCTGCGCCTGCATGGCCTGCGCGCGGCCGATCTCGGCGCCCTCGCGGGTCACGAAGGAGTTCAGCGACATGTTCTGCGCCTTGAACGGGGCCACCTTCACGCCCTGGCGGGCCAGCCAGCGGCAGATGCCCGCCGTGACGACGCTCTTGCCCGCGTCGGAGGTCGTCCCCGCGACCAGCAGTCCGCCGCCGCGCCGTGTGCCGCTCATGCCCGTCCCCTTGTCGTCTTCGCGGTCGTCATCGCGGTGGTCCTCGCGGTCTTCGTCGTGGCCTTCGCCGCGGCGGCCACGGCGCAGCGGACCGCCACGCAGGTGCCCAGCGCCAGCCAGGTCACCCGCCGCGACAGCCGTACCGCCCGCTCGATGTCCGCGACCTCCACCGGCCGCCCCCGCTCCCCGTTGAGCACGGCCCGGTGCTCCACCCGTCCCGCGTAGGAGAGGGTCCCGCCCAGCCGGACGCCGAGCGCCCCGGCGAAGGAGGCCTCGACCGGGCCGGCGTTGGGGCTGGGGTGGGCTGCGGCGTCCGCGCGCCAGGCCCGTACGGCTCCCCGCCGGTCGGGGCCGGCGGCCACGGCGGCGAGGGCCGTCAGCCGGGCCCCGGGCCAGCCGGCGAGGTCGTCCAGCCGGGCGGAGGCCCAGCCGTAGCGCAGGTAGCGGGGCGACTTGTGCCCCACCATCGCGTCCAGGGTGTTCACGGCGCGGAACGCCAGCAGCCCGGGCACCCCGGCGACGGCCCCCCACACCAGGGCCCCGACCACGGCGTCGGAGGTGTTCTCGGCGACGGACTCCACGACGGCCCGGGCCATCTGCGGGCCGTCCAGGGCCTGCGGGTCGCGCCCGCACAGGTGGGGGAGGCGTTCGCGGGCCACCTCGGTGTCCCCGGCGGCGAGCGCCCCGCCGATGGCGTGGGCCTCGCGGCCGAGGGTGGTGCCCCCGACGACGGCCCAGGTGGCCGCGGCGGTCAGGGCGATCCGGGCGGCCGCGGGCCGGGAGCGCACGGCGCGCGCGCCCAGCGCTCCGACGGCGGTGGCCGCGCCGGCGCATACGAGGGTGTGCAGGACGCCCCGGGCGCGGTCGTCGCGCCACAGGGCGCGCTCCACGGCGGCGGCGGCTCGTCCGAAGGCGGCCACGGGGTGCCCCCGGCGCGGATCCCCGAGGATCCGGTCGCCGATCAGGCCCGCCGTGACGCCGTACGCGAAGACGCGGTCGGCACGCATGGTGGCAGGTATGTCCTCACTCAGGGTCCGCGCCCTGGTTCGACGTGTCCGGTGGCGAGAGTTTCTGGCTCCCGGGGCGCACGCGCCGCGTGCGTTCCCCAGTGACAGTGGCGGGACCGCGCCGGATTCGCACCGGACTTCCTCTCCATGCCGCCGTATTGGCCCGGGCAGTCCACCACGGTCCGCGAACGCCCGTCAACTTGCCGTTGACCTGCGGTGGGACGGGGGACGACCGGCGGGCGGCCGGGGACCCCCGTGGCCATGGGTACGCGAAAACTCCCCCCGGGGATTCCCGGGGGGAGTCTTCGTACGCGGTGCCGTCCGCCGGGACGGGGCGGGTCTCAGCTGACGATCAGATAGATCCCGTAGGCCACGGCCGCCGCGCAGAGCGCGAAGCAGGCGTAGGCGCCGCTGCGGGCCAGGGCGGCGGTGCCGCCCTGCTCGGTGGCGGCCTCGTGCTTGGAGAGGCCCACCAGGCCCAGGCTGAACAGGGCCACGAGGGCGACGGTCGCGGAGAGGCTGACCCCGAAGACGGAGCCGAGTGCTGCCCAGTCGATCTTCATACTGCCGATTCCTCTGTCGTTCTCGGGGTCAGACCGCGGCGGCCGGGGCCGTCGGGGTCGCCGGGTTCGCCGTGGCGGCCGGGATGGTGGCCTTGAGGTCCTCGTCGGTCACCGCGGCGGTGGTGCCGGCGGCCGGGGGCACGGCCACGGCGGCGATGGCGGTGGTGACCACGCCGGGCTGCTCGGCCTCGCCGTCGGCGGCGCCGTTGACGTTGGTGTGGTCGACGACCTGGCGGCGCGAGATCAGCCAGATGGCCACGCAGGCGGCGACGAGGAAGAGGGCGACGGCGGCGACGCCGATGTCACCCGTGCGCATGACCAGCTCGGCGCCCGCGGAGACGAGGGCGGCGGCCGGCAGGGTCAGGCCCCACGCGACGAACATGCGGGTGGCGGTGGACCAGCGGACCACACCGCCCTTGCGGCCCAGGCCCGCGCCCATCACCGCGCCGGAGCAGGCGTGGGTGGTGGAGAGGGAGAAGCCGAGGTTGGAGGAGGCCAGGATGACGCTCGCGGCCGAGGTCTGGGCGGCGAAGCCCTGCTGCGGGTGCAGGTCGGTCAGGCCGCTGCCCATGGTGCGGATGATGCGCCAGCCGCCCAGGTAGGTGCCCATCGCGATCGCCGTGCCGGCGGAGACGATGACCCAGACCGGGGGGTTCGAGCCGGGGGCGAGGGCGCCGCCGGCGACCAGGGCCAGGGTGATGATGCCCATCGTCTTCTGCGCGTCGTTGGTGCCGTGCGCGAGGGAGACGAGACCGGCGGAGGCGATCTGACCCGCCTTGTAGCCCTTGGCGGAGGTCTTCTCGCCGACCTTGCCGTTGAGCTTGTACGTGACCTTCGCCGCGAGCATCGCGGCCACACCGGCGACGATCGGGGCGGCGACCGCCGGGATGAGCACCTTGGTGACGACGACGCTGCCGTTGACCGCGCCGAGGCCGGCGGAGGCGACCGCGGCACCGATCAGGCCGCCCATGAGGGCGTGCGAGGAGCTGGAGGGCAGGCCGACCAGCCAGGTGACCAGGTTCCAGAGGATCGCGCCGACGAGCGCGGCGAAGATCACTTCGGGCTGGATGCCCTCTTCGTTGACGAGACCCTTGGAGATCGTCTTGGCGACCTCCACGGACATGAACGCGCCGACGAGGTTGAGCACGGCGGACATGGCCACCGCCGTCTTGGGCTTGAGGGCGCCGGTCGAGATGGTGGTGGCCATCGCGTTGGCCGTGTCGTGGAAACCGTTCGTGAAGTCGAACACGAGAGCGGTGATGATCACGATCCCGAGGAGAAGCGTTATGTGCTCCATTTACCCAGGCTTCTGTTTGGCGTCAGTGGCTCGCCGACCGTAGGCAACCTGGGTGAACGGAAGATGAACTGACTTGGGCGGGGTGGTGTCCCTACCGGGCCTCCCATCAGGCCCTTCGTCCCGATTCTTTCGTAGTTATCGCCATTCATGCACGTCAGGGACGGGTAAACGGAACCTTCCGGCGGGGCTCCGGGGCGCGTTCGAGTGCCCCTCTGCGGCGATGAAAGAGAGGTAGATCACTCCGCTCGGGGGAGTCCCCCTCCGGTGGCCGCGGTGCCCCCGGGCCTCGACACTGGAGCGGTGCGTACCGCCACTGCGACGGCCGCTGCCGTCACCACCACCCTGATCGGCGCCGGAGCGGCCGCGGCCCTGGCCGGCCGGTACGCCGCCGGCGCCGCCCTCAGGTCCGAACCGGGCCGCCCGCTGCCCGGCAGCCCCCGGCTGAGCGTCCACTCCGCCGACGGTGACCGGGTGGTCCTCACCCGCTCGCTGGCCTCCCTGCGCCCCGGCGTCCACGGCCTGGCCGCACCCGGGATCCACGCGGCCGTCGGCCCGGTCCTCGACGGGATCCCGCACGATCCGGCCACCGTCGTGCGCCGCCTCCTGCGCGTCAGCCACGGCGCCCTCGAAGCCGGCACCCGCGTCACCCTCACCCCGCAGGTGTACTCGGGCAACCCGCGCACCGCCCTGGGCCTGGAACACGCCGATGTGGACGTCCCCGGGGAACTCGGCGCGCTCCCCGCCTGGTTTCTGCCCGGCGCCCGGCAGACCTGGGTGATCACCGTCCACGGACTCGGCGCCGGCCGCGAGCACCCGATGGTGGTCATGCCCTTCCTGCACCGCCTGCGCCTCCCGGTGCTCTCCCTCGGCTACCGGGGCGACCTCGGCGCCCCCGCCTCCCCGGACGGCCTCGGCCACCTCGGCGAGTCCGAGTGGCGGGACCTGGACGCCGCCATCCGCTACGCCCTGCGCTACGGGGCCCGGCGCATCGTCCTGCACGGCTGGTCCACCGGGGCCGCCATGGCCGTGCGGGCCGCCGAGAACTCGGCCCTGGCCGGCCGGATCGCCGGGCTGGTGCTCGACTCGCCCGTCCTCGACTGGCACGCCACCCTGCGGGGCCTCGCCGCCGCCCGCCACACCCCGGCCCCGCTGCTCCCGCTCGCCGTCCGGGCCGCCGAGGGCCGCGCCGGGCTGCGGGCCGGACACCGGGCGCCGTTCGCGGACCCCGGCGCCGTCCGCGTGCCCGTGCTGATCTTCCACGGGCCCGACGACACCCTCGCCCCCTGGGAGCCCTCCCGCCGGCTCGCCGCCGCCCGGCCCGACCTCGTCACCCTGCACACCGTCCCGGGCGCCGCGCACGGGGCGATGTGGAACGCCGACCCGGCCCGCTACGAGGAGGCGCTGCGCCGTTTCCTCACCCCGCTCATGTGAGCGCGCACGGGGTTGATGGGGCTCCATGGAAGAGGAGTTCCGGGTGGTTTCTTGTGGCGCTGGAGTGAAGGCGGTGTGGCGGACGGGACGGGGTGGGTGGTCTGTCCCGGTTCCTCCACCCCATGACCTGTGGAAATGACCGGTTCCGTTTGGGCTTTCGGCCAGTGACGGGCGAGACTGCTTCCGTGACGTCCCGAAAGCCTGATGAGCAGTTGGCTCGCGACTCCAGACTCCGACTCGTCTCCCCGCGCTCCGTCGCCACGGCGCGCAAGGCGGTGACCGACCGGCGAACCCGGCCGGCCACCCGGCCCCCGGCGGGAACCCCCGCCACGGCAGACCTGGCGAACCGCGCCCGCGCCTCCCTGGCCGACGCGGTACGGCTGGCGCGCTGGGCCGAACTGAACCTGGGCGCCGGCGACGGCGGCCGCCCCGCCCCCGCGGGGGCCCTGCCCGCCGCCGACGTCGAACGGGCCGCCGCCGAGCTGAACCTGACGCACGGCCAGATCCGGGTCGGCTGGGACCGCGCCCGCCTCTCCGGCCTCGTCGAGGTGCACGGCGGCCAGGCCCGCCCCGGCTGGCGGCTGCGGGCCTGGGACCGGGACGACACCGCCGTGCTGCGCGGCTGGGTCGCGCTCTTCGACGCCTGGTCCCTGGTCCACCCGGCGCCCGCCGACATCACCCCCTCGGCCGTCGCCGAGGTGGTCGAGGCCATGCCCCAGCTGCTCTCCCTGCTCCAGCTGTCCGCCGGTCCGGTGACCGTCCCGGACCTGCTGGACCTCCTCGGACAGCGCGTCACCGAACTGCGCGACGAGCGGTGCGAGGTCCCCTACGACGCGGAACCCGCCCCCGTCCCGGCCCCGGCCTCCGCCGCGGCTCCGGCTCCGGCCTCCGCCGCGGAACCGCGCCCCCTGCCGATCGCCCGCCTGCTGCGCTGGGCGCTGGGCGGACTCGCCGCCGTGGACGCCGTCACCCTCGGCCCCGCGCAGGCCACCCTGACCCCCCTCGGCAGCTGGGCCGTCTGGGTCAAGCTGGAGCAGATCTGCGTCGCCGCCCAGAGCCCGGCCGGGAACATCGAGCAGTCGGCCGCCGCGATGCTGCACGGCTGCGCCCGGCTCACCCCCGGTCCCGCCCGCGCCGAGTACCGGGCCTGGCTCGCCGCCCGGCCCGTCGGCCACGCCGTCAGCGAGCTGCTGCACGCCGCCCGGGGCGAGGACGCCCTGCTGCGGGGCCTGGCCTTCGAGGCCCTGCGCGTGGTCGGCGCCCCCGCCGAGCCCGAGGTGCGCGCGGCGGTACGGGAGCCCGCCCTGCGGCCGTACGCCCTGCTCTGGCTCGCCGAGCACGACGGGGTGGACCCGGACGAAGCCCAGGACGTCCTCACGCCCGAGGAGTCGACCTGGCTCTGGGTGGACACGGCGGCCGCCATCGCCGACCACGGCGAGGCCGCCCTGCTCGCCCGGCACCTGGACTCCGCGGTCCGCACCACCGTGCCGCGGCTGCTCGACGAGGTCCGGGCCGTGGGGCACCCGCGCACCGTGCAGGTCCTGGTCGCGCTGGCCGCCGCCCATCCCGACCCGGCCCTGGCCAAGGCGGTCCGGCGCGCCGCCTTCCAGGTCCACACCGGCGGCGCGTAGGCCCCGGCCTGGCTTTTACCGGACCCCCCGCCGTGGGTGGATCTGCCGGTGGTGGCCTGCGGGCCGTGCGTGGCCGGTCGCGCAGTTCCCCGCGCCCCTGAGAGGGCCGGCCCCGGCGGGTGGGTGCGGGTGGTGGGTGGCCGGTCGCGCGGTTCCCCGTGCGGTCAGAGTTGGGGAGCGTACGTGCCGAAGCTCCAGATGTTGCCCTCGGCGTCGCGGGCCATGTAGTCCCGCGAGCCGTAGTCCTGGTCGGTGGGCTCCATCAGGATCTCCACGCCGTGCTCGGCCGCCCGCCGGTGATGGGCGTCCACGTCGTCGACGACGATGTAGACCCCCGACGGCCCGGCCGTCTCCATGACCTTGTCGAAGACCCCGCCGCGCCCCTTGCTCCCCAGCATCACCGCACCGTTGCCATAGGCCAGTTCCGCGTGCATCACCGAGCCGTCGTCGCCCTCGTAGACCGCGACCTGCGTGAACCCGAAGGCATCGGTGAGCTGCTGGATCGCTGCCTTCGCGTCGCGGTAGAGCAGCGCGGGGTAGATGGACGGAACGCCTGCCATGACGATCACTCCCTCTCGTGACGATGACCCAAGTGATCCACGTCACAGCATGGCAGGCGCCACTGACACTCAGCGGAAGGTGTTGCACTGGGCCATGTCGCCCGTGCGGTAGCCCTGGTAGAACCACTGCTGCCGCTGCTCCGCCGAGCCGTGCGTCCAGGACTCCGGCGTGACCCGGCCCTGGAACTTCTCCTGGATCCGGTCGTCGCCCACCGCCGCCGCCGCGTTCAGCCCGTCCCGGATGTCCTCGTCCGTGAGGTTCTTGATCAGCGGCCGCCCGTTGGACTCGTCCGGAGTCCGCGTCGCGTTGTGCGCCCACACCCCGGCGTAGCAGTCGGCCTGGAGCTCCACCTTCACCGCGTTGCTGTTCGCGCCCGTCTGCCCGTTCTGGGCCCGCGCCAGCGTCCCCGTCAGGTTCTGGATGTGGTGCCCGTACTCGTGGGCGATCACGTACGCCTGGGCGAAGGGGCCGCCGGTCGCCCCGAACTTGGTCCGCAGGTCCTCGAAGAAGCCCAGGTCCAGGTAGACCTGCCGGTCGGCCGGGCAGTAGAAGGGACCGACCGCCTTGCTGGCCGCCCCGCAGGCGGTGTTCACCTGGCCGGTGAAGAAGACCGTCGAGGCCGGGGCGTACTTCCCGCCGCGCCGCTGGAACTCCTGCCTCCAGAAGTCCTGTGTGCTGTTCACCACGGCCACGAGCCGGCAGTCCTCGCGGGTGTTCGCGTCCCGGCCCTTCTTGCAGCTCTGCTGCACCTGCGCGGCCGAGGAGGACGTCGAGACCGGCTGCGGACTCCCGTCCGACAGCCCCAGCTGGTCCGGCCCCACCCCGAAGAGCAGGCCCAGGACCAGCGCGATCAGCCCGACGACCCCACCGCCGATCGTGGCCCGCCCGCCCGGGATGCGGCTGCCGCGGAGGTCCTTGACCTCGGACGTGTCCAGATCGGCGTCGTCGTCGAACTGCATGCCGCACCGCCCTCCAAGCGTGGCCAATCCCTTCATCCTGATACGTGCCCCGTCCGCCCGGCGTGGCCCCTGAGCCGAACGGGTGAGGGCCGGGCCCCGAAAAGTGGTTGCGCACCCCCGTTAGAATGGCTTCATGGCAAATCTCCTCGCGGATTAGCGGCGTCGAAGAACGCGCGTCCCGCCCCCCGCTTCCGCCGTCCATACCGCCCTGGAGTATTTCCGTGATCACCGCCACCGGCATCGAGCTGCGCGCCGGCGCCCGCGTCCTCATCGAGTCCGCTTCCTTCCGCATCGCCAAGGGCGACCGCATCGGCCTCGTCGGCCGCAACGGAGCGGGCAAGACCACCCTCACCAAGTGCCTCGCCGGCGAGGGCCAGCCCGCCGCCGGCAGCATCACCCGTTCGGGCGAGGTCGGCTACCTCCCGCAGGACCCCCGCACCGGTGACCTCGACGTCCTCGCCCGCGACCGGATCCTTTCCGCCCGCGGCCTCGACGTCCTGATCAAGAAGATGCGGATGAACGAGGAGCGCATCGCCACCGGCTCCGGCGCCACCCGCGAGAAGGCCCTGCGCCAGTACGAGCGCCAGGAGACCGAGTTCCTCACCAAGGGCGGGTACGCCGCCGAGTCCGAGGCCGCGACCATCTCGGCCGCCCTCAGCCTCCCCGACCGCGTCCTCGGCCAGCCGCTGCACACCCTCTCCGGCGGTCAGCGCCGCCGCGTCGAGCTCGCCCGGATCCTCTTCTCGGACGCCGACACCCTGCTCCTCGACGAGCCCACGAACCACCTCGACGCCGACTCGATCATCTGGCTGCGCGACTACCTGAAGAACTACCGCGGCGGCTTCGTCGTGATCTCCCACGACGTCGACCTGGTCGAGACCGTGGTCAACAAGGTCTTCTACCTCGACGCCAACCGCTCGGTCATCGACATCTACAACATGGGCTGGAAGCTCTACCAGCAGCAGCGCGAGGCCGATGAGAAGCGCCGCAAGCGCGAGCGCCAGAACGCCGAGAAGAAGGCCGCGGCCCTGAACTCGCAGGCCGACAAGATGCGCGCCAAGGCGACCAAGACCGTCGCCGCCCAGAACATGGCCAAGCGCGCCGAGCGCCTGCTCTCCGGCCTGGAGGCGGTCCGCGTCTCCGACAAGGTCGCCAAGCTCCGCTTCCCGGACCCCGCGCCCTGCGGCAAGACCCCGCTGACCGCCGAGGGCCTGTCGAAGTCCTACGGCTCCCTGGAGATCTTCACCGACGTCGACCTGGCCATCGACAAGGGCTCCCGCGTGGTCATCCTCGGCCTCAACGGCGCCGGCAAGACCACCCTGCTGCGCCTGCTCGCGGGCGCCGAGCAGCCCGACACCGGCCAGGTGACCCCGGGCCACGGCCTCAAGCTCGGCTACTACGCCCAGGAGCACGAGACGCTGGACCCGGACCGCACGGTCCTGGAGAACATGCGCTCCTCCGCCCCCGACCTCGACCTGGTCGACGTGCGCAAGACGCTCGGCTCCTTCCTCTTCTCCGGCGACGACGTGGACAAGCCCGCGGGCGTGCTCTCCGGCGGCGAGAAGACCCGTCTGGCCCTGGCCACCCTCGTCGTCTCCTCGGCGAACGTGCTGCTCCTCGACGAGCCCACCAACAACCTCGACCCGGCCAGCCGCGAGGAGATCCTCGGTGCGCTGCGCACGTACAAGGGCGCGGTCATCCTCGTCACCCACGACGAGGGCGCCGTGGAGGCCCTGGAGCCGGAGCGGATCATCCTGCTCCCCGACGGGGTCGAGGACCTGTGGGGCCCGGACTACCGGGACCTGGTCGCCCTCGCCTGATCCCCTCCCGCCGGGTTGATCCAGTCCCGTATGGATCATTCGGCGCAGACGTGATCCATCATCTGAGTGAGACGGTCTCGTACCCTCGCGCTCTGTACAACGGCCCCGGCCGCATCCTCGCGGATGTGCGGCCGGGGCCGGCCGTTTTCGGCGTCCGGCCCCTGACCTGGCGATTCCCCTCGGTGACGGAGGAATGTGACCGAGGTCATGCAGCGGAAGAGGAGATTCCGTTCTGCTCGGATGTCCACGGACCGGGAAATGCCGCCGGACCGACCTTGCTGAATGGGTGGCCAGGAAGCCGGGGAGGGGTGATCATGAGAAGCACAGAGCGCACTTCCCATGAGGAGGCACGGGTGGCCGAGACTCTGAAGAAGGGCAGCCGGGTGACCGGCGCCGCGCGCGACAAGCTCGCGGCAGACCTGAAGAAGAAGTACGACTCCGGTGCGAGTATCCGGGCGCTGGCCGAAGAGACCGGCCGGTCCTACGGATTCGTCCACCGGATGCTCAGCGAGTCCGGAGTCACGCTGCGTGGTCGCGGTGGCGCGACGCGTGGCAAGAAGGCGGCCGCGGCCTGACCCTGGCCTCCTGGCCGGGGCCGGTGCCCACGACCGTCCTGCAGCTCCGTTTCCGTTCCACGCATGGTTCTTTCGGTGACCCCCGGTCGGCCTCGCGGTCGGCTGGGTGGTTACTGTGCAGTCACTTAGGTCGGACGTCCGGCCACGACTGCACACCGGAGGCACCAGATGGCTCTGCTCGACAAGGATGGCGTACGGCTCACCATCGACGACACGGTCGCCACGGTGACGCTGACCAACCCGGCCAAGCGAAACGCTCAGTCCCCCGCGCTCTGGCGGGCGTTGGCGGAGGCCGGACGGTCGCTGCCCGGCACGGTCCGGGTCGTCGTGCTGCGCGGCGAGGGCAAGTCCTTCTCCGCAGGGCTCGACCGGCAGGCGTTCACCCCCGAGGGCTTCGAGGGCGAGCCGTCCTTCCTCGATCTGGCGCGCGGTTCCGACGAACTGCTCGACGCCACGATCGCCGAGTACCAGGAGGCTTTCACCTGGTGGCGGCGCAATGACATCGTCTCCATCGCCGCCGTGCAGGGACACGCCATCGGCGCCGGCTTCCAGCTCGCACTCGCGTGCGACCTGCGGGTCGTCGCGGACGACGTGCAGTTCGCCATGCGCGAGACCAGCCTGGGTCTCGTCCCCGACCTGGCCGGCACCCAGCCGCTGACCGCCCTGGTCGGCTACGCCCGCGCGCTCGAGATCTGCGCGACGGGCCGCTTCGTGCATGCGGAGGAGGCCGAGCGGGTGGGGCTGGCGAACCTGGTCGTCCCGGCCGACGAACTGGACGCGGCCGTCCAGGACCTCACCACCGCGCTGCTGGCGCCGCCGCGCGACGCCGTCATCGAGACGAAGGCGCTGCTGCGGGGGGCCGGGTCCCGTGCCTACGACGACCAGCGGGTCGCCGAACGCGCCGCCCAGGCGCGCCGCCTGCGCGACCTCGCGGGCCTCTCCGACTAGCCTTCCTTCCTGACGCGCCGCTCGCGCGGCTCGGCCGCGAGCGGCCTCCCCGGCTTCGCGGCGCTGCGCCGGACTCCGTCCGTCGGGGCGCCGGGCGCGGCCGCTGCTCCTGGCTGGGCCCGGCCGTCGCCCGCGGCCCGTTGCCGCTGCGCGGGTTGAGGTCCCCTACCCGCCCTTCCTCCCCCCGGCTACCGCTGGGAGGTACCCCCAGCGTGGGGGCGGTAGCGCCGTGTCCGTGGCCGCACCGGCGACCGAGGTGGGAACGGAGGAAGGGTGGGGCGGGGAGACGGCTCCGCGCAGCGGCACCCGCAGCCCTGGCGGGGTCAGAAGCCGTGGCGGGAGCCGCCGTCGACCGGGAGCATCACACCCGTGAGGTAAGACGCCGCCGGCGAGAGGAAGAACGCCGCCGTCCGCCCGAACTCCTCCGGCGTCCCGTACCGCCGCAGCGGGATCCGGGCCTCGTGCCCCGCCCGCGCGGCCGACGCGTCCCCGGAGAGCGCGTCCAGCTCCCGCACCCGGTCCGTGTCGATCCGTGCCGGCAGCAGCCCGATCACGCGGATCCCGCGCGGCCCCAGCTCCACCGACAGGGACTTCGCGAAGCCCGCCAGCCCCGGCCGCAGGCCGTTCGAGATGGTCAGGCCGGGGATCGGCTCGTGCACCGAGCCCGACAGGACGAAGCCGATGACCCCGCCCTCACCCAGCTCCGCGGCCGCGGCCCGGGCCAGCCGCACCGCGCCGAGGAACACCGACTCGAACGCTGCCGCCCACTGCTCGTCGGTGTTGTCCAGCGCGCCGCCCGGCGCCGGTCCGCCGACGCTGATGAGGATGCCGTCGAGCCGCCCGAACCGCTCCTTGGCCTCCGCCACCAGCCGCTCCGCGGCCCCCGCGTCGGCGTTGTCGGCAGCCAGGCCCACCGCGTCCGGCCCCAGTTCGGCGGCCGCGGCGGCCGCCCGCTTCTCGTCCCGTCCGGTCAGCAGTACCTTCGCGCCGTCGGCGGCCAGTTCCCGCGCGGAAGCGAAGCCGAGGCCACGGGTGGCGCCGGTGACGATGTAGACACGGTCCTTCAGTCCAAGATCCATGCCGCCCAACCTACGCCGAAGCGGGCTCCGGCGACATGGCCTCCGCAGCCCCGGCCGCCTCGCGGTCGCGCCGCTCCCGGCGTACCAGGACCAGCCACCCCACCGGCACGGCCGCCGCGAACAGCCACCACTGCACGGCATAGGCCATGTGCGGGCCGATGGAATCGTGGTCGGGCTCCGCCACCGCCTCGGGGCCGCCGCTCCGCGGCAGCGGGGAGGTGAGTTCCAGGTAGCCGCCGAGGACCGGCTTGCCCAGGTAGGCGGCCTGCTGCTCGCTGTTGACCAGCATCACCTGACGTTCCGGCAGGCCCTTGCGGTCCTTGATCCCGCTGTCGCCGCTGGTCTCGTCGGCCTTGAGCCGTCCATTGACCGTCACCTCGCCCGAGGGCGCGGCCGGCACGGGCGGGTAGGCGGTCGGGTCGTCGCCGCCGGGCACCCAGCCCCGGTTCACCAGCACCACCCGCCCGTCGCCCAGCACGAGCGGGGTCACCACCTGGAAGCCGACCTTGTCGTCGTTCGAGGTGCGCATCCGCACGACGACCTCGTGCGCGGAGTCGTACGTACCGGTGGCCGTGACGGCACGCCAGTAGTCGGAGCGCGGGACGGTGTGGCCGGGCGAGGTGACCTCGGTCACCGGCACCGGCTTCGCCGACAGGTTCTTCGCGATCAGCTCGTTCTGGGCGACCCGGTGCTCATGGCGGTGGAACTGCCAGAACCCCAGCTTGATCATCACGGGGATGAGGACGAGGGCGATGAGGGTGAGGCACACCCACTGCCGGGTCAGCAAGAAGCGGTACACGCCCATGACGGTACCCGCAAGGGAAAGGACCCCGGAGGCCGGGTGGCCTTCCGGGGTAGAGGGGGAGGAAGCGGACGGGTCAGACGCGGTCGACGATGCCCACCTTCCCCTCCGCCCGGGCGCAGTGCCCGCCGCAGAACCACTGTCCCTCGACCTCCACGCCCTGCCCGATGATCTGGACCCGGCAGTGCTCGCAGATGGGCGCCATGCGGTGGATGGCGCAGGAGAAGCAGTCGAAGACGTGCACCGCGCCCTGCGCGTGCACCTCGAAGGACATCCCGTAGTCGTTTCCGCAGACCTCACAACGTGCCATGCGCCGCATGGTTCGCGGGCCGGAGGGCCGGAACAAGATCCGCCGGGGTGAGTCGCCGCGCCTGCACCCGCCCGGAGCAATCCCGACGCTACTTCTCCTCGGCGGGCGCCACGTCGCGCAGCAGCTGCGTGAAGGCCGCCTCGTCCACCACCGGGGTGCCGAAGGACTTGGCCTTGACCGTCTTGGAGGTCGCCGAGTCGGGGTCGTTGGTGACGAGCAGGCTGGTGAGCCGCGACACGCTCGTCGCGACATGCAGCCCGGCCTCCACCGCCCGGTCCTCCAGCAGCTCCCGGTCCACCGAGGTGTCACCGGAGAAGGCGACCCGCATGCCCTGCTTCAGCGGCTTGCCGTCCTCGAACCGCCCCGGGTTCGGGTACGGGGAGGGCGGCAGCTTCCGCGAGGCCCGCCAGCTGCCCCCGTACGAGGCCTGGTAGCCGACCCGCGGCGTGGCGGGGGAGTCCGACCACTCCGTCAGCGGGCGGCACTCCAGCAGGGGCAGGCGTACGCCGTCCCGCGCGGCCGCGTGCAGCGACGGACGGAAGGCCTCCGCCAGGACGCGGGCGTCGTCGAGGGCGTGGTGGGCGCGCTGCTGGACCACCCCGTAGTGCGCGGCGAGGGACTCCAGCTTGTGGTTGGGCAGCGGGAGGTCCAGCTCCTTGGACAGGGCGATGGTGCACAGCCGCTGGCGGACCGGCGCGGCCGACGAGGCCCGCGCGTACTCCCGGGCGATCATCTGCCAGTCGAAGATGGCGTTGTGCGCGACGAGGACCCGGTCCGCGAGCCGCTCGGCGAACTCCCCGGCGATGTCCTCGAAGAGGGGCGCGTCAGCGAGCATGTCGCTCGTCAGACCGTGGATCCAGACGGGGCCCGGGTCCCGGCGCGGGTTGACCAGGCTGTACCAGTGGTCCTCGACGTTGCCCCGTGCGTCGAGCCGGTAGACGGCCGCGGACACTATCCGGTCGTCGCGAGCGAGCCCGGTCGTCTCCACGTCGACGACCGCGTACCCCTGGGGGTACGCGGTCGGCCACGTCGTGTCTGCGGTCGTACGGTCGTCGAGCATGGTCATAGAGGATACGGGCCCTCACCGACAGTTCCGATTCCGCGGGGAGCCGGGTTCCGGCCGTCCCTCCCGCCGCGCCCCGCCGCGGCCCCGGATCCGGGCTCCGGTACGCGCCGTTCAGCCCAGTTCGGCGACCAGGTCCCCGGCGGTGACCTGCAGGAAGTCCGGCCCGTGGCCGTCGCGGCCGGGGAACAGCCGGTAGACCGTGCCCGAGGCCCGCTCGGGGGACGGGCCGCCGTGCACGGCGGCCAGGAACACCCGTCGCCCGGAAGCGAGTCGGGCCGCCTCGGCGTCGGCGTCCTGCGCGGGCGCGCGCACGTCCGGGTCCGCCAGCTCCGCGATCCGGTGTGCGAAGGCCGCCACCGGTTCGCCGGCCCGCCGCCGGTGCGTCCACAGCTCGTCGGGGAGGCCCGGTGCGGGAGCCCGGCGCACCACCGTCACCTCCCGGGTGCGGGCCGCGGCCCGCCACACCGTCAGGTCCCACAGCGTCACCCGCGCCGTCGAGCCGAACTGCTCGTACACGTCCCGGACCACCTCGCCCAGCCGCGGGCCCATCGTGGCGATGCTCTGGAAGCCGTCGGCCGGGGGCAGGTGGACGTCGGTCCACAGCGACTGCCGCAGCTCCAGGTCCACGACCATGGGCAGGCAGATCCGGGACCGGCCCGCCAGGTCGAAGCGCTGGCGGACGGAGCGCGGGTCGTAGCGGGCGTCGCGGGGCCGGCCGGCGGGCAGGCCCATGTGGCCGGCGAAGGCGTCGGGCAGCTCGTCGAAGGGGATGTTGTTGAAGCTGAACACCAGGGGGACGGCGTAGCGGACCCCCTGCGCGGCCAGCTGTTCCACGTCGAGGTCCACGTACTCCGTGGCCCCGTCGGGGGCCGGGGCGGAGGTGAGGTCTCCGGAGTGGACCGCCGCGCCCTCGCCGAACTGCAGGGAGGTGTAGTCGCAGAGGCCGGCGTAGGCCCAGTCGGCGTCGTAGAAGGCCACGGACAGGTCCAGGTCGGTGCGTTCGCCCTCGGGCTCCGTCCAGTGCAGGAACAGCCGCAGCACCTCGCCCGCGGGCACCGGCTGCCGGCTGCCCCGGGGGACCGCGACCAGGGCCTTGGCGGCGGCCCGTTCGGTGAAGGGGACGGTCAGGTCGGCCAGCGCGGAGTCCAGCACGGCGAGGTCGTACGCCCCCGGGGCGCCGCCCGCCTCCATCGGGGCATCCGCCTTCGGGCCGGCGTCCTCCGCCGCCCGGGCGTCCGCTCCCGGGCTGGCGTCCGCTCCCGGGCTGGCGTCCGCCCCCGGGCTGGCGTCCGCTCCCGGGCCGGCGTCCGCCCCCGGGCTGGCGTCCGCCCCCGGGCCGGCGTCCGCCCCCGGCCCGGCGTCCGCCGCCGTTCCGGCGTCCGAGCCCGGCTCCGGCCGTTCGCCCGCGGTCGCGAACCGCCGCAGCAGCTCGGCCTCCAGCAGGGTGACGGTCTGCTCCACGAGCCCGGCGGGCAGCGGCGGCCGCCGCTCCGGCACCACCAGGGCGCGGGTGACCTCGCCCCCCGGGAAGAACACCCGGCGCCGGCCGGTCCGGTCCTCGGTGCGCACCCGCAGGGCGCCGAGGGCGGACAGCAGCGGGCCCGGACCTGCCTTGGGCAGCCCGTGGCGCAGCGCCTCCGCCAGCTCGGACGGGAGTGCGAGTCCCGCGGCCTCCCCGGGCCGCCCCTCCGCGGCCAGCCGCAGCAGGTGGTCGAGCCGGCGCACCAGTTCGCCGGGGCGCTGCGCGGCGATGCCCGTCGCGGCGGCGAGGTCCCCGGCGGCCAGGGCCCGCTCCAGCCGCCCGGCCCAGGTCGCGGGCCGGATCCGGCCGGCCCCGGCGTCCGCCCGGACCGCGTCGGGATGGGCGGCCGCCGTCTCCAGCAGGGCCGCCCCGAGCGCGGTGCCGGCGCGGACCGGGGTTCCGCGCAGCACGGCGAAGGCCAGCGCGGCCCGCGGGTGGCGGTGGTGGTCCTCGAAGGGGTGCAGGACCTCGGCCGCCCGCTTCCACGCGGTGGGGTGCCGCAGCAGGTCCTCGACGAGGAACGCCGCGGGCAACCCGTCCAGCACGCCCAGCAGTTCCCGCCGCAGCCGCCGGGGCAGCCCGCCGAACCGGGGCAGCGGATCCAGGCCGGGCTCCCCGCCCGAGAGCACCGCCAGCACCCGCAGCACGTCGGTGGCCGTGGTCAGCCGCTCGGCGGGCAGTGCCCGTACGGCCTCCCCGGCGTCCTCCGGCGCCGCGGCCAGCAGCGTGGCGACCACCAGGGCCTTGGTCTCGCGCACCGGGATCTCGGCGGGCAGCAGCCCCCGCCCGGCGGGGGAGAGCGGCAGCAGCGCCAGCAGGTCGTCGCGGTCCTGGGGGGACAGTGGGGTGCGCCGGGCCAGGAGCCGCCCGACCAGCTCGGTCGCGTCGGCGCGGCGGTCGGCGCCCAGCCGCAGCAGCCGCAGCGGGCCCGGGGTGGCGGGCTTGGCCGCGCCGACGGCCCGGACCGCCCGCAGGAACGGTTCGGCGGCGTCGATGCGGCGGTGGCAGAGGGGGCAGCCGTCGTACTCGGTCTCGTCCCAGCACGCCCGGCACACCAGGTGCGCGCACGGTGAGACGGCGCGGACGCGCCCGGCCTCGCCGCACAACACGCACGGCTGGTACGGCCGCTGGAGCAGGTGCGCGAAGATCCGGTCGGCGTACAGCGCCCCGGGGTCGCGGGGCAGTACGCGCGGGAAGCGGCGCAGGAGCGGGCGGTGGGTCCGGTCCGAGCCGAGCAGCCCGTCCGCCAGGCCCGTCAGCCGGCTGTGCGCGGCGGCGAGGTCCTCGGGGCCCAGCCCCGCCAGGGCGGCGTGGAGTGCCGGGTCGAGGAGGTAGCCGCGGCCCAGCAGTTCCGCCTCCAGCCTGCGCAGCGACGGTCCCGGTGCGCGGCCGGGCTCCGGTTCGTGGTCGACGTACACGGTCTGGATACGGCGCAGCAGGACGGAGTCGGCAGCCGGCAACGGCGGTTTCCCCTTCGGGAGACGGAGCTGGAACGGCGCGCGGGGGCCCGGCGGGAGCGCGGGCGCGGCGGCGCGCGGAAGTCGGTGGGACGGGGGCGGAGAGAGGGCGCGCGGAGTCTTTTCGTAGAAGGGTGAGAAGGATGCACGCCGGGGAGCCGCCCCCGTCGGATCCGATCCGACCACACCCGGCCCGGGCCGCCAAGCGATTTACGGGGGCGGGTCGTCCGCCGTCAGGAGGGCTTCCGTCAGGGCCCGCACGGACAGCACGAAGAGGCGTTCCGGGTCCGCCGGGCGGCCCAGGGCGCGGGCCAGGTCCGGGTCGTCCGGGGCGGCGGCCGGCTCCCACAGCTCGCCCTCGCCGGGGGACTGGACGGGGGAGCGCTCGCGGTTGCGCTCGACCAGGACGAAGCCCACCACCTGGAACTGGACGGCGCGCACCGCGTCGGCCGCGCGGGCGCCGCGCAGCCCCGCCGCCCGCACCTCGGCGACCAGGGCCCGCTGGGCGGGCAGGAACATCCGGTCGGTCAGGCCGCGTTCGTGGACCATCGCGATCAGGTGCGGGCGCTCGCGCAGCTCGCGGCGCATGCTGCGGGCGACGGAGACGATGCGCTCGGCGGGGGTGCGGCCGCAGGGGCGGATGGCGCCCATGTCCTGGACGGTCCGTTCGACGAGGGCGTCGAGGAGCTGTTCGCGGTTGCCCACGTGCCAGTAGATCGAGGTGACCGCCGTGCCGAGTTCGGCGGCGAGTTTGCGCATGGTGAGGGCGTCCGGGCCGTGCTGCCTGACCAGCGCGGCGGCGGCCTCCAGTACCTCCTCGCGGGTGAGCGGGCTCCTCGCCATCGGCGTCCTCCCCGGGGCCGACCGATCCGACGTCGCGTCAGTTTTCCTGCGTGCGGCCCTCTTTACCCTTCATCGGCAGCGGTGTAACTGTGTTACAGGACCCCTCCCCCAGACTCCGTCCGGGGGGACCCCCAGAAGGGTGGTGCGGAACATGGCACGCGTACGGTACGGAGCGCGCACGGAAGCGGAGATCGCCGCGTCGCGCGAGAAGAGCTCGAACCTCCCCGACATCTGGTCCACCGGAGTGGTGGCCGTCTGGGAGACCGATCCGGACGTGGTGGCGGCCGTCCTGCCGCCGCCGCTGAAGCCCGCCGAACGGCCCCTCGTCCGGGCCAACATCAGCAAGGTCGACCTGCCCGGCTACCCGCTCGGCGCCGGCTCCGTGGCCGTCGCCGCCCGGCACGGCGGGGTCGAGGGCTGGTACCCGCTGGTCATGCCGATGACCCACGAGCGGGCCCTGACCGGCGGCCGCGAGGTCTTCGGAGAGCCCAAGAAACTGGGCGAGGTCACCGTCGAGCGCGAGGGCCTGGTCGTCCGCGCCGCCCTCGCCCGGCACGGCATCGCCTTCGTGGAGGTGCGCGGGGCGGTGGACCGGGAACTGCCGGTGCCCGAACCGGCGAAGAAGACCGACTTCTACTTCAAGTTCCTCCCCGCGGTCGACGGCTCCGGCTTCGAGAGCGATCCCGTCCTCGTGCACTGCACGCGCAACGAGAAGGTCCGCAAACTGGAACACCTCACCGGTGACGTGATCCTGCGCGAGTCCATGTTCGATCCCGTGGCCGACCTGCCCGTCCGCCGCCTCGTGGAGCTCACCCTCGGCGAGAAGACCACCGACCAGCAGGGCCGCGTCGTCGAGCGGGTCAGCGCCCAGGCCCTGCTGCCGTACCTCCACCAGCGCTACGACGACCCGCAACAGGCCTTCGACGGACCGCCCGAGGGGAGTGCGTGACATGCGGCTCGCATCCGGACAGGTGGCCGTCGTCACCGGCGCCGCGAGCGGCATCGGCCTGGCCATGGCCCGCCGCTTCGCCGCCGAGGGGCTGAAGGTGGTCCTCGCCGACGTCGAGGAGGGCGCTCTGCGCAAGGCCGCCGACGCGCTGGGGGCGGAGGGCGCCGACGTCCTCGCCCGCACCGTGGACGTCAGCGACCGCGACTCCGTCGTCGCCCTCGCCGACGCCGCCTACGAGGCCTTCGGCGCGGTCCACGTGCTCTGCAACAACGCGGGCGTCGGCTCGGGCGCCGAGGGCCGCATGTGGGAGCACGAGCCCAACGACTGGCAATGGGCCTTCTCCGTCAACGTCTGGGGCGTCTTCCACGGCATCCAGGCCTTCGTCCCCCGCATGATCGCCGGCGGCGCCCCCGGCCACGTCGTCAACACCTCCTCCGGCGACGGCGGCATCGCCCCGCTGCCCACCGCCTCCGTCTACGCCGTCACCAAGGCGGCGGTGGTCACCATGACCGAGTCCCTCTACGCCCACCTCAAGGCGGAGGGCGCCTGCGTCGGCGCCTCCGTCCTCTTCCCCGGACCGCACATGCTGCGCACCGGCCTGTGGGAGTCGCACCGCAACCGCCCCGAGCGCTACGCGAAGCAGCGGCCGCGCAAGTCCCCGTACCGCACCCTCGACCAGTACGAGTCCGCGATGCGCGCGGCCGGGCACGAGGTGCGGTTCACCCCGGTCGAGGAGGTCGCCGAGCACGTCGTGGACGGCATCCGCGCCGACCGGTTCTGGATGCTCCCGGCCAGCGAGCACAGCGACCGGCAGATCCGCGCCCGTTCGCAGTCGATGCTCGACCGCGCCAACCCCGCCTACCTGGAAAGCTTCATCCTCGACTGAGGAGCGACACACCGTGAGCGCGTACGAAGACCCGTACCTGATCATCTCCTCCGACTGTCACGCCGGGCTGCCCACCGAGCAGTACCGCCCCTACCTCGACTCCCGGTTCCACCGCGCCTTCGACGAGTTCCTGGGCCAGCGCGACGCCCGCCGCGAGGAAGCCACCCGCCTCGGCATCCGCAACGAGGCCTTCGCCGAGAAATGGTTCCACGACCACGAGGAGGGCCTCAAGGGCGGCTGGGACTCCGCCCAGCGGCTGAAGGAGCTCGACGGCGACGGGGTGGCCGCCGAGGTCGTCTTCCCCGACGCCGACGCCGTGGACAGCCAGACCGCAGCCCCCTTCGGCGTGGGCCTGGGCCTCTCGGGCGACCAGGACCCCGAGCTCGGCATGGCGGGCGCCCAGGCGCACAACCGCTGGCTCGCCGAGTTCGTCTCCCGCAACCCCGAGCGGCACTGCGGCGTCGCCCTGCTGCCCGTCACCGCCGAGCCGGCCAAGGTGGTCGCCGAGATCCACCGGGCCAAGGAGTCCGGCCTCGGCGCCCTGATGATCCCTTCCATGTGGGTGGACAAGGCGCCCTACCACGACCGCCGCTACGACCCGGTGTGGGCGGCCGCCGCCGAGACCGCGATGCCCGTCGTCACCCACTCGGGCGCGGCCCCGCGCCACGAGTACGGAGACCACCTCGGCATCTACGTCTCCGAGGTCACCTGGTGGCCGGCCCGGCCGCTGTGGTTCCTGCTGTGGTCCGGGGCCTTCGAACGCCACCCGGGCCTGAAGTTCGGGGTTGCCGAGTCGGGCTGCTGGTGGCTGCCGAACCAGCTGTGGTTCATGGACCGCCTCTACCTCGGCGCGCACGGCGGCAAGAAGCTCTCGCCCTTCGCCGAACTGAAACGCCCGCCCAGCGAGTACCTCGACCGGCAGGTCTTCGTCTGCGCCACCAACACCAAGCGCCGCGAACTGGCCCAGCGCTACGAGATCGGCGTGGACAACATCCTGTGGGGCTCCGACTTCCCGCACCCCGAGGGCACCTGGCCGGACACCCGCAACTGGCTGACGAGGACCTTCCACGACATCCCGGTCGCCGAGACCCGGCGCATGCTGGGCCTGGCGGCGGCCGAGGTCTTCGGCTTCGACACGGCCGCGCTCGCCCCGCTCGCCCGCCGGATCGGCCCCACCCCGGCCGAACTGGGCCAGAGCCCGGACCAGGCGGCGGTGGAGGCCTCCTGGGCCCGCTCCCGCGAGACCGGCCGGCACTGGCTGACCGGCGAGGACTTCCCGGTCCTGGGGGTCTCGGCATGACGGAGGACCGCTACACGGTCATCTCGGCGGACTGCCACGCGGGCGCCGACCTGCTGGACTACAAGCCGTACCTGGCCAAGCGCCACCACGACGCGTTCGACGCCTGGGCCGCCACGTACGTCAACCCGTACGAGGACCTGCTCGCCGACACCGCCGACCGCAACTGGAACTCGGCGCGCCGGCTGGCGGAGCTGGAGGCGGACGGCATCGTCGCGGAGGTCGTCTTCCCGAACACCATCCCGCCGTTCTTCCCCAAGGCCTCCCTGATGGCCCAGCCCCCGTCGGCCGCCGAGTACGAGCTGCGCTGGGCCGGACTCCAGGCCCACAACCGCTGGCTGGCCGACTTCTGCGCGGACGCACCGGGCCGGCGGGCGGGGGTGGCGCAGATCCTCCTCAACGACGTGGACGCGGCGGTGAAGGAGATCCGCCGTGCCCGTGAGGCCGGGCTGACGGGCGGCGTCCTGCTGCCCGGCGTCCCGCCCGGCTCGTCCGTCCCCGAGCTGTACTCGGACGCGTACGACCCCATCTGGGCGGTCTGCGAGGAACTGGACGTCCCGGTCAACCACCACGGCGGCTCGGCGTCCCCGCCGCTGGGCGACGAGCCCGCCGCCCGGGCCGTCTTCATGGTCGAAACCACCTGGTTCTCGCACCGGGCCCTGTGGCACCTGATCTTCGGCGGCGCCTTCCGCCGCCACCCGGGCCTGAAACTGGTCCTGACGGAACAGGGCTCGGGCTGGATCCCGGGGGTCCTGCAGATGCTGGACTACTACCACGGCCGCCTGGTGGCGGCCTCGTCGACGGCGGAGTCCAAGTTCGGGGCGGGGCTGGCGGAGTCCATGGGCAAGGGCCCGAGCGAGGTGTGGCGGGACAACTGCTTCGTGGGAGCGAGCTTCATGCGCCCCCACGAGGTCCCGCTGCGGGAGCGGATCGGCCTCGACAAGATCATGTGGGGCAGCGACTACCCCCACGACGAGGGCACCGCCCCCTACTCCCGCGAGGGCCTGCGCATCGCGTACGCGGGGCTCCCGAGGGAGGAGGTCGCGGCCATGGTGGGCGGCAACGCCGCCCGGGTGTACGGGTTCGACCTGTCCCTGCTGGACGCGGTGGCGGCGAAACACGGACCGCTGGTCGCGGAGATCGCCGAGCCCCTGACGGAGGTCCCGCCGGCCGCCACCAGCCCGGCCTTCGCCCGAGGGGGCTCGGTCCGGGTCTGGTGACGTACGGCTCCCGCCGGGGCGGTTCAGCTCTTGTAACGGAGCCGCTCCGGCGGGAACAGCTCGGTACCGAGCAGGGTGTTGGGGCCGTAGACGTCGATGAACAGGTCCTGCCTGGCCGCCAGCGGAGACAGGTCGACGGGCCCGGCGGAGAAGCTCACCGTGAGCTTGGTCAACCGCGGCAGCCGGAGCAACGGCTCCAGCCCCGCAGCGAGTCCGCACTTGAACAGGAAGAGCGCGTTCAGCTGCTCGTGCCGGACCAGCAGCGACGGATCGACGGCCATGCTGTGCAGTTGCAGGACCCGCAGGGCCGGTACCGACCGCTGCGCCGCCAGCTGAGCCACCTGCCGTTCGCTGGAAACGGTCAGTACGTCGAGGTCCTGCCAGCGCTCGAGCCCGTGCAGATCCAGGTGGCGCGCCCCCTGCCACAAGCTCAGACTGCGGAGCGATGCCGGGACGGGCAGCTCGGACACGCTGGTGGCGTCCGTTGCGAAGTCCAGCGAGAGGTGAGTCACCTCCTCCAGGGAGGCGAGGGGCCGGAGGGGGAGACCCGCGCGCACTCGGGTGAGGGTCAGGGTGTGCAGGGGGAGGCCGGCGAGAGGGCCGAGGCTCTCGACGCCAGGGCAGTCGTACAGGCCCAGCTGGGACAGGCCGCCAAGTGCGGACAGCGGAGACAGATCGGTGAGGGTCTCGTCCTCCTCGAAAGTGATGCCCTCGAGGTCGCCCCTGCCCGTCACGGCGGCGGGAATGCCGAGCCCCCCGCGCAGCGTCAGGTACCTCGCCTGCGGCAGCCGGTCCAGCTGGTGCAGCGCCTCGGCGGAGTCGCAGACCAGGTAGGTGTGCGACAGGTCGACCTCGGCCAGAACGGCATCCACGTAAGCGGCCCTGTCGAAGTACCGCCACCCGTTGGCGAGCTGTGCCCTGACTGTGGGGCGCCCGTCGTATCGGAAGCGGGTGACGCGGGCCAGGGCGCGCGGTCCCCCCACGAGGATGGCGGTGCGGACGACCGAGGCCGCTTCCATCTCTGACAGGGCGGCCGGGCCTGGCAGCAGGTCCAGGACCAGCTCACCGGCCTTGGCCAGCTCCGCCGCCTGGGTGAACCGCGTGGGCGGCAGTAGTTCGGCCGTCCGGGACTGGATCTCGCTGCGCAGGGACGGGTCCAGTTCCGGGGCGTGTTCCAGGCAGGCCGTGGCCAGGAGTGTCAGGCGGTTGCGGGCCCCCTTGACCTTGTCCGCGCGCTTCAGCAGGCCCCGCAGGATGCGGCTCCGTTCGTCCGGCCGCGCGTGGCCCACCGCCATGCGGATTACGTCGTCCCAGGTGTCGTCCTGGGCGTTCTTGACCAGGACGCCGAAGTCCCGGGACTCCACAGCGGCCTTCGCGCCCAGGTAGTCCTGGAAGGTGCGGTGGACGAAGTCCACCGAGCCCTTCACCGGCTCGCGCAGCAGCCCGCTGCGGATCAGGAGGTGAGTGAAGACCTGTTCCGCGTCGGCCTGTTCGCGGACCTGCGGCATCGCGTCGAGCCACTCCGCCACCAGCTCGACGGCCTCCTCCCGACCGGCCTCCACCTGCCCGTTGCGGATCAGCCAGTACGCGAACCGCTGGAGCAGCAGGATCTGTTCGTCCCGGGTGAGGTAGACCCCCTCCACCCCCGAGATCTCCCGCTCCGTGTCCCGCCGGACCAGCAGCATGTCCAGTGCCGCGTCGTACAGCTCCTTCCGCGCCCGGGGCAGCTGCATCCGCCGGTCCCGGTTCAGGGCGCAGAGCAGGGCGCACATCAGGGGGTTCGTGGCCAGGCGGCCCAGGTCGCGGCGGGCTGTCACCGCCTCGCGCAGCGAGGACTCGTACGCGTCGAGGTCCTCGCCCGGGCACTCCGCCCGCGCGGCCCGGTGCCAGTGCCCGATGAACGCGCCCACCTCCTCCCGCTCCATCGGCAGCAGTGAGTGTGCTGCGAAGCCCTCCCGTGCCAGCCAGTCCTCCGGCACCGCCGACGGGCGGGTGGTGACCACGTACCGGGCCTTCGGGAAGGCCGAGATCAGGGACCTCAGCCAGGTCTCCGTGCGGCCGCGCAGCCGCTGCGGGACCTCGTCCACCCCGTCGACCAGGACCAGCGCCCGGCCGCTGAGCATCAGCTCCTCCACCCAGCCCGGCGGAGCCGACAACGGCACCCCGGCGGCCTTGAGGAACTCCTCCGGCAGGGGCAGCGCCTCCGTCGTCGTGAAGGACCGCAGCCGCAGGACGAACGGTACGGACAGGGCCCACGGCCCCTCCGCCCGCCGGGCCGCGTTCAGCGCGAGCCACTGGAGCAGCGTGCTCTTGCCCGAGCCCGCCGGGCCCCGCAGCAGGACCCGTTCCGCCGCGCCGAGCGCCTGGTCGGCCCGGAGCGTCGTCCGGTGCATCCCCGGCTCGCCCGGCAGCACCGGCGGCTGCTCCCCGCTCACGCCCAGGCCGATGTACGCCAGGTCCAGCGGCCACTCCTCCCGCGCCCGGCCGGTGGTCAGGCCGAACAGCTGGAGCCGTCCGTGGGTGTCGGCCACCCAGCGGGCGTACCGCTCCTCGAAGGCGTGTCCCGTCCCGTCGCCCCCGGCCTCCGCCAGCCGGTCCACCGACCGTTGCAACGCCCCGGTGCGGCGTACGAGTTCCACCTCCGCCCGCGCCCCGAACGAGGGCAGCGTCGTCAGGTACTCCACCGCGTGCGCGCAGGCGAGCCGGATCAGGTCCCGGGCCAGGGCCTCGGCCGCCGGGCTCAGCCCCGACTCCGGCGGTACCCGCAGCAGGGCCGCCAGCCGGACCGGGTCCAGGTCCGCCGCGAAGACGGCATCGGCGTCCACCCGGCCCAGCCCCGCGAAGGCGTCGGCGACCGCGTCGAGCGCCGCCAGCCGTTCGTGCTCCGGCAGCCGGGCCGCGGCCCCGCCCAGACGGCCGGCCAGCCCCTCGGCCAGCCTCCGCGCCTCCGGCGCACCCAGCTCCTCCGGCCGGCGCCAGCGCGCGGCCGGCCGTACCGGGCGGTCGGCGAGCCGGGCCCCCGGCACCTGGCCCAGCCGGGACCGCCACAGCCACCCCGCCGCCGTGCTCGCCGCCCTGAGTACGGCGGTTTCCACCCCTGCCATGCGCCCTCCCCCTTGTACCCCGGGTAACCCCGTCGGATACTGATCGGTAACAACCCCTAGCGGCACCCCGGAACCCGCCCTAAGGTGCGCCCATGCCCAATCTGCCCGATGTCGTGCTGTGGTCCATACCCGCCTTCGTGCTGCTCACCGTCATCGAGGTGGTCAGCTACCGGCTCCATCCCGACGAGGACGCCGCCGGCTACGACGCCAAGGACGCGGTCACCAGCGTCACGATGGGGATCGGCAGCATCGGCTTCGACCTGCTCTGGAAGATCCCGGTCGTCGCGGTCTTCACCGCCGTCTACGAACTGACCCCGCTGCGGGTGCCGTTCCTGTGGTGGACCGCGCTGCTGATGCTCCTCGTGCAGGACTTCCTCTACTACTGGCAGCACCGGCTCCACCACGTCATCCGCATCCTGTGGGCCTGCCACGTCGTCCACCACAGCAGCCGCAGGTTCAACCTCACCACCGCCCTGCGCCAGCCCTGGACCAGCGCGACCACCTGGTGGTTCTACCTGCCGATGGTCGCCCTCGGGGTGCACCCCGCTGCGATCCCGTTCTGCTACGGCATCAACCTCCTCTACCAGTTCTGGGTGCACACCGAGCGCATCGGAAAGCTTCCCCGCCCCTACGAGTACGTCTTCAACACCCCCTCCCACCACCGCGTCCACCACGCCTCCCAGGGCGGCTACCTGGACCGCAACTTCGGCGGCATCCTGATCGTCTGGGACCGGATGTTCGGGTCCTGGGTGGGGGAGACCGAGCGGCCCGTCTACGGGCTCACGAAGAACATCGGCACCTTCAACCCCCTGCGCGTCGCCACCCACGAGTACGCGGCCATCGCCCGCGACGTGCGCGCCGCCCGCAGCTGGCGCGAGCGCGCCGGGCGGGTGTTCCGCGGGCCCGGCTGGCAGCCCGCCCCGGCCGCGGTCGCGCAGGCCGAGAAGGCGCCGGAGCCCGCCGCGTGAGTGCCGTCCAGTCCCGTATGCGGGCGGTACCGGAGGGCACCGGCACCGCCGGGCGGCTGCTGCTCGGTGCCTTCGCCCTGGCCTGCGCCGTCGACCTCGCCTCGCTGCTCGCCGGCTGGCACCCGGGGCACCTGATCGCCAAGCCGCTGCTGATGCCGCTGCTCGTCGGGTACGTGCTCACCCTGCGTGCCCCCCGGCTGCTGGTCGCCGCGCTGCTGTTCGGCTGGGGCGGGGACCTGGCCCTGCTCTTCGACGCCGAGCCCGCCTTCCTCCTCGGCATGGGCTCCTTCGCCGCCGGGCACGTCTGCTACCTCATGCTTTTCAACAAACACAGTCTGTTCGGGCGCGGCCGGACCAGTCCCGTGCTCGGGGGCGCGTACGCCGTGGCGCTCGTCGGGACCGTCGCGCTGCTGTGGGGGGACCTGCCGGCCGGACTGCGGATCCCCGTCGCCGGCTACAGCCTGCTGCTGGCCTCCATGGCCTACCGCTCCAGCGCTCTGGGCCGGATCGCGGGGGTGGGCGGAGCGCTGTTCCTGCTCTCCGACACCCTCATCGCCACCGGGGTGGCGAAGTGGCCGCAGCTGCCGCGCCCCGACTTCTGGATCATGGCCACCTACCTGGCGGCCCAGTACCTGCTGGCCGCGGGAGCGCTTCGCCGGGAGCAGGCGTACGGTAGGGAAGTCCTACAAGACTGAACTACCCGGAGGGCTGCACCACCATGCGCGCCACCGTCATCCACGCCCCGCACGACATCCGCGTGGAGGAGGTGCCCGACGCTGCGATCCAGCGCCCCGAGGACGCCGTCGTCCGCGTCCTGCGTGCCTGCATCTGCGGCAGCGACCTGTGGGCCTACCGCGGCGAGGCCCAGCGCCAGCCCGGCCAGCGCATCGGCCACGAGTTCCTCGGCGTCGTCGAGGAGACCGGCTCCGCGGTCTCCGGCCTGAAGGCCGGCGACCTGGTCGTGGCCCCCTTCATGTGGTCCGACGGCACCTGCGACTACTGCTCCGAAGGCCTGTACACCTCCTGCGTGCACGGCGGCTTCTGGGGCTCGGTCGGGTCCGACGGCGGCCAGGGCGAGGCCGTGCGGGTCCCGCACGCCGACGGCACCCTGGTCAAGCTGCCCGCCGCGGCCGCCTCCGACGACCACCTGCTGACCGGGCTGCTCGCCCTCTCCGACGTCATGGGCACCGGCCACCACGCCGCCCTGGGCGCGGGCGTGCGCGCCGGCTCCACCGTCGCCGTCGTCGGCGACGGCGCGGTCGGCCTGTGCGGGGTCCTCGCCGCCAAGCGCCTGGGCGCCGAGCGGATCATCGCCCTGGGCCGCCACAGCGCCCGTACGGACATCGCGAAGCTCTTCGGGGCCACCGACGTGGTCGCCGAGCGCGGCGAGGCGGCCGAGGCGGCCGTCCGCGAGCTGACCGGCGGGCAGGGCGCGCACGCCGTCATCGAGGCCGTGGGCACCGAGCAGTCCATGCGCACGGCGGTCAGCATCACCCGCGACGGCGGCGCCATCGGCTACGTCGGCGTGCCGCACGGCAGCGGCACCGGGCTCGACCTCGGTGTGATGTTCGACCGCAACATCAGCCTGCGCGGCGGTGTCGCCCCGGTCCGCGCGTACATCCCGGAGCTGCTGGAGGACGTGCTGAGCGGCGCGATCGACCCGGCGCCCGTCTTCGACCGTGCCGTGTCGCTGGACGAGGTCCCGGACGGCTACCGCGCGATGGACGACCGCAGCGCCCTCAAGGTCCTGATCAAGCCCTGATCAAGCCCTGACGGCAGAGGGGCCGGGCGGTGGTCCCCGCCCGGCCCCTCCCCGTCACCGCTTCACGGCTTTGAGGGCGTCGACCACGCCCGCGCCGTAGAAGCCGGTCTGGCCCCACTTGGCCTGGCAGGTGGTGGCGTCGACCAGGTTGCCGGTGCCGTCGTAGATCTTGTCCGGGCAGGCGGTCTTCGTCGCCTGGGCCTTGAGCATCGTCTGGAGCTGGGAGGGCGTGGCCCCCGGGTGCGCGCTCTTGAGCAGGGCGGCGACGCCCGCGACGTGCGGGGTGGCCATGGAGGTGCCCTGCTTGTAGCCGTAGCCGCCGCCGGGGAGGGTGGACAGCACCCGGCCGTTGGCGTCGGGGGTGGCCGGGACCTGCCACTTGTCGCCGCCGGGGGCGGCCACGTCGACGACGCCGAGCCCGTAGCTGGAGTAGTACGAGCGGAAGCCCTTGTCGCCGGTCGCGCTGACCGTGACCACGCCCGGCAGCTGCGCGGGCAGGTCCAGGCAGACCTTCGGGTCTATGGTGCGCGACGTCGGGGTGGCGTCGTCCGGGCTGGTGTCGTCGGTGATCGAGTCGGCGGCCAGGTCCCAGTTCTCGTTGCCGGCCGCGGCCACGTTCAGCACGCCCTTGCGCTCGGCGTACCTGCTCGCCCGGGTCACGGCCTCCACCAGCGCCTTCTGGTCGTCGTCCGTCTTGCAGTTGAAGTACCAGGGGTCGACGTAGTAGCTGTTGTTGGTCACCTCGATCCCCTTCTCGGCGGCGAACATGAAGCCGCAGACGACCGCCTCGGTGTAGAAGAGGCTGGTCCCGGGCTCGCTCACCTTGATCGCGGCGACCTTGACGCCCGGCGCGACGCCGCTGACGCCGATCCCGTTGCGCGCGGCGGCGATGGTGCCCGCCACGTGCGTGCCGTGGTCGCTGCCGTCGGCGTACGGGCGCCACGCGCCGTCGGTGGTGTCCGCGACCCCGCCGACGCAGTTGGCGGACTGCCCCTTGGAGAAGTTCGGGGCGAGGTCGGGGTGGGTGTCGTCGACGCCCGTGTCGATGACCCCGACCGTGACGTCCCGGCTGCCCGCGTCGACCTTCTGGGCCTGGTCGGCCTTGATCGCCCGCAGGTCCCACTGGTTGGCTTCCAGGGGTTCCTGGCCCGGCTCGGCCCGCGCGGCGGCGCGCGCGGCGTCGGCGTCGCTCAGCCGCTGGGTGGTGCCCTCCTCGGTGGTCTGCACCGTCTGGAGGGGGGCCGTACGGGTGGCTCCCACGGACACGAACAGGTTCCGCTGGGCCCGCAGCCGCTTGGCGAAGTCCGGGTTCTGGGAATGTGCGACGACGACGCCGATCTGTTCATAGGACGTCACCACCGTCCCGCCGGCCTGCTCGACGGCCTTCTCGGCCTGCCTGGCCGTCCCGTACGCGGTCAGGTTGGCCACGTACGAGAGCGCGGGGCCGGTGGCGGCGGCCCGGGCGGGCGTCGCCGAGCCCGCCGTGTCGCCCAGCGGCGCGGCCGAGGCAGCCACCGAGGGCAGGAAGGCGAGTGAGGCCGTGAGCGCCAGGCCGACCGGAACGGCGAGGGCCCGCCGACGGCCGGATCCCAGATGAGCCATGGGTTCTCCACATCATCCGTGAAGGAGCAGTCCGCACGCGGTCGCGTCGGACGCGTTCATGACAAGCGAACCTAGCGGCGCCGTTCGCCTTTGCGCCATCAGTTCGAGGAATCAGCCGTTTAAAACGCAGAACCGCCGAAGAAAAAACGGGTGTTGAACCGTCCCGGCGCGCCGCACGTGCCGTTGACCGGGGGGCTCAGCACCACCGCCCCCCACACGGAGGTTGTTTTGCACGTCCCCACCGCACCCGCGCCACAAGGAGAACCCCCCGTGACCACGCAAGCAGCGCCGCCGCCGGGCGGCGCGGGACCGGCCCCGGCCCAGGTGTCGGCCGAAGAGTTCGCGCGCGTCCAGCAGAGCCCCGAGTTCGCCGAACTGCGCAGCTCCTACCGCTCCTTCGCCTTCCCGCTCACCGTGGCCTTCATCGCCTGGTACCTGCTCTACGTCCTGCTGTCCAACTACGCGGGCGGCTTCATGGGGACCAAGCTCTTCGGCAACGTCAACGTCGCCCTGGTGCTCGGACTCGCCCAGTTCGCGACGACCTTCCTGATCGCCTGGCTGTACTCGCGGCACGCCGCCGCCAAGCTCGACCCCAGGGCACGGGCCATCAAGAACCGGCTGGAGGGCGGAGCGTGAGCGCCATCCCGCACCTGACGACCGCCGCCGGCGCCACCGAACACCGCCCGCTGATCATCACCCTCTTCGGGCTGTTCGTCGTCGCCACCCTCGTCATCACCGTCTGGGCCGGCCGCCAGACCAAGGACGCCGCCGACTTCTACGCCGGCGGCCGCCAGTTCACCGGCTTCCAGAACGGCCTCGCCATCTCCGGCGACTACATGTCCGCCGCGTCCTTCCTCGGCATCGCCGGAGCCATCGCCCTCTTCGGCTACGACGGCTTCCTCTACTCCATCGGCTTCCTCGTGGCCTGGCTGGTGGCCCTGCTGCTGGTCGCCGAACCGCTGCGCAACTCCGGCCGCTACACGATGGGCGACGTGCTCGCCTACCGGATGCGCCAGCGGCCCGTCCGCACCGCCGCCGGCACCTCCACCATCGTGGTATCGATCTTCTACCTGCTCGCCCAGATGGCCGGCGCGGGCGTGCTCGTCTCGCTGCTGCTGGGCATCACCGCCGACGGCGGCAAGATCGCCGTGGTCGCCCTGGTCGGCGTACTGATGATCGTCTACGTGACCATCGGAGGGATGAAGGGCACCACCTGGGTCCAGATGGTCAAGGCGGTGCTGCTCATCGCCGGCACCCTCCTGATCACCTTCCTGGTGCTGCTGAAGTTCGACTTCAACGTCTCCGCGCTGCTCGGCCAGGCCGCCGAGCACAGCGGCAAGGGGGCCAAGTTCCTGGAGCCGGGCCTGAAGTACGGCAAGGACTCGCTGACCAAGCTGGACTTCTTCTCCCTAGGCCTCGCCCTGGTCCTCGGCACCGCCGGCCTGCCGCACATCCTGATCCGCTTCTACACGGTGCCCACGGCCAAGGCCGCCCGCAAGTCCGTGAACTGGGCCATCGGCATCATCGGCGCCTTCTACCTGATGACCATCGCGCTCGGCTTCGGGGCCGCGGCCCTCCTCGACCGCGACGCCATCATCAAGTCCAACAAGGCCGGCAACACCGCGGCCCCGCTGCTCGCCCAGGCCGTCGGCGGCGGCCCCGACTCCACCGGCGGCGCGATCCTCCTCGCGGTGATCTCCGCGGTGGCCTTCGCCACCATCCTCGCCGTGGTCGCCGGCCTCACCCTGGCCTCCTCCTCGTCCTTCGCGCACGACATCTACGTCAACGTCATCCGCAAGGGACGCGCCACCGAGAAGGAGGAGGTGCGCGCCGCCCGCTGGTCCACCGTGGTCATCGGCGCCGTCGCGATCTTCCTCGGGGCCCTGGCCCGCGACATGAACGTGGCCGGCCTCGTCGCCCTCGCCTTCGCGGTCGCCGCCTCCGCCAACCTCCCGACGATCCTCTACAGCCTCTTCTGGAAGCGCTTCACCACCCGGGGCGCGCTGTGGTCCATCTACGGAGGCCTGATCTCGGCGGTCGGCCTGGTCCTCTTCTCGCCGGTGGTCTCCGGGAAGCCCACCTCGATGTTCAAGGACGCCGACTTCTACTGGTTCCCGCTGGAGAACCCCGGCATCATCTCCATCCCGCTGGGCTTCCTCCTCGGCTGGCTGGGCACGCTCCTGTCCAAGGAAGAGGCCGACCCCCAGAAGTTCGCCGAACTGGAGGTGCGCTCCCTCACCGGCACCGGAGCCCACTGACAGGGGGGCGGCTCCCCGAGACCGTACGAACACCGTGCGTGGCCGCGTCGTACTTCCGTACGATGCGGCCACGTTACGTCTCGTTCATTCGGGCACCCCTCCGGGACACACGGGTCGCGTAGGCTCGATCCATAGAACCTCTAGATCCGGACAGGGGAGGGGGGCCCACAGTGCTTCTCGACACGTACGGCCGCGTGGCCACTGACCTGCGCGTCTCGCTCACCGACCGGTGCAACCTGCGCTGTACCTACTGCATGCCCGAAGAGGGCCTGCAGTGGCTGGGGAAGTCCGATCTGCTCAGCGACGACGAAATCGTCCGGCTGATCCGTATCGCCGTCACGCACCTGGGCATCACCGAGGTCCGCTTCACCGGCGGCGAGCCGCTGCTGCGGCCCGGCATCGTCGGGATCGTCGAGCGGTGCGCCGCCCTGGAACCCCGCCCCAGGATGTCGCTGACGACCAACGGCATCGGCCTCAAGCGCACCGCACAGGCGCTCAAGGCCGCCGGCCTGGACAGGGTGAACGTTTCGCTCGACACCCTGCGCCCCGAGGTCTTCAAGACCCTCACCCGCCGCGACCGCCACCACGACGTGATCGACGGCATGGCCGCCGCCCGCGAGGCCGGCCTGACCCCCGTCAAGGTCAACGCCGTCCTGATGCCCGGGCTCAACGACGACGAGGCCCCCGACCTGCTCGCCTGGGCCGTCGAGAACGAGTACGAGCTCCGCTTCATCGAGCAGATGCCCCTCGACGCCCAGCACGGCTGGAAGCGCGAGGGCATGATCACCGCCGGGGACATCCTCCAGTCCCTGCACACCCGCTTCACCCTCACCGAGGAGGGCGCCGAGGAGCGCGGCTCCGCCCCCGCCGAGCGCTGGCTGGTCGACGGCGGCCCCGCCACCGTGGGGGTCATCGCCTCCGTCACCCGCCCCTTCTGCGGAGCCTGCGACCGCACCCGGCTCACGGCCGACGGCCAGATCCGTACCTGCCTGTTCGCCACCGAGGAGTCCGACCTGCGCTCCGCGCTGCGCTCGGGCGCCCCGGACGAGGAGATCGCCCGCCTGTGGAAGGTGGCGATGTGGGGCAAGAAGGCCGGCTCCGGCCTCGACGACCCGTCCTTCCTCCAGCCCGACCGCCCGATGTCCGCGATCGGCGGCTAGCCGCACCGGCCGCGTACGTGGAAGGGCCCTCCCGCCGGCGGGAGGGCCCTTCCACGTTTCAGCGCTCCGAGCCCTCCGGCTGCACCCACTCCTCCAGCTTCACCACGTCCTTCAGGAAGCCGCGGACCCCGAGGAACTGGGAGAGGTGCTCGCGGTGCTCCTCGCACGCCAGCCAGGTCTTGCGCCGCTCCGGCGCGTGCAGTTTCGGGTTGTTCCACGCCAGGACCCATACGGCCGCGTCGCGGCAGCCCTTGGCGGAGCAGGTGGGGGTATCGGAAGAGGTCACGGCCCCAACCCTACAAACGGAAGGGCGACGCCGGGCAGCCACGGGGGGAGCTGCCCGGCGTCGGTCCGTCGCTCCGACGGGGGATGCGGAGCGCGTAGGCAGTATGTCACGCAGGACCGGGTGGGGTGCACCGGAACTTCATGATTGATCTGAGGTTTTCCTGAGGTTCCCCGGCTCCAGCGCGGGACGCACCGGGGCGGGCACGAAGTGCGACGGCAGCGAGGGCGTCGATTCGCGCCCGGCGTTCGCGATGACCACCGCGATGTAGGGGAGCAGGAGGCCCGCCGCGAGCGTCACGACGGCCACATGGCGCTCCACGTTCCACAGGATCACCGTGGCGATCACCGACACGGTCCTGATGCCCATCGAGATCACGTACCGGCGCTGGCGCCCCCGTACGTCCTCCGCGAGCCCCATGCGGGCCCCGGTGATCCGGAAGACCTCGGCTCCGTTCCGCTTCGTCCGCTGCATGCCCCCACGGTACGCCGCCGCCCGGACGGCGGGGAGAAGGGGGTACCGCCCGAACGGAGCCGCCCGGCGTGCGTGGTGCGCCCTGCGGACCGAGACTGGCCCCACATGCGCACACCGCGCCGCGAGGAGGCTCGACATGTCTTGGTTGTGGGCGATCATCGTCGGTTTCGTGCTGGGCCTCATAGCCCGGGCCCTCCTGCCGGGCAAGCAGCACCAGCCGATCTGGCTGACCACCATTTTCGGCATCCTCGGCGGCGTCCTGGGCAACGCCGTGGCGACCTGGATCGGTGTCCACGACACCAGGGGCATCGACTGGATCCGGCACCTGCTCCAGCTCGCCGGCGCCGTGGTGATCGTCGGGCTCGGCGACATGGTCTACCTGGCCGTGCGCGGCGACCGGCGCCGCACGGCCTGACCGCCGACAGCCCGCCGGACGAAGGCGGGCACGACGAAGGGGCCGGTACGGACCTCGCGGTCCGCGCCGGCCCCTCGCCGCAGTGCCCGTCAGGCGCCGGTCACCTCGACCGCCGCCAGGTTCTTCTTGCCGCGGCGCAGCACCAGCCAGCGCCCGTGCAGCAGGTCCTCCTTCGCCGGGACCGCGTCCTCGGCGGTGACCTTCACATTGTTCACGTAGGCACCGCCCTCCTTCACGGTCCGGCGCGCGGCGGACTTGCTGGCGACCAGGCCGGTCTCCGCGAACAGGTCCACCACCAGGCCCGGCTCCGCCACCTGCGCGTGCGGCAGCTCGGACAGGGCCGCGGCCAGCGTGGCCTCGTCCAGGTCCGCCAGCTCGCCCTGGCCGAACAGCGCCTTCGACGCCGCGATCACGGCCGCGCACTGGTCCGCACCGTGCACCAGCGTGGTCAGCTCCTCCGCGAGCGCCCGCTGGGCGGCCCGCGCCTGGGGGCGCTCGGCGGTCTGCGCCTCCAGCTCTTCCAGCTCCTCACGGGAGCGGAAGGACAGGATCCGCATGTAGGTGGAGATGTCCCGGTCGTCCACGTTCAGCCAGAACTGGTAGAACGCGTACGGGGTGGTCATCTCCGGGTCGAGCCAGACGGCCCCGCTCTCGGACTTGCCGAACTTGGTGCCGTCCGCCTTGACCATCAGCGGGGTCGCCAGCGCGTGCACCTGGGCCTGCGGCTCCAGGCGGTGGATCAGGTCCAGGCCGGCCGTCAGGTTGCCCCACTGGTCCGAGCCGCCCTGCTGGAGGGTGCAGCCGTAGCGGCGGTACAGCTCCAGGAAGTCCATGCCCTGGAGCAGCTGGTAGCTGAACTCCGTGTAGCTGATGCCCTGGTCGGACTCCAGCCGCTTGGCGACCGAGTCCTTCGTCAGCATCTTGTTGACGCGGAAGTGCTTGCCGATGTCCCGCAGGAACTCGATCGCGGACATGCCCGCGGTCCAGTCCAGGTTGTTGACCATGACCGCCGCGTTCTCGCCCTCGAAGGACAGGAACGGCTCGATCTGGGTGCGCAGGCGCGTCACCCAGTTCGCGACGGTCTCCGGGTCGTTCAGCGTCCGCTCGGCCGTCGGCCGCGGGTCGCCGATCTGCCCGGTGGCCCCGCCGACCAGCGCCAGCGGGCGGTGACCCGCCTGCTGGAGCCGGCGCACGGTCAGCACCTGCACGAGGTGTCCCACGTGCAGCGAGGCGGCCGTCGGGTCGAAGCCGCAATAGAACGTGACGGGACCGTCCGCGAAGGCCTTGCGCAGCGCTTCTTCATCGGTGGACTGGGCGAACAGCCCGCGCCACTTCAGTTCGTCGACGATGTCCGTCACGGTCTCTCGACTCCTTGCGAATGGTGGGAATGCCGTGCTCAGTCTAGGTGCGTCAGACGCCCTTGCTGACCGAACTCATGTTGAAGTCCGGGATGCGGACGGAGGGCATCGCGGCCCGCGTGAAATAGTCGCCCCACTCGCGCGGCAGGGTCTTCTCGGTGCGGCCCGCCTCCGTGGCCCGCGAGAGCAGGTCCACCGGGGACTCGTTGAACCGGAAGTTGTTCACCTCGCCCGTGACCTGCCCGTTCTCCACCAGGTAGACCCCGTCCCGGGTCAGGCCCGTCAGCAGCAGCGTCGCCGGGTCGACCTCGCGGATGTACCAGAGGCAGGTCAGCAGCAGACCCCGCTCGGTGGACGCGACCATCTCCTCCAGGGACTTCTCCCCGCCCCCCTCCAGGATCAGGTTCCCGAAGGCCGGGGACAGCGGCAGCCCCGTCAGCCCGGCGCTGTGCCGGGTCGTGGTCAGCCGGGCCAGCTCGCCCCCGCTGATCCACTCCGTCGCCGGCACCGGCAGGCCGTTGTCGAAGACCGAGGCGTCGTCGCCCGAGCTGTGCGCGATCACGAACGGCGCGGACTCCAGGCCCGGCGCGTTCGGGTCGCTGCGCAGGGTCAGCGGCAGCCGCGAGAGCCGCTCGCCGACGCGGGTGCCGCCGCCGGGCCTGGAGAAGACCGTCCGGCCCTCCGCCGCGTCCCGCGCCGCCGCCGACCACATCTGGTAGATCAGCAGGTCCGCCACGGCCGTCGGCGGCAGCAGGGTCTCGTACCGGCCGGCGGGCAGTTCGACCTTGCGCTCGGCCCAGCCGAGGCGGACGGCGAGCTCCGCGTCCAGGACGGTCGGGTCCACGTCCTTGAAGTCGCGGGTGGCGCGTCCGGCCCAGGCGGAACGGAGCCGGTCCGGCGACTTGGCGTTGAGCTCCAGGGTGCCGTTGGGCTGGTCGTGGCGCAGCCGCAGCCCCGTCGAGGTGCCCACGTACGTGGAGACCAGCTCGTGGTGGGCGAAGCCGTAGAGCTCGCGGCCGCCCGCCCGGGCCCGGGCGAAGGCCTCGCCGAGGGCCGGGGCGAAGTCGGCGAACACCGCCGAGGAGGTCTCGTCGGGGGCGTCCGCGAAGTCCGGGGACGCCGGGGTCCCGGTCACCAGCGGCTGGGCGTCCTCGGCGGGACCCGCGGCCCGCGCGGCCGCCTCGGCGGCCCGGACCAGCGGCTCCAGGTCGGCGGCGGTGACGGCGGAGCGGGAGACGACCCCCGAGGCCGTCCCCTGGCCGCCGTCGACCGTGGCGATCACCGTGAGGGTCCGGCCGCGGGTGACGCCGTTGGTGGTCAGGGCGTTCCCGGCCCAGCGCAGGTTGGCGCTGGACTCCTCGTCGGCGATGACCACGCAGCCGTCGGCGGTGGACAGCTCCAGGGCCCGCTCGACGATCTCGTGGGGCTTCGTACGGCTCATCGGCCGGCCTCCTGGGTGGTGTTCAGGATGTTGACGTCGCGGAAGAGGGCCGACGGGCAGCCGTGGGAGACCGCCGCGACCTGGCCCGGCTGGGCCTTGCCGCAGTTGAAGGCGCCGCCCAGCACGTAGGTCTGCGGGCCGCCGACCTTCTCCATCGAGCCCCAGAAGTCGGTGGTCGTGGCCTGGTAGGCGACGTCGCGCAGCTGCCCGGCCAGCCGGCCGTTCTCGATCCGGAAGAAGCGCTGCCCGGTGAACTGGAAGTTGTAGCGCTGCATGTCGATCGACCAGGAGCGGTCGCCGACCACGTAGATCCCGCGTTCCACCCCGCCGATCAGGTCCTCCGTGGACAGCCCGCCCGGATCCGGCTGGAGCGAGACGTTCGCCATCCGCTGGACCGGCACGTGCCCGGGGGAGTCGGCGTAGGCGCAGCCGTTGGAGCGGCCGAGGCCGGTCAGCTTCGCGATCCGCCGGTCCGTCTGGTAGCCGGTCAGGGTGCCGTCCTTGACCAGGTCCCAGCTCTGGGCCTCGACGCCCTCGTCGTCGTAGCCGATGGTGGCCAGGCCGTGCTCGGCGGTGCGGTCTCCGGTCACGTTCATGATCGAGGAGCCGTACTTGAGCGTGCCCAGCTGGTCGAAGGTGGCGAACGAGGTGCCCGCGTAGGCCGCCTCGTAGCCCAGCGCCCGGTCGAGCTCGGTGGCGTGGCCGATGGACTCGTGGATGGTCAGCCACAGGTTGGACGGGTCCACCACGAGGTCGTAGCGGCCCGCCTGCACGCTCGGGGCCCGCATCTTCTCGGCCAGCAGGCCCGGGATCTGCTCCAGCTCGGCGTTCCAGTCCCAGCCGGTGCCGGTCAGGTACTCCCAGCCGCGCCCGGCGGGCGGGGCGATGGTGCGCATGGAGTCGAACTCGCCGGTGGTGGCGTTCACGGCGACCGCGGTCAGCTGCGGGTGGACGCGCACCCGCTGCTGGGTGGTCGTGGTGCCCGCGGTGTCGGCGTAGAACTTGTTCTCGTGGACGGCGAGCAGCGAGGCGTCCACGTGCGCGACGCCCTCGGCGGCCAGCAGCCGCGCGCTCCAGTCGGCCAGCAGGGCCGACTTCTCGGCGTCCGGCACGTCGAAGGGGTCCACGTCGTAGGCGGAGATCCAGGTCTTGTCGGCGTGCACCGGCTCGTCGGCGAGCTCCACCCGCTCGTCCGAGCCGGCCGCCTTGATGACCTGCGCCGACAGCTTCGCCATGGCCACGGCCTGCGAGGCGACCTTGGCCGCGCCGTCCATGGTCAGGTCCACGCCGGACGCGAACCCCCAGCTGCCGCCGTGCACCACGCGGACCGCGTAGCCGAGGTCGGTGGTGTCGGAGCCGCCGGAGGGCTTGGCGTCCCGAAGCCGCCACGAGGCGCTGCGGATCCGCTCCAGGCGGAAGTCGGCATGGTCGGCGCCCAGCGCGCGCGCCCGCGCGAGCGCCGCGTCGGCGAGCGCCCGCAAGGGCAGCGCGGTGAAGGCCGCGTCGATGGAATGGGCCACGGGGGTCCTCCCGGAGTCGGGGACGGTCTGCTCGATCATGTCGCGATCGGGCCCCAGGTGACCACAGGTTTCTGTAGGTATTCGACAGCCCGCGTCGCAAGGCCCTGTCGGAGCCCGATTCTCCGGATGTCGGCCGCGACCTATAGGTTTTTGCTACTCAGACAGCTAAGCGAAAGGGTGATCCGTTGAGCCGCTCGGTTCTCGTCACCGGAGGAAACCGGGGCATCGGCCTCGCCATCGCCCGTGCCTTCGCCCAGGCCGGCGACAAGGTCGCGATCACGTACCGCTCGGGAGAGCCGCCGCAGGAGCTCGCCGAGCTGGGTGTGCTGGCCGTGCGCTGCGACATCACCGACTCCGAGCAGGTGGAGCAGGCCTACAAGGAGATCGAGGCCAAGCACGGCAACGTCGAGGTGCTGGTGGCCAACGCCGGCATCACCAAGGACACGCTGCTGATGCGGATGTCCGAGGAGGACTTCGCCTCCGTCGTCGACACCAACCTCACGGGCACCTTCCGTGTCGTGAAGCGGGCCAACCGTGGCATGCTGCGGGCCAAGAAGGGCCGTGTGGTCCTGATCTCCTCGGTCGTCGGCCTGCTGGGCGGCGCCGGCCAGGCCAACTACGCCGCCTCGAAGGCGGCGCTGGTGGGCTTCGCCCGCTCGCTCGCCCGCGAGCTGGGCTCCCGCAACATCACCTTCAACGTCGTCGCCCCCGGTTTCGTGGACACCGACATGACGAAGGCGCTCAGCGACGAGCAGCGCACGGGCATCCTGGCGCAGGTCCCGCTGGCGCGCTACGCGCAGCCCGAGGAGATCGCGGCCGCCGTGAGCTTCCTGGCGTCCGACGACGCCGCGTACATCACCGGAGCCGTCATTCCCGTTGACGGCGGATTGGGCATGGGTCACTGATCACCATGAGCGGAATTCTCGAGGGCAAGCGGATCCTCATCACCGGTGTGCTGATGGAGTCCTCCATCGCCTTCCACACCGCCAAGCTGGCCCAGGAGCAGGGCGCCGAGGTCATCCTCACCGCGTTCCCGCGCCCGACGCTGACCGAGCGCATCGCCAAGAAGCTCCCGAAGCCGGTCAAGGTGATCGAGCTCGACGTCACCAACGACGAGCACCTGGCCCGCCTGGAGGGCCTGGTCCGCGACGAGCTCGGCGGCCTCGACGGCGTCGTGCACTCCATCGGCTTCGCCCCGCAGGACGCGCTCGGCGGCAACTTCCTGAACACCCCGTTCGAGTCGGTCGCCACCGCGATGCACGTCTCGGCGTTCTCGCTGAAGTCGCTGACCATGGCCTGCAAGCCGCTGTTCCCGGCGGAGGGCGCGGCCGTCGTCGGCCTCACCTTCGACGCGCAGTTCGCCTGGCCGCAGTACGACTGGATGGGCCCGGCCAAGGCCGCGCTGGAGGCCACCAGCCGCTACCTCGCCCGTGACCTGGGCAAGGAGAACATCCGCTGCAACCTGGTCTCGGCCGGTCCGATCGGCTCGATGGCCGCGAAGTCCATCCCGGGCTTCGGCGAGCTGGCGGACACCTGGAACCACCGCTCCATGCTGGAGTGGGACATGAGCGACCCGGAGCCGGCGGGCAAGGGCGTCGTGGCCCTGCTGTCCGACTGGTTCCCGAAGACCACGGGCGAGATCGTCCACGTGGACGGCGGCCTGCACGCGATGGGCGCCTGACCTTCCCGGCCGGACCCCGCGTCCGTACGGCGGTGGCCGCGCTTCCCCCCGGGGAGGCGCGGCCACCGCCGTTCGCGCCCCGCCACGGCAGGATCCCGGGGCTTCCTCGATCAGACGTTCGCCGTCCGACCGGATCTTTCCGAGTCGAAAACCGGGACACATGCCTGCAAACTGACCTGGCCGGGACCTTCCCGGCGAGTTCGGGGAGGAGGTACGGGCGTGCGCGCGAGGCCGAGCCGAGCGGTATCGCTGCTGGTCACCTCGGTGGCTTTGACCGGACTCCTGATCCCCGGAGCCCTCGCGCAACCCGGAGCGCCGGGCCCCGCGCCCGGACCCGAGGCGGCCGCCCCGGCGACCGTGGACTTCGCCGAGATCCCCGCCGAGCCACCCGTACGGCCCGAGCAGCCCGCCGGCCGCGAGCTCTACGGCTCCGACTGCGACACCGAGATCGACGGCTCCCAGGTGATCGCGTACTGCCACAACGGCTTCCCCGAGACCGACCTGCTCCGCCTCCACGTGGAGTGCGAGCGCTGGTGGGACCTGGACGGGGACAGCGCCCTCGTCCCCCTGGACCCGGCCGGCCGCACCCGGCTGACGGGCCGCTGCTGGAAGGAGGTCCGCACGGCCTGGGTCAGCCACCAGCGCCCGCCGGCCTCCTCCGGCCGCTAGGCCGTCTCAGCGCCTGCCCTCGCCCAGGCAGACGAAGGGGTAGCCCGCGGCCTCCGAGGCCGCCGTGTCCCCGTCCCCGCGCCGGATCGCCTCGATCAGCCGGGCGTGGTCCAGGTGGTCCGCCGGGTCCAGCTCCGTGCCCACGTCCGCGCGCAGCCACTGCGCCACCAGATCGCCCAGGTCCGCGTACAGCCCGGTCAGCACCTCGTTGTGCGAGGCCGTGACCACCGCCATGTGCAGGGCGACGTCCGCGCTCACGAACAGCTCCGCGTCCCCGCTCGCCCAGGCCTCCTCGCGCCGCGCCAGCAGCGCGTCCAGCTGGACCAGGTCCCGCTCGGTGCGCCGCTCCGCCGCCAGCCGGGCCGCCGAGGACTCCAGCGTCGAGCGCAGCTCCGCGATGTGCCAGGGGTCGGCCCCCGCGAAGCGGCGGTGCATCACCCCGGCCAGTTCGCTGGTGGCGAGCACGTACGTACCCGAACCCTGGCGGATGTCCAGGAGTCCGTTGTGCGCGAGCGCCCGGACGGCCTCCCGCACCGTGTTGCGGGCCACGCCCAGCAGCTCCACCAGCTCGGGCTCGGTGGGGATCCGGCTTCCGACCGGCCACTCGCCGGAGGTGATCTGGTTCCTGAGCTGGGCGATCACCTGGTCGACGAGCGCGGAACGCCGGGGTGAGGTCAACGGCATGCGGACGGGGCCTCTCGGGGGCGGGTGGACGGGCGGTGGGGCGGGGTCAATTCTGACAGGAAGCAAACTGGACAACCAATCATCCCATGATTCTATGATGGCGGGATGCACGACGAAGACCTCCAGACCCTGAGCCGCCCGGCGACCCCGCGCGCCTCCGTCGGACGCCCCGCCACCGCCCGGGACGACGCCCACGCCGACCCGAAATGGCTCGGCCCCGTGCTCGTGGTCGCCATCGTGCTGGCCGCCCTCAACCTGAGGCCGGCCATCACCAGCCTCGGCGCCCTCTTCGAGGAGGCCCGCGACGGCCTCCACATGAGCGGCACCGTCGCCGGACTGATCACTTCCGTCCCGGCCCTCTGCTTCGCCGTCTTCGGCGTCACCGCGCCCCGGCTCTCGCGCCGCTTCGGACCCGCCGCCGTCGTCTGCGCCGGCATGGCCGCCGTCGCCGCCGGCCTGCTGATCCGCCCCTTCGCCGACAGCGCCGCCGCCTTCCTCGCCGCCAGCGCCCTGTCGCTGGCCGGCATAGCCCTGACGAACGTGCTCCTCCCGGTCATCGTCAAGCGCTGGTTCCCCGACCGCGTCGGCACCATGACCGGCCTCTACTCCATGGCCCTGGCCGCCGGCACCTCCCTGGCCGCCGCCGCGACCGTCCCGCTGACCTCGGCCCTCGGCGGCAACTGGCGCACCGGCCTGCTGGTCTGGGCCGGCCTCGCCGTGGCCGCCGTACTGCCCTGGCTGCCCGTCGCCGCCGCGACCCGCCGCGAGAGGGCCGCCGCCCCCGCCGGCGCCGCCGCGCAGGACGCCGGCCCCTCCGTCGTGCGCAGCCGCACCGCATGGGCCCTCGCCTGCTACTTCGGCCTCCAGGCCACCGGCGCCTACGTCACCATGGGCTGGCTCCCGCAGATCTTCCGCGACGCCGGGGTCTCCGCCTCCACCGCCGGAGTGCTCCTGGCCGTCACCATGGTCATGGGCGTCCCGCTGGCCTTCGTCATCCCCGGCCTCGCCGGACGGATGCGCCACCAGGGCCCCATCGCCGCCGTCCTCGGCGTCTTCGGCCTCGCCGGCTACCTCGGGCTCTACCTCGCCCCCGCCGGCGGAGCCTGGGCCTGGGCCCTCCTGCTCGGCGTCTCCAACTGCGCCTTCCCCCTCGTCATCACGATGATCGGACTGCGCGCCAAGTCCCCGGCCGGGGTCGTCAAGCTCTCCGCCTTCGCCCAGAGCACCGGCTACCTGATCTCCATCCCCGGCCCGCTGGTCATCGGCACCCTCTACCAGCACAGCGGCGGCTGGGACCTGCCGCTCGCCCTCATGGCCGGCCTCCTCGTCCCGCAGATCGCCCTCGGCGTCCTCGCGGGCCGGGACCGCACGATCGAGGACGAATGCGGCATGCGAGACTGAGCGCCATGTCGCCCGTACTCGAACCGAACCCCCAGAACGGCCACCGCAAGCTCGGCCTCGTGCTGGGCGCGATGCTCCTCGTGACCGTGATCGTGGCCGTCATCGCCACCCTCGCCTCCCCCTGACCCACCACCCGCCGGCCCGGCCCGGCCCCCGTGGTGGGGTTACCCCCACCATCCCCTAGGGGGCCAGGATCAGGGTCGGCTGGGGTGTGCCCCGGATGGGAACCGGCGCCGCGGATCCATAGATTCGAAGCAGCGAGCCAGTCCCCACCCGAAGAACCCGGAGGCGGCCATGCCGGCCACCACGCACACCCCGTCCCCCCTCACCCGTCCCGCCCGCCGCCCCCGCGCGTACGCCCACACCAGCGCCCGGCTGCACTGGTGGACCCTGGCCCTGCCCGCCCTCGCCTTCGGCCTCCTGCTCCTGCTGCTCGCCGGCTCCGGCCAGGCCCAGGCCGCCACCGGCCAGCCCTCCGGACTGCTCCAGGTCACCCAGCAGCTGCTCCACGCCGTCACCTGACGGGCGCCGCGTCACCCGAGCACTCACCTCGCCCCCAGCCGGTCCGCGCACGCCGCAGCACGCCCTCACGAGCGGGGGACGGCCCCCTCAACACCCTGCGCCGCATGGCCCGTTTCATGCGAAGCTGGGCCCATGAGCGCCGACACACCCCGCAGGATCGCCCTCCTCCGGCACGCCAAGGCCGACTGGCCCCAGGTGGCCGACCACGACCGCCCCCTGGCGGAACGCGGCCGCAGGGACGCACCGGCCGCCGGCCGGAAGCTGGCCGAGACGGGCATCACCTTCGACCTGGCCCTCTGCTCCACCGCCGTCCGCACCCGGGAGACCTGGAAGCTCGCCGTCCAGGAACTCCCCTACCGGCCGCGGACCAGCTACGAGGAGCGGGTCTACGACGCCTCGCCGGGCGAGCTCATCGCCCTGCTGAACGAGACCCCCGACGAGGTCGACGACCTCCTCGTCATCGGCCACAACCCCGCGATGCACGCCCTGGCCGACATCCTCTCCGGGCGCGCCGAGGGCGACACCCAGGCCCGGATGAACCGCACCGGCTTCCCGACCGCCGCACTGGCCGTCGTCTCCTTCACCGGCTCCTGGAAGTCCGTCGAACCCGGCGTGGGCACCCTGCTGGACTACTGGACCCCGAAGGACCACTGACCGCGCGACCCCCGGGCCCGGGACACCTGCGTCCCGGGCCCCCGTCCCGGCCCGCCCTCAGCCCACCGGGCAGCGGCCCGCCGGCTCCGGGGTCTGCTGCTGCGGAAAGCCCGCGTCCCGGGCCTCCCACAGCTCCGGGTAGAACCGCCGGTACACCGACGCCCGCAGGTGCTCCATCCCGCTGCTGCCGCCGGTCCCCGGCCGCCCGCCGATCTGCCGCTCCACCAGCAGCGCGTGGCAGGCCCGCCACTCCGTCCACACCTCGTCGTGGTCGACCAGCGCCTCCACCAGCTCGGCCAGCTCCGCGAACTCCGCCGGATCACCGTCCAGCGGCCCCGCCGCCAGCCGCGCGTACGCCTCCCAGCGCTCCTCCCGCGTACCGGCCGCGAACCCGGCCTTCGCCAGCAGCGCCACGAACCCCTCCCACAGGGTGGGCTCCGCCATCCGCCCGGCCAGCCGCTCCCGCTCCCCGGCGGCCAGCCCGGCGACGGCCCGCCTCCCGTACTCCCCGCGCACCCAGTCGGCCCCGCACAGCGCGGCGATCTCCACGTACTGCGCCGACTGCTGGCCGCTGCTGGTCCCCAGCACGCCCCGGAAGGCGTGGAACTCGCGCGGCGGCATCGCCCGCAGCGGATGGATCGCCGCGATCAGCGCCCGCGTGACCGACACCGCGCGCACCAGCCGGGCCCGGGCCGCCCGCGGATCGCCCTCCAGCATCCGGTCCCGGGCGTCCGCCAGGTCCCGCAGCAGCTGCCCGAACCACAGCTCCTGCACCTGGTGCACGGTGATGAACAGCAGCTCGTCGTCCACCCCGTCGGCCAGCGGCACCTGGAGCGACAGCAGCTCCGGCAGCTTCAGGTACTCGGGGTAGGTGACGCTCGCGGTCTCAGACATCGGAGTCCTCCGGGGCACGCAGTCCGTAGGCGGCGAAGGCGTCCGTGACGCCGGGCAGGTCGAAGGCACCGACCTGGGCGCACAGCCGCAGGGTGGAACGGGAGATGGTCTGGATGCGGTCCACGCCCGCGCTCCCGCCGTAGCTGTCCGCCAGGACGGCCCCGATCCGTTCCTCGTCCAGACCGGCCAGCCGCAGCGACACCCGCACCGGCTCCAGGTCCCAGTCCAGCGCCGCACGGATCATCGCCGGCAGGGCCCGGGCCGCCAGCACCCGGCGCCGGCCGTCGAGCCGCGCCCACAGCTCCAGGAAGAACGCGGAGAAGAACCGGTGGTGGCGGCCCTCGTCCTTGGCGTGGTCGCGCATCAGCTCCCGTACCGTGCTCACCACGGTCGGGTCCTGCGGCACCTCGTTGAGCACGGCCGTGATCAGCGTCTCGAACACCACCGCCTGCAACTGCCCGGCCAGCACCGGGTCCTCGGGCAGCAGCCGCCGCCCGGTGTCCTGCAGGGCCGTCACGAACCCGCCGTAGTCCACGTCCGGCACGGCGATCCCGGTGACGGCGGCCACCTGGTCGGCCAGGTCCAGGCTGTACAGGGCGTGGTAGCCCTCGTCGCAGTACACCTTGAACGCGTCCATGCGCAGCGCGGTCGGGAAGTGCAGCCCCGAGTTCCCGTTGGCCACGGGCTCGGCCGCCCCGTTGACCACCCGGGTCTCCAGATGGGTCGTCGAGTGCAGGAACTGGTACAGGTGCCGGACGGTGACCTCCCGCACCCGCTCCGGGGCCAGCGCCTTCACCTCCGGGTGCGCCAGGTGCGGCACCAGGGCGTCGGGGAAGAACACCCGGCCCTGCTCCGCCTCGGCGTGGAACATCCGCCGGACGCCGCCGCGCACGCCGGCGGTCTCGTACCAGCGGTCCAGGGGACCCGGTGCCGTGCTCATGGGTGACTTCCGTTCCGTGAAGCGGGGGAGGGGGAGGGGTGCGGGCCCGCCTGCGCGGACAGGCCCAGGTGGACGGCGATCCGCCGGACCGCCTCCGCGACCAGCGGGGCGTCGACGGTGTGGCACAGCCGGAACCAGCCCGGCTCGGGCGAGCGGAAGGCCCCGCCGGGCAGGATGCTGACCTTCGCCTTCTCGAACAGCTCCCGCCACAGCACCTCCTCGCCCCCGAAGCCGGGACCGGGCAGCCACCGGCCGAGGTCCAGCCAGACGGAGAAGCCCGCGCCGGCCGGGGCGTACGGGATCCCGTACGCCTCCAGCAGCCCGGTCAGGTGCCCGTACGAGGAGCCCAGCCGCCGCCGGCCCGCCGCGAGGAAGGAGGCCGTCCACTCCGGGTCGGCCAGCAGCTCCGCCAGGGTGTGCTGGGTGGCGGTGGAGACGGGCGCGAAGTACGCCAGCGCCCGCGCGGCCGCCCGTACCCGCGGATCGCGGGTGTGCAGCACCCCGGTCTTCAGACCCGGCAGCCCGAAGTCCTTCGCGAAGCCCCAGACCACATGGGTGCGCCCGGCCCAGTCCGGGTTGACGGCCGGGTCCGCCGCGCTGGTGAAGGCCCGCGGGCCGAACACCGCGTGGGCGTAGATCTCGTCCGAGACCAGGTCCACGTCGTGCTCGCGCACCACGCGCAGCAGCTCCGCCAGCACCTCGGGCGGGTGGACCTCGCCGATCGGGTTGGAGGGGGAGGACAGCGCCACCGCCCGTACGGTGATCCCCTCCGCCCGGGCCCGCCGCAGTGCCCCGTCCACCGCCGCGGCCGTCAGCCGGAACCCGTCGGCGGGATCCAGGGGCGCGGGCAGGATCCGGGCGCCGGAGCGGCCGCCGAGATCGGTGTCGAAGGCCCCGTAGTAGGGAGCGGGCACCACGATGGCCTCGCCCGGGTCGCACAGGACGGAGGCGATCGCGTCCAGCGCCCCGGTGGCACCGCTGATCACCACCAGGTCCTCGGCGTCCAGCGGGGTCCCGACGGTGTCCGACAGCAGCGCCGCGACCCGTCCGCGCAGCACGTCGGTGCCGTGCAGCGGGGCGTAGCGGGCCGTGGCCTCGTCCATCGGGGGCAGCTGCGCCAGCCGGCCCTCGAGCAGGTCCCACAGCAGCCGGTTCTCGGCGGTGCCCAGGTTCAGGTAGCCGTCGGGCCGGGTGAGCGCGTCGTACGGCTCGGCCTCCGCGCGGAAGTGGGCCTCGGCGATGGCCGGGGTGTCGGCGAGGAGCCGGGCGGCCTGCCGGGAGAGGGGGCGGGAGTGGGAGCTCATCAGGCCCTCCCGCTGCCGACGCCGGCACCGGTGAGCAGGCCCGGGTGCACGCCGAGGCCCATCGAGGCGTCGATGACGGCGCCGTGCAGCGGCGTGGAGTGCTCGCCCGCCAGCCAGCGCACCTGCTCGGCGATCTCCTCGGAGGTGATCATGCGGCCCTTGGGCAGCTGCGCGGACAGGGCGGCCCGCTCCTCGGGGGAGAGCTTGTCCAGGGTGCTCGCCTGGAACATCGTGGTGTCGACGGCGCCCGGGCAGAGCGCGAACACGTCCACCGGGGAGTGCGCCAGGTCGGCGGCCAGATGGCGGGTCAGATAGGTGAGGGCCGCCTTGCTCATCCCGTCGGCCGGGTGGAAGCCGGGGAACTGGAAGATCCCCCCGCCGACGCTCGAAATGTTGACGATCTTCCCGGAGCCCCGCTCCAGCATCCCGGGCAGCAACTGCTCGATGAGCCACAGCGGACCCACCGCGTTGATCTGGAAGAAGGCCGACGCCTTCGCGTGCCCGGGCCCCTCGGTGTAGTGCTCCACCGTCTTCGAACCCACCGCGGCGTTGTTCACCAGGACGTCGACCGGGCCGGGGAGCCGGTCGAGCAGCAGCTCGTGGTCCTCCCAGTCGCCCTGGCTGAAGGGGAAGGCCTCCACCTTGGCGCGGCCGGTGAGGGCCAGCTCCCGCACCAGTTCCTCGGCCCGCTCCCGGCCGTTGCGGTAGGTGAACCAGACGGTCCAGTCCTCCTCCCGCGCGAATCTCTCCACGCAGGCACGGCCGATTCCGCCCGAGCCTCCGGTGATGAGCACACTTCGAGTCATCCACGTCCCCTTGAACGCACAAGGCCGACCGTGCGGCTGCCGTCGCATATCGCCACACGATCGGATGATCGGGTCCAAGTACACGACACGAAGGCCCAGTTCGGGTCCAAGGTCCCTGGACTCTGCCTCGGGCCGGAGCCCGGCCGCCGGGCCGGGGACGACGAACGCCCGGCCGAAAGGATCCGGCCGGGCGCTGAGGGGGGCGGGGGCTGCTCAGGCCAGGTCGGCCGCTTCCACTTCCTCGCGGGTGATGCCGAGCAGGTAGAGCACGGCGTCCAGGAAGGGCACGTTCACCGCCGTGTGGGCGGCCTCGCGCACCACCGGCTTGGCGTTGAAGGCCACGCCGAGGCCGGCCGCGTTCAGCATGTCGAGGTCGTTCGCGCCGTCACCGATCGCGACGGTCTGCGCCAGCGGCACCCCGGCCTCCGCGGCGAAGCGGCGCAGCAGCCGGGCCTTGCCCGCCCGGTCCACGATCTCGCCGGTGACCCGGCCGGTCAGCTTGCCGTCGACGATCTCGAGAGTGTTCGCCGAGGCGAAGTCGAGGCCCAGCCGCTCCCGCAGGTCGTCCGTGACCTGCGTGAACCCGCCCGAGACCACGCCCACCTGGTAGCCCAGCGTCTTCAGCGTCCGCACCAGGGTCCGGGCGCCCGGGGTCAGCCGCACCTCGGAGCGGACCTTCTCCACAACCGACTCGTCCAGCCCCGCCAGCAACGCCACCCGGGCGTGCAGGGACTGCTCGAAGTCGAGCTCCCCGCGCATGGCCCGCTCGGTCACCTCGGCGACCTCGGCCTCGCACCCGGCGTGCGCGGCGAACAGCTCGATGACCTCGTCCTGGATCAGGGTCGAGTCCACGTCCATGACCACCAGCCGCTGCGCCCGGCGGTGCAGCCCCGCCGAGACCACGGCGACGTCGACGCCGATCTGGGCGGCGGTGGTCGCCAGCGCGGTGCGCAGCGGCCCCGTCTCGGCACCGGAGACGGCGAACTCGACGGCCGTCACCGGGTACTTGGCGAGCCGGAAGATACGGTCGATGTTGCCGCCGGTCGCGGTGATCCGGGCGGCGATGGTGGCCGTGGACTCCGCGGTGAGCGGGTGCCCGAGCACGGTGACGTGGGACCGGCCGACACCGCGCGGGCGGTTGTCGCCGGTACCGGAGATGATCTCGGCCGACAGCTTCAGCGACTCGGCCCAGCTGTGCACGGTGGCCCGCAGCTCGCCCTCGGCGGCGGTGGTGGGCTTGGTGACGAGGACGCACAGGACGATGCGGCCACGCGTGACGACCTGCTCGATGTCGACGACGTCGACGGAGTAGGCGGCGAGGGTGTCCATTAGCCCGGCGGTGATCCCGGGACGGTCCTTGCCGAAGATCTTGACGAGGAGGGTGGGGACCTCGGAGGTCTGCGAAGCGCTCATGGTCCCCTCACCGTATCTTCCCGGCCCCGGGGCCGGACCGCCCGTCCCACGTTCTGAACGCCGCTCCTTCCTCACGCCCCGCTCGCCCCGCTCGGCCCTGGCGGCCCTCCCGGGCTTCGCGCCGCTGCGCCGGACTCCGTCCGACGGTGGCCGGGCGGGGCCCCCGGCCCCGGCTGGGGTCCGGCCGTCGGCTGCGGGCCGTCGCCGCTGCGCGGGGCCCCAGGGGCTCCGCCCCAGACCCCGCGCCTCAAACGCCGGCGGGGCTGTAAAGAGCCCCGCCGGCGTTTGAGGCGACGGGCGCGGAGCGCACGTGCGGGGTCCGGGGCGGAGCCCAGGGGTCTTTCAGCCGCGCCGGCGACTGAGGCGGGAACGGTGGAAGGGCGGGTAGGGGACCGCTCCGCGCAGCGGGATCGGCCTGACCAGGCCGGTCAGCGCGGGGGATGCGGCGGCTTCGGCGGCGGCGGAGCCCCCGGCGGTGGAGGTGGCGTGAACGGCTCTCGCTGCGGCGGCCGCGGAGCGCGGGCCGGCTTGGGCGGCCGCCCGGTGACCGTGACGTCCCACGACCCGTCGGAGACCTCCGGCTCCCGCGCCCCCTCACCCGCAGGAGCCGGCCACCACGGCCGGTCCGGCGCGCCCGGCCGCACCCCCGGCCGCTCCGCCCGGTCAGCGCCCGGCCCGGGGCGGCCCGACGCGGCGCGGTGCTGTCCGCGCCGGTACTGCCCCGCTCCGGGGCGCTGCGACGGCACGCCGCCCCGCGCCCGCAGGGCCGGGTCCGGATGCGGCGGCAGGCCAGGGGCCGGGGCGGCGGGGTCCTGCCCGCCCCGCGTCAGGAGGGCGCCCGTGCCGCCCGCCAGGGCGCCCCACACCGCGCCCGCCAGCAACGCGTACCCCGCATCCCCGCGCAGCTCCACCGCCGCCACCCCCGGCACGTCGACCGACATCCCCGTCAGCCACACCAGCCCCGCCAGCGCCACCCCCGTCACCCCGCCCAGCCGCGCCGCGCACGCCGCCACCCCGCGCCCCGGGCTCCGTACGGCCGCCCGTACCCCGGCGTACAGCAGCAGCACCCCCGCCCCCGCCACCAACAGCCAGGCCCGCCCGTCGTACTCCGCGAGCCGCGCCACCGTCACCGGCTCCCCCCGCGACAGCGGCGGCAGCAGCCGCCCGAGCTCCCCGGCGGCCCGCCCCCGCACCGGTACGGAAAGCCCCAGCAGCAGCCCCGTCCAGCTCCCGTTCGGCGCCCCCAGCAGCGCGGCCCCCGCCGCCCGCCCCGGCCGCCCGTCCTGCGCGGCCGCCCACCCCGCCACGGCCGCGCCGGCCACCACCGCCACCACCAGCATCGCCAGCACCGAAGACACCGCCGGCCGCAGCCGGGCGGCCCACGCCGCCGCCGGCCCGTGCCGCGAGGCGAGCAGCGCCACCGCGAGCACCACCGCCACCCACACCCCCGCGCCCGGCACCGAAGGCCCGGCATCCACCGCGAAGCCCACCCGCACCCGGGGCCGCAGCAGCCCCCCGACGTCGCCGATCCCCGGCAGGACCACCCTCGGCGAGGCGCCGTCCAGGGCCACCGCCCCGTGCCCGGCCCACGCCAGCCCGACCGCCACCACGAGGAACAGCGCCCCCACCACCGCCGCCCGGACGGCGACTTCCACCCCGCCCGGCCGCCCCCGCGGCCCCCCGAGTCCCCGCAGGAACACCGAACCCAGCACCAGCGCCCCCACCAGGGCGACCCCCAACGGCCGGAGGTCCACGGCGCCCCCGCCGTCCGCGGCCAGTCCGAGGGCCGACACCTCCCCGGTCGCGGTCAGCGACCCGCCCACGGCCGCCGCCACCACCGCGGCGGTCATCGCCCCCAGCGAGCCGCCCCCGGCATCGGCGCCCAGCAGGTGCAGCCCCAGCGCGGCCACCCCCGCCATGGCGGCGACCGACCACCCCACGGCGGCGATCCCGGACAGCAGCACGTCTCCCCAGCGGATGCGGCGCATGCGGCGACCCCCGTAACCGAGCCGAGTGGGGCGAGAAGTCCCGTATCTCACTCTCCGGGTGACTTTCGACCCCGTCAACGGGCAGACGTAGACGCCTGCGGAAGGCCCCGATTCCACATGTGGCCGCAGGCCTGAAATAGTTCCCCCGGATGTTCGCCATCCCTAGACTCCCTGACGTCGTTCTCCCTGGACGGCAGGGGGATTCTCGGGGGACCTTAAGTGGGGCTGGAGTGCCGGAACTCGTACTGGAATTGAACGGAAGGACCTGGACGCTCGATCCGTCCAGGTCGTACTCGCTGGGGCGCGATCCCCAGGGAGACGTCGTGATCGATGACGCGCGCGTGTCCTGGCGGCACGCCACCATCAGCTGGAACGGCCGGGTTTGGGCCATCGAGGACCACGGCAGCACCAACGGCACCTACGTGCACGGCGCGCGGGTCCAGCAGACGGAACTCGTGCCCGGAACGCCGGTCCACCTGGGCAACGCGACGGACGGCCCGCGGCTGAATCCGAGCGCCGCCGTGGCGGCCCCGCAGCAGCAGCCGGCCTACCAGGCCCCGGTGGCGCAGGGTCAGGCCCCGGCGTTCCAGCCGCCGGCCCCGCAGCACCAGCAGTCGCAGCAGCCCGCCTGGGACCAGCAGCCCCAGGCCCACCATCAGCAGCAGCACCAGCAGCCGTTCGTGCCGCAGCAGCAGCACCAGGCCCCCCAGCAGTCCGCGGCCCCCGGCTACGCCGGCGACCACCGCAGCCCGACGACGTTCCACCAGATCGCCGTCGGCCGCGTCATGCGCATCGGCCGTGCCCTGGAGAACGAGCTCGTGGTCTCGGACCTCCAGGTCTCGCGCCACCACGCGGAGTTCCGTTCCACCAACGGCCGCTTCGAGATCCACGACCTCGGCAGCCACAACGGCACCTACGTCAACGGCCAGCCCCTGCCGAAGTCCGGCACCGCGCTGCTCGGCCCCTCCGACATCGTCGGCGTCGGCCACTCGACGTTCCGGATCGTCGGCGACCGCCTCGAGGAGTTCGTCGACACCGGTGACGTCTCCTTCTCGGCCCGCCACCTGACGGTCACGGTCGACGGCGGCAAGCAGATCCTCAAGGACGTCACCTTCGGCGTCCCGGAGAAGTCGCTCATCGGCGTCATCGGCCCCTCCGGCTCCGGCAAGTCCACGCTCCTGAAGGCGCTGACCGGCTACCGGCCCGCCGACCAGGGTGACGTCCTGTACGACAACCGCAACCTGTACAAGCAGTTCGCGGAGCTCCGCCAGCGCATCGGCCTGGTCCCGCAGGACGACATCCTGCACAAGGAGCTGAAGGTCTCCACCGCGCTGAAGTACGCGGCCAAGCTCCGCTTCCCCGGCGACACCGCCGAGGCCGAGCGCGCCGCCCGCATCGACGAGGTGCTGCGCGAGCTCAAGCTCGACGTCCACAAGGACAAGAAGATCACCTCGCTCTCGGGCGGCCAGCGCAAGCGCGTGTCCGTGGCCCTGGAGCTGCTGACCAAGCCGTCGCTGATCTTCCTGGACGAGCCGACCTCCGGCCTCGACCCGGGCATGGACCGCGACGTCATGCAGCTGCTGCGCAGGCTGGCCGACGGCGGCCGCACGGTCCTCGTCGTCACCCACTCCGTCGCCGAGCTGGCCCTCTGCGACAAGCTGCTGGTCATGGCCCCGGGCGGGTCCGTCGCCTACTTCGGCCCGCCGGACGAGGCGCTGAACTTCTTCGGCTACACCACCTGGGCCGACGTGTTCTCCGCCTTCGAGAACTACCGCGACTACGACTGGGCCGGCCGCTGGAAGGGCTCGCAGCACTACCAGCTGTACGCCGCCGACCTCGACGCGGTCGCCCCGCAGCAGGTCGCGATGCCGCCGCAGCAGATGATCCCGCCCAAGCCGCAGGCCTGGGGCTCGCAGCTGTGGACGCTGATCCGCCGCTACGTCTCGGTGATCGCCTCCGACAAGGGCTTCCTCGCCCTGATGGTGCTGCTGCCGGCGGTCCTGGGCATCGTGTCCACGGTGATCCCCGCGAAGTTCGGCCTGGCCCCGCCGACCCCGCCGTCCCGCTTCAACGGCGACGCCGGCACGATCACCCTGATCCTCGCGGTCGGCATGTGCTTCTCGGGCGCGGCCAACTCGGTCCGTGAGCTGATCAAGGAACGCGTCATCTACGAGCGGGAGCGCGCGACCGGCCTGTCCCGGTCGGCGTACCTCATGTCGAAGGTGATCGTCCTCAGTGTGATCACGGTCATCCAGGGCGCGATCATCTGCGCCATCGCCTTCACCCCGCGCAAGCTGCCGGCCGAGGGCCTGTTCATGAACCCGGCCGTCGAGCTCTGCGTCTCGGTCACCGCGCTCGGCATCACCGCGATGATGTTCGGCCTGGTGATCTCCTCGCTGGTGAAGACCGCCGAGAAGACCATGCCGCTGCTCGTGATGTTCGCGATCGTCCAGGTCGTCTTCACCGGCATCCTGTTCCAGCTGTACGACAAGGTCGGCCTGGAGCAGTTCGCCTACCTGATGCCCTCCCGCTGGGCCGTCGGCGCCGCCGGAACCACCCTGAACCTGGGCAAGCTCATGGCGCCGTGGGACCCGCAGAACCCCACCAACACCGACCCGCTGTGGGACCACACCACCGGCCAGTGGTTCGTGGACGTCATCGTCCTGCTGCTGCAGGGCGTGATCTGCGGCTTCGCGGTGGCGCGCCTGCTGCGCCGCCACGAGCCCGAGGTCATGCGCAAGTAGGAACCGCGTTGTGCCGCCAGGCACGCGAAACGCCTCAGGGCGGCACCCGGAGTCTTCCGGGGGCCGCCCTGAGGCGCATGGGGGGCTGTGCGGGCGCGCAGCGGCCTAGTAGGCGCTGTTCACGTTGTCCATGGAGCCGTAGCGGTCGGCGGCGTAGTTGCACGCGGCGACGATGTTCGCGACCGGGTCGTACAGGTCGAACTTGGTGCCCTTGACGTGGTACGTGTTGAAGGTCGGCTGGATGACCTGGAGCAGGCCCTTCGAGGGGATGCCGTTCTTCGCGTTGATGTCCCACAGGTTGATCGCGCGGGGGTTGCCGCTCGACTCGCGCATGATGTTGCGGTGGATGCCGGCGTAGGTGCCGGGGATGCCCTCGCGCTTCATGATGAAGAGGGCTTCCTTGATCCAGCCGTCCAGGTTGTTCGCGAACACCGGGGTGCGGGCGGCGGAGCGGCTGGCCGCCTCCTTGGCCTCGCGGTCCTTCTTCGCCTGCGCCTCGGCCTGGGCCTTCGCCGCGTCCTTGGCCTTCTGGTCCGCTACGGCGTGCTGGGCGCCGAGGTTCTGCTGGATCGACTGGGTCCACGCCACGGGAGCGGCGGCCACGGCCTCCTCCTGCGCGCCGGTACCGGCCGGGACGACGGAGAAGGCGAGCGCGGCGGCACCGAGGGTGGCGACACCGGCGATCGACAGCTTGTACGCCTTCGTCAGACGACTGTGACCGGGAGTGCTGGAAGCAGACATGGGCAACCTCTTCGAATAGCGGGGGCCGCAGGCAGGCGCCGGGAGATCCGGGATCCCTCGGCGCCTTGCGACGGCAGCCATTCTTAGCGGCGGCAAAATCCTGTGGCAAAGGTGTGACATACGATCCCGCTTAGTGGATCAGGGCCCCGCAGCGGTCCGGGACTTTGGTCCCGGACACCCGCCGCAGCAGCGCTGACAACGCCTTTACGCGCCCACTACGCGGCTTCGTAAGTGATGTGCGTCCTATGCCCGGGCTCACATCGAGCCCCCACCCGTCTCACTCAGAGTTGCAGCAGCAATGCCCTGTGTGACCGTCCTCCGCCTCGCGGAGGACCCGGCCCCGCCCCGGCCTCCTCCCCAAGGCAGACACACCACCCCCGCCCCCTCCCCGAGCCGTACGCCACCCGGCCCGAAGACCTACGACCGGCGCCCGATCCCGCAGGTCAGGGCCGCCGGTACGGTGACCCCATGGACAACGGACCCTGCACCGGGCTGGCGGCCGTCAGCACCGCCCTGCTCGCCATGAGCCGCCGGCTGGAGGTCCAGGACGTCCTGCGCACCATCGTCGTCTCGGCCCGCGAACTCCTCGACGCCGAGTACGCGGCCCTGGGCGTCCCCGACGACCACGGGGGCTTCGCCCAGTTCGTCGTCGACGGCATCACCGAGGACCAGTGGCGCCGCATCGGCCCCCTGCCCCGCCAGCACGGCATCCTCGCCGCGATGCTCCACCAGGACGCCCCCCAGCGCCTCGCCGACGTACGCCAGGACCCGCGCTTCGAGGGCTGGCCCGCAGCCCACCCCGACATGTCCGACTTCCTCGGCCTGCCCGTCCGCGACGGCGAGGAGACCCTCGGCGCCCTCTTCCTCGCCAACAAGAGGACGGCCCCCGGCCGCCCCAAGGGCTTCACCGACCAGGACGAGGAACTCCTCTCCCTCCTCGCCCAGCACGCCGCCATCGCCCTCACCAACGCCCGCCTCTACGAACGCAGCCGCGAGCTGACCATCGCCGAGGAGCGCTCCCGCCTCGCCCACGAGCTGCACGACGCCGTCAGCCAGAAGCTGTTCTCCCTGCGCCTGACCGCCCAGGCCGCCGCCACCCTCGTCGACCGCGACCCGGCCCGCGCCAAGGACGAGCTCCACCAGGTCGCCGCCCTCGCCGCCGAGGCCGCCGACGAACTGCGCGCCGCCGTGACCGAGCTGCGCCCCGCCGCGCTCGACGAGGACGGTCTCGTCGCCACCCTGCGCAACCACGTCCGCGTCCTCGACCGGGCCCACACCGCCCGCGTCACCTTCACCTGCGACGGCGTACGGGCCCTGCCCGCGGCCCAGGAGGAGGCACTGCTGCGCGTCGCCCAGGAAGCCCTCCACAACGCCCTGCGCCACTCCGGCGCCGACCGCGTCGACGTCACCCTCACCCGTACCCCCGGCGGCGGGGCGGTCCTGCGCGTACGCGACCGGGGCCGGGGCTTCTCCCCTCCCACCGTCCGCAAGGCCGGCCGCCACCTGGGACTGGTCTCCATGCGCGACCGCGCCGCCGGAGCCGGCGGCCGGCTGGAGGTCCGCTCCGAGCCCGGCGCGGGCACCACGATCGAAATGGAGGTCCCCGGTGGCTGAGACCCCCGGCCGCATCCGTGTCCTGCTCGTCGACGACCACCAGGTGGTCCGGCGCGGCCTGCGCACCTTCCTGGAGGTACAGGAGGACATCGAGGTCGTCGGCGAGGCCGCCGACGGCGCCGAGGGCACCGAGCGCGCCGAGGAGCTGCGGCCCGACGTCATCCTGATGGACGTCACCATGCCCGGCACCGACGGCATCGAAGCCCTGCGCCGGCTGCGCGACCTCGGCAACCCCGCCCGGGTCCTGATCGTCACCAGCTTCACCGAACAGCGGACCGTGGTCCCCGCCCTGCGGGCCGGCGCCGCCGGATACCTCTACAAGGACATCGACCCCGACGCCCTGGCCGGTGCCATCCGCTCCGTCCACGCCGGGCACGTCCTCCTCCAGCCCGAGGTCGCCGAGGCCCTGCTCGCCGCCCAGGACGACCAGGGCGCCCCCGCCGGGCGCCCCGGCTCCCTGACCGAGCGCGAACGCGAGGTCCTGGGCCTGATCGCCGACGGCCGCTCCAACCGGGAGATCGCCCGGGCCCTCGTCCTGTCCGAGAAGACCGTCAAGACGCACGTCTCGAACATCCTGATGAAGCTCGACCTCTCCGACCGCACCCAGGCCGCGCTGTGGGCCGTCCGGCACGGGATCACTCGGTAGGGCGCCGCCGGAGGCAGGTAATGGGCTGAGCTGAGATTCATACGGTCGGGTGTATGTAGCCCACATGGCGTATCCCATCGGGCGGGGGAGCGTTCTCCATGGCGTGCCGCGGCGGCTGGTCGCGGCAAACGCACTGGAGGACGAGAAGTGAAGAACTACAAGAAGGCCGCAGCCGTCACCATGATCGCGGGCGGCCTCATCGCCGCCGGCGCCGGTGTCTCCTCGGCGCACGGCGGTGCGTCCGCGGAGGGCGAGGCCCTGAACTCGCCCGGCGTGGTCTCCGGGAACCTGGCCCAGGTCCCCGTGAACGTCCCCGTGAACGTGGTCGGCAACACCGCCAACGTCATCGGCCTGCTCAACGGTGCCTGGGGCAACACGGGCGTCAACAACTGACCCCGTCACCCCTGACGAACCGAGGCCCCGCTTCCCCCCTCTCCCCGGGAAGCGGGGCCTTCGCACGTCCAGGCCCGCCGGACCGCCCTACCGCCCACCCTCCAGCGGAGCGTTGTAGGCCGCCACCAGCGCCCGCCGGGCCACCCGCTCCACCGGCCGCAGCGCCTCTGCCCGCGCCGCCATCTCCGAGGCCGCCACCGCGCCCCCGTGCCCCCGCTCGTACGCCAGCGACACCAGCAGGTCCACCCGCTGCGCCAGCGCCAGCACCCGCACCGCCCGCGCCGGATACCCCGGAGCCAGCACCTCCCGGCCCGCCTCCGCCCGCGCCCGGTACGCCGACAGCGCCGCCTCGGCCACCGGACCCGAAGCCGCCACGTCCAGCCGCGTCAGCACCACCGTCGCCTCGCGCAGCGCCTCCGCCAGCTCCCGCTCCGCCTCACCCAGCGACGGCACGTCCGCCGGCGGGGCCTCCCGCACCGGCAGGCTCCGCCACACCACCGACACGTGCGCGTCCCCCGCCGGACCCACCTCCGTGACCTCCGGTACCAGCCCCAGCCCGGCCCCCACGCACACCACCGCCTCCTCGGCCTCCAGCGCCGCCGCGTTGAACTCCGGCGGGCCGCTGAGCCCCAGCGGATGCCCCGGCGCCGGCAGCGCCACCCGCAGCCCCGTCATCCCCAGCGTCCGCAGCCGCCCCAGCGCCAGCGTGAGCCCCACGGGACCCGCCTCACCCGGCAGCCCCGCCACCCGGTGCGAGGCGTCCTCGCCCACGATCGACGACGCGGCCTCGTCGGGCGAGACATGACCGGCCAGCAACGCGTTCCCCCAGGCGGCCAGCCGCCCTGAACGTGGTTCGAAAAGCATCCCCCCACTCTACGGATCGGGCCCCGGACCCGGCCTGGCGCCCGGACCCCTCCCCGAGTGGCGTAGGTTTTCCCCGGGGGTTTTCCCCTGGGGCTGCGCCTGCCGGCGCACAGAGAACCGTGACTGCAAGGGGTGACAACACGCTCATGAGCGATGTTCTGGAGCTGGTGGACGTATCCGTGGTCCGCGAGGGCCGGGCTCTGGTGGACCAGGTCTCCTGGTCGGTGAAGGAGGGGGAGCGCTGGGTCATCCTCGGCCCCAACGGCGCCGGCAAGACCACGCTGCTGAACCTCGCCTCCAGCTACCTCTTCCCCACCAAGGGCTCCGCCACCATCCTCGGCAGCACCCTGGGCAAGCCCGGCAGCGACGTCTTCGAGCTGCGCCCGCGCATCGGCGTCGCCGGCATCGCGCTCGCCGACAAGCTCCCCAAGCGGCAGACCGTCCTGCAGACCGTGCTCACCGCCGCCTACGGCATGACCGCGACCTGGCAGGAGGAGTACGAGGAGATCGACGAGCAGCGCGCCCGCGCCTTCCTCGACCGCCTGGGCATGTCCGACTACCTCGACCGCACGTTCGGCACCCTCTCCGAGGGCGAGCGCAAGCGCACCCTGATCGCCCGCGCCCTGATGACCGACCCCGAACTCCTCCTGCTCGACGAGCCCGCCGCCGGCCTCGACCTCGGCGGCCGCGAGGACCTCGTCCGCCGCCTCGGCCGCCTGGCCCGCGACCCCATGGCCCCCTCCATGGTCATGGTCACGCACCACGTCGAGGAGATCGCCCCCGGCTTCACGCACGTCCTGATGATCAGGCAGGGCAAGGTCGTCACCGCCGGCCCCATCGAGCTGGAGCTGACCTCCCGCAACCTCTCCCTCTGCTTCGGGCTCCCGCTCGTCGTCGAGCGCAACGACCACGACCGCTGGACCGCCCAGGGCCTGCCCCTCCGTTAGCCCACCCGGCGCCCGGAGGACGCCGTCGCGCCCTGTCCGGCCGCGCCCACCCGACCTACCATGACCATGTGGACATCGACGCATGGGTGTGGTGGCTCATCGGCGCGGTCGGACTGGGCATCCCCCTCGTCCTGACCGCGATGCCGGAGTTCGGCATGTTCGCCGTCGGCGCCGTCGCCGCCTCCGTCACGGCGGCCCTCGGCGCCGGAGCGGTGAGCCAGGTCCTGGTCTTCGTCATCGTGTCGGTCGCACTGATCGCCGTCGTCCGGCCGATCGCCAACCGGCACCGCGACCAGCGGCCCCAACACCGCACCGGCATCGAGGCGTTGAAGGGCAGAACCGCCGTCGTCCTCGAACGGGTCGACGGCAGCGGCGGCCGCATCAAGCTCGCCGGCGAGATCTGGTCCGCCCGCACCCTGGACACGCACACCAGTTTCGAGCCCGGCCAGTCCGTCGACGTCGTGGACATCGACGGAGCGACCGCGGTCGTCATGTGAGCAAGCAGCCCACCCGCGGCCCCGGGGTCTGCGAGACTCCGTTCAACGGGGCAGCACAGACAGCCGGAAGGGCACGGGGAACCGCATGCAACCGATCATCATCGTCCTGATCATCCTGGTGGTACTGGTCTTCATCGCCCTGGTCAAGACGATCCAGGTGATCCCGCAGGCCAGCGCAGCCATCGTCGAACGGTTCGGCCGCTACACCCGCACCCTCAACGCGGGCCTCAACATCGTCGTCCCGTTCATCGACTCCATCCGCAACCGGATCGACCTGCGCGAACAGGTCGTCCCCTTCCCGCCGCAGCCGGTCATCACCCAGGACAACCTGGTCGTCAACATCGACACCGTCATCTACTACCAGGTGACCGACGCCCGGGCCGCGACGTACGAAGTGGCCAGCTACATCCAGGCCATCGAACAGCTCACCGTCACCACGCTGCGCAACATCATCGGCGGCATGGACCTGGAACGCACCCTCACCTCCCGCGAGGAGATCAACGCCGCGCTGCGCGGGGTCCTCGACGAGGCCACCGGCAAGTGGGGCATCCGCGTCAACCGGGTCGAGCTCAAGGCCATCGAGCCGCCGACCTCCATCCAGGACTCGATGGAGAAGCAGATGCGCGCCGACCGCGACAAGCGCGCCGCCATCCTCCAGGCCGAGGGCGTCCGGCAGTCGGAGATCCTGCGCGCCGAGGGCGAGAAGCAGTCCTCCATCCTGCGCGCCGAGGGTGAGGCCAAGGCCGCCGCCCTCAAGGCCGAGGGCGAGGCCCAGGCCATCCGCACGGTCTTCGAGTCCATCCACGCCGGCGACGCCGACCAGAAGCTCCTCGCCTACCAGTACCTCCAGATGCTCCCGAAGATCGCCGAAGGCGACGCCAACAAGCTCTGGATCGTGCCCAGCGAGATCGGGGACGCGCTCAAGGGCCTCTCGGGCGCCATGGGCAACTTCGGCCCCCTGGGCGGCGGTTCGAGCGGCTTCAACCCGCAGGACCCCGGCAAGGGAGCCCCCGGGACCGGCAGCGCACCGGAGCGCCGGGAACAGCCCCCCATCGACTGACGCCGCCCTCCCCTTCGTGCATGATCAGTGAGGCCCCTCGACCTTCATGGCGGGGAGGCGACTCACTCACGCAAAGGGGATGGCTCCGTCCATGTCCATGTCCATCTGGGAATCCATCGCGGTCCTCGCCGCCGGAATCGGCGCCGGCACCATCAACACCATCGTCGGATCCGGCACCCTGATCACCTTCCCGGTGCTCCTCGCCACCGGCCTGCCCCCGGTGACCGCCAACGTCTCCAACACCCTCGGCCTGGTCCCCGGCTCCCTCAGCGGAGCCTTCGGCTACCGCAAGGAGCTCCGGGGACAGCGCGGCCGCATCCTGCGGCTCGGCGCCGTCTCCCTCGCCGGCGGGCTCGCGGGCGCGATCCTGCTCCTGACCCTGCCGTCGGACTCCTTCGACACGATCGTGCCCGTCCTCATCGGCCTGGCCCTCGTCCTCGTCGTCCTCCAGCCGAAGCTCGCCGCCGCCCTGCGCCGCCGCCAGGAAGCCACCGGAGCCGACACCGCACACCCCGACGGCGGCCCCGCCCTGCTCACCGGCATGCTGCTCTCCAGCGCGTACGGGGGCTACTTCGGCGCCGCCCAGGGCGTCCTCTACCTCGGCCTGATGGGGCTGCTGCTCCACGAGGACCTGCAACGCATCAACGCCGTCAAGAACGTCGTGGCAGCCCTCGTCAACGGCATCGCCGCCGTCTTCTTCCTCTTCGTCGCCGAGTTCGACTGGACCGCCGTCCTCCTCATCGCCGTCGGCTCCACCATCGGCGGCCAGCTCGGCGCCAAGCTCGGCCGACGACTGCCCCCGACCGTCCTGCGCGGGGTCATCGTCACCGTCGGCGTCCTGGCCATAGTCCAGCTGCTGCTCCGCTGAGGGACGTAGCAGAAATACGCCGCCCCGCCCGCGGCACACAGGCGCGGACGGGGCGGAAGACACGGGAGGGGCGGGCGGGAATCAGGCCGAGCGGGCCAGCCAGTCGGGAAGGCCCTCCTGCCCGCCCACCCCCAGCGCCAGCAGCATCGCGTCCGCCGGAGACGGCACGAACGGCTTCCGCAGCAGCGGCATCCCCGCCTCCTCCGGAGTCCGGGCCGCCTTGCGGTGGTTGTCCTCGGCACAGGACGCCACCGTGTTCAGCCAGGTGTCCCCGCCCCCCTGAGCCCTCGGCAGCACATGGTCCACGGTCGTCGCGCGCTTCCCGCAGTACGCGCACCGGTGCTGGTCCCGTACCAGTACCCCCCGCCGCGACCAGGGAGCATGTCTTCGGAACGGCACCCGTACGTACCTGCACAATCGGATCACCCGGGGCATCGGCAGGTCCAGGGCGGCCGCACGCACACGCAGTTCGGGATGGGACTGTTCCACCACGGCCTTGTCCTGGAGCACCAGAACGACGGCCCGGTTCAGCGACACCGTCGACAGCGGCTCGAAGCTCGCGTTCAGCACCAGCGTGTCCCGCATCTCGCCCACCTCCCGTGTGCAGGCCCGCGACCACCCTGGCGGCAAGGCCCGCAACCACTCTGGCCGCGCGCGCCACGCGGGACAACGCAATAAAAATGCCCGGCCCCGGCCTCATTTAGACCAGGACCGGGCGAACGCCGGGAGAACGATCAGGCCGCCGGCGCCTCGTACTCACCGATCAGCTGCGCACGGCCGAGCGCGTGGAACCTCAGGTGGAAACCGACCGCCGCACACGACGCGTCCGCGTCCGGACCGAGCTTCTCCCGGTCCACCGCGTACACCGTGAACACGTACCGGTGCCGCTCCCCGGCCGGCGGGGCGGCACCGCCGAAGTCCTTCGTCCCGTAGTCGTTGCGCACGTGCACCGCACCGGCCGGCAACCCCTCGAACTTCCCGCTGCCCGCACCCGCCGGCAGCTCGGTCACCGAGGCCGGGATGTCGAAGAGCACCCAGTGCCAGAACCCGCTGCCCGTCGGCGCGTCCGGGTCGAAGCAGGTCACCGCGAAGCTCTTCGTCCCCTCCGGGAACCCCTCCCAGCGCAGCTGCGGGGAGACGTTCCCGCCCGACAGCACCTGCCCGTCACCCAGATCGGCACCCGGCGCGAGATCGGCACTGGTCACCGTGAAGGACGGCACCTCGGGGTGGAAGGCGTGGGGGAGAGGAGCCCTGTTCCGCTCGGTCATGGCTGTACTCCTTGATCGAAGAAGTCCTACGGCCCCGAGACTAGAACCAGTTGCGCTGCGAACCGACCGAGGCGATCCACTGGTTCAGGTATGCGGCCCAGTCGGTCCCCTCGTACGAGTGCAGACCCACCTGGAAGCAGCGGTAGGTGTCACTGCCCTCGCTGAACAGCCCCGGCTTCTTGTCCATCTCCAGCACGACGTCCATCTCGTGCCCGTCCGACACGAAGGTCAGCTCCACCTGGTTCAGACCCCGGTACTGCGACGGCGGCAGGAACTCGATCTCCTGGTAGAAGGGCAGCGTCTGGCGCGTCCCGCGGATGTGCCCGCGCTCCATGTCCGCGCTGCGGAAGCTGAAGCCCAGCTGCCGGAACGCGTCGAGGATCGCCTGCTGCGCCGGCACCGGGTGCACGTTGATCGGGTCCAGGTCACCCGCGTCCACCGCCCGGGCGATCTCCAGCTCCGTGCTCACCCCGATGTTCATCCCGTGCAGGGCGTGGCCCTCGAAGTGGGTGATCGGCGTCTCCGCCGGGATCTCCAGTGCGAACGGCACCACGTGCAGGGCGTTCGGCTGCACCTTGAAGGCACCGCCGAGGCGCTGCTTGGTGAAGACGATGTCCTGCTTGTACTCGTGGTCGCCGCCCTCCACCTCCACCCGCGCCTGGAGCCCCACCGAAAGCCCCTCGATCTGCTGCTCAACGGACCCGCCCTGGATCCGCACCTCGCCCTGGACGATCCCGCCGGGCACCACGTTCGGCTCGGTGATGATCGTGTCGACCGAAGCACCACCGGCACCCAGGCTCGCGAGCAGCTTCCTGAAACCCATGTCTGTCTCCCCTGATACGCATACGGATACGGAGCCGAGGGGGCGGTGACCGGACCGCACGGCCGACCGACCCCACCCCCTACCACTGCGGAACCTTAGGCCCCGGTTGCACGGGCGCGTGTTCCACTACCCTCGGCCGGATGAGCGCGCGCCCCGACCGTACGCCCCTGCCCCGGTCCTTCTTCGACCGCCCGGTCCTCACCGTGGCCCCCGACCTCCTCGGCCGGATCCTGGTCCGCCGCACCCCGGAGGGCCCGATGGAACTGCGCATCACGGAGGTGGAGGCGTACGAGGGGGAGGCCGACCCCGGCTCCCACGCCTACCGCGGCCGCACCGCCCGCAACGCCTCGATGTTCGGTCCGCCCGGACACGCGTACGTCTACTTCATCTACGGCATGTGGTTCAGCCTCAACCTCGTCTGCGGCCCGCCAGGTCACGCCAGCGGAGTGCTGGTGCGCGCCGGAGAGGTGACCGTGGGCGCCGACCTGGCCGCCAAACGTCGGATTACGGCCAGAAACCCGCGAGAACTGGCCAAGGGCCCGGCCCGCCTCGCCACGGCCCTGGACGTGGACCGCTCCCTCGACGGCGCCGACCTCTGCGCGGGCCCCGACTCCCCCCTCTCCCTCCTCACGGGCACCCCCACCCCTCCCGACCAGGTGGGCAACGGTCCGCGCACGGGAGTCGGCGGCGCTGGCGCGGCCCACCCGTACCGCTACTGGATCGCCGGCGACCCGACCGTCAGCCCGTACCGGGCCCACGCGCCGCGTCGGCGCGCAACTTGACTCGATCTTGGTGGACGCCTAACGTAGCCCGAGCCGCTGGAACGGGGCACTGCCATCGCAGTCCCCGCGGGAGCGGCCAACCCACTACCTACGACGTGCCCCTGGCGGGGTCGATTTCGGCGTGCCCGAATTCGAATCCGACGGCTCGATTATGAGTTGCAGGGAATAAGCGCTAAAGTGGTGGAACGCCGAAAGGGCAAGCGCGAAAGCGCAGGACCTGGAAAGCGAGCGAGAAAGACTCTGATAGAGTCTGAATCGCAAGAACGAAAGCCCGGAGGAAAGCCCGAGAGGGTCGGTACAAAGGAAGCGTCCGTTCCTTGAGAACTCAACAGCGTGCCAAAAATCAACGCCAGAAGTTGATACCCCGTCCACTTCGGTGGATGAGGTTCCTTTGAAAAAGACCTGTCGGGCCTTCGGGCACTGGCAGGCGACAAACACAGCGAGGACGTTGTGGTCAGTCGGTCTTATTCCGACCGTGACTGGCCCGCTCTTTCGTGCGTGTGCACCGGATTACCGGTAAACATTCATGGAGAGTTTGATCCTGGCTCAGGACGAACGCTGGCGGCGTGCTTAACACATGCAAGTCGAACGATGAACCTCCTTCGGGAGGGGATTAGTGGCGAACGGGTGAGTAACACGTGGGCAATCTGCCCTTCACTCTGGGACAAGCCCTGGAAACGGGGTCTAATACCGGATACGACTGCGGGAGGCATCTCCTGTGGTGGAAAGCTCCGGCGGTGAAGGATGAGCCCGCGGCCTATCAGCTTGTTGGTGGGGTAACGGCCCACCAAGGCGACGACGGGTAGCCGGCCTGAGAGGGCGACCGGCCACACTGGGACTGAGACACGGCCCAGACTCCTACGGGAGGCAGCAGTGGGGAATATTGCACAATGGGCGAAAGCCTGATGCAGCGACGCCGCGTGAGGGATGACGGCCTTCGGGTTGTAAACCTCTTTCAGCAGGGAAGAAGCGAAAGTGACGGTACCTGCAGAAGAAGCGCCGGCTAACTACGTGCCAGCAGCCGCGGTAATACGTAGGGCGCAAGCGTTGTCCGGAATTATTGGGCGTAAAGAGCTCGTAGGCGGCTTGTCACGTCGGATGTGAAAGCCCGAGGCTTAACCTCGGGTCTGCATTCGATACGGGCTAGCTAGAGTGTGGTAGGGGAGATCGGAATTCCTGGTGTAGCGGTGAAATGCGCAGATATCAGGAGGAACACCGGTGGCGAAGGCGGATCTCTGGGCCATTACTGACGCTGAGGAGCGAAAGCGTGGGGAGCGAACAGGATTAGATACCCTGGTAGTCCACGCCGTAAACGTTGGGAACTAGGTGTTGGCGACATTCCACGTCGTCGGTGCCGCAGCTAACGCATTAAGTTCCCCGCCTGGGGAGTACGGCCGCAAGGCTAAAACTCAAAGGAATTGACGGGGGCCCGCACAAGCGGCGGAGCATGTGGCTTAATTCGACGCAACGCGAAGAACCTTACCAAGGCTTGACATATACCGGAAAGCATTAGAGATAGTGCCCCCCTTGTGGTCGGTATACAGGTGGTGCATGGCTGTCGTCAGCTCGTGTCGTGAGATGTTGGGTTAAGTCCCGCAACGAGCGCAACCCTTGTCCTGTGTTGCCAGCATGCCCTTCGGGGTGATGGGGACTCACAGGAGACCGCCGGGGTCAACTCGGAGGAAGGTGGGGACGACGTCAAGTCATCATGCCCCTTATGTCTTGGGCTGCACACGTGCTACAATGGCCGGTACAATGAGCTGCGATACCGTGAGGTGGAGCGAATCTCAAAAAGCCGGTCTCAGTTCGGATTGGGGTCTGCAACTCGACCCCATGAAGTCGGAGTCGCTAGTAATCGCAGATCAGCATTGCTGCGGTGAATACGTTCCCGGGCCTTGTACACACCGCCCGTCACGTCACGAAAGTCGGTAACACCCGAAGCCGGTGGCCCAACCCTTGTGGAGGGAGCTGTCGAAGGTGGGACTGGCGATTGGGACGAAGTCGTAACAAGGTAGCCGTACCGGAAGGTGCGGCTGGATCACCTCCTTTCTAAGGAGCACAGTACCGATTGCAGGCAAATGTTCTGCACGGTCAGCTCATGGGTGGAACGTTGATTAGTTGGCACGGTCTTCTGGATGGATCACGAGTACTGCTTCGGCGTGGAAAGTGAGTCACTGAAAGAGATCGTGCTTGGCACGTTGTTGGGTCCTGAAGGCACGGCCGTCTGGTCAGTCTTCAGTGCCGGCCCCGGTAAAGCTCTGTTTCGGCAGGGTGTGACGGGTGGCTGGTCGTTATTTGAGAACTACACAGTGGACGCGAGCATCTGTGGCCAAGTTTTTAAGGGCGCACGGTGGATGCCTTGGCACCAGGAACCGATGAAGGACGTGAGAGGCCGCGATAGGCCCCGGGGAGCTGCCAACTGAGCTTTGATCCGGGGGTGTCCGAATGGGGAAACCCGGCAGTCGTCATGGGCTGTCACCCATGCCTGAACACATAGGGCATGTGGAGGGAACGAGGGGAAGTGAAACATCTCAGTACCCTCAGGAAGAGAAAACAACCGTGATTCCGGGAGTAGTGGCGAGCGAAACCGGATGAGGCCAAACCGTATGCGTGTGATACCCGGCAGGGGTTGCGCATGCGGGGTTGTGGGAATGAGCTTTCACAGTCTGCCGGCTGTGAGGCGAGTCAGAAACCGTATGGATAGGCGAAGGACATGCGAAAGGTCCGGCGTAGAGGGTAAGACCCCCGTAGCTGAAATCTGTACGGCTTGCTTGCTCATCTCCCAAGTAGCACGGGGCCCGAGAAATCCCGTGTGAATCTGGCGGGACCACCCGCTAAGCCTAAATATTCCCTGGTGACCGATAGCGGATAGTACCGTGAGGGAATGGTGAAAAGTACCGCGGGAGCGGAGTGAAATAGTACCTGAAACCGTGTGCCTACAAGCCGTGGGAGCGTCGGGATCTTCGGATCCTCGTGACTGCGTGCCTTTTGAAGAATGAGCCTGCGAGTTAGCGGTGTGTAGCGAGGTTAACCCGTGTGGGGAAGCCGTAGCGAAAGCGAGTCCGAATAGGGCGATTGAGTTGCACGCTCTAGACCCGAAGCGGAGTGATCTAGCCATGGGCAGGTTGAAGCGGAGGTAAGACTTCGTGGAGGACCGAACCCACCAGGGTTGAAAACCTGGGGGATGACCTGTGGTTAGGGGTGAAAGGCCAATCAAACTCCGTGATAGCTGGTTCTCCCCGAAATGCATTTAGGTGCAGCGTCGTGTGTTTCTTGCCGGAGGTAGAGCACTGGATAGGCGATGGGCCCTACCGGGTTACTGACCTTAGCCAAACTCCGAATGCCGGTAAGTGAGAGCACGGCAGTGAGACTGTGGGGGATAAGCTCCATGGTCGAGAGGGAAACAGCCCAGAGCATCGACTAAGGCCCCTAAGCGTACGCTAAGTGGGAAAGGATGTGGAGTCGCAGAGACAACCAGGAGGTTGGCTTAGAAGCAGCCACCCTTGAAAGAGTGCGTAATAGCTCACTGGTCAAGTGATTCCGCGCCGACAATGTAGCGGGGCTCAAGCGTACCGCCGAAGTCGTGTCATTGCAGCAATAAGCCCCAACGGGTGTTGTGATGGGTAGGGGAGCGTCGTGTGCCGGGTGAAGCAGCAGCGGAAGCTAGTTGTGGACGGTTCACGAGTGAGAATGCAGGCATGAGTAGCGATACACACGTGAGAAACGTGTGCGCCGATTGACTAAGGGTTCCTGGGTCAAGCTGATCTGCCCAGGGTAAGTCGGGACCTAAGGCGAGGCCGACAGGCGTAGTCGATGGACAACCGGTTGATATTCCGGTACCCGCTTTGAAACGCCCAATATCGAATCCTCTGATGCTAAGGCCGTGAAGCCGTTCCGGACCCTTCGGGGAAAGGAAAGTGGTGGAGCCGCCGGCCCAAGGTGGTAGTAGGTAAGCGATGGGGTGACGCAGGAAGGTAGTCCAGCCCGGGCGGTGGTTGTCCCGGGGTAAGGGTGTAGGCCGAGGGGTAGGCAAATCCGTCCCTCATATAAGGCTGAGACCTGATGCCGAGCCGATTGTGGTGAAGTGGATGATCCTATGCTGTCGAGAAAAGCCTCTAGCGAGTTTCATGGCGGCCCGTACCCTAAACCGACTCAGGTGGTCAGGTAGAGAATACCGAGGCGTTCGGGTGAACTATGGTTAAGGAACTCGGCAAAATGCCCCCGTAACTTCGGGAGAAGGGGGGCCATTCCTGGTGATGAGACTTGCTCTCTGAGCTGGGGGTGGCCGCAGAGACCAGCGAGAAGCGACTGTTTACTAAAAACACAGGTCCGTGCGAAGCCGTAAGGCGATGTATACGGACTGACGCCTGCCCGGTGCTGGAACGTTAAGGGGACCGGTTAGTGACCTTTCGGGGTTGCGAAGCTGAGAACTTAAGCGCCAGTAAACGGCGGTGGTAACTATAACCATCCTAAGGTAGCGAAATTCCTTGTCGGGTAAGTTCCGACCTGCACGAATGGCGTAACGACTTCTCGACTGTCTCAACCATAGGCCCGGTGAAATTGCACTACGAGTAAAGATGCTCGTTTCGCGCAGCAGGACGGAAAGACCCCGGGACCTTTACTACAGTTTGATATTGGTGTTCGGTTCGGCTTGTGTAGGATAGGTGGGAGACTTTGAAGCAGCCACGCCAGTGGTTGTGGAGTCGCCGTTGAAATACCACTCTGGTCGTGCTGGATGTCTAACCTCGGTCCGTGATCCGGATCAGGGACAGTGTCTGATGGGTAGTTTAACTGGGGCGGTTGCCTCCCAAAGGGTAACGGAGGCGCCCAAAGGTTCCCTCAGCCTGGTTGGCAATCAGGTGTTGAGTGTAAGTGCACAAGGGAGCTTGACTGTGAGACCGACGGGTCGAGCAGGGACGAAAGTCGGGACTAGTGATCCGGCGGTGGCTTGTGGAAGCGCCGTCGCTCAACGGATAAAAGGTACCCCGGGGATAACAGGCTGATCTTCCCCAAGAGTCCATATCGACGGGATGGTTTGGCACCTCGATGTCGGCTCGTCGCATCCTGGGGCTGGAGTCGGTCCCAAGGGTTGGGCTGTTCGCCCATTAAAGCGGTACGCGAGCTGGGTTTAGAACGTCGTGAGACAGTTCGGTCCCTATCCGCTGTGCGCGTAGGAATATTGAGAAGGGCTGTCCCTAGTACGAGAGGACCGGGACGGACGAACCTCTGGTGTGCCAGTTGTCCTGCCAAGGGCATGGCTGGTTGGCTACGTTCGGGAGGGATAACCGCTGAAAGCATCTAAGCGGGAAGCCTGCTTCAAGATGAGTATTCCCACCTCCTTGAGAGGGTAAGGCTCCCAGTAGACGACTGGGTTGATAGGCCAGATGTGGAAGCCCGGTAACGGGTGGAGCTGACTGGTACTAATAGGCCGAGGGCTTGTCCTCAGTTGCTCGCGTCCACTGTGTTAGTTCTGAAGTAACGAACAGTTGCTGGTTTCTAGAGCTGGAACACAACTACAAAGTGTGCTTGTTCGCTCGAAACCGATAGGGTTTCGGTGGTCATAGCGTTAGGGAAACGCCCGGTTACATTCCGAACCCGGAAGCTAAGCCTTTCAGCGCCGATGGTACTGCAGGGGGGACCCTGTGGGAGAGTAGGACGCCGCCGAACAATCTTTCAAAGGACCCTTGGTCCTCAGCGTTCACGCTGAGGACCAAGGGTCCTTTTTGTTTTTACACCTCTTTACGCCGAAGCGCGGCCATGGGCTGGTTGCGCGAGAATGACAGCGGTACCCCGAAGACAGGAGTCACACCCATGTCCAACTCTCCCGACGATCGTCCGGAGCGCGAGCCTCGTCGCAACGACGGCGGTGACAGGGGCGGCTACCGCGGGGGCCGTGACGACCGAGGCGGTGACCGTGGTGGCTTCCGCCGCGACGACCGCGGTGGTCGCCCCGCCGGTGGCGGCTTCCGCCGTGACGACCGCGGCGGACGTCCGGCCGGCGGTGGCTTCCGTGGCCGTGACGACCGCGGCGGCGACCGTCCGTCGTACCCCCGCCGTGATGACGAGCGCGGTGGTTTCCGTGGCGGTCGCGATGACCGTGGTGGGGACCGTCCGTCGTACCCGCGTCGTGATGACCGCGGTGGCGACCGTCCCTCTTACCCGCGTCGTGATGACGAGCGTGGTGGTTTCCGTGGCGGTCGCGATGACCGTGGCGGCGACCGCCCGTCCTTCCGTCGTGACGACCGGGGCGGCGACCGTCCGTTCTCGCCGCGTCGGGACGACGACCGTGGTGGTTTCCGTGGCGGTCGTGACGACCGTGGTGGGGACCGTCCGTCGTACCCGCGTCGTGATGACCGTGGGGACCGTCCCTCTTACCCGCGTCGTGATGACGAGCGTGGTGGTTTCCGTGGCGGTCGTGACGACCGTGGTGGCGACCGTCCGTCGTACCCGCGTCGTGATGACCGCGGTGGCGACCGTCCGTCCTACCCCCGTCGTGACGACGAGCGTGGTGGTTTCCGTGGCGGTCGTGACGACCGCGGTGGGGACCGTCCGTCCTACCCCCGTCGTGATGACGAGCGCGGTGGTTTCCGTGGTGGCGACCGTCCGTCCTTCCGTCGTGACGACCGGGGTGGCGAGCGTCCCTCCTTCCGTCGTGATGACCGTGGGGACCGTCCTTCCTACCCGCGTCGTGACGATGAGCGTGGCGGTTTCCGTGGCGGTCGTGACGACCGTGGCGGCGACCGTCCGTCGTACCCGCGTCGTGACGACCGCGGTGGCGACCGTCCCTCCTACCCCCGTCGTGATGACGAGCGTGGTGGGTTCCGTGGTGGCGACCGTCCCTCCTTCCGCCGTGACGAGCGGGGCGGCGACCGTCCGTTCTCGCCGCGTCGGGACGACGACCGTGGCGGGCGTCCTTCCTACCCGCGTCGTGATGACGAGCGCGGCGGTTTCCGTGGCGGCCGTGACGACCGCGGTGGCGACCGTCCGGCCTACGGGCGTCGTGACGACCGTGGTGGGGACCGTCCCTCGTACGGCCGCCGTGACGACCGGGGTGACCGCCCGTCCTACCCGCGTCGTGACGACCGGGGCGGCGAGCGTGGTGGCTACCGTGGTGGCCGCGATGACCGCGGTGGTTTCCGTGGCGGTCGCGAGGAGCGGGGCGGCCGTGAGTTCCGTGCCGACCGCGACCGGGACCCGGTCAAGCGGCTTCCGATCGACGACGACGTCACCGGCAACGAGATCGACGCCGATGTGCGCCAGGAGCTCCTGAGCCTGCCCAAGGGTCTGGCCGAGGAGGTCTCGCGCAACCTCGTCATGGTGGCCCGGCTGATCGACGACGACCCCGAGCAGGCGTACGCGTACTCCCGCATCGCCCTGCGTCTGGCCTCCCGCGTCGCCGCCGTGCGCGAGGCCGCCGGCTTCGCCGCGTACGCCACGCAGAAGTACAGCGAGGCCCTTGCCGAGTTCCGTGCCGCCAAGCGGATGACCGGCTCCGTCGAGCTGTGGCCCGTCATGGCCGACTGCGAGCGCGGCCTCGGCCGTCCCGAGCGGGCGCTGGCCATGGCCGGCGAGCCCGAGGTGCAGAAGCTGGACAAGGCCGGCCAGGTGGAGATGCGTCTCGTCGCCGCCGGAGCCCGCCGGGACATGGGCGAGCTCGACGCCGCCATCGTGACCCTGCAGAGCCCGGAGCTGGCCTCCAACAGCGTCCAGCCGTGGACCGCGCGCCTGCGGTACGCCTACGCCGACGCCCTCCTGGCCGCCGGCCGTGAGGACGAGGCGCGCGAGTGGTTCGCCAAGACCCTCGAGGCCGACAAGGACGGCGCGACGGACGCCTCCGACCGCCTGGCCGAGATCGACGGCGTGGAGTTCGTGGACGCCGCCTCGCTGGAGGAGGAAGAGGACGCGGACGCGGACCTGGACGACCTCGGTGACGAGGACGACGAGGACGAGGACGCGGCCGAGGTGGCCGCCGCCGAGCGGGCCGGCGACCAGACCGAGTACTACGACGAGGACGACGAGGAGTACGAGCCCGTCGACGACGCCGGTGCCGACGTGGACCTCACCGACGAGATCGTGGTCGTCGAGGACGACCAGCGCGAGGCCCGCGACAAGGCCTGACCTGGCCTGATGCCGACAAAGGGCGGCACCCCCCGGGGGGGTGCCGCCCTTTCGCATGTCCGGCGAGGCGGCCCGGCCCTCGTCAGCCCAGCCTGCGCAGGACCAGGCCGGTGGCCGGCTTGGGGCCGAAGGACGTGGACTTGCGGGGCATCGTCACGCCCTGGCGGGCCAGGTCGCGGACGACCTCCTCGCGGACCGGGTGCAGCAGCACGGCCGTGCCGCCGTGGCGCTCGGCCATCGCGACCGTGGCCGCCGCGTCGTGGATGTACGCGATGTGGTCCGGGGCGTCCGGCACCTGCCACAGGGCGTCCAGCAGGGAGGCGTGCAGCACCGTGGCGTCCAGCCGGCGCCATGCCTCCGGGCGGTCGCGGCGGACGGTGCGCTCCAGCAGGGCCGGATCCGGGTCGGTGACCAGGTGGAAGGTGCCGTCGCCGGTGAGGAGGAAGGCGTTGCCGCGCTCCGAGGCGTCCGCGAGGGCTTCCAGGGCCAGCGGGAGCGGGCCGTCGACCGGGCGGATCCGGAAGGAGCCCTCGGCCTTGGCCAGGGCCTCGGAGAGGGGCAGGCGGCGCAGCATCCGGTGGATGGCGCGGACCTGGAGCGGATAGCGGGCGGTGTCCACCAGGAGCACGAGGCCGAAGTCCCAGGGGGTCGGTGAGCCGTGCTCCTCCTGGAGGCGCAGGTAGGTCGCCCAGCGGTGGTGGCCGTCGGCGATGAGGGCCTGGCGGTGGGCCAGGTCGGCGGTGACGACGTCCAGCTCGGCGGGGTCGGTGACGGCCCACAGGCTGTGGCGGAAGCCGTCCTCGGTGACCGTCGACAGCAGGGGCTCGCGGGCCGCGGTGGCCTCGACGACGGCGTCCGCGCCGGCGCCCGGGCCGTCGCCGCGGTAGGTGAGGAGGAGGGGTTCGAGATTGGCCGAAGTCGCGCGCATCAGGCCCGCGCGGTCGGTGACCACGTCCGGCATCACGTCCTCGTGTGGCAGGACGATGCCGTCCGCGGCCGTGGACAGGGCGAGGGCGCCGATGACGCCGCGCTGCAGCAGGCCGGCCCTGCGCTGCTCGTAGACGTAGAGCGCGGGCTGCGGGTCGGCGCTGAGGACGCCCTGGGCGAGCCAGTCGCTCAGGGTGCGGGCGGCCTGCTCGTTGCGGGCGGCCGGGGTGCCGGCCTGCGGCAGGATGAGCCGGACGATGTTGTGCGGGTCGGCGGATTCGAGGTAGTCGACTCCGTCGGGGCGTACGACCACGTCGTACGGCGGCGAGGTGACCGCCGCGAGGCTGCCGACGCGCTCCGGGACGTAACGCAGTCCGTTGAAGGGGGTCAGGCGCAGCCCGTGCTCCGCGTTGCCAGGTGTGGTCATTGGTGCATGGTAAGACCCGTCTCGCGATCCGGGATGGCCGGGGGAGTGACGGGGTAGTGCAAACTCGGACAAGATCGATCGTGCGCAGTGAAGCACCGCAAGTGTCCCGAGCGTTTTGAGAACGGTTATTGAGGAGCGGCCAGATGACCCGGCAGAGCAGGACCAGTCCCGCGGGCAGTGAGCGGAGTCTGCACCAGGCGTACGACACGGCCCTGCTGGACCTGGACGGGGTGGTGTACGCGGGCGGGCACGCCATCGCGCACGCGGTGGAGTCCCTGGCCGCGGCCCGGGCCGGCGGGATGCACCTGGCGTACGTCACCAACAACGCGCTGCGGACGCCGGAGGCGGTCGCGGAGCACCTGTGCGAGCTGGGGATCCCGACCGAGGCGGGCGAGGTGATCACCTCGGCGCAGGCGGTGGCCCGGCTGATCGCGGAGCAGGTGGAGCCGGGGTCGAAGGTGCTGGTGATCGGTGGGGAGGGGCTGCGGGTCGCGCTGCGCGAGCGCGGGCTGGTGGCCGTGGACTCCGCCGACGAGGAGGGGCTCGCGGCGGTGGTCCAGGGCTACGGCGGGCCGGGCCTGGAGTGGGGGCGCTTCGCGGAGGCCGCGTACGCGGTCAACCGCGGGGTGCCCTGGTACGCGTCCAACACGGACCTGACGATCCCGGGGGCGCGCGGTATCGGACCGGGCAACGGGGCCGCCGTGGAGGTCGTGCGGATCGCCACGGGCGCGGAGCCGCAGGTGGCGGGCAAGCCGCTGCCGCCGATGCACCGGGAGACCGTGCTGCGGACGGGCGCGGAGCGGCCCCTGGTGGTCGGGGACCGGCTGGACACCGACATCGAGGGCGCGTTCAACGGGGACGTGGACTCCCTGCTGGTGCTGACCGGGGTCACGGACGCCGAGCAGCTGCTGCGGGCCGAGCCCCGGCACCGGCCCACGTACGTGGACCGGGACCTGCGCGGGCTGCTGACCGGGCAGCCGGAGGTGGCGGAGCGGGACGGGGCCTGGCGGTGCGGCGGCTGGGGCGCGGTCCACGCGGGCACGCACCTGGAGCTGACCCGCGCCGGGGGCGGGGAGGCCGATCCGCTCGACGGGCTGCGGGCGCTGTGTGCGGCGGCCTGGTCGGCGGCCGGGGACGGGGTCTACCGCGACGACGTGGAGAAGGCGCTGGGGGCGCTCGGGTTGTGAGCGGGGGCGCTCGGCCGTACGGGGGATCATTCGCGGCGGAGGGTAGGCTAACCTAACTTGCGTGTTGGCTGAGAGTCCCCCCGAAACCGAGCCCGGCGCACCCGCGCCCGCGCCTGCCGTCGCCCGTCCGGGCCACGGCAGGCGCACCGCCGGTCTGCTGATCGCCCTCGCCGTACTGGCCCTCGTCGCGGTGGCGAGCATCGCCGTCGGTGCCAAGGCCATGCCGGTCGGCGACGTCTGGCACGGCCTGTTCCACTACAGCGGCACCACCAACGACGTGGTCGTACGGGACCTGCGGGTCCCGCGCACCGTCCTGGGGGTGATGGTCGGGCTCGGACTCGGCCTCTCCGGCGCGGTGATGCAGGCCCTGACCCGCAACCCGCTGGCCGAACCCGGCATCCTCGGCGTCAGCGCCGGCGCCGCGGCCGCCGTGGTCTCCGCCATCAGCTTCCTCGGGGCGAGCACGCTGACCGAGTTCGTCTGGTGGGCCTTCCTCGGCGCCGCCGCAGTCTCCGCCGCCGTCTACGTCCTCGGCGGCAGCCGCAGCGCGACCCCGGTGCGCCTCGCGCTCGCCGGTACGGCGGCCAGTGCCGCGCTCGTCGGCTACATCAACGCCGTCCAGCTGATGGACAGCAAGGCCCTGGACAAGCTCCGCTTCTGGACGGTGGGTTCGCTGGCGTCGGCCACCATGGACACCGTCCGCCAGGTGGCCCCCTTCCTGCTGGCCGGCGCCCTGCTCGCGCTGCTGCTGGGCCGGCCGCTCAACGCGATGGCCATGGGTGACGACACCGCCCGGGCGCTGGGCGCGCACCTGACGCGGACCCGGATCGCTGCGATGGCCGCCATCACCCTGCTGTGCGGGGCCGCGACCGCCGCCTGCGGGCCGATCGTCTTCGTCGGGCTGATGATCCCGCACCTCGCACGTCTGATCACCGGTCCCGACATGCGCTGGGTGCTCGCCTACTCGGCCGTCCTGTCGCCCGTGCTGCTGCTCGGCGCCGACGTCGTCGGACGGGTGGTCACCCGGCCGGGCGAGCTCCAGGTCGGCATCGTCACCGCGCTGGTCGGCGGCCCCGTCTTCATCCACCTGGTCCGGCGCAAGAGGATGGCCCAGCTGTGAGCGACACCCGCATCCGCAGGGCCGCCCGGCCGCGCACCCTGCGCGGCCCCGCCGCCACCTCGCTGCGCGTCGAGCCGCGCGCCCTGCTCGCCGGGCTGCTGCTGGTCGCCGCGGCGCTGGCGCTCGCCGTCGTCCTGATCGGCACCGGCGACTTCGAGATAGCGCCCGGGGACGTCGTGTCCACCCTGCTGGGCAACGGCACCCCGGCCGACGACTTCATCGTCAACGACCTGCGGCTGCCGAGGGTCCTCGTCGCGATCCTGGTCGGCGCGGCCCTCGGGATGTCCGGGGCGGTCTTCCAGTCCGTCTCGCGCAATCCGCTCGGCTCGCCCGACCTGCTCGGCTTCGGGTACGGCTCGGCGGTCGGCGCGCTCGTCGTCATCACGGTGTTCAAGGGCGGGGCCACCGAGGTTGCGCTGGGCGCGGTCGTCGGCGGTGTGCTCACCGGGGCCGTGGTGTACCTCCTCGCGTACAAGAAGGGGATCCACGGGTACCGGCTGGTGCTGGTCGGCATCGGTGCCTCGGCCGTCCTCGTCGCCGTCATCCAGTACCTGATCGCCAAGGCACAGCTGGTCGAGGCGACCCGGGCGATGGTCTGGCTGACCGGCTCGCTGGCCGGCCGGGACTGGGCGCAGGTGTGGCCGCTGCTGGCTACCTGCGCGGTGCTGTTCCCGCTGGTCCTCGGGCAGAGCCGGGCCCTGCGGGTGATCGAGATGGGCGACGACGCCGCCCACGCCCTGGGCGTGCCGGTGGAGCGGACCCGGATGCTGCTGATGCTGGCGGCGGTCGTGCTGACCACGGCGGCCGCCGCGGCGGCCGGGCCGGTCAGCTTCGTGGCGCTGGCCGCGCCGCAGCTGGCCCGGCGGCTGACCCGCTCGCCCGGGTCGAACCTGCTGACCGGCGCGCTGGTGGGCGCCGTCCTGCTGCTGGCCTCCGACCTGGCCTCGCAGCGGGCCTTCGGCGCGGACCAGCTGCCGGTGGGCGTCGTCACCGGCCTGGTCGGCGGTGTCTACCTGCTCTGGCTGCTCGTCATGGAGCGCAAGGCGGGACGGGTATGACGCAGACCAGGCACACCGTGCACACGCACACGACGCACACGACGCACACGACGCACGCGGTGGACGCGCCGCACCCCCACGGGCACGGCCCGGCCGACACGAGGAGTACGCAGGTGCAGAGGCTGACCGCGGAGAACGTCACCCTCGGATACGACCAGCGGGTCATCGCCGAGAACCTGTCGGTGGAGATCCCCGACCACTCGTTCACGGTCATCGTCGGCCCCAACGCCTGCGGCAAGTCCACGCTGCTGCGCGCCCTGTCGCGGATGCTCAGGCCCACCGCCGGACGGGTGCTGCTCGACGGGCGGGCGATCACCTCGACGCCCGCCAAGAAGGTGGCCCGGACCCTGGGGCTGCTCCCGCAGTCCTCGGTGGCGCCCGACGGGATCACCGTCGCCGACCTGGTCGCCCGCGGCCGCTACCCGCACCAGGGGCTGCTGCGGCAGTGGTCGGCGCAGGACGAGCGGATCGTCCTGGAGTCGATGGCCTCCACCGGGGTCGCCGAACTCGCCGACCGGGCCGTGGACGAGCTGTCGGGCGGGCAGCGCCAGCGGGTGTGGATCGCGATGGCGCTGGCCCAGCAGACGCCCCTGCTGCTCCTGGACGAGCCGACGACCTATCTGGACATCCAGCACCAGCTGGAGGTCCTCGACCTGTGCGCCCAGCTGCACGAGGAGCAGGGCCGGACCCTGGTGGCGGTGCTGCACGACCTCAACCAGGCGGCCCGCTACGCCACCCACCTGATCGCCCTGCGCGACGGGGTGGTCGTCGCCGAGGGGCCGCCGGCCGAGGTGGTCACGGCCGGCCTGGTGGAGGAGGTGTTCGGGGTGCCCTGCCGGGTCATCGACGACCCGGAGACCGGCACGCCGCTGGTGGTCCCGTCGGCCCGCAGGGCCCGTGCGAGGACGGCGGCCTAGAGCAGGCTCTTGAGGCGCAGCAGGTCGCGGAAGCCGGCCTCCAGGCGGACCCGGCCCGAGGCCCAGGCCTTGGCGAACTTCAGCTGTCCGTCGACCAGGGCGAGCAGGTCGTCCCCCGACATCGCGAGCCGGATCTCGGCCTTGCCGCGGGGCGGGCCGGGAGTCAGGGCGTCCACCCGGATCCGGCCGCCCTCGAGGCGGCCGGCGAAGGTCACGTCGAGGTCGGTGATGTGGCAGCTCAGGGAGCGGTCGAGGGCGGCCGCGCCGCGCACGTCGCCGTCGGCCCCCGCGAGGTTGTCGGAGAGTCGGTCGAGTGCCGCGCGGCACTCCTGGATCGTAGCCATGGTGTCCCGACCGTACCGCAGAGCCGTGCGTGGCAGCCGGGGTGCTTCGGGGTAGCGTCGGGGCATGACCGACGAACTGTCCGGGAGCCTTCCGGACGTCCCCCAGGAGCCCCTGACGGAGCCCGCGGCCGGGTCCGGGAGCGGGCCCGGGGCGGGGGCCGCCGAGCCCGCCGGGCCCGCGCCGCTGGGCCTCGTACGCACCCCGACCGGGCACCCCGGGGTCGACGCGCACCTGGAGCGGCTCGCGGACGCGGACCACCTGGCGGCGGACGGGCACGTCGAGGTGTACGAGGATGTGCACAGGGGACTGCGCGAGGCGCTCGCCGCGCTGGACGCGCAGCCCGTCCCCGGACCGTACGAAAACAGGAGCTGAACCGAACGTGGCAGGAGTGGCACGCCGCCGCCTGGACGCCGAACTGGTACGCCGCAGCATGGCCCGCTCACGGGAGCACGCGGCCCAGCTGATCGCCGCGGGCCGGGTGACCGTGGGCGGCACGACCGCGACCAAGCCGGCCACCCAGGTCGAGACCAGCGCGGCCCTCGTCGTCCTCAAGGACGACAGCGACCCCGACTACGTCTCCCGGGGCGGCCACAAGCTGGCCGGAGCCCTCGCGGCCTTCCGGCCGCTGGGGCTGGCCGTCGAGGGCCGCCGGGCACTGGACGCGGGAGCCTCGACCGGGGGCTTCACCGACGTGCTGCTGCGCGCGGGCGTGGCCCACGTCGTCGCCGTGGACGTCGGCTACGGGCAGCTGGCCTGGTCGCTGCAGAGCGACGAGCGGGTGACCGTCAAGGACCGGACGAACGTGCGCGAGCTGACGCTCGACCTGATCGACGGGGTTCCGGTGGACCTGGTCGTCGGCGACCTGTCGTTCATCTCGATCGGTCTGGTGCTGCCCGCCCTCGTGCGGTGCACGGCACCGGACGCCGACCTGGTGCTGATGGTCAAGCCGCAGTTCGAGGTGGGCAAGGACCGGCTCGGCAGCGGCGGTGTGGTGCGCAGCCCCGAGCTGCGGGCCGAGGCCGTGCGGGAGGTGGCCGCCCAGGCGTGGAAGCTGGGGCTGGGCGTGCTGGGGGTCACCGCCAGTCCGCTGCCGGGGCCTTCGGGGAACGTCGAGTACTTTCTGTGGCTTCGGGCGGGGGCACCGGCACTCGACCCGGGGGATGTCGACCGTGCAGTGGCGGAGGGGCCTCAGTGACAGATTCGTCGTCGTCAGCGTCAGCGTCAGCGGGCGAACCGGACGCACCGGGTGCAGCGGACGCACCGGGTCCGGCGGGTCCGGCGGGGGAGCCGGAGGGTCCGCGCACCGTCTTCCTGGTCGCCCACACGGGGCGGGCCGCGGCCCTGCGCAGTGCCGAGCTGGTGGTGCTGGGGCTGCTGAAGTCGGGGATCGGCGTGCGGGTGCTCGCGCACGAGGCGCGGGACATGCCGCTGCCGTCCGAGGTGGAGCTCGTCCAGGAGTGCACGCCGCAGGCGCTGGCCGGGTGCGAGCTGCTGATCGTGCTGGGCGGGGACGGGACCCTGCTGCGCGGGGCGGAGTTCGCGCGCGGGTCGGGGGTGCCGATGCTGGGCGTCAACCTGGGCCGCGTCGGCTTCCTCGCCGAGGCCGAGCGCGACGACCTCGACCGGGTGGTGGACCGGGTGGTGCGCAAGGCGTACGAGGTCGAGGAGCGGATGACCCTCGACGTCCTCGTCCGGAACAACGGTGACGTGGTCCACCGGGACTGGGCGCTGAACGAGGCCGCCGTCCAGAAGGTGTCCGCCGAGCGGATGCTGGAGGTGGTCCTGGAGATCGACGGGCGTCCGGTGACCGGCTTCGGGTGCGACGGCATCGTCTGCGCGACGCCGACCGGCTCGACGGCGTACGCCTTCTCCGCGGGCGGCCCGGTGGTGTGGCCGGAGGTGGAGGCGCTGCTGCTGGTGCCGATCAGCGCGCACGCGCTGTTCGCGAAGCCGCTGGTCACCTCGCCGGACTCGGTGCTGGCGGTGGAGGTGCAGACCGGGACGCAGCACGGGGTGCTGTGGTGCGACGGCCGGCGGACGCTGGAGCTGCCCGCCGGGGCCAGGGTGGAGGTCCGGCGCGGGACGGTGCCGGTGCGCCTCGCCCGGCTGCACCACGCGTCGTTCACGGACCGGCTCGTGGCGAAGTTCGCGCTGCCGGTGTCGGGTTGGCGCGGCGCACCGCACTGAAGCCCTCCGAGGAACCCGCTATTAGCACACCCGTTCGGAAAACTCCGGGCGGGTGAGGTCACATGGCACCCGCGAAACCTCGGTATGGTCGTCCCGTGCTTGAGGAGATGCGGATACGGTCACTCGGGGTCATCGACGACGCGGTGGTCGAGCTGTCGCCCGGTTTCACCGCGGTGACCGGCGAGACCGGTGCGGGCAAGACGATGGTCGTCACCAGCCTCGGGCTGCTGCTCGGCGGCCGCGCCGACCCGGCCCTGGTACGGATCGGGGCCAAGGCCGCGGTGGTCGAGGGCCGCGTCGTGCTGCGCCCGGACGCGGCCGCCGCCGTGCGCGCCGAGGAGGCCGGGGCCGAGCTCGACGAGGGCGCCCTGCTGATCAGCCGGACCGTGTCCGCCGAGGGACGCTCGCGCGCCCACGTCGGCGGCCGCTCCGTCCCCGTCGGCCTGCTCTCCGAGCTCGCCGACGACCTGGTCGCCGTCCACGGCCAGACCGACCAGCAGGGCCTGCTGCGGCCCGCCCGCCAGCGCCAGGCCCTCGACCGGTACGCCGGCGACGCCGTGGCCGTCCCCCTGGAGAAGTACGCCGGCGCGTACCGGCGGCTGCGCGCCGTCTCCGCCGAACTGGACACCATCACCACCCGCGCCCGCGAACGGGCGCAGGAGGCCGACCTGCTGCGCTTCGGCCTGGAGGAGGTCGCCGCCGTCGAGCCGCTGCCCGGCGAGGACGCCGAACTGGCGGCCGAGGCCGAACGGCTCGGGCACGCCGAGTCCCTGGCCTCCGCCGCGCAGGCCGCGCACGCGGCCCTCGCGGGCGACGTCGAGGACCCCGAGGGCGTCGACGCCAACACCCTCGTCGCCGGCGCGCACCGCGCGCTGGAGTCCGTACGCTCCCACGACCCGGTGCTCGGCGCCCTCGCCGACCGGATCGCGGAGCTGGGCATCCTGCTCGGCGACGTGGCCGGCGAGCTCGCCGGGTACGCCGACGACCTGGACGCCGACCCCCTGCGGCTGGCCGCCGTGGAGGAGCGGCGGGCGGCGCTGACCCAGCTGACCCGCAAGTACGGGGACTCCGTCGACGCCGTCCTCGAATGGGCCCAGAAGGGCTCCGCCCGGCTGCTGGAGCTCGACGGGGACGACGAGCGGATCGAGGAGCTGACCGCCGAACGGGACGCGCTGCGCGCCGAACTGTCGCAGCTGGCCCAGGCGCTCACCGACGCCCGCGCGGAGGCCGCCGAGCGGTTCGCCTCCGCCGTCACCGCCGAACTGGCCTCCCTGGCCATGCCGCACGCCCGCGTGACCATCGACATCCGCCAGACCGAGGACCCCGAGGGCGTCGAGGTCGGCGGCCGGCCGGTCGCGTACGGGCCCGCGGGCGCCGACGAGGTCGAGCTGCTGCTCGCCCCGCACCCCGGCGCCCAGCCCCGGCCGATCGCCAAGGGCGCCTCCGGCGGCGAGCTCTCCCGGGTCATGCTGGCCGTCGAGGTCGTCTTCGCCGGCACCACCCCCGTGCCCACGTACCTCTTCGACGAGGTCGACGCGGGCGTCGGCGGCAAGGCGGCCGTCGAGATCGGCCGGCGGCTGGCCAAGCTCGCCAGGACGGCCCAGGTCGTCGTCGTCACCCACCTGCCCCAGGTGGCGGCCTTCGCGGACCGGCAGCTGCTGGTCGAGAAGACCGTCGACGGATCGGTGACCCGCTCCGGGGTCACGGTCCTGGAGGGCGAGGACCGGATCCGCGAACTCTCCCGGATGCTGGCCGGCCAGGAGGACTCGCAGACGGCCCGCGCCCACGCCGAGGAACTGCTCGCGGCGGCACGGGCGGACGGCTGAGAAACCGGGGCGTTAGCCCGTGTGGGTGAGGATGGGGGGCGCACTGCGGTATCCCGCACGGGATCCGCACCCGTATGGTCCCGGAACGCGCGTACGGACTGGCATCCTGGGCGACGTCTCTGACTTCTCACCCTGGAGCTCCGGCCCGTGAGCAGTACCCCGGCTTCGGCACCGCCGCCCGTCCTGCCGTACGGGCGGCCCCCGCTGCGCACCGTGCAGGTCCTCGGCGGGGCGGGCGCGGGCAGCAGCGCGCACGTGCGCTCCCTCGCCACGGGGCTCGCGGCGCGCGGCGTACGGGTCACCGTGTGCGCCCCCGTCGCGGCCGAGGGGGAGTACGACTTCACCGGCGCCGGCGCGGAGTTCACCCCCGACGCGGCGAGCGCCCTGCGGGCCGCCTGCGCCGGGGCGGACGTGGTGCACGCCCACGGCGTCCGGGCCGGGATGCGGGCCGCCCTCGCCCTGCGGGGCCGCGGCCGCCGCGCCCCGCTCGTCGTCACCTGGCACGGCAGCGCACCGGACGCGGGCCCGCTGGGCCGCTTCGGCCGCCTGCTGGAACGTCACGTGGCCCGGGCCGCGGCGGTGGTCCTGGGCTCCTCCTCCGACCAGGTCGACCTCGCACGCCGCCGCGGCGCGCGCGACGCCCGCCTCGCCGCCGTCGCCGTCCCGGCCGCGCCGGCGCAGCCCGACGCGGGCAAGACCCGGGCGGAACTGGGCGTGGTGGAGCGCCCCCTGGTCATCGCCGTCGGCAGCCTGGTCGCCCGCCGCGGCTACTCGTTCCTGCTGGATGCGGCGCGGGCCTGGCGGGACCTGGAGCCGGCACCGCTGCTGCTGATCGCGGGTGAGGGCCCGCTGCGCCCCGAACTGGCCCGCCGGATCGCGTCGGAGAACCTCCCGGTGCGCCTCCTGGGCCGCCGCCGCGACGCCGACCGCCTGCTGGCGGCGGCCGACGTGGCCGTCCTCCCCAGCCGCTGGGAGGGCCGCTCCCTGCTGGCTCAGGAGGCCCTGCGGGCCGGGGTCGCCCTGGTGGCGACGGAGGTCGGAGGAGTCCCCGAACTCGTCGGCGACGCGGCGGTCCTGGTCCCGTACGGCGACTCGGCCGCCCTTGCGGGCGCGGTCACCGCCCTCCTGGACGACCCGGACCGCCGCGCGGCCCTCGCCGTCGCCGGCCGCGCCCAGGCCGCGACATGGCCGTCGGAGGACGACACGGTGGCCCAGGTCCTCTCGGTCTACGACGAACTGATGGAGCGCCGGCGTCCCTGACCCGGCGCCCCCGCCCCCTTACGACGGTGTGGTGTGCCTGCGGGCGCGCAGCGCCAGGCTCAGGGACAGGACCGTTTCCGGGTCGTCGAGGTCCGTGCCCAGCAGCTCCGAGATGCGGGCCAGCCGGTTGTACAGGGTCTGCCGGTTCAGGTGCAGCTCCCGTGCCGTCTCCGCCTTGCGCCCCGCATGGGCCAGGTACGTCTCCAGGGTGGGCAGCAGCGGCGGCCGGGACGTGGCGTCGTGGGTGCGCAGGGCCCCGATCGCCCGGTCCACGAACGCCGCCAGGTCGGGGTGCTCCCGCAGCCGCCACAGCAGCAGGTCGATGTCCAGGCGGCGGGCGTCGTACCAGGGCCGGGCCGGCAGGCCGTGGGCGGCGGTGGCCGTCTCCGCGGCGTGGCGCAGGCCCGCCGAGGCCGCCGCCCAGCTGCCGGAGACGCCGGCGACCACCACCGGCGGGGCCCCGGCCCGGTCCAGGCCGGCCCGTTCCACCCCGGCCCGCAGCGCGGCGGCGACCCGGTCGGCGACGGCCGTGCGCTCCGACTCCGCCCGCAGCGACACCAGCAGCGGTACCCGTCCCTCCACCGGGCGGACGCCCAGCAGCACCGGCACCCCGACCGAGGACAGCTCCTCCTGCACCGCCCGGGCCAGCACCGACCAGTTCCCGGACGGGACCAGCTCCGAGGACAGCCGCATCACCAGCGGCAGCAGCGGTCCCGCCCCCGGACGGAAGCCCAGGACCCGGGCCTGCGCCGGGGCGTCCTCCGCCGAGATCCGCCCCTCCGCCAGGTCCGTCAGGAAGTCGCCCCGGCCGCGTGCGGCGAGCTCCTCCTCCTGCCGGGCCTGCATCAGGACCACCGCCAGCACCCCCGCCGTCCGCTCGGCCGCCATCCGGTGGACCGGCAGCAGCGGCGCCGCCACCCCCACCAGCACGACCCGCGCCCGCACCGAGCCCGTGCCGTGGCCGCCGCCCGGCACGTCCACCACCACCGCGTTCGCCGACGGCTCGGCCACGCGCTGTCCCCGCAGCCCCTCCCACACCTGAAGCGGGTCCGCCGCGGCCTCCCCGGCCACCGGCCCGGCCGCGTACAGCAGTTGGCCGTCCGGGGTCTCCAGGAAGACCGGGTTGGCCGTGAAGTCGGCCAGGATGCGCAGCACCTGCGGGATCCCGCCACCCCCCAACAGGGCCTCCGTGCAACGCCGGTGGACCTCCTCGGCCCGCTGGAGGAGTGCGTAGTGGTGGTTGACGATCTCGGTGTGGATCTCCTCCGTCACGGCGACGAAGGGGACTTCCCGGTGCAGCTGGACCAGCGGCAGCCCGGCCGTCCGCGCGGTCTCCACCAGGGTCGCCGGCAGCCGGGTGAACCGCGGCCCGAGCTCGACGACCAGCGCGGCGATGCCCCGGTCCGCGAGACGCCGTACGAACGCGCGCTGCTCGGCGGGCCGGGTGCCCAGCCCCAGCCCGGTGGTCAGCAGCAGCTCGCCGCCCTTCAGCAGCGACGCGATGTTCGGCACCTCGCCCGCGTGCACCCAGCGCACGGTCCGCCCGAGACGGTCGGCGCAGGCCACCACCTCCGGCAGCCCGCTGCGCAGTCCCGGCAGCTCCAGCGCCCGCTGAACGGTGATCCCGCCCTGGTTGTCCATATCGCGGGACGCTACCGGCCGCCCCGTTCCGAGCGCATCACCGGGTGGTAACGGCGCCCGGCATGTCCCCCATGTCCCCCGGCCGGGCCGACAACTCGTCGTTCCCGCAAGGCGATTATCCGACCGCGTGCCGATTGTGGCGTACGTCACCCGGGTGGAGAGTGGCGGCCTCGCGAACGCCCTCCCGACAGGAACGAGGACGACCCATGAGCAGAGCCGGCACCACGCCCCCGCCCACCTCCCCCGGGGCACCGGGAACACCACCGGTCCAGCGCCTCAAGGCCAACTCCGTGGGCCTGGTCGGCGTGGTCTTCATGGCCGTCGCCACCGCCGCGCCGATCACCGCGATGACCGGCAACCTCCCCATCGCCGTCGGCTTCGGCAACGGGACCGGCGCCCCCGCCGTCTACCTCTTCGCCACCCTCGTCCTGACCGTCTTCGCGGTCGGCTACGTCGCGATGGCCAAGCGGATCACCGCCGCCGGAGCCTTCTACGGCTACATCTCGCACGGCCTCGGCCGGATCGCCGGCATGGCCTCCGGCATGCTCGCCGTCCTCGCCTACGTCGTCTTCGAGGCCTCCATCGTCGGCGTCTTCTCCTACTTCGCCAAGACCACCGTCCACGACCAGCTCGGCGTCGACCTGCCCTGGATCGTCTACGCGGCCGCGATGCTCGCCGTCACCGCCGTCCTCGCCCACTTCGACATCAACCTCACCGCCAAGGCACTCGGCGTGATGCTGGTCGCGGAGATCGCCGTCCTCTTCGCGGTGGCCACCGCGGTCCTGGTCGCGGGGGGCGGCCCCGACGGGATCCCCCTCGAACCGGTCAACCCGAAGAACGCCTTCACCGGCACCTCCGCCGGGCTCGGCCTCTTCTTCGCCTTCTGGTCCTGGGTCGGCTTCGAGTCCACCGCCATGTACGGGGAGGAGTCCCGCGACCCCAAGCGGGTCATCCCCAGGGCCACCCTCGTCTCCGTCACCGGCGTCGGCCTCTTCTACATCTACGTCTCCTGGATGACCATCTCCGGCAACGGCCTGGCGAAGTCCGTCGAACTGTCCGCCTCCGCCAGCCCCCTGGACCTGTTCTTCGCCCCCGCCCAGCACTTCATCGGGGCCTGGGCCGTCGACGCCTTCCAGTGGCTGCTCCTCACCGGCTCCTTCGCCTGCGGGATGGCCTTCCACCAGTGCGCCGCCCGCTACCTCTACGCCATCGGCCGCGAGGGCTTCCTCCACCCCGCCCTCGGCCGCACCCACCCCCGGCACGGGTCCCCGTACCTGTCCTCCGTCGTGCAGACCGTCATCGCCACCGGTCTGGTCGCCGGGTTCTGGCTCACCGGCCAGGACCCGTACCTGCACCTGTACACCCTGCTCGCGATTCTCGGCACGATGGCCATCCTCATCGTGCAGACCCTGTGCTCCTTCGCCGTCATCGGCTACTTCCGCAGGAACCACCCCGAGGACCGGCACTGGTTCCGCACCTTCACCGCCCCGCTGCTCGGCGGGATCGGGATGACCGCCGTCGTGGTCCTGCTGGTCCTCAACATGCAGACCGCGGCCGGGGCCGCCGCCGGCTCCCTCTTCTTCAAGCTGATCCCCTGGATCGTCGGCGCGGTCTTCTTCGGCGGACTGGGCCTGGGCCTCTGGCTCAAGCGGAAGGCCCCCGAACGCTACGAGATCATCGGCCGGATCGTCCTGGAGGACGCCGCCGAGCGCACCGACGAGACCGCACCCCCCGCGCCGCCCGCCCCCACCGACCCGACCGCCGCGACCGTCTGAGGAGCCCCGCCATGGCCCGCACACCGCTCATGCACGCCCTGCGCCGGATCGCCGCCGACCACGCAGCCGCCCGCCGGCTCCGCCTGCCCGTCGCCGAGGTGCGCGGCTCCAGCCGCCGAGAACTCCTCGGCCGGGCCGCCGCCCTCGGCCTCACCGCCGCCCTGGCCCCCGCCACCCTCGCCCACGCCGCCACCCCCGCTCCGGCCCCGGCGAAGAGACCCTCCGGCCCCGCCCGCGTCGCCGTCGTCGGCGCCGGCATCTCCGGCCTCACCGCCGCCCTCACCCTCCAGGACGCCGGCATCCCCTGCACCCTCTACGAGGCCAACCCGGCCCGCGTCGGCGGCCGCATGTGGACCCAGCGCGACCACTGGGCGTACGGGCAGACCTCCGAGATCGGCGGCGAGCTCATCGACACCAGCCACAAGAAGATCCAGGAACTGTGCCGCCGCTTCGGCCTGCCCCTGGAGGACTTCCTCGGCGGCGGCCCCAACGGGGCGGAGGAAGTCCTCTGGTTCAACGGCTCCTACTACCCCCGCAGCCAGGCCGACGAGGACTTCAAGGCCGTCTACCAGGCCCTGCACCGCGACCTCCAGGACGCCGGAGAGGTCTCCTGGAACTCCTCGACCCCCGCCGGCACGGCCCTCGACGACATGACCCTGTACGAGTGGATCGAGACCCGCGTCCCCGGCGGACACCGCTCCCTCCTCGGCCGGTTCATCGACGTCGCCTACAACGTCGAGTACGGCGCCGACACCCAGGCACAGTCCGCCCTGGCCCTGGTCCTGCTGATGGGCTACCAGCCCAACCCGGGCAACTTCAACGTCTGGGGCCTGTCCAACGAGCGCTACCACGTCATCGGCGGCAACGACCGGCTCCCGAACGCCATCGCCGCCGCACTGAACCCCGGCACGCTGGTCATGGGCCGCGAACTGGTCGCCGTACGCGCCAACGCCGACGGCACGCAGACCCTCACCTTCGACGACTCCGGCGCCGTGCGCACCGCCACCGCCGACCACACCGTCCTGTGCGTCCCCCTGCCGATCCTCCAGCGCCTGGACACCTCGCAGGCGGGCTTCGACCCCCTCATGCGCAGCCTGCTGCGCGACGCCCGGATGGGCTACTGCACCAAACTCAACATGCAGTTCACCGCCCGCCCCTGGCGCGGCACCGGCCCCTGGCCCGGAGTCTCCTCCGGCGACTGCTTCACCGACTCCGCCGTCCAGCAGACCTGGGACACCACCAAGGTCCAGCCCGGCACCGGCGGCATCCTGCTCCAGTACGGCGGCGGCTCCCTCGCCGGGGCGCTCACCCCCGCCACCCCCTTCGCCACCGAGTCCGACCCCTACGTCCGCGACCTGGCCGGCCGGGTCCTGACCGGCGTCGACTCCTTCTTCCCCGGCACGAAGGCGGTCTGGACGGGCCGCGCCCAGCTCTCCGCCTGGCACCGCAACCCCTACTCCCTGGGCGCCTACTCGTACTGGCCCACCGGCTACCTGCACCGCTACGCCAAGTACGAGGGCACCGCGCAGGGCAACGTCCACATCGGCGGCGAGCACTGCAGCTACGACTTCCAGGGCTTCATGGAAGGCGGCGCCACCGAGGGCGAGCGCGCGGCCCGCGAGGTGATCGCCGCCCTCCAGTAGGCCTCCGCCCCCACCCGGGACCGGGACCGGCCCTCACACGGGCGGGATGTTGTGGTTGAAGCGGAAGACGTTGTCCGGGTCGTACTCCCGCTTCAGCCGCGCCAGCCGCCGCATGTTGTCGGCGCCCAGCCCGGCCACCACCCGGTCCGCGCCCTCGTCCCCGGTGAAGTTCAGGTACACCGCGCCGGTCGACCACGGCTGGACGTCGGCGCGGACGTCCCTGACCCACCGGACCACCCGCTCGTCGTCGGCGGGGTCCTCCCACATCCCGAACGGGTGCACCGCCCACGGCGCGTCCCGGTACGGCACCGGGTAGTCGCCCCCGGCCGCCGCGATGGCCCCGCCCTGCGGCCACACCACGTGCTGGGTGCCGGTCGGCACCGGCATCGAGGCGGCCCGGGCGCAGAACACGTCCACGAACGCGTCCGGCACCCCGGTCAGGTACTCCGCCGACCAGTAGTTCCGCAGCCCCGGCGGATCGTCGAGCATGCACTGCAGCTCCGCGTACGGGATGGCCGTGACGACCTCCGCCTCGTGCGGGACCGCCAGCAGCGGGCCGGCGAGCCTGCGCAGTTCCTCCTCCGGCCCCGCATAGGTCACCAGCGCACCGGCCAGCAGCAGGCCGACCAGGTGCGGCGGGACGAACGGCGCGGGCGGCCCGGTCAGGTAGAGGAAGCCGCCGCCGGCCGCGTCCGGGCCGGTCTCGATGACGTCCCGGTACGCGCGGAGCACCTCGGGCCCGCGCTCCGGCAGGTAGAAGACCATGGCGATGGACAGGGCGGGCAGTTCGTGCAGACGCAGCGTCAGCGAGGTGGCGATGCCGAAGTTCCCGCCGCCGCCGTGCAGCCCCCAGAACAGCTCCGGATGTTCCTCGGCCGTGACGTCCAGCAGCGCGCCGTCCGCCGTGACCAGCTCCACGCCCAGCAGGTTGTCGACGGCCAGCCCGAACTTCCGGTCCAGCCAGCCCGTGCCCCCGCCCAGGACGAAGCCGCCGACGCCCGTGGTGGAGGCCCGGCCCCCGGTGGTCGCCAGCGCGTACGGCTCGCAGGCCCGGTCCAGGTGGCTCATCGTCGCCCCGCCCGCGATCCGCACGGCCTTCGCCGCCGGATGGACGGTGACCTCGTGCATCCGGCGCAGGTCCACGACCACCGCGCCGTCGTTCAGGGACATCCCCGCCACGCTGTGCCCGCCGCCGCGCACCGCCACCGGCAGGTCCAGGTCCCGGGCGAAGCGCACCGCCGTGACCACGTCGGGCGTGCTCTCGCACTGGGCGATCACCGCGGGCCTGCGGTCGACCATCGCGTTGAAGACCGTCCTGGCCTCGTCGTACCCGGGGTCGTCGGGGGCGAAGACCTCCCCGGCCAGGTCCTCGCGGAGCGCGGCAAGCGCCGTGGCCGCCTTCGAGAGGGGCGCCATCGCTACCCCCCCTTTCCCCAGAAGGGCGTGGGACCCTTCCAGGTTAGGCGGGCGGCCCGAGGGCCGCGCGACGGTGGCCCGGCCGCCCCTCAGCCCCCGTACGCCCCGCTCGCGGTCAGCCGCAGCGCGGTGTCGATCAGCGGAACGTGGCTGAAGGCCTGGGGGAAGTTCCCGACCTGGCGCTGGAGCTTGGGGTCCCACTCCTCCGCCAGCAGCCCCAGGTCGTTGCGGAGCGACAGCAGCTTCTCGAAGAGGCGGCGGGCCTCGTCGACCCGGCCGATCATCGCGAGGTCGTCGGCCATCCAGAAGGAACAGGCCAGGAAAGCGCCCTCGTCGCCCTCCAGGCCGTCCACGCCGGCCTCCTCGCCCGCCGTCGGGTAGCGCAGGATGAAGCCGTCCGGGGTGGACAGTTCGCGCTGGATCGCCTCGATCGTGCCGATGACCCGCTTGTCGTCGGGGGGCAGGAAGCCCATCTGCGGGATCAGCAGCAGCGAGGCGTCCAGCTCCTGGGAGCCGTAGGACTGGGTGAAGGTGTTGCGCTCCGGGTCGTAGCCCTTCTCGCACACGTCCGCGTGGATCTCGTCGCGCAGGGCCCGCCAGCGCTCGAGCGGGCCGTCCGCGTCCCCGCTCTCGATCAGCTTGATGGTGCGGTCGACGGCCACCCACGCCATCACCTTCGAGTGCACGAAGTGCCGGCGCGGGCCGCGCACCTCCCAGATGCCCTCGTCCGGCTCGTTCCAGTGGATCTCCAGGTAGCGGATCAGCTTGAGCTGGAGCACCGAGGCGTAGTCGTTGCGGGCCAGACCGGTCATGTGGCCCAGGTGCAGGGCCTCGGTGACCTCGCCGTAGACGTCGAGCTGGAGCTGGTGGGCGGCGCCGTTGCCGACGCGCACGGGGGCCGAGTTCTCGTAGCCGGGCAGCCAGTCGAGCTCCGTCTCGCCCAGCTCCCGCTCGCCGGCGATCCCGTACATGATCTGGAGGTTCTCCGGGTCGCCGGCGACCGCGCGCAGCAGCCAGTCCCGCCAGGCCGCGGCCTCGCCGCGGTAGCCGGTGCGCAGGAGCGAGGAGAGGGTGATGGCGGCGTCGCGCAGCCAGGTGTAGCGGTAGTCCCAGTTGCGGACCCCGCCGATCTCCTCCGGCAGGGAGGTGGTCGGCGCGGCGACGATCCCGCCCGTGGGGGCGTACGTCAGGGCCTTGAGGGTGATCAGGGAGCGGATCACCGCCTCCCGGTAGGGCCCGTGGTACGTGCACAGGTCGACCCACTCGCGCCAGAACTCGGACGTGGCCTCCAGGGCCGCCTCGGCCTCCGGGGCCTGCGGGGCCCCCAGGTGGGAGGGCTGCCAGCTGATGGCGAAGGCGACCCGGTCGCCCGGGGCGACGGTGAAGTCCGAGTAGGTCGTCAGGTCCTTGCCGTAGGTGTCCGCGTCGGCGTCGAGCCACACGGAGTCGGGGCCCGCGACGGCCACCGTCCGCCCCTCCACCTTGTGCACCCAGGGCACGACCCGCCCGTAGCTGAAGCGCATCCGCAGCGCCGAACGCATCGGGACGCGGCCGCTGACCCCCTCGACGATGCGGATGAGCTGCGGTGCGTGCCCCTCGCGGGGCGGCATGAAGTCGATGACGCGGACGGTCCCGCGTGGGGTGTCCCACTCCGACTCCAGCACCAGCGAGTCGCCCCGGTAGCGGCGGCGGGTCGCCTTCGGCGGCTCCGTCCCCGGCGGGAACGACGGGCCGATCCGCCAGAACCCGTGTTCATCGGTGCCCAGAAGGCTCGCGAAGACGGCATGGGAGTCGAAGCGGGGCAGGCAGAGCCAGTCCACCGCCCCGTCCCGGCAGACCAGCGCCGCGGTCTGCATGTCCCCGATCAGTGCGTAATCCTCGATGCGCCCGGACACGTTGCTCTCCAGTCGAACGGCCACGTCCGCCCCGTAGGGCGCTTGCATTGCGCTGTCGCGCGGTCTCCTGTGCGCAGGGATCCCCGCGTCGAGTCCTACATTGCCGGAACCGGCGTTGTTACGCCGTTCGCCGGACTGCTCGGCGGCGATGTGCAGCGGTATCCGAGCAAGGTATGAGCGCACCCTAGTGATCTCCTTAAGTCTTGGGACAATGTCACTCGGCCGAACGGGTGACCTGGGGGAACGCCGCCGCCGGACGGCGCCGCGGGGTCGCGGGCGGGGCCGGTGCGCAGCGCGCCCGGAGGCGGACCGCCCCGGGCGCTGATAGGCTGGTACCCCGTGGACCGGTGGTCTGCCTGTGCGAATCAGGAGCCCCGAAACCGCAGCTTCGGCACCCCCGGAAACGGGAGAAGTCGCCGGACGCACCTCACCTCGCGACCACGGGAGCCCCCTCTTGGCTATGCCGCCCGCTGCTTTCCGAAACAGCACAGCCATGACGACCAAGCACATCTTCGTCACCGGGGGTGTCGCTTCGTCCCTCGGCAAGGGCCTGACGGCCTCCAGCCTGGGTGCGCTGCTCAAGGCGCGCGGCCTGCGGGTCACGATGCAGAAGCTCGACCCGTACCTGAACGTCGACCCCGGCACGATGAACCCGTTCCAGCACGGTGAGGTGTTCGTCACCAACGACGGCGCCGAGACCGACCTGGACATCGGCCACTACGAGCGCTTCCTCGACGTCGACCTCGACGGCTCGGCCAACGTCACCACCGGCCAGGTCTACTCGCAGGTCATCGCCAAGGAGCGGCGCGGCGAGTACCTCGGCGACACCGTGCAGGTCATCCCGCACATCACCAACGAGATCAAGCACCGCATCCGCCGCATGGCCACCGACGACGTCGACGTGGTCATCACGGAGGTCGGCGGCACGGTCGGCGACATCGAGTCGCTGCCGTTCCTGGAGACCGTCCGCCAGGTCCGCCACGAGGTCGGCCGCGACAACGTCTTCGTCGTGCACATCTCGCTGCTCCCCTACATCGGCCCCTCCGGTGAGCTGAAGACCAAGCCGACCCAGCACTCCGTCGCCGCGCTGCGCAACATCGGCATCCAGCCCGACGCGATCGTGCTGCGCGCCGACCGCGACGTCCCCACCTCCATCAAGCGCAAGATCTCGCTGATGTGCGACGTGGACGAGGCGGCCGTGGTCGCGGCGATCGACGCCAAGTCGATCTACGACATCCCGAAGGTGCTGCACACCGAGGGCCTGGACGCCTATGTCGTCCGCAAGCTCGACCTGCCCTTCCGCGACGTCGACTGGACGGTGTGGGAGGACCTGCTCGACCGGGTCCACAACCCCGACCACGAGGTCAAGGTCGCGCTGGTCGGCAAGTACATCGACCTGCCCGACGCCTACCTGTCGGTGACCGAGGCGCTGCGCGCCGGCGGTTTCGCCAACCGGGCCCGCGTCCAGATCAAGTGGGTCACCTCCGACGACTGCAAGACCCCGGCCGGCGCCGCCGCGCAGCTGTCCGACGTGGACGCGATCTGCGTCCCCGGCGGCTTCGGCGACCGCGGTGTGAACGGCAAGGTCGGCGCGATCACCTACGCCCGCGAGAACAAGATCCCGCTGCTCGGCCTGTGCCTGGGCCTGCAGTGCGTGGTCATCGAGGCCGCGCGCAACCTCGCGGGCATCGAGGAGGCGAACTCCACCGAGTTCGAGCCCTCGACCCCGCACCCGGTCATCTCGACCATGGAGGAGCAGCTGGCCTTCGTCGAGGGCGCGGGCGACCTGGGCGGAACGATGCGCCTGGGCATGTACCCGGCGAAGCTGGCCGAGGGTTCCATCGTGCGCGAGGTCTACGGCGACCAGGCGTACGTGGACGAGCGCCACCGCCACCGCTACGAGGTGAACAACGCCTACCGCGGCGAGCTGGAGAAGAAGGCCGGCCTGGTCTTCTCCGGCACCTCCCCGGACAACAAGCTCGTCGAGTACGTCGAGTACCCGCGCGAGGTCCACCCCTACCTGGTGGCCACCCAGGCCCACCCGGAGCTCCGCTCCCGCCCGACCCGGCCGCACCCGCTCTTCGCGGGCCTGGTCAAGGCCGCGGTGGAGCGCAAGCAGCAGGGCTGACGCTCGGTAACGTAGACGGCCGGGGTACGGATCTTCCGTATCCCGGCCGTCGCACGTCGTGGGAGGACATCGGCATGGACATCGACACCGGCACCGCAATCAAGGACACCGCGGAATCCTGGGAGACCCTGTCGACCAGGCGGCCGTTCCAGGGCGCCAAGACGGCGGTCGACTCCGACGAGGTGCGGATGCCGGACGGGTCCGTGGCCCGGCGCGACTACCAGGTGCACCCGGGGTCGGTGTGCGTGCTCGCCCTGGACGGGGCGGGGCGGGTGCTGGTGATCAACCAGTACCGGCACCCGGTGCGGCGCCGGCTGTGGGAGCTGCCGGCCGGGCTGCTCGACGTACCCGGCGAGAACCCGCTGCACGCGGCCCAGCGGGAGCTGTACGAGGAGGCGCACGTCAAGGCGGGGGAGTGGCGGGTGCTCGCCGACTTCTACGCCTCCCCGGGCGGCTCCGACGAGGCGGTCCGGATCTTCCTCGCGCGGGACGTGGCGGAGGCGGACGGGGTCCGCTACGCCGAGACGGATTCCGAGGAGGCGGACATGCGGGTGGAGTGGGTGGAGCGGGAGGTTCTGGTACGGGGCGTCCTCTCCGGCGAGCTCGGGAACCCGGCGCTGGTGACGGGTGTCCTGGCCGTGACGGCCGCCCTCGCCTCCGAGGCGGGCCTCGACGCCCTCCGCCCGGCGGACGCCCCGTGGCCGGCCCGGCCGTACGAGGCGTAGTCCCGCCGGGCGGTGTGCGGGTGCCGCTGCGCGGTGCTTCTCCCCGCCCCGCCCTTCGGGAACGGGGGAAGTGGCCCCCGGGGGATTAGTAGGCCCATCCGCTGATCCGATCGGGCGATCTATGGGCCACGCTCCACACGGTCCGTCGCTCTGCGTGAACTACGCTCAGCAACCCGAAGGCAGGGAGAGGAGCGGATCCGTGGCGGATTTCGTCGGGCGGCGGCGTGAGCTGAAGGAGCTGCGCGAGGACATCGCGCGGACCGGGCTCGACACCCTCTCCGGCCGCAAGGCCAAGTCGCCCCGCGCGCGGGTGCTGCTCGTCGCCGGACGCCCCGGCTCCGGCCGGACCGCCCTCGCCGAGGCCTTCGTGCGCGAGGTCGCCGACGAATACCCCGACGGCCTGGTCCGCGTCCGGCTCAGCGCCCCCGGCGGCGAACCCCTGGAGACCGATCGGGCCGTCCGCACCCTGCTGGAGGGCCTCGGGGAGCGCACCCCGCCCGGCGCCTGCGAGGACGACCTCAGCGCCGCCCTGCGCGAAACCCTCAGGAACCGGCGGGCGATCCTGCTGCTCGACGACGCCGCCGACCCCCACCAGGTCGACGCCCTGCTCCCCGACACCCCCGAGTGCCTGGTCGTCGTCACCGCCGAGGGCCCCCTCACCGGCATCCCCGACGTCCGTCCCTGCACCCTCGGCGGGCTGGACACCGCCTCCGCCGTCGCCCTGCTCGGCCGGATCATCGGGGACACCCGGATCACCGTCGACCCGACCGCCGCCGAGGACCTTGCCGAGGAGTGCGGGGGGCTGCCGGCCGTGCTCACCCTGGCGGGCGGCTGGCTCGCCACGCACCCCAAGGCCGCCGTCGCCGACCTGGCCAAGCAGCTCCACGAGATGCCCCCGGGCACCTCCGGCCCGCTCGGCCGCGCCTTCCGGATCGTCTACGAGTCCCTCCCGCAGCCCGCCCAGCGCACCGTCCGCCTGCTGCCGCTCGCCCCCGCCGGGATGCTCGACTCCCACACCACCTCCGCCCTCGCGGGCTGCTCCGTGGCCGCGGCCCAGTCCACCCTGGAGGACTTCGCCCGGCTGGGCCTCGTACGGCACGAACGCGACGGCCTCTTCCGGCTCCCCGGCTGCCTCGCGCCCTTCCTCCGGTCCCTGCTGGAGTCCAAGGAGCGGCCCGCCGAGGTGCAGCTGGCCCGGGCCCGGATGCTGGAGCGGACCGTGCGCCTGCTGACCTCCTGCCGGGCCATGGCCGAGCTGCCCGAGGAGGAGGCCGCCGAGGCGCGGGAGGCCCTGGACGGGCTCCCGCGCGCCCTCCGCTTCCCCGACCGGCGGGCCGCCGTCACCTGGCTGGACACCCGGCTGCCCGCGCTGACCGCCTCCGCCACCCTGGCCGTGGCCGACGGCGGCCTGGACACCCTGGCCCGCAGACTGGTCTCCGCACTGGTCAGAGCCCTGGCCGCGCACCGGGGCACCGAGGAGGCCGCCCCCGAGCTGTACGGGCTGCACCGGCTCGTGCTCGGCGTGGCGGAGCGCCGCCACCTGTACCGGGAGCAGGCCGCGGCCCTGCTGAACCTGGCCGACCTGGACGCCGCGACCGGCCGCACCCACGAGGCGCTGGAGCGGTACCGGGCCGCGCTGGCCGCCGGAAAGGCCGCGAAGGACCCGTACGCGACCGGCCGCGCGATGGAATCCGTAGGCGGTGCCTACCAGGAGCTGGCGGACTGGCCGAGGGCCTCCGACTGGTTCGGCCGCGCCCTGGCCCACGCCCTCGCGCGGGGGGAGCGGGCGGACGAGGCCCGGCTGTACGGGCGGCTCGGCAACGTGCACACCTACGCGGGCCGCTACGGGGAGGCGCTGCGCAGCTGGCGCGCGGCCGCCGCGGGCTACCGCCGGCTGGCCGATGTCCCGGGGCAGGCAAAGGCGTTGAGCGAGATGGCGCGCGTCCAGGAGTACGCCGGGCGGCCCGAGGAATCGCTGCACACCTGCCGCGAGGCGATCGAGCTCGCGCGCCGTGCCGGGGACCTGCGGCTGCAGGCCGCGCTCCAGGTCCGCCTCGCCGACACGCTGGACCGCCTCGGCGACCCGGCGGCCGCCCGGCTGCACCGGTCGGCGGCCGACAGATTGCTGGGAGACGACCCCGCAGCCTGCGAAATCCGCAGTGGCTCCGACTGAAATTATTGGTTTGCAAGGCTAGACAGCGCCTCATCCTTCATTAGACTGGCTTCACCACGACATCCAGTGGTGCATCCCGTTGCGCGTTCTTGTGGGCGGGTATGTATGGAAGTGCCCCGTAACATCCCCTGAGTCAAGGACCGTGATCGACGATGAAGGTCGGCATCCCCCGCGAGGTCAAGAACAACGAGTTCCGGGTCGCCATCACGCCCGCCGGTGTGCATGAGCTCGTCCGCAACGGCCACCAGGTCTTCATCGAGCAGAACGCCGGTGTGGGCTCCTCGATCACGGACGCCGAGTACGTCGCCGCCGGTGCCGAGATCCTCGCCACCGCCGACGAGGTCTGGGCCACCGCTGACCTGCTGCTGAAGGTCAAGGAGCCGATCGCGGAGGAGTACCACCGCCTCCGCAAGGACCAGACCCTCTTCACCTACCTGCACCTGGCGGCCTCCCGCGAGTGCACGGACGCCCTGCTGGAGTCCGGCACCACCGCCATCGCGTACGAGACGGTCGAGCTCGCCAACCGCGCGCTGCCGCTGCTCGCCCCGATGTCCGAGGTCGCGGGCCGTCTGGCCCCGCAGGTCGGCGCCTACCACCTGATGCGCTCGGCCGGCGGCCGCGGCGTCCTCCCGGGCGGTGTCCCCGGCACCCACGCCGGTGAGTGCGTGGTCATCGGCGGCGGCGTCTCCGGCTGGAACGCGGCGCAGATCGCCATCGGCATGGGCTTCCACGTGACCCTGCTCGACAAGGACATCAACAAGCTCCGCGAGGCCGACAAGATCTTCGGCACGAAGATCAAGACGATCGTCTCCAACGCCTACGAGCTGGAGAAGGCCGTGGTCGAGGCCGACCTCGTCATCGGCGCCGTACTGATCCCGGGTGCGAAGGCCCCGAAGCTGGTCACCAACGAGCTCGTCGCCAAGATGAAGCCCGGAAGTGTCCTTGTCGACATTGCCATCGACCAGGGCGGCTGCTTCGAGGACTCCCGTCCGACCACCCACGCCGAGCCGACCTTCCAGGTCCACAACTCGGTCTTCTACTGCGTCGCCAACATGCCGGGCGCGGTGCCGAACACCTCCACCTACGCGCTGACCAACGCCACGCTGCCCTACATCGTGCAGCTCGCGAACCTCGGCTGGGCCGAGGCGCTCCGTCGCGACGCGGCGCTGGCCCTGGGCCTCAACACCCATGACGGCAAGGTCGTTTACGGCCCCGTCGCCGAGGCCCACAACCTCGAGTCCGTCGAGCTCAGCGCGCTTCTCGGCTGAACCGTCAACGACTGACGTCAATCTCACGTCTCCGGCCGGACCTTGCCCGCAAGGTCCGGCCGGACGCGTTTGCGGCCCGGCCGCTCAGGCCGTTCAACTCGCCTCGAACGTAACCCTTTAACCCTTTCGCGCACCCGCGAAACTTCCCAGCGACAGCGCGCACGCCCTTGACAGAGTGGTGTTCGGTTGCCGACACATCGTGCCGGGTCCGGCGGATTGTGTTGCCGCTGAGCGGTGACACGCCATAGAGTCGCCAACCGTCGGCATGGTGCAACGCTGACCTATCGATAAGTGTCCTGGTCACGCCCGAGGAGGTAAGACGACTTGTGAATGAGTCGACATTTGCTCCTGGGGGTGGTCGAGCAGGGACGCCCGAGGGGACCCAGAGTTCCGCCGGGCTCGAAGCTGTCGGCTCCGTCGCGGTCCGCACCTTCGCAAACCACCAGCACATGACGACGCCCCAAAAGAGCATGGACGGCCTAGACGTGAACTCCACGGCCGGCGACCACAGCGGCGATGCGCCCATTGGTTTCGCCGACTACGACCAGGTGCCCGAGGGGCACTTCTACGACCCCGACGCGGAGTACGAGCCCGACCCCGAGTACGCGGCCACCCTCGCGCCCGACGCTGCCCGCCAGCGCCGCGAGCGCATCGGCCCGACCGGGCGTCCGCTGCCGTACTTCCCGATCCCGGGCCCGCTGACCGACCACGGTCCGGCGAAGATCATCGCGATGTGCAACCAGAAGGGCGGCGTCGGCAAGACCACGTCGACCATCAACCTGGGTGCCGCGCTCGCCGAGTACGGGCGCCGCGTGCTGCTCGTCGACTTCGACCCGCAGGGCGCGCTGTCCGTGGGCCTCGGCGTGAACCCGATGGAACTCGACCTGACGGTCTACAACCTGCTCATGGAGCGGGGCATGTCGGCCGACGAGGTGCTGCTGAAGACGGCGGTCCCCAACATGGACCTGCTGCCGAGCAACATCGACCTGTCCGCCGCCGAGGTGCAGCTGGTCAGCGAGGTCGCGCGCGAGTCGACGCTGCAGCGGGCGCTCAAGCCGCTGATGAACGACTACGACTACATCGTGATCGACTGTCAGCCCTCGCTGGGCCTGCTGACCGTGAACGCCCTGACGGCGGCTCACAAGGTCATCGTCCCGCTGGAATGCGAGTTCTTCGCACTGCGCGGTGTGGCGCTGCTGACCGAGACCATCGAGAAGGTCCAGGAACGGCTCAACCCGGAGCTGGAGCTCGACGGCATCCTCGCCACGATGTACGACTCCCGTACGGTGCACAGCCGGGAGGTGCTGGCGCGCGTGGTCGAGGCCTTCGACGACCACGTCTACCACACGGTCATCGGCCGGACCGTGCGCTTCCCGGAGACCACGGTCGCCGGCGAGCCGATCACCACGTACGCCTCCAACTCCGTCGGCGCCGCCGCCTACCGCCAGCTGGCCAGGGAGGTGCTCGCCCGGTGTCCCGCCGAGTGAGTCTGCCCGGCGCCGACGAACTGTTCCGCACGACCGGGGGGATGGCCCTCCAGTCGTCCTCGCCCCGGCGGGGCGCCGAGGAGGCGTCGCCGGCGGTGGCGGGCGGCGGTACGGAGCACGCGGCGGCCGCACCGGCGGACGGCACGGCGAGGACCACCGGGGACGGCCCGGGCGTGGGCGCGCAGCGCAGGCCGCAGGAAGGTTCTGCCGGCGGTGCGGGCGGCGGCGTCGGTGCCGGCGCTCCGGGGCCGCGCCAGGGCAAGGGCCAGGGCCGGGGTGCGAACCGCCGGCCGAGCGGGCGCGAGCGGCACGACGAGAAGATCACGGTCTACGTCTCCGCGGAGGAGCTGATGGACCTGGAGCACGCCCGGCTGGTGCTCCGCGGGGAGCACGGGCTCGCGGTCGACCGGGGCCGGATCGTCCGCGAGGCGGTCGCGGTCGTCCTGGCGGACCTCGAATCGAGGGGCGACGCCAGCATCCTGGTCCGCCGCCTGCGGGGCCGCTGAGCCCGCGGAGGCCGTTCCCGGCCTTCCGCCGTTCCCCGGGGAGCCGCGGCCCCCGTTCTGGGGCTGGGGCAGGATCCTGCGGCGGCACGGCAATTCCAGCCCGCGCGGCGTTTGAGCGCACGTGCGCGGAGCGCACGTCCGGGGTCCGGGGCGGAGCCCCGGGTCTTCCAGCCTCGCCCGGGGGCACCTCCCGGCGGTAGCCGGCGGAGGGTCCGGGCGGCGCCCGGGGAACGGTGGAAGGGCGGGGAGGGGCCTGCCCCGCGCAGCGGCACCCCTGCCCCGCGCACGGTGGTGGGCCGGGAATCGCCCGGCCAGGGCCTAGGCTGCAAGGGCCGCCCGGCAGTCACACCGCACCACCCTGGACCCGCATGCCCCCGAACCCCACCCCCCGCCGCCCCCTGGGGCACGGCCCCGGCACCCCGGCGGAACCCGCTGAGGCGCCCGCTGCGGGGCCCGAGGGCCCGGGGGGCGCCGATGCCACCCCGCGCGACCACGAAGCCGCCGGATCCCCCGTAGGGCCGCCGGAACGGCTCCCGGAGCCCGGGACGGCCCCCGACACGGCGGAGGCGGCCCCCGCGGAGACGGCCCCCGACACCGACACCGGGTCCGGCCGGGGCGGCGCGGTCGATGCCCCCGACGCCGCCGACACGCCCCCCGACGCCGCCGACGGCCGGTTCACGCTCCGGCTCGACAACTTCGAGGGCCCCTTCGACCTGCTGCTCCAGCTGATCTCACGGCACAAGCTCGACGTCACCGAGGTCGCCCTCTCCAAGGTCACCGACGAGTTCATGGCGCACATCCGCGCCATGGGCCCCGACTGGGACCTCGACCAGACCACCGAGTTCCTGGTCGTCGCCGCCACCCTCCTCGACCTCAAGGCCGCCCGGCTGCTGCCCGCCGCCGAGGTGGAGGACGAGGCCGACCTCGCGCTGCTGGAGGCCCGGGACCTGCTGTTCGCCCGGCTGCTCCAGTACCGCGCGTACAAGCGGATCGCCGAGATCTTCGAGCACCGCGCCGCCGACGAGGCCCGCCGCTACCCCCGGACCGTCGGGCTGGAGCCGCACCACGCCGAGCTGCTGCCGGAGGTGGTCCTCGGCATCGGCGCCGACGGCCTCGCCCGCCTCGCCGTCAAGGCCATGCAGCCCCGGGCCAAGCCCGAGGTCTACGTCGACCACATCCACGCCCCGCTGGTCAGCGTCCGCGAGCAGGCGGGTCTCGTCGTGCGCCTGCTGAAGGCGCGCGGCGAGGCGACGTTCCGGGAGCTGACCGAGGACGCCCCGGACACCCTCACCGTCGTGGCCCGCTTCCTGGCGCTCCTGGAGCTCTACCGGGAGAAGGCCGTGGTCCTCGACCAGGAGGAGGCCCTGCTCACCCTCACCGTCCGCTGGTGCGGCGGGGACGGCGACGGCATGCCGACCGTGACCGACGAGTTCGACCGAGTGGTGGAGGTGTCCGAGTGACCGGGACGACGACGGAGCTGAAGGGGGCCCTGGAGGCCGTTCTGATGGTGGTGGACGAGCCCGCCACCGCCGAGCACCTGGCCAAGGTGCTCGGACGCACCCCCCGCGAGGTCGCCGACGCCCTCGCCGCCCTCGCCGACGAGTACACCGTCCAGCGCAGGGGCTTCGAGCTGCGCCTGGTCGCCGGGGGCTGGCGGTTCTACACCCGGCCCGAGTACGCGGAGGCCGTCGAGGCCTTCGTCCTGGACGGCCAGCAGGCCCGCCTCACCCAGGCGGCCCTGGAGACCCTCGCGGTCGTCGCGTACCGCCAGCCGGTGAGCCGCTCAAGGGTCTCGGCGGTCCGCGGGGTCAACTGCGACGGGGTCATGCGGACCCTGCTCCAGAGGGGTCTGGTGGCCGAGGCGGGCACGGAACCCGAAACAGGTGCGATCCTGTACAGGACGACGAACTACTTTCTGGAGCGGATGGGCCTGCGAGGCCTGGACGAGCTCCCGGAGCTCGCGCCCTTCCTCCCCGAGGCGGACGCGATCGAAGCCGAGACGCAAGAAGGTGTGCCGTCGTTCGATCCGGACGCACCGGACACTGACGTAGACGACGACAAGACGACGGAACTTTGATGCGAAGCAGCGGCAACGGCAACGGCGGCAACAGGAACAGCGGCGGCGGTGGCGGCGGACGCGGTGGCTCCCGCGGCGGCTCCGGCGGCGGTGGCTACCGCGGTGGCGGCTCCTCCGGCGGGGGCGGCTCCCGCGGCGGCAGCTCCTCCGGCGGGTACCAGGGCGGAGGCTCCGCGGGTCGCGGCCGCGACCGCGACCAGGCGCCCCAGCGTCCCCGCAACCCCCGTCCCGAGGAGCGCCGCTACGACGTGGGCCCCGAGGGCGAGCGCAGCCGCAGCGGCCCCAAGGCCGGTGGCGGCGGTGCCCGCGGCGCGGCCGCGCGCGGCGGGGCCAAGGGTGGCCCCAAGACCTCCAAGACCCCCGGTATCGGCGGGGCCGGCGGCCCGCGCCGCGGTCCGGGCAGCCGCAGCGGCCAGTCCCGCCCCCGCGAGCTGGACGCGCGGATCGAGGAGCGGGTGCGCGACCGGTACGCCGACAAGCCCGTGATCAAGACCCCGAAGACCTTCCCCGGCGCCGAGCTGGAGGGCGAGCGGCTGCAGAAGGTGCTGGCCCGGGCCGGCATGGGCTCGCGCCGCGCCTGCGAGGAGCTGATCGAGCAGGCCCGCGTCGAGGTGAACGGCGAGATCGTCACGGAGCAGGGCAAGCGCGTCCAGCCGAAGGACGAGATCAAGGTGGACGGCCTGACCGTCGCCACCCAGTCGTTCCTGTTCTTCGCGCTGAACAAGCCGGCCGGCGTCGTCTCCACCATGGAGGACCCGGACGGCCGCCAGTGCCTGGGCGACTACGTCACCAACCGCGAGACCCGCCTCTTCCACGTCGGCCGGCTCGACACCGAGACCGAGGGCATCATCCTCCTCACCAACCACGGTGAGCTGGCCCACCGCCTCACGCACCCCAAGTACGGCGTGCAGAAGACCTACGTCGCCGCGATCACCGGCTCCCTGCCGCGCGACATCGGCAAGCGGCTCAAGGACGGCATCGAGCTGGAGGACGGCTATGCCCGGGCCGACAACTTCCGCGTCGTCGACCAGGTCGGCAAGAACTACCTGGTCGAGGTGACCCTCCACGAGGGCCGCAAGCACATCGTCCGCCGGATGCTGGCCGAGGCCGGCTTCCCGGTCGACAAGCTCGTCCGGACCGCCTTCGGCCCCATCGAGCTCGGCGACCAGAAGTCCGGCTGGCTGCGCCGCCTGACCAACACCGAGGTCGGCATGCTCATGCGCGAGGTCGGCCTCTAGCCGCCCCCGACACCCCTGCGAAGCCCGCGGTGCCACCGGCACCGCGGGCTTCCGCGTTTTCGCACGCAGGCCCCGCACGCAGGTCCCGCGCGCACCTTGCCGGGGCTTCCCGCCCCTGTTTATAGTCAGGCTGACTATTAAAGGGAGCGGGTGGCCCCATGGGCTGGTACATGAGCTGGACCGAGATCCTCGGCTTCGCCACGGGCGCCCTGTGCGTCTGGCTGGTGGCGCGGCAGCACGTCGCCAACTGGCCGGTCGGCATCGCCAACAACGTGTTCTTCATCGTCCTGTTCACCCAGGCCGGCCTCTACGCCGACGCCGGGCTGCAGATCGTCTTCATCGCCCTCGCCGCGTACGGCTGGTGGTCCTGGACCCACGGGGGTGGACCAGGAACCGCCGAGGCCCTGCCGGTGCGCCGCACCACGCGCGCCGAATGGCTCTGGCTGCTCGCGGCGGGGGCGGTGGGGACGGCCGCGCTGACCCTGCTCCTCGGCCGGGTCAGCGACTCCACCGTCCCCTTCTGGGACGCGCTCACCACCGCCCTCTCGCTCATGGCCACCTACGGGCAGTGCCGCAAGCTCCTGGAGTCCTGGTGGCTGTGGATCGCCGCCGACCTCGTCTACGTCCCGCTGTACGCCTACAAGGGGCTGTACCTGACCTCGGTCCTCTACGTGGGCTTCCTGGCCCTGTGCGTGGCCGGCTACGTCGGCTGGCGGCGCGCGCTCCCGGTGCGCGGCGCCCGTACGGCGGCGGCCGAGGGGGTGGCCGCATGAGCGGCGGCAAGCGGTTCGGGCACGGGCTGGTGCTCGGCAAGTTCTACCCGCCGCACGCCGGCCACCACCACCTGGTGCGCACCGCCCAGGACCAGTGCGAGCGGCTGACCGTGCTGGTCTGCGCCGCCTCGGTGGAATCGGTGCCGCTCGCCGACCGGGTGCGCTGGATGCGCGAGGAGCATCCCGGGGCGCACGTGGTCGGCGCGGTCGACGACATCCCCGTCGACCTGCACGACCCGGAGGTCTGGGAGGCGCACATGGCGGTCTTCCGGGCGGCGGTGGGCCGGCGGGTGGACGCGGTGTTCACCTCGGAGGAGTACGGGGCCGAGCTCGCCCGGCGCTTCGGCGCCGAGGAGGTCCTGGTGGACCCGGCGCGCAGCCTGTTCCCGGTCTCCGGGACGGCCGTACGGGCGGACCCGGCCGGCTGCTGGGAGTTCCTGGGGCCGGCCGTCCGGGCCGCGCTGACCCGGCGCGTCGTCGTCCTCGGGGCCGAGTCCACGGGGACGACGACCCTCTCGCGGGAGCTGGCCGCGCACTACCGGCGGCGCGGCGGGGTGTGGGCGAAGACCGGCTGGGTGGCCGAGTACGGGCGCGAGTACAGCGAGGAGAAGCTGGCCGCGGCCCGCGCCGTGGACCCGGCGGCCTCCTGGGAGGACATGGCCTTCGCCTCGCGCGAGTTCCCCGTGATCGCCCGGCGGCAGGACGAGAACGAGGACCGGGCCGCCCGGCTGGGCTCGCCGGTGCTGTTCTGCGACACCGACTCCTTCGCGACGGGCATCTGGCACGAGCGCTACGTCGGCGGACGCAGCCGCGAGGTCGAGCGGATCGCCGCGCGGACCCGGCGGGACCTGTACCTGCTGACGGACCACGAAGGGGTCCCCTTCGAGGACGACGGGCTGCGCGACGGTCCGGAGCTCAGACCCTGGATGACCGCCCGCTTCCGGCGGGAACTCGCCCGCACCGGGAGGCGTTTCCTGATGGTGAGCGGTGACCGGCGCTCGCGGCTGGAGCAGGCCGTGGCGGCGGTGGACGGCCTGCTGGCCGAGGGCTGGCACTTCACGGCGCTCCTCCCGGAGCGCCGGTGAACCCCCCGGCGGCGGCGGACCGTGACGACCGGCGGCGCCCGCCCGGCCCCGAGCCCGTGCGGCCCGAGCCCGTGCGGGCCGAGCCCGACCGGCGTGGACCGCAGGCGCCCGCGCCCTACGACCCGTACGCCTTCGAGCCGTTCGCGGTGACCGTCGACCTGGCGGTGCTCACCGTGCGCGGCGGCGCCCTGCACGTCCTCCTGATCCGGCGCGGGCGGGAACCCTACGCCGGGGCCTGGGCGCTGCCCGGCGGGTTCGTGCTGCCCCGGGAGTCCGCCGAGACGGCGGCGCTGCGCGAGCTCGCCGAGGAGACGGGCCTGCCGCCGGAACTGGTCGGCGCCCTGCACCTGGAGCAGCTGCGCACCTACAGCGAACCGGACCGCGACCCCCGGATGCGGGTGGTCTCCGTCGCCTTCACCGCCCTCGTGCCGGACCTGCCCGAGCCGGCCGAGGAGGGCGGCGGGGACGCCGACCGGGCGCGCTGGGTGCCGGTCGGGGAGGCCTCGGGGCTCGCCTTCGACCACGGGCGGATCCTCGCCGACGCCCGGCGCCGGGTCGGCGCGAAGCTGGAGTACACCTGCCTCGCCACCGCCTTCTGCCCGCCCGAGTTCACCCTCGGGGAGCTCCAGGCCGTCTACGAGACCGTCTGGGGCACCGGCCTCGACCGGCCCAACTTCCGCCGCAAGGTGCTCGCCACGCCCGGCTTCGTCGAAGCCGTGCCCGGCGCCGCCCGGCTCACCGGCGGCCGCGGCAAACCGGCCGCCCTCTACCGGGCCGGACCGGCGACCACGCTCCACCCGCCCCTGCTGCGACCCACGGAAGGACCGACCCCGTGACCGCCCCCAAGCGCGCCGCGACCGGCGCCCTGATCGGACTGGCCCTGGGCGACGCCCTCGGCTTCCCGACCGAGTTCAACGACGTCCCGGCCATCCTGGCCAAGACCGGCCCGTGGCGGCAGATGCGGCTGCCGCGCCCGGCGATCGTCACCGACGACACCCAGATGACCCTGGCCCTGGCCCGCGGGATGCGGACCGCCGCCGAGCGCGGCCGCGTCGGCCCGCTGCGCCTGACCCGGCCGGTCCGCGAGGAGTTCGTCGACTGGTACCACTCCCCGGAGAACAACCGCGCCCCCGGCCGCACCTGCATGGTGGCCTGCCGCCTGCTGGACGACCCGGCGCGGGACTGGCGCGACGCCTGCCAGACCGGCTCCAAGGGCTGCGGCGCCAACATGCGCGTGGCGCCGGTCGGCCTGGTCCCCGGCTGGACGGACGAGGAGCGCGCGGGCGCCGCCCAGCTCCAGTCGGCCCTCACCCACGGCCACCCCACCGCCCTCGCCGCCTCCGACCTGACCGCACGCGCCGTGCACCTCCTGGCGCAGGGCACCGAGGTGACGGGCCTGGTCGGGCGGCTGCGCTCGTACGCCCTGGAGAACCGCACCCGCTACCACGAGCGCTGGCTCGGCGACCTCTGGATGCGCACGGCCTGCGACGCCTCCCCGGAGTCCTTCATCGCCCGGGGCTGGGACGAGTGCCTGGCGGCCCTGGACCGGCTCACGGCGGCCCTGCGCACCCCCTCCCCGGAGACCGACCCCTGCCTGGCCACCGGCGAGGGCTGGATCGCCGAGGAGGCCCTGGCCACGGCCCTGCACTGCTTCCTGCTCTTCCCGGACGAACCCCTCCTGGCCCTGCGCCGCGCGGCCTGCACGTCGGGCGACTCCGACTCCCTGGCCTGCCTGGCCGGCGCCTTCGCGGGCGCCCACCTCGGCGCGGACGCCTGGCCCCGCGACTGGGAAGGCGGCATCGAATACCGCGAGGAACTCCTGTCCTTCGGCGCCCTCTGGGACGCGTGAGCGGTCCGGCCTAGACGGCCGACGCCCGGCGGGTGCGGTGGAGGAAGTCGGCGACGCGGGGGAGGTCGGGGTCGGTGGGGAGGGGGGTGGAGGCGAGGGCGGATTCGGCTTCCTCCGTCAGGCGGGTCATCCAGGTGTCGACCTCCTCCCAGGTCAGCTCGCCCCGCTTCACCGCCAGGAGGCCGTCGCGGTAGGGGGTGGCGTCGATGTCCAGGCGGCCCGTGCGCAGCAGGTCGCGGCAGGACAGGAGCAGGCGCAGCAGGTGCATGGCGTGCTTCCAGCGGGGGGCGCCGTGCAGGCGGACGTCCGCGACGAGTTTGCGGTGCTGCCCGGCCGCGTAGCGGGTGAAGGTGGTGTGGGCCCGGCGGGAGAGGAAGGCCTCGCGGAGGGAGACGAGTTCCTCTCCGACCGGGGTGGTCCGGTACACCAGCGGGGAGTGCAGGCACTCCAGGATGTTGGGGTTGGCGCGCAGCGCGAGCTCGCAGAAGCGCTCCAGTTCCCAGGAGAACTCCTCCTCCTGCGGCCCCTCCACGTGCGTGGGGGGCTTGTCGAACCGCCAGAAGAGCGGCGTGGGGGCGAGGAAGACACCGCGCCGGTCGGTGTCGCTCGTCTCCGTGGCCAGCCCGAAGGCGCGGGAGCCCGTCACGCAGGCGTAGATCGTGTGGTCCCGGACCAGGGTGAGGTCGTCCATGCGGGGGAGGGTAGGCGGGCGGGTGCGGGCTAGGCGAGCGAGATTTCCCCGTTCGGGGCCACCGTGATCTGCTTCTCCTCCAGCGGCCGCCTCGCCGGGCCGTGGGCCACCGCACCGTCCGCCACCTGGAACTTGCTGCCGTGGCAGGGGCAGTCGATGGTGCCGTCCGCGACCTTGTTCACCAGGCAGCCCTCGTGGGTGCAGACCGCCGAGAAGCAGCGGAAGGACCCGGCCGTCGGCTGGGTCACCACCAGCTTCGCTTCCTTGAGGACCGTGCCGCCGCCGACCGGCACCTTCGAAGAGTCCACGAGGGGCTTCGCCGCCTGCGGCGGGGCCGACGCCACCGGGGACGAGGCCGCCGGCGCGGAGGCGGCCGCGGACGGGGCGGACGGGGCCGACGGCTCGGTGGCGGGCTTCTTCTCCCCGCCGCCGCAGGCGGCGAGCGTGCCGCCTGCCAGGGCGGCCGCCCCGGCCGCGAGTACCGTGCGCCGGGCGGTGTGTGACTCGGTCATGGGAGCTCCGTTGTTCGGTCGGTGGCGGGGTTGGCGAGCAGCATCCTGGCGCGTGCCGGGCTCCGATTGAAGTCCGCCACTCCGTTTCATCCGCCCGGGTGCCAGGGGGCCAGCTCCGCCGCACCGCCGCCGGGCGTGCGTACGACCTCCCACACGCGCACCACGGCCTCCCGGTTCAACGGGCCATGAACGTGCGGGTACGGGTCGCCGGGGCCGCCCGTGCGGCGGACCTCCGCCGTCAGGGCCGCCTCGTCGAGCTCCACGGCGAGCAGCGGACCCGGCACCTCCCGGTAGTGGGACCCCGCGATGGCGAGGACGGTCGGCCGGTCCGCCGAACAGTGGACGAAGCCCTCGGAGGCGAGCGAGGCGGGGGCGTACGGCAGCTCCGGAGCGGCGCTCCAGTCCGCGAGCGGGACGATGTGGAAGATCATGCCGGTGGTTCTACCGCACCGGCGCCGACGCCCGCATACCAAGTGGCGGTACGGGACGATCTGGGCGACATTGTCGGTGTCTCGAAGCCGGGCCGCCGCCGACGCGCGCCCGACCCCCTCCGAAAGGCACACGACGATGGCGGGTAACGACCTCGGCTCCCTGCTCGGCGGACTCCTCGGCGGCGGCCAGGGCGGCCCGGCCGCCGCAGGCGGCGGCAACATCCTCGGCTCCCTGATGGGGGCCCTCCTGGGCGGTGGCGGTGGCGGTGCGGGCGGCGCGGGCGCGAACAACCCCCTCGGCGGGCTGCTGGACATGCTGACCAAGTCCGGCCTTGCCGACCAGGCCCAGTCCTGGATCGGCACCGGCGACAACCAGCCCGTCAGCGGGGAGCAGGTCGCCAAGGCCCTCCCGGACGACGCCCTGCGGCAGGCGGCCGAGCATGCGGGCGTCAGCCCCCAGGAGGCGGCCGACCAGATCGCCCAGCACCTTCCCCAGGTCGTCGACAAGCTCACCCCGGACGGGCAGGTGCCCTCCGGATCCCTGGAGGACATCATCCGGCAGCAGAACCTCTGACTTCCGGCACGACCGGCCGCGAGGGCCCGGCCCCGTCCACAGGGCGGACCGCCGGGTCCTCTCGCGGTACCGAGTGGCTACCCTGAGTCAGGCCCGGCCCGTCGTTACGTGATCACCCTTGGAGCGCCCCCGTGAGAACCGCCGTCGTCATCGGAACCGGACTGATCGGCACCTCCGCGGCGCTCGCCCTGACCGCCCGCGGGATCTCCGTCCACCTCGTCGACCACGACCCCGCGCAGGCCCGTACCGCCGCCGCCCTCGGCGCCGGCACCGACGACGCCCCCGAGGGCCAGGTCGACCTCGCGATCGTCGCCGTACCGCCCGCCCACGTGGCCGCGGCCCTGGCCGACGCCATCGGACGCGGACTGGCCCGGGCCTACGTGGACGTGGCCAGCGTCAAGGGCGGGCCGCGCCGCGAGCTCGCCGCCCTGGGCGCCGACACCTCCGCCTACATCGGCACCCATCCCATGGCCGGCAAGGAGCGCTCCGGCCCGCTGGCCGCGACCGCCGACCTGTTCGAGGGCCGCCCCTGGGTGCTGACCCCGACCCGGGACACCGACCACGAGGTGCTGAACCTCGCGCTGGAGCTCGTCGCCCTGTGCCGGGCCGTCCCCGTGGTGATGGACGCCGACGCCCACGACCGGGCGGTCGCGCTGGTCTCCCACACCCCGCAGCTGGTCTCCAGCATGGTCGCCGCCCGCCTGGAGGAGGCGGACGAGACGGCGGTGCGGCTGTGCGGGCAGGGCATCCGCGACGTGACCCGGATCGCCGCCTCCGACCCCCGGATGTGGGTGGAGATCCTCTCCGCCAACCCCGGGCCCGTGGCCGACGTCCTGGCCGGCATCGCCGCCGACCTGGAGGAGACCGTCGAGGCGCTGCGCGGCCTGCAGTCCGCCGACGAGGCCAAGCGCCGGGGCGGGGCCGCCGGCATCGAGGACGTCCTCAAGCGCGGCAACGCCGGCCGCGTCCGCGTCCCCGGCAAGCACGGCGCGGCCCCCACGGCCTACGAGACGGTCGGGGTGTTCATCAGCGACAAGCCCGGCGAGCTGGCCCGGATCTTCGCCGACGCCGGCCGGGCCGGGGTCAACATCGAGGACGTGCGGATCGAGCACGCCACCGGCCAGCAGGCGGGCCTGGTGCAGCTCATGGTCGAGCCCAGGGCCGTCGCCCCCCTGACCGCCGAGCTCAGCGAGCGGGGCTGGGCCCTGCGCCAGCAGTAGCCGGGCACCCGGCGGGGCCCCGTGCGGGCCCCGCCGACCGCCCGGGACCGGCCGGTGCCAGGGCCCGGTAACCTGGTGAGGGGCGCTATGGGCGCGCCCGGACACGTACGCGCAACCAGGAAGGTGCCCGCACCGTGGAATCCGCAGCTCCGTCCGCCGTGATCGTCGCCATCGACGGTCCCTCCGGCACGGGCAAGTCCAGCACCTCCAAGGCCGTGGCCGCCAAGCTCGGGCTGCGCTACCTGGACACCGGTGCCCAGTACCGGGCCATCACCTGGTGGATGATCACCAACGGCGTCGACACCGACGACCCGCAGGCCATCGCCCTCGCCGCCGGCAAGCCGGCCATCGTCTCCGGCACGGACCCCTCCGCGCCCACCATCACCGTCGACGGACAGGACGCCTCCGGCCCCATCCGCACCCAGGAGGTCACCTCCAAGGTCAGCGCCGTCAGCGCCGTCCCCGAGGTGCGCACCCTGATCACCGAGCTCCAGCGCTCCATCGCCGCCGAAGCGGCCGCGCAGGCCGGCGGGATCGTCGTCGAGGGCCGGGACATCGGCACCACCGTCCTGCCCGACGCCGACCTCAAGATCTTCCTGACCGCCTCCGCCGAGGCCCGCGCCGCCCGCCGCAACGGCGAACTGCGCGGCAAGGAGGCCGCCGACCTCGCCGCCACCAGGGAAGCCCTGATCAAGCGGGACGCCGCCGACTCCGGCCGCAAGACCTCCCCGCTGGCCAAGGCCGCCGACGCCGTCGAGGTGGACACCACCGAGCTCACCCTCGACCAGGTCATCGAGTGCGTCGTGACCCTGGTGGAAGAGCGGCGGAGCAAGTGAGCGATACGCCCTCCCTCAAGGGTGCGGCGGTCGGCAGACGCATCGGAATCGGGCTCATGTACGGGCTCTGGAAGCCGCGTGTGCTGGGTGCCTGGAAGGTACCCGCCACCGGCCCCGTGATCCTGGCCGTGAACCACTCCCACAACATCGACGGACCCCTGGTCATGGGCACCGCACCCCGGCCGCTGCACTTCCTGATCAAGAAGGAGGCGTTCGTCGGGCCGCTCGGTCCCTTCCTGGAGGGGATCGGACAGGTGAAGGTGGACCGCTCCGGCACCGACCGGACCGCCGTCACCCGCGCCCTGGACGTCCTCGGCAACGGCGGCGCCCTCGGGATATTCCCCGAGGGCACCCGCGGCGACGGGGACTTCGCGTCCCTGCGCGCCGGCCTCACCTACTTCGCGGTCCGCAGCGGCGCGCCCATCGTGCCGGTCGCCGTCCTCGGCAGCACCGAGGCCAAGGGCCGGTTCGTCAAGGGCCTGCCGCCGCTGCGCAGCCGCGTCGACATCGTCTTCGGCTCCGCCTTCGAGGCCGGGGACGGCACGGGCCGCCGTACGCGGACCGCGCTGGACGCGGCCACCGTGCGCATCCAGGACCGGCTGACGGCCCACCTGGCCGACGCCAAGCGCCTCACCGGGCGCTGAGCGAGACTTGAACCCAGTAGTGGTGCCCGCCGCGCGGACGACACCACCGACCACCACGAACGACGAGGAACGGACTTCATGAACGACCAGCACGACCACGGAGCACTTGGCGACGCCGAGTACGCGGAGTTCATGGAGCTCGCCGCGGAGGAAGGCTTCGACCTCGAGGACGTCGAGGACGCCATCGGCGAAGCCGGCCACGGACCGCTGCCCGTACTCGCCGTCGTCGGCCGCCCGAACGTGGGCAAGTCGACCCTGGTCAACCGCATCATCGGCCGCCGTGAGGCGGTCGTCGAGGACAAGCCGGGCGTCACCCGCGACCGCGTGACCTACGAGGCCGAGTGGGCGGGCCGCCGCTTCAAGGTCGTCGACACCGGCGGCTGGGAGCAGGACGTCCTCGGCATCGACGCCTCCGTCGCCGCCCAGGCCGAGTACGCCATCGAGGCCGCCGACGCGGTCGTCTTCGTCGTGGACGCCAAGGTCGGCGCCACCGACAGCGACGAGGCCGTCGTCAAGCTGCTGCGCCGGTCCGGCAAGCCCGTCGTCCTGTGCGCCAACAAGGTCGACGGCCAGAGCGGCGAGGCCGACGCGGCCTACCTGTGGTCCCTGGGCCTGGGCCAGCCGTTCCCGGTCTCCTCGCTGCACGGCCGCGGCACGGGCGACATGCTCGACGCCGTCCTGGAGGTCCTGCCCGAGGCCCCCGAGCAGACCTTCGGCGGGGCCCCGGTCGGCGGCCCGCGCCGCATCGCCCTGATCGGCCGCCCCAACGTCGGCAAGTCCTCCCTCCTGAACAAGGTCGCGCGCGAGGACCGCGTCGTCGTCAACGAGCTGGCCGGCACCACCCGCGACCCGGTCGACGAGCTCATCGAGCTCGGCGGGGTCACCTGGAAGTTCGTCGACACGGCGGGCATCCGCAAGAAGGTCCACCTCCAGCAGGGCGCCGACTACTACGCCTCGCTGCGCACGGCCGCGGCCGTCGAGAAGGCCGAGGTGGCGGTCATCCTGATCGACACCACCGAGTCCATCAGCGTCCAGGACCAGCGCATCATCACCATGGCCGTCGAGGCCGGCCGCGCGATCGTGATCGCGTACAACAAGTGGGACGAGCTGGACGAGGAGCGCCGCTACTACCTCGAGCGCGAGATCGAGACCGAGATGCAGCAGGTCTCCTGGGCGCCCCGGGTCAACGTCTCGGCGAAGACCGGCCGCCATATGGAGAAGCTGGTCCCGGCGATCGAGACCGCCCTCGCGGGCTGGGAGACGCGCGTCCCCACCGGCCGGCTGAACGCCTTCCTCGGCGAGATCGTCGCCGCGCACCCGCACCCGATCCGCGGCGGCAAGCAGCCCCGCATCCTGTTCGGTACCCAGGCGGGCAGCAAGCCGCCGCGGTTCGTCCTCTTCGCCTCCGGCTTCCTGGAGCACGGTTACCGGCGCTTCATCGAGCGCCGCCTGCGCGAGGAGTTCGGCTTCGAGGGCACCCCGCTGCACATCTCGGTGCGGGTTCGCGAGAAGCGCGGCGCCCAGTACAAGAAGAAGAAGTAGCGGTCGCGGTGGCGGGCCGGGGTCAGTAGCCCCGGCGCGGAGCGGGCGGCAGGGCCGCCGGGATGTGCTGCATCCCGGTCTGGTGCTGCCGCCCGTCGCCGTATCCGGAGCCCTGTCCGGCCCCGGACGCCGGTACGGGGACGGCGGCGCCGGCGTGGGCGTACTGGGGCTGCGGGACGACCGGCGCGGGCGGGTACGCGGGCTGCCAGGGGTCGGAGCGCTGCCATGCGGAACCGTTCCACCCGGCGGCGTACGAGCCGCTGCCGTAGGAGACTCCGGAGGACCCGGTGTAGGAGCCGCCGTACGAGGAACCGTGCGAGGAGCCGTAGGAGGATCCGTGCGAGGAGCCGTACGAGAACGCGGTGAAGCCGAGGTCCTCCTCGCCGGTCCGGTCGCCCGGCAGGGCCCGGAAGGCCCGCAGGTACTCGGAGTACAGGGCGTCGAAGATCGGGGTGTGCGAGGCGGCCGGAGCGTGGTCCCGGTCCAGGGCGGGGCGCATCGGGGGGACGCTGCTCGGATAGGACGGGGCGCGGGAGGGGTCGTATGCATGCACGTATCAGCCAACGAAACCGGGGCCCTGCGGATGCGGGGTGACGGGGCGTAAAACGCAGATCGCCGGGGGTGCGCGGGACGGACCGCGCACCCCCGGCGCATGCCGACCGGCCTCCTTCGTGGGGAAGACGGGCGGCCGTTTCCGGCGGGGTGGGAAAGGTTGGGGTTCAGGCGCCCGCGGCACCCGCGAGGGGCATGGAGGCCGCGACGAGCTTGCCGTTGCTCGCGGCCTTGTCCAGGGCGTCGCGCAGCAGGTCCTCGCGCGGCTGCTGGCCGATGGAGCCGACGGGGGCGGCGTACACCAGGACCCGCTGGGTCTTGTTGACCGCGGCCCGCCAGCCGTCGGTCACGGACAGCGCCTGGTGCGCCTGCCACCAGGAGGCCTGGGGGCCGCCGCCCGCGCCGGGCTGGAGCACGGCGTGCAGCTGGCCGCCGGCCAGCAGGACCGACCAGCCCTCGAGGGCGGAGGGCACCTGGTTGGTGTCGGTGACGGGGATGAAGCCCTGCTCGATGAGGAGCGGCAGGAAGTCGTCGCCGGGGCCGGTGGTGCCGGGGCGGGCGATGGGCGCGGTCGGCTCGACGACGAGCGCGGGGTGCAGTTCGCCGTTGATCAGGATCAGGCCGCTGGTGATGCCGAGGACGGCCTGGCCGCCGGGGACGCTCTGCGGCGCCTCGCCGGCGGCCGCCTGCTCGGGGGCGGGGCTGTCACCGGTGATGCTGCGGACCGCGCCCTGGAGCTCGGCCTCGGAGACCGTGACGACCTGGGAGGGGATGCAGCCGGCGTGGGCGAAGGCGAGGACGGCCGTCTCCTCGCCCACGAACAGCACCGTGCTCGTCGGGTCGGTCTCGGGGTCGCCGGGGGTGCGGCAGGAGGTGCAGTCGTAACTGCCCGGGGCGTCGTCGCCGGTGAGCAGCCTGTCGGCTTCTTCGTCACCGATCTCGGCACGTACCTCAAGACTGACGTCGAGCATGCGCGGCACGGGTGGGCTCCTCATTCGTGCGGAGGCCGGGGGGTTCCCGGCTCGCCGGGCACAACGGCCGAGGCTCGGCCGGGGTCACGCCGTTTGAGGGAACGGAATCGAACCGGCCACCCGAAAGAGTGAGGCGCTCGGGGGAGGCTTCGTTTTTATGGCAACTATTGCTTGCTTGTGCGCAGTTGGTGGTTGGGGCTGGCCATTTGGGGGCGGGGTGGCGGTCGGCCGTCCGGGTGGGGCGCGGGGGTGCGCCGCGTGGCGGGGCGGGCGGGGGGAGGGGGCTGCGTAGCGTGGCGCGATGCCCGACGTCTGTTTCCGGGTCCGCTTCCGGCGGGCCGCGTTCGCGGTCTGCGCCGCGCTGGTGCTCGTACTCCCGTGGGGTGCCGGGGCGGTCGCGGCGCCGCCCCCGCCGGCTCCCGGGCCGGCGGGGGCCGCGTATCCCGGTTCGCCGGGGGTCATCGGGACCGGGCCGGGGGACTGCGGGCCGGGCGGGGAGTGGCCGTGGGACTGCGTCGCGGACTGCGAGAGCAGCGGGCGGTGGGCGGTGAACACGGGCAACGGCTTCTACGGGGGGCTGCAGTTCTGGCAGCCGACGTGGGTGGAGTACGGGGGGCTGGTGTACGCGGCGCGGGCGGACCTGGCGACGCGGGAGCAGCAGATCCGGGTCGCGGAGGAGCTGCTGGGGGCGCAGGGGTGGGACGCGTGGCCTGTGTGTGCGAAGCGGTACGGGCTGGCGGGGCGGATGCATGTGGTGCGGGGCGGGGACACGCTGGACGGCATCGCGCGGCGGCGTGGCGTGGCGGGGGGCTGGCGGGCCCTGTACGAGGCGAACCGCCCGGTGATCGGCCCCGACCCGGCCGCCCTCAAGGTCGGCACCCTCCTCGCCCTCCCGGGCCCACCCCCGTCCCCGGTCACCCCGGCCCCGGTTGTCCCGAGCCCGGCCCCGGTCACCCCGGCCCCGGTGGCCCCGAGCCCGGACGGGCCGTCTCCCGCCCCGGCGGGCCCGTCGGCGCCGTCCCCGCCGGCTCCGTCTCCGGGGGCGCCGGCGCCGGTTCGGGTGCCCTGAGCTGTGCGCGGTGGCGGTCGGTGGCCGCTGCGCGGAGCCGTCCCCTACCCGCCCTTCCTCCGTTCCACCTCAAGCGCCGGTGCGGCTGGGGGAGGTGCCCCTCCGCCTCCGGGTGCGGCCCACTACACGGCGCTCCGCGCCGCGCCTCAAACGCCGGCGGGGCTGCACATAGCCCCGTCGGCGTTTGGGGCGCGGGGTCTGGGGCGGAGCCCCGGGGACGACGGAGGGAGGCAGCGCAGCGGCGCGACGCCGGGGAGGCCGGCCGGGGGCGAGGGGGATGAGCGGCGCGGCCGGACCGGGTGAGGGACCGTGGGGAGCGCCGGGCACACTGGGGCGGTGCTAGAGACCTCCGCGCGGCTGCTCCGGCTGCTCTCCCTCCTCCAGACCCACCGCGAGTGGACCGGCCCCGACCTCGCCGAGCGGCTGGGGGTCACGCCCCGGACCGTGCGCCGTGACGTCGACCGGTTGCGGGAGCTCGGGTACCCCGTGAACGCCACCCCCGGCACCGGCGGCGGGTACCAGCTCGGTGCGGGGGCGCAGCTGCCCCCGCTGCTGCTCGACGACGACGAGGCCGTCGCGGTCGCCGTCGGACTGCGGACCGCCGCCGGGAACGGGGTCGAGGGGATCGGGGAGGCCTCGGTGCGGGCCCTCGCCAAGCTGGAGCAGGTGCTGCCGGGCCGGCTGCGCGGACGGGTCTCCGCGCTCAACGAGTTCACGGTCCCCATGCTCCGCGGGCCCGGCCGCGACACCGTGGACCCCGCCGTCCTCACCGAGCTCGCCGCCGTGTGCCGGGACGGCGAGCGGCTGCGCTTCGGGTACCGGGACCACGCCGGGGCCGTGAGCCGCCGGACCGTCGAGCCGCACCGGCTCGTGTGCACCGAGCGGCGCTGGTACCTCGTCGCCTGGGACCTCGACCGCGCGGACTGGCGGACCTTCCGCGCCGACCGGATCGAGCCCCGCCCCCCGCACGGCCCGCGGTTCACCCCGCGCCCGGCCCCCGCCGAGGACCTGGCGGCGTACGTCTCCGAGGGGGTCTCGCAACGGGCGTACGCCGTCCGGGCGGTGGTGCGGCTGAGGGTGCCGGCCGAGGCGGCGGCGGGGATCGTGGGACCCGCCGACGGGGTGCTGGAGCCGGTCGACGCGGAGAGCTGTCTGCTGCGGACGGGGGCGGTGAACCTCGACGTTCTGGTGATTCACATCATGATGCTCGGCTGCGAGTTCGAGGTCGTGGAGCCCCCCGCGCTGACCGACCGGATCGCCGCTCTGCGGGACCTTCTCGGCCGTGCGCTGGAAGGCGTCGGAGAGCACGGGAATTCCGGCCGCGGGGATTTGAATTCCGCCGGCGGAATCGCCGGGCGGGCGGCGGCGGCCGTCGACAACCCGTGACACAAGCGTGACCCGGTACGGAGGAACCTCTGGGCGCGCGGCTGACGGGCCGGACATATGAACGGCGGGCCGGTTCGTGGAACCGGCCCGCCGTCGTGGTGCGGGGTGGGGCGTGCGTACCGTCCCCGCGGGGTGCGTCAGCCGCCGGTGGCGGGACGCGCGCTGCGGGCGGCCGCCCGCTCGGTGTGCGCCGGGCGGCGGCTGCCGGCCGGGGTGACCGGGGTCCGCTCGGAGCGGATCAGGTGCGGCCGGGACGCCGGGTGGGCGTGCGCGGCGGGCCGCAGCGCGGGGGAGTGCCCGGCGGGCGCCGGGACGGCGACGGGCGCCGCCTCGGCCGGCCGGGGCCGCCACTTGCCGCCCGCCGAGAGCAGCGGGGTGAGCGCGGCGGCGACGGGCTCGGAGACCCGGCCTTCCTCCAGCCGGCGGCGCCACTGCTCGCGCACCTCGAAGACGTAGGCCTCGGAGCGGGCGATGAGCGGCTCGAACCAGGGCAGCGCCAGCATGATGAGCAGGCCGGCGGTCCAGCCGAGCAGGACGTCGCTCACCCAGTGGGTGCCGAGGTAGACCGTGGTGGCGCCGACGCTGAGCGACAGCACCCCGGAGAGGATGGACAGCACCCGGCGGGTGACCGTGGTGGAGGCCAGGTAGGCCAGGATCCCCCAGGTCACGACGGCGTTGGCGGTGTGGCCGGAAGGGAATATATCGCCGCCCGCGAAGAGCTCGGCGGAGCCGATCTGGGTGGCGTAGTGCGGGCCGAGCCGGCCGAGGCCCAGCTTCACGGAGCCCACGGTGATGTTCAGCAGCAGCAGGGCCACGCCGAGGGCGATCAGCGGGCGCAGGGTGTGCTGGCGCCAGGAGCGCCAGCCGAGCCAGGCCGCGACCATCACCGCAGTGGGTCCGCGCTGGCCGAGGACGACCAGGTAGTCGAGGAAGGCGTGGATCTGCGGCCACTGCTCGTACGGCCGGAAGAACATGATCTGCCAGTCCAGGCGGACGAGCCAGGACGTCGTCAGCACGGCCACGACGATCGCCAGGTAGAAGGCGAGGGTCGCGCAGAGCAGCACGACGCGGTGCCGGCTCATCTGCGGGGTCTGCAGATGAGCCGGTCGCTCTGGTTCCCTGTCCAGCCGGGCGAACACCGGCTCCAGACGGGACAGCAATTGATCGGTACGCACTCAATCGACGTTACCGCGCGTCGAAGCACGGCCCGTGCGAATCGCACGCTTTGTGATGACCATGTGATGTGGAGTGCGTCTCACGCGGGACTTAATTGCCGTTATTCCGCCCCCGGTTGGAACTCCCCGGATTCCACTCCCGGAGTGCTGCCCCGCCAATTGTCCGCGCGCTTACGGGCGGTTTATCGCCGCAGCTCAATTCCTTTGCGCAATCATGGATTGGAATGATCCATTCCGTGATCCTGGGAGGCGGCGGAGGACCGGGCTCACGGCGGGCCCGAGCCGTTCAGCCAGAACGCCCCGTAGACCGCCGAGACCAGGGCGAGACCCCCGACGACCGCGGCCGCCCGCCCGGCCGGCCCGCGGGCCAGCGCCACCGCCGGCGGCAGCATCAGCGGGAACGCCGGCAGCAGCAGCCGCGGCTTGGAGCCGAAGTACCCCGAGGCGCACAGCGCCAGCGCCACCACGATCCCGCAGTAGACGAGGAGCACGGCCGGCAGGCGGCGCCGTACGCACAGCCCGTACAGCCACAGCACCAGCAGCACCCCCGCGATCAGGCCCACCCCCGCGAGGAAGGCGGACGAGGCCAGCCGCGCCCCGATGAACCGGGCGAAGGCCCAGCCCCCGTCGAAGCCGTTGCCCCAGCCCGCCTGCACGTCCAGGTAGCCCGTCAGCCCCCCGCCGGTCCGGGCCCCCACCCACAGCGCGTACGCCGCCGCCCCCGCCGGGGCCAGCAGCACCCCCGCCGCCATCCGCCACGAGCGCTCCCCGCGCCGCCACGCCAGAACGGCGGCCACCCACACCGCCGCGACCACCGCCGCCCCGACCGGGCGGGTCAGCCCCGCCCCCGCCGCGAGCAGGCCCGCCGCGAGCCAGCGCCCGCGCAGCGCCGCGTACAGGGCCCAGGCGGCCAGGGCGGTGAACAGCGACTCGCTGTACGCCATGGACTGGACGATCCCCACCGGCAGCGCCGCCCACAGCGCCACGGCCAGCACGCCGGCCCGCCGCCCGTGGAGCAGATCGGCGACGGCGAAGATCCCCCAGGCGGCGGCGAGCCCCGCCACCGCCGAGACCACCAGGCCCGCCGAACCGTACGAGAGCCCGGTGGGCGCCGCCACCAGCCGCTCCAGCCACGGCAGCAGCGGGAAGAACGCCAGGTTGGAGTGGACGGCCCCGTTCGGCAGGACCACCTCGTACCCGTACCCCTGCGCGGCGATCCGGGCGTACCAGAGGGAGTCCCAGCGCGCCGACAGCAGCGTGTGCGGGCTGCTGCCGGCCACCGCGGACCACACCGCGAGCACGGCCAGCCCGAGCAGCCGGACCGCGGCGAACGCGGCGAGCGCGGGCGCGGCCCGGCACGGGCCGGGGCCGGGGCCCTTGGGGGGAGCGTCGGAGGCGGGCACAGTTGTCACGGACACGAGTATCAACGGCCCGGCCACCGGCCCCGGAACCAGAACCACGGGCCGTGACCGGGCGTGTACGCAGGGGGAAGGAGGGCCGGGGCGAGTGGTGCACACCACAACGGGGCCGCCGCCGGGATGAGAGCTTGACCACGTGCCGGGCACACGAACTCGCGTACGCTGACCCTTCACTCGCGTGTCGATGCCGGACCCCGTAGGACGCCGCACTGGGCACCACCCCGCGGCGCCACACGACGCTGGTCCGCCGAGTGCGAGGGATCACCTGGGAGGTACATGGATGTCGGGGACGAACACGGCCGGCGACAGGAAGCCCTCCCTGCGGCAGCGGATCACCGAGGCCTCCGGCGGTGCCAACCGCTGGGTCGTCCTCGCGGTCCTCTGCGTCAGCCTGGTGCTCGTCGCGCTCGACGCGACGATCCTGCACGTCGCCGTCCCCGCCGTCACCGAAGACCTGCGCCCCGGCTCCCAGGAACTGCTGTGGATCGTCGACGCCTACCCGCTGGTGTGCGCCGCGCTGCTGATCCTCTTCGGCACCCTGGGCGACCGGGTCGGCCGCCGCCGGATCTTGCTCCTCGGCTACACGCTCTTCGGCGTGGCCTCCGCCATCGCCGCCCTGGCCGGTGACGCCCAGGTGCTGATCGCCGCCCGCGCCCTGCTCGGCGTCGGCGGAGCGATGATCATGCCCGCCACGCTGTCGATCCTGCGGCAGGTCTTCCCCGACCGGCGCGAGCGGGCCCTGGCCATCGGCATCTGGACCGCCGTCGCCGCGATCGGCGCCGCGAGCGGGCCGGTCCTGGGCGGGTTCCTCGTCCAGCACTTCTGGTGGGGCTCCGTCTTCCTCATCAACATCCCGCTCATGGCGCTGATCCTGCCGCTGGGCCGCTGGCTGCTGCCCGAGTCCCGGGGGGCGGCCGACGGGCCCTGGGACGTGCTGGGCGCGCTGATGGCCGCGGGCGGTGTACTCGGCGTGGTCCTCGGGGTCAAACGGATCGGTGCCGAACGCCAGCTCACCGACCTGCGGGCGCTGGTCCCGCTGGCCCTCGGCGTGCTGCTGCTGGTCCTCTTCGCACGCCGCCAGAAGCGGCGCGAGCACCCGCTGATCGACATGCGGATGTTCTCCCGGGTGGCCTTCTCCACCTCCGTCGGCTGCATCGTGCTCGCCATGCTGGCCCTGGTCGGCCTGGAGCTGATCGCCGTCCAGTACCTCCAGCTGGTGCTGCGCCTGAGCCCGCTGGAGACCGGCCTGCGGCTGCTGCCGCTGACCTTCGCCGCCATGGCCGCCGGGGCCACCGGCTCGTACACCCTCCAGCGGGTCGGACCGCGCACGATGGTCTCGCTGGGCTTCGTGCTGACCGCCGGCGCGGTGCTGCTGCTGACGCTGATGGGCCAGCACGACCGGCCCGTGCTGCTGACCGCCGGGTTCGTGCTGCTGGGCTTCGGCCTCCAGACCACCCTCTTCGCGGCGTACGAGTCCATGCTGAGCGAGGCCCCGGTGGAGGCCGCCGGAGGCGCCGCCTCCATAGGCGAGACCTCGTACCAGCTCGGCGCCGGCATGGGCATCGCCCTGCTCGGCAGTGTGATGAACGCCGCCTACCGGCCCGGTCTGCTCGGCGTGCCGGGGGTGCCGGCCGAGGACTCGGCGGGGGCCGCGAACTCCCTCGGCGAGGCCTACCAGATCGCCGCCCACCTCGGCGGTCCGGCGGGGCGCTCCCTGGCGGAGGCCGCCCGGCACTCCTTCGTGCACGGGCTACACGTCACCCTGGTGGTCAGCGCGGGCCTGCTGCTGGCGGGCGCGGTGATGGCGCTGAAGCTGCCGCGCACCATGGAGAACGCCGACCAGGCCGGCTGCGGCGCCCCTGCCGGCGGCGCGGCGGGCACCGGCGGGTCCGGCGCCGGGGCCCGGGCCTCCGTCCGGCTGCCCGCGCAGCCCAAGGCCCAGGCCGCCGCGGCCTCCGCGCCCCGGATCCCCGGCCCGGGCAAGCCCGAGCGGGACCCGGCGGTCGGCGGCCGCCCGGCCTGACCGGCCCGGCCCGGTCGGGCCGGGGGTGGACCCGGGGCGGGAGCGGCGACAAACTTGCACCGCTAGGTTTCGCCCCACGCGCCTGCCGGGAGGCCCCTCTTGTCCGCGTCGTCCGCGCCGAAGAACCCGTTCGTCCCCACCGATCCGCTCGGGCTCGACGAACTCCTCAGCCCCGAGGACCTCGCCGTCCGCGACACCGTCCGTACCTGGGCCGCCGACCGGGTCCTGCCGCACATCGCCCAGTGGTACGAGGCCGGCGAACTGCCCGGCATCCGCGAACTGGCCCGCGAACTCGGCTCCATCGGCGCCCTCGGCATGTCCCTGACCGGCTACGGCTGCGCGGGCGCGAGCGCCGTCCAGTACGGCCTCGCCTGCCTGGAGCTGGAGGCCGCCGACTCCGGGATCCGCTCCCTGGTCTCCGTCCAGGGCTCCCTCGCCATGTACGCGATCTGGAAGTACGGCTCCGAGGAGCAGAAGCAGCGCTGGCTGCCGGGGATGGCGGCCGGCGAGCTGATCGGCTGCTTCGGGCTGACCGAGCCCGACGTCGGCTCCGACCCCGCCGCGATGCGCACCCACGCCAAGCGGGAGGGCTCCGACTGGATCCTCAACGGGCGCAAGATGTGGATCACCAACGGCTCGGTGGCCTCCGTGGCCGTCGTCTGGGCGCAGACGGACGAGGGGATCCGCGGCTTCGCCGTCCCCACCGACACGCCGGGCTTCTCCGCCCCGGAGATCAAGCACAAGTGGTCGCTGCGCGCCTCGGTGACGAGCGAGCTGGTGATGGACGACGTACGGCTGCCCGCCGACGCGGTGCTGCCCGGGGTCACCGGGCTCAAGGGGCCGCTGGGCTGCCTCAGCCACGCGCGGTACGGGATCGTCTGGGGGTCCATGGGCGCGGCACGCGCCAGTTTCGAGGCCGCGCTCGACTACGCGCGGACGCGGGAGCAGTTCGGCCGGCCGATCGGCGGCTTCCAGCTCACCCAGGCCAAGCTGGCCGACATGGCGCTGGAACTCCACAAGGGCATCCTGCTCGCCCACCACCTGGGCCGGCGCATGGACGCGGGGACCCTGCGGCCGGAGCAGATCAGCTTCGGCAAGCTCAACAACGTCCGCGAGGCCATCGACATCTGCCGCACCGCGCGGACCGTGCTCGGGGCCAACGGGATCTCCCTGGAGTACCCCGTCATGCGGCACGCCACCAATCTGGAGTCGGTGCTCACCTACGAGGGCACCGTGGAGATGCACCAGCTGGTGCTGGGCAAGGCGCTCACCGGGCTCGACGCCTTCCGGTAAGCCCGCGAGCTCCCCCGGCTACCTCCCCCGGACCCCGTCCGGGGGGACCTCCAGAGGTGCCCCCGCCTTGCTCAGCTCTGGTTGAAGAAGTCGCGGGAGCGGCCGCCCGCCTCACCGCTGACGATCTGGGTGTCGGCCGGGGTCAGGAGGAAGACCCTGGTCGCCACCCGCTCGATGGAGCCGCGCAGCCCGAAGGTCAGGCCCGCCGCGAAGTCGACCACGCGCTTGGCGTCGGTCGGGTCCATGGAGGACAGGTTCACGATCACCGGGACGCCCTCGCGGAAGAGCTCGCCGATGCCGCGCGCGTCGCGGAACCCGTCCGGGGTCACCGTCGCGATCCGCCGGCCCCGCTCGACCGCGGACTCCGAGGCCACGCGCACCCGCGGGTCGGTGACCCACTGGTCGCCGGGCCCGGCGACCGAGCCCTGCCGGCCGTCCACCGCCTCCGCGTAGTCGTCGTCGTAGTACCGCTCGTCGTCGTTGTCCTCCACGAGACCCAACCAGGCGCTCGCCTTGCGTACCGAACCCATGGACGCCTCCTTTCACCGTGGCCAGTCTGACTTCTGCTCCGCTGCCCCTATGGTCGTCCATCATGCTGACAACGCGCCAAGTGGATAGCCGCCGCGCAGTGGTTTCGTGACGGGACTGGTGCAGAACATCCGTTGCACCGGCGAGGTTCCCGGCCACTGCCGCTGCTGACTGAGTGAAAATACGACCGCCGCTGCCGACCGGGTGAGGCGCTGGGGCGTACGGGTGAACGAGTTGGCTGGATACGATGCCCCGGAAACACGCGGATGACACACGGGGGAAGCGGTTTGTTCGGCATCGTCAGACCTTGTACGCACCGGCTCGGCGACCGCTTCAAGACGGAGTGGATGGCCCATCTCTGCGGTCTGTGCCTGGCACTTCGGGGTGACCACGGCCAGTTCGCCCGGATCGTCACGAACTACGACGGGCTGCTGGTCTCCGTTCTGACGGAAGCTCAGTCGGGTCCGCTGCCCGGCGCGCGGCGCACCGCGGGCCCCTGCCCGCTGCGCGGCATGCGCACCGCCCCGGTCGCCAACGGCGAGGGCGCCCGGCTCGCGGCCGCCGTGTCGCTGGTGCTCGCCTCCGCGAAGGTGCGCGACCACGTGGCCGACCGGGACGGCCTGTTGGCCCGCGCCCCGATGGCCGCCGCCGCGCGCCGGGTGGCCCGGGGCTGGGACCGGGCCGGTGCCCGGACCGGGGCAGCGCTCGGCTTCGACACGGCCGTGCTGGTCGACGCCGTGGACCGGCAGGGCGGCATCGAGAGCCTGGCCGGCCCGGGCACGCCCGTGCTGGTGGTCACCGAGCCGACGGAGACCGCGACCGCGGCCGCCTTCGCTCATACCGCGGTCCTGGCGGGACGGCCAGGCAACGCCGCGCCGCTGGCCGAGGCCGGGCGTTACTTCGGGCGGCTCGCCCACCTGCTGGACGCCGTCGAGGACCAGGCCGCCGACGCCGCCGCGGGCGCCTGGAACCCGCTCACCGCGACCGGGACCTCCCGCACCGAGGCCCGCCGGCTGTGCGACGACGCGCTGCACGGCATCAAGCTGGCGCTGCGCGAGGCGGAGTTCGCCGACGCGGGGCTCGCGCACCGGCTGCTGGTGCACGAGCTGCGCACCTCGGTGGACCGGGCCTTCGGCACCACCTCCTGCGGGCACGGCCACGCCCCCGCGGACTCGGCCGGGCAGGGCTACGGCCTGCCCCCGCAGGGCTACCCGCCGCAGGGCTACGACCCGAACGCCCAGGGCGGGTACGGGCAGGGCGGCGGCCCCTACGGCCAGGGCGCCGGGCCGTACGGCCAGAACCCCTACGGCGGCGGCGCGCCGCAGTACGCCCCCGGCGGTCCGGGCATGCCGCCCCCGATGGGCCCGGGCGGTCCCGGCGGCGGTGGCGGCCACGGCGGCGGCGGGCTGCCCCCGCAGAAACCGCGCCGGGGCCTGCTGCACGGCTGCGCGGTGGCCATCGGGCTGTTCTGCACCTGCCAGATCTGCTGCACCGACTACGAGGGCCCCTGGTCCCGCAAGAAGCGCGACGCCTGGTGCGACGACTGCGACTGCGACTGCTGCAACGGCGACGGCTGCGAGTGCTGCAACTGTGCCGACTGCTGCTGCAACGGCTGCGACTGCGACTGCGGCTGAGCCCCCGAGGGCTCCGGTGGCTGAGCAGGCGTCAGTTCCCGCTGCCCGCAGGCCCGTACGGCGTACGGGGGGATTCCCGCCCGGGTCCGCCGGGAAGGGCTGAGCGGCATGAGTGACGACGAAGCGACCACGGCCTGGCGGCGGTGGCACGAGCAGCGCGTGGCCACCGTCTCCGCCCCCTACGGACCCCTTTCGCTGACCGGCACCTACTGGATCTCCGAGTCGGTGCCGGAGGACCTGGAAGGTCGAATTCCGGCCGTTCCGGGGCGCTGGCGCGCCACCGTCGACGGCGTGGTGGTGAGCGCCTGCTCCGAGGACGGCCTGGAGCTCGACGGCACACCCCTCGACGGGGAGGCCCTGCTGGCCGCCGACGAGGGGCGGCCGGCGGACTGCCGCCTGACCGCGGGCGTCGTCCGCCTGGTGGTGATCCGGCGCGCGGGGGAGTGGGCGGTGCGCACCTACGACCCCGGCTCCGCCGCCCGGCGCGCCTTCCAGGGCATCGAGGCCACCCCCTACGACCCGGCGTTCGCCCTGCCGGGCCGGTTCCGCCCCTACGGCGAGGAGCGGACCGTCCAGGTCGAGAACGCCGACGGGCGCGCCCGCGGGCTCGGCCTCGGCGGCGAGCTGCTGTTCGAGCGCGCGGGCGACCGGCACCGCCTCCAGGTGGCCGTCGACGGGGACGACGGCAGTCTCTGGGCCGTCTTCGCCGACGCCACCAGCGGGGACTCCAGCTACCGGTTCCGCTTCCTGCGGCCCGGCACCCCGGATCCGGACGGGGGCGTCGTCGTCGACCTCAACCGCGCCCTGCTGCCGCCCTGTGCCTTCGCCGACCACTTCGTCTGCCCGTTCCCGCCCCCCGGGAACACCCTGCCCTTCGCGGTCGCCGCAGGCGAGCGACGGCTGAAAGGAGCCCTTGCCGCCGGTAACTGACGCCAGGACACTCCCGTTCAGCGTCATCCGGCGGACTTGTCAGGGGCACGGCGAAACGTTCGGCCGACGGCCGCGCGCCCGCCGCGCCCTCCCCCCGCCGCTCAAGGGCTCCGGCACCCCCACGACCGCCGGGCCCCAGACCCCCCTCCGGGAGGACGTGAAGTGAGGACCAACAGCACCGCCCGACTCCGGCTGCTCGCCGTGGCCACCGGTCTCGCCGCCGTCGCCGCGATCGCCGCCCCCACCGCCGCCAGCGCCGACCCCGCCGACACCGGCTTCAGCGCCGCCCGGCTCGCCGCCGCCGGAGCCTCCGTGCTGCGCGCCGACGTCGCCGGCACCGCCTGGCACACCGACCCCGCCACCGGGACCCTCGTGGTCACCGCCGACTCCACCGTCACCCAGGCCGACCTGGCCAGAATCCGCCGCGAGGCCGGACCCGACGCCGCCGCCCTGCGCATCGAACGCACCCCCGGCAAGATCAGGAAGCTGCTCTCCGGCGGCGACGCCATCTACGCCACCAGCTGGCGCTGCTCGCTCGGCTTCAACGTCCGCAGCGGCAGCAACTACTACGTCCTGACGGCCGGTCACTGCACCGACGGCGCGGGCAGCTGGTGGACCAGCACCTCCCACACCACCACCATCGGCACCACCGTGGGCTCCAGCTTCCCCACCAACGACTACGGCCTCATCAAGTACGCCAGCAACTCCCCGGTCCCGCCCGGCACCGTCGGCAGCCAGGACATCACCTCCGCCGCCGACGCCACCAACGGCATGTCCGTCACCCGCCGCGGCTCCACCACCGGCATCCACAGCGGCTCCGTCACCGGCCTCAACGCCACCGTGAACTACGGCAACGGCGACATCGTCTACGGCATGATCAAGACCAACGTCTGCGCCGAACCCGGCGACAGCGGCGGCCCCCTGTACTCCGGCAGCCGCGCCGTCGGCCTCACCTCCGGCGGCAGCGGCAACTGCAGCTCCGGCGGCACCACCTTCTTCCAGCCCGTCACCGAGGCCCTGAGCGCCTACGGCGTCAGCGTCTACTGACGCCGCCGTAGCCCCGCCCCGGCCCGCAGGCCCCCTGGACGTCCTCCCGCCTTCTGGGAGGATGTCCAGGGCGTCCACGGGGGGAGGATCTCGGATGAAGCGGATCGGCGTGACGGGGCACCGGTCGATCCCCGACACCTGCCTCGCCCAGGTCGAGGAGGGCCTGAGGGCCGTGCTCGGCGGGCTCCCGGGGCCGCTGGAGGCCCTTTCCAGCCTCGCCGACGGAGCCGACCAGCTCTTCGCCGCCATCGCCCTCGAATACGGCGCCGAACTGACCGTCGTCATCCCCAGCGGGGACTACGAGGACACCTTCGAGGACAGCCGCGGCCTCGCCGCGTACCGCCGCCTCAAGGAGCGGGCCACCCAGCAGGTCGTGATGGCCTTCCCCCGCTCCACCGACGAGGCCTACTACGCCGCCGGCACCTACATCGCCGAGACCTGCGACCGGCTCGTCGCCGTCTGGGACGGCCTCCCGGCCCGCGGGCACGGCGGCACCGGCGAGATCGTCGCCTACGCCCGGGCCCTGGGCAAACCCGTCACCGTCATCTGGCCCGAGGGCGCGGCCCGCGACTGAACCGCGCCCCCGCCGCCCTCAACTGCTGTGCCGGGCAAGCCAGTCGGTGTGCTGCGGCGACACGTACCGCTCCGTCTCGTACACCGCCGACGGCCACTGCGACTCCGTGATCGTCGTCTGCATCACGACCATCATCGCCGACAGGTCCTGCTCGATCAGCGTGTGCGCCTCGATCAGCGGATGGTGGCGGCGCACCTCGTTCCAGGCGATCGCCGCCGCCGCGGCCGCGCTCGTCACCCCCGCCGCAGCCGTTGCCCCCGGACCCGAACCGAACGCCCCGGACAGCGCGAACACCAGCCCCAGACAGGTCAGCAGCACGATCGTCCACGACCACAGCGCGGTCGCCCGCCGCGAGCCCTCCGCCCTGCGCTGGTACCAGGTCCGCTGCTCGATCAGCCGGTCCCGGACGTACGTCTCCCGGCGCACCTGGTACTCCAGCCCCCGCAGCCGCTGCATCGCGCCCGTGATCTCCGCTCCCTCCGGCACCAGACCCTCCGCCCGCGGATCCCGCCAGCCCATCTTGCGCAGCTCGTCCAGCCCCTTCTCCAGCCGCGCCCGGTACACCCCCTCCACCCCGGCGACCTCGCTGCCGAACGGCGCCCCGTGCACGGCGTACCGCCACGCCAGCGACTTGATGAACTCGGCCGCGCTCCGGTTGAGCTGCCACTGCGGGCGGGCCCGCCGCCGCGTCGCCCGTACGCCCACGGCCAGCACCCCCGCGTACGCCAGCGCGCTCAGCGCCGCGCACAGGTGCAGCCCGCCCGCCGCGGGCCCCGGCGGAAGGGCCGCCGCCCCCGCGGCCACGACCAGCAGCACCAGCTGCGCCCGCGTGGCCTGGACGGACTCCCGCTGCCGGGAGACCGCCGCCTGATCGGTGTGGTGGAAGAGGACCGGCAGGTCCTCGCCCCGGAAGGTCATGCTGTCGGTCACGGCGCCCCCTGCGCTCGTTCCCGGGCGGCGGGACCGCGAAGCCCCGCCGCCCTCGTCGGATCACACCGCCAGCGGCTCCAGGTCCCGGTGGACCCGCCGCTCGTCACGCGCGTACCGGGTCAGACCGTGGTCCTCCCCGAGCAGCCGCGCCAGCTCGGACACCGCCTCCGCCCGCACCCGTGCCGCCTCCTCCTTGCGGCCCGTCATGTCCAGGCTCACCGCCATGTTCGACGAGAGCGCCAGGGTCTCCGGGTGGTGCGCCCCGAGCGCCGCCCGCAGCCGCGCCACCGCCCCCCGCTCCAGCTCCAGGGCGCCCTCCGGATCACCGAGGTCCGCCCGGGCGTTGGCCAGGTTCAGGTGCGCGAAGATGGTGTGCGGGTGGTCGTCGCCCAGCACCTCGCGCATGCTGAGGATCGTCTGCCGCAGCAGCGGCTCCGCCGTCTCCGCCGCGCCCGCCCCCCAGTGGAAGACCGCCAGGTTGTTCAGCGCGGCCAGGGTGTACGGGTGCTTCTCGCCCGGCACCTTCATGTACTCGTCCACCACCTCCTGCGCCAGGTCCCGTGCCGCGCCCGGATCACCGGTCGCGAACAAGTCCGAGGCCAGGTTCAGTTCGCAGGCCAGCAGGTCGGGGTTGACCGAGGTGTACTTGGCCCGGTACCGGTTGCGGGTCGCCGTCGTCAGCCGCAGCGCGTCCTCCAGCTCCCCGGCCCGCCGCAGCGACACCGCCAGGTTCTTCGCCGCCGACAGGGTGCCCGGGAAGGCCCGGCCCAGCGTCCGCTTGTAGATGTCGTACGTCCGCCCCAGCAGCTGCACCGAATCCTCGTACCGGCCCACCTCGCGCAGGTCCCGGGCCAGGTTCTGCGCCGAGGACAGGGTGTACGGGTGGTCCGGGCCGAGCACCTCCGTGCGCCGGTCGAAGACCTCCTGGTCGATCTCCCTGGCCCGGGCGTACTGCCCCACCATGCGCAGGTTCAGCGCCAGGTTGTTCGCCGCGGCCAGGGTGCGCGGGTGCGCCTCGTGGAAGATCTGCCCGAAGCCCTCGTGCGCCGCCGTCGCCAGCTCCATCGCCTCGCCGTACCGGCCGAGCGCACCCAGGTCCATCGCCAGCCCGCTGGTGGTCATGTACGTGTGCGGGTGCGAGGGGCCCAGCGCCGCCCGCTGCCGCTCCAGCGTCACCTCGTCCAGCTCCTTGGCCTCCACGAACCGGCCCTGCGAGCGCAGGATGTTCGACAGATGGAAGCGCAGGTACAGGTACTGGAGGTCGTCGCTGCCGAGCATCTCCCGCCACGCCTCGCGCAGCTCCTCGCCCAGGGTGTACGCGGCCTTGAAGTCACCGCGCTTCCACAGGTAGCGGACCCGGTCGATCAGCAGCCGGCGGGTCTCCGGCTCCTTGCAGAACCTCGCCTCCGACGGGCTCAGGTGCGGCCAGATCGTGTTGAACTTCGGCCAGGTCGCCGGGTTGTCTATCGGCTCGTCGTCGTCCGGGCGCGCCCCCGCCAGGATCCGGTGCACCGCGTGCCGGGCCTCGCGCTGCTCCTCCTCCGACAGCTGCGCCCGGATCACGGCCTGGACCAGCCGGTGCACCTGGATGCTGTTGCCGACCTGGTCGACCTTGGCCATCGCGAACCGGCCGATCTCCCGGATCACCCGGCCCAGCACCAGCTTCTCCTGGAGGGAGGCGTCGTACGGCTTGAGCGCGTCGATCATCTCCTTGCTGTAGAGCAGGTTCGCGGAGATCGGCTCGGGCGCGAAGAAGGCGCACAGCTGGAGCAGGCGCACGGCGGCGGGGGAGCGGGACTGGAGCCGCTCTATGGACACGTTCCAGGTCGCGGCCACCGGCTGCGGGTACCCGGCCGGCTGGTTCAGGCCCAGCACCCGTGCGGTCTGCTCGGCCAGCTGCTCCAGGTACGCGGAGACCGGGGTGGCCGTCTCCGCGATCCAGGCCCCGGCCTGCTCGACGGCCAGCGGCAGGTCGCCCACCGCGTCGGCCACCTGCTCGGCGTCCTCCTTGGTGAGTCCGGGCGCCCGCCGCTGGAGGTGCTCGACGGACTCCTCGCGCAGGAACACGTCCACCGGCAGCGCGTCCCCGTACTGGGACCAGGACTGGTTGCGGGAGGTCACCAGCACGTGCCCCGGACCGCCCGGCGGGAAGAACCGCTTGAGCGTCTCGGGGTCGTCGGCGTTGTCGAAGACCAGCAGCCAGCGCGAGGTCGGCACGCCCCGGCGCAGCAGGTCGATGGCCTCCTGGGAGGCGGCCGCCATGTCCTCGCCGGTCTGCGCGCCCAGGCGTACGGCGAGTTCGGCGAGGGCCGCGACCACGTCGTCGGTCTGCTCCGAGGAGATCCACCACACCAGGTCGTAGTCGGCCATGAACCGGTGCACGTACTCCAGGGCCACCTGCGTCTTGCCGACGCCGCCGAGCCCGTACAGGGTCTGCGGCTGCGGCAGCACCACGGCCATGCCGCCGCCCAGCTGGTCGCGCATCCGCTCCAGCACGATGCTGCGGCCGGTGAACCCGGGGTTGCGGGGCGGTGCGTTCCAGATCTTGGGGACGGTCCCCGGGAAGCGGGGGCCGGGCTGGGAGGCGCCGGCGACGGTGTCGGCGAGGGCCGCCGGCCGCTCCACCGCGCGCAGCAGGGCGGCGGTGGCGTGCACCTCGTCGAGGCGGAACAGGTCCACCGGGTTGCGGTCGATGTAGGGCGTGGCCAGGCGCACGTCGCCCACGCGCAGCGGCACCAGGTGGCGCCGGCCCCCGGTGGGGTCCTCGGCGGCGGCCCGGTTCCACACGTCCACGGCCCGGGCCGACTTGAGGTAGGCGCTGGAGAGCAGCACCACCGTGCGGCCGGCGGTGTCGAGGCTGATGCCCGTCCCGCCGCCCAGGGTGCCGCCGCTGCCGCCCCCCTCGGGGGCCGGCGGGCGCTCGGCGGAGACGTCCTTGGGCACGACCCGGAAGCCGGCCCGGGTGAGCACCGACTCGATCCAGTCGGCCCACATCCGGTTCTCGGCGACGTAGGAGAGGAACAGGTCGGCGGGCAGGGCCGGACGGCGCCGGGTGAAGGCGTCCCGGATCCGCAGCCGGACCTCCTCGGCGATCACCGGCATGGAGGTGACCTCGCCCTCGGTCACCACCGCCGTCAGCCGCTCGAAGGCGGAGAGCAGCGAGTTGGTGAGCCCCGCCTCGTCGCCGAAGGTGGCCAGGGTCTCCTCGTAGGCGTAGTACGGGCGGTAGGGGATCTCCACCGCGCCCCAGTAGGCGGTCAGCTCGTCCCCCACGAGCCCGCCGGGGAACCGGTCGAACTTGATCCGGGCCAGGGCCCGGCCCGCGTCGGCCTTCTCCTTCTCGCCCTCGTCGATGCGCATCGGCACGGGGTAGATCCTGATCCCGCGGTCGTTGAACCGCTCGTCGATCTGCCGGGCGACGGAGGCGGCGCCGTCGATGGACTGGTCGGAGAGGGTGAAGCAGTCGACCAGGACGTCGGGGAGGTGGACGGTGCAGATGTCGGCGATGTCGGACAGGCCGGTGCGGCTGTCGATCAGGACGTAGTCGTAGTTGCGCTTCATGTCGGCCCGCAGGGCGTCGAAGAAGAGGCCGCCGCCGAGCCGGTCGTAGAAGTTGTCCCAGTCGAAGGTGGAGACGGTCGCCGAGTACTCGCGGTTCTGCCGGCCCGCCGACACGAAGTCGAGGGTGCCGCCGTCGGGGAAGTCCCAGCCCAGGTTCTCCGGGCTGAGCGAGACGGCGTGCGGTTCTATCCGGGCGTAGTCCTTGTGCCAGTCGGCGGGCCGCTGCACCGGGCTGGTGGCGGCCCACGCGTACTCGCTGATCAGGTCGATGACCCCGGTGGTGGCCCCGAGCGTGGAGGGGTCCAGGAAGGGGTGGAAGAAGCGGTGCAGGCCGGGGGCCTCCAGGTCCCAGTCCACGGCGAGCACCCGCTTGCCGTTGGAGGCGAGGATCCAGGCGGTGTTGGCCAGCGCCATCGTGCGGCCGGTCCCGCCCTTGTACGAGTAGAAGGTGACGATGCGTCCGTCTCGGCTGTCACGACTGGCTGTCATCCGCGTCCCCCCGGTCGGTGTCGGTGCTGTCGTCGGCTGTGTCGTTCCCCTCGGGCCCGTACGGGTGCGCGGTGGGCGGGAAGGGGGCCGGCGTCGGGTCGCTCATCCCCATCGGCCCGACCAGGCGCCGGCGTTCGGTGGGGGTGTGCCCGGCCGGCGGGTACGCCTGGGCGTGTCTGAGGAACTGCTGGGCGGCCGCCTCGACCACCTGCGGGAGGATCTGCCCGAGCGTCTCCAGGCTGGCCACGCCGTTGGCGGCGGCCCGGCAGGCGGCCCGGCCCTGGCTCATCTTGACCGGCAGCGTCTCCTCCAGCCGGCCGGCCAGTTCCTCCTCCTTGGCCCGGCTCTGGTGGTCGTAGCGGTTCCACGGCACCACCACGTTGATCCACGGGCGGTGCTCCTGGTCGAAGGCGGCCAGGCGCTGGCGGCGGTGCTCGTCCTCCACCGCCCAGCGGTCGACGATCAGGATCTCCGGCCGGGTGGGCGGCTGTTTGCTGTCGAAGTGGCCGGCCTCGTCGTCGAAGGAGGCCAGTGTGGTCTGGTAGTTGAGGTTCTTGACCAGCTCCTCGGCCACGTACGCGACCGGCCGCCGGGAGGCGGGGTGGTACGGGTTCCACTCCAGGGCGTTCTCCCCGTAGTACTCGGGGCTGCGGCCCTCCGGCAGGTCGTGCCGGGAGGCGGCGGCCACCGTCACGTGGAGGGTGCGGGCGGAGGGGCTGCCGTGGCGGCCTCCGGCCGGGCCGAAGGCGCTGGGCACCACCCGGTAGTCCAGCGGGCGGACCGGCTTGAGGCGCACGGTCTCGGCCACGCCGACGATATGGCGGGCCAGTTCGTACACGGCGTGCTCGTACTGTTCCGCGTAGCCCCGGAGTTTGATCAGCCCGTACAGCCCGTCGGTCACGTAGCGCTCGCCGAAGGTGCTGTGGTTGAACTGCAACCGCTCTGCGGGCAGGGGGAGCTGGGAGGGCGGCACCGGAACCCACAGGGCGGGGACGATGGCCTCGGTCTTCTCGTCGCTGGCGGCGCCCACCTGGATGGCCCGCTGGGCGAAGGCGAACCACTCCTTCCCGCACATCTGGCTGGCGAAGTAGCGCGGCGAGAACAGGGGGACGAAGACCCGGCAGGTGGCGAGCGCCGCCCCGAGCCGTTCCGACCAGCCCTCGCCGTTGCGTATCTCGCGGTCCATGAAGCCGACCTCGGATCCGGCGGGCAGGCTGGTCAGCGCCATGATGTGGTTGCAGAGATCACGGAAGAGCCGCTCCACCCACATGTCCGGGTCGGGTCCTCCCGGCCCGAACCTCGGTGTATGCGCGTAACTGAGAAAAAAATACGGCTGCACTGATGCGGGCACACGACCCCCGTCCCGAAGATGCGAGCGAAGGAACATCATTCCGGAGCTCCCTCGTCACATCCCCTCCTCGTTCAGTCAATCAGCGTCTGTTTTCGGTCATCCAGGTCTGGGCGTGATCGACCGCGTCCGTGATCGAGAAGAGGACGGCGGGCGCCGCGCCCACCTTTCCCCGGCGCAGGAGCGAATCCGGGAATGCCCGGCCGATCTCCGTGAAATCACTGTCGTCCAGGGCGACGTCCTCGTACCTGGTCCACTCCCCCTCGTGCCCCTTCCCCCGCCGTCCGCCCGGAAGGTTCACCTTCACCACACAGTCGTACATGCGCAAGGGGGGCTTCGGAATTCGGTACTCCGCGAGGTGGAAAGCGGTGCAGGACGCGAATCCCACATTGATCATGAGAACCTGTCCCCCCTCCCAGCACAGTTTTCCCAGCGGGGAATCCTCGCCCAGATGGCATTCCAGCCGGTGTTCCGCGCAGATCCGGTGCGCGTCCGCGCCGAGCGCGGCGAAGGAGGTCTGCGGATGGCCGCTGCGGGCGGCGCCCGGCGCGGTACGGACCGCCTCGGCGAAGGCGCCCATGCCCTGGCTCGGGGTGCGCTGCGGGTCGAAGGCGGGCATCCGCGCGCGGAAGGCGGCCACCTCGTCCGCGTCGAGCCCGGAGATCCGGGCCAGGTGGGCGGAGGAGGTGAGGGAGTTCTCCGCGGTGAAGGCCGGGACCACCAGGGTGCCGTGGGGTCCCAGCACCCCGGTCAGGGCCTCGCGCAGCGTCTGCGGGTGCAGACCGGTGCCGCCGAGCGCCGCGTGCACCAGCAGCCGCCGTCCGGGGCGCACGCCGAGCAGCCGCAGCTGGACGGCCAGGGCGAGGGCGCCCGGGGGCGCGGGCTCGGATAAGGAACGCGGCACCCGGGGCGCGGAGTTCCCGCGCGGCGGGGAGTTCTCGCGCCGCGGGGAGGTCATGCGCGGCGGGGAGGTCATGCGTCCACCGCCTTCAGTTCCCAGCGCAGTTCCTCCACCAGCCGCTTGCCGGTCACCGTCAGCTCGGCCGCCTCCGCCAGCTGGTCCAGGGCCCGGTGGATCCGGTCCAGTCCGCCCGGCTCCTGGGTGGTCGTGGCCCGCCGGTACGCTTCCACCGCCACCCGCTCGTGCACGTCGGCCAGCAGCCGCGACACCGGCACCGGCCGGGTCCGCCAGGGGGACGGGTGCTGCCAGGCCCCGTCCAGCGCGTACAGGTCGGCCACCTCGGTCAGCGCCCGCAGCCGGGCCCGCCGCCGCCCGGTCAGCAGGGCCAGCGCGGTCTCCCGCACCCCGGCCGCGTACGGCACCCCGAGCGCGCCCGGCCCGTGCCGCCCGGCCTCGCCCCAGCCCTGCGCCCGGGGGCCGCCGGCGAGGGGGGTCAGGGTGCTCAGTCCGGCGGCGGCCGCCCGGGCGAACTCGGGGACGGTGCGGTGCAGCAGCGCCCAGGCCGCGTCGAGCCGGCGCCGCCACGCGTCGGCCTCGCCGGCGCCGAGCCGCAGCCGGGGCGGGCGGGCGAAGCAGTTGCGGTACGGGTCCAGGTCCTCCAGTGCCACCGGCTGCTGCTGCGGCCCCGGCCGCCAGGTCCGTACGGGCAGCCAGCGGGCGTCGCCCGCCGCCGGGCCGAAGCGGTGCTCGGTGCGGCCCGCCCGGACCACCGCGTAACCCTCGCCGGTGGCGTGCAGCGCGGCCCGGCCCTGCGTACCGGGCTCCCCGAGCCGCAGCAGGCCCAGCGTGGGGAGGTACACCTCGCCGTCCCGGTACGCCACCTCGGCCGCCGGCTCCAGCCCCCCGCGCAGTACGGCGGCCGCCGCCAGCGCGGCCAGCCTGCGGGCGGCGCCCGGGGCGTCCAGACGGCCCTCGCGGGCGGCGTCCAGGGCCTCCAGCACCCAGGTCCGGGTGAACGGGTGGCCCAGTACGGCGTCCAGCGCGTCCGGGTCCGCCCCCTCGACCCCGGTCAGCAGCTCCCAGGCCCGCGCCCAGTCCGCGTCGGCGGCCAGCTCGCCGTGCAGCCGGGCCAGCAGCGCGCGGGTCAGCTCCTCCTGGGAACGGGCGAGCTCGGCCGGGTCGGCCAGTTCCGGCGCGGTCGCCCGGGCGGCCGTCCGGCCCTCCACGCCCTCCACCAGTTCCCGCAGGTCGGAGCAGTAGACCGAGGGGTTGTCGAAGCCCGCGCCGCCGGCGCCGTCCTCCCGGTAGCGGTGGGTGTAGAGCCCGCCGCCGCACGAACGTACGACAGGGCACCGCCGGCACGTGGCGCTGACGCCCGCGAGCCCCAGCTGCCGGGCCCGCACGCCCGGGTGGGCCGCCACCAGGTCGAAGGGGTGGTCGAAGACGTTGAACCCGGTGGCGGCGGCCCCCTCGAAGGCGCTCTTGAGGGAGTCGACCTGCTCCAGCGTCCCGTCGGTCTCGACGACGACCAGGTCGGTCGGGGCCAGCCCCAGGGACTCCGTCAGGCTCGGTCCGCCGCGCAGGGTGGACAGCAGGGACTCGAAGAGCCGGACGGGCACCGGCCGTCCCAGCTGCTCCCAGCGGTCGAAGGCCCGCAGCAGCCAGCGGGCGTACGCGTCCGGCGCGCCGCCGGGCCGGGGCGGCGGGGTCTGCCAGGTGGCGTGGGGGAGCAGGAAGTCCACCCGGGGCGGCTCCAGCGCGACCAGGGCGTCCAGGACGGCGACCGGGTCGTTGGCCACGTCCACGGTGCACAACAGGCCCTGGTAGAGGTGGCGGTAGGGCTCCGAGCGCAGCAGGGCGAGCGCCGCCAGGACCAGCGGGTGGCTGGAGCGGCCGTCGGCGAAGCGCCGGTGGCGGTCGTTGGCCGCGCGGTCCCCGTCGAGGGAGATGCCGACCCGGACGTCGTACTCGGCGAAGAGGTCCAGGTAACGGCGGCTCAGCTGAAGCCCGTTGGTGTGGATCCGCAGGTCGAGGGCAGCCGTCCCGGCGAGCGCGCGGGTGAACTCCTCGCAGGCGAGGCGGAGTCGGTCCGGGCCCGCCAGCAGGGGTTCCCCTCCGTGGAAGATCACCGTGACGGAGGGGAGTGCATGGTCACGGGCATGTTCGGCGAGCCGCGACGCGGTCCGGGAAATGACCCCGGGGGAGATCACTTTCGGCCGGGCTCGCCAGCTCTGATCAGCGTGTTCGTAGACATAGCAATGATCACATGCAAGATCGCATCTGCTGTGCACCTTCAGGACGATCTCGCGAAATGCGATCAGGCCGGTCATTCCACCAGTCTAGAGCGCGTACTGCATTGTCAGAGCGCAGAGTTGAAGATCGGTGCCTGCGCGTGACGGCCGGATTCCGACGGCAGTACCCGGCCGAGGGCCGCGGCGACGGGCGCACTGCGGACGTCGATCTTGTCGAGCGGGACCCGGCGGTCCTTGTCCGCGCCGGTCGGCGGGGTGGCGGAAGTGTTCATGGCACCGTCCTCGGGGAGGCCGTAGGGAATGGGAGGGAATGACTCCGGCGCGCCGCCGGCGTCTGGCTCGGACTTTACTCGTCCGCACCCCATTGGCAACCGAGACATGACGCCTGGTCAAGCGTTCTATAGAAAGAGTGGGGGAATAATCGAGGTGCCGTATTCGGCCGTTCGCCGCACGGCAAGATCCAGTTCTCCGAGGGTGCCGGGCGGGTGCCCGGATCCGGTCGGTAGCGTGGGCGGATGCCCACGTCACCCGCACTTCCCGTCATCCTGCTCCTCTCCGGGAGCCTGCGCGCCGGCTCGGTCAACGAAGCCGTGCTGCGCACCGCCGAATCCGTGGCCGCGCAGTCCGCCGCCGGGGCGCCCGCGTCCGTGACCGCCGTGCGCTACGAAGGCCTCGGGGACCTCCCGCACTTCAACCCCGACGAGGACACCGACCCGCTGCCCGCCCCCGTGGCCGCGCTGCGCGGGGCGATCGCCGGGGCGGCGGCGCTGCTGGTCTGCGCCCCGGAGTACGCGGGCACCCTGCCGGGCTCGTTCAAGAACCTCCTCGACTGGACGGTGGGCGGCAGCGAGATCTCCGGCAAGCCCGTGGCCTGGGTGAACGCGGCAGCCCCGGGCCGGGGCGGAGGCGCCGAGGCCACGCTGCGCACGGTCCTCGGCTACACCGGCGCGGCCGTCGTCGACGCCGCCTGCGTACGGATCCCGGTGGACCGGGGGACGGTCGGCGCCGACGGGACCGTCACCGACCCCGCCGTCCGCGCCCGCCTGGCCGAGGTGCTGGCCCTGCTCGCCGGGGCGGCACGGGACACGCCGTAGGCCCTCAGGCCGGCTGCTGTTCCTCCACGGAGGGGGCGGGCAGTTCGCGCAGCAGCCAGGTGAGGACGTGGGGCAGCGCGCGCAGGGCCGCGAAGTGCGCGGCGTCCGGGTCGATGGTGGTGGTGGCGCCGGGGATGCGGCGGCCCAGCCAGCGGGCGTGGCCCACGGGGGAGAACACGTCGAGCTCCCCGTGCCAGATCAGCACGGGGCAGCGGATGTCGGCGGGGTCGAACCCCCACGGGCTGCTGGCGGCGAGCATGTCGTCGATCCACCCGTACGCCGAAGTGCGCACCCCCTCACGGTAGTTGCGCAGCAGCATCGACCGCAGGCCCGCGTCCGAGACGATCATCCGGTCGCTGGCGGTCAGCTCCCGGCGCAGCTCGTCCAGCAGCCGCCCGGGGTCCCGCGCGATACCGCTGGCGCGCGGGATCAGCCGGGCCGTGAGCTCCTCGGGGTCGGCGGCGGCGGTGGTGTACTCCCGGACGTTCGAGGCGGCCATCCCGGCGAACCAGTCCAGGTCCTCCGCGTCCCGGGGCGCGATCGGGACCAGGGCCGCCGTCCGCGTCACCCGCTCCGGCAGCAGCGCGGCGCAGGCCAGGGCTCCGGGGGCGCCGCCCGAGCGGCCGGCCACGGCGAAGGTGTCCACGCCGAGGGCGTCGGCGACGGCGGCCACGTCCTGGGCCACGTCGGCCACCGTGCGCCCCGGATGGCGGTCGGAGCCGCCGTAGCCGGGCCGGTCGTAGGCGATGAGCCGCACCCGCCGCTGGTAGAGGACCATGCCCCGGGGGGCCGGGCCGAGCCGGCTGCCGGGCATGCCGTGGAGCAGGAATACGGGTTTGCCGTCCGGGTCGCCCCAGTGTTCCGCCGTCAGGACGCGTCCGTCAGCGGTGCGCACCTCTTCGCGCACGCGCTCCCTCCCTCACGTCAGGCGCGAGCAGTCAGGGTGATTGTGCTCCCGGGGAGGGCGAAGCGATAGGGCGCGACGGCCGGTCCTGAGGGTTCGGACAGCCCTTAGTACTCCAGCAGCGGATCGTGTCCTGAGCTGGTGGTTGTCGTTGTCAGTGCATGGTGGGGATGGTGGAGGCCCAGGGGTGGGCTGCGGAGTTGGAGTCGGTGTTCGCGCGGGTGGCGGGCCGGTTCGGGCGGGCGGATCTGCGGTGGCGGATGCGGGACTACCTGCGGGGGCTGCTGGTTCCGGTGGCGCGGAAGAACGGCTGGCAGCTGGCCGAGTACGCAGGTCACCGCACCCCGGACGGGTTCCAGAGACTGCTCAACTCCAGTGTTTGGGACGCGGACGCACTCCGTGACGATGTCCGCGACTACGTCGCCGGCAAGCTCGGTCCTGGTGGTGTGCTGATCGTCGACGACACCAGGTTCGTCAAGAAGGGCAGCACCTCGGCGGGGGTGGGCCGGCAGTACACCGGGACGTCAGGGAAGATCGATAATTGCCAGATCGGGGTGTTCGCGGCCTACGCCACCAGCCGCGGACGGGCCCTGGTGGACCGGGATTTGTACCTTCCCAAGGCATGGACCGGTGACCGGGAACGCTGCAGGGCGGCGAAGATCCCCGACGAGCGGCAGTTCGCGACCAAGGGCGAGCTCGCGAAGGCCATCGTGACGAGGTGTCTTGCCGCGGGCCTGCCGGCCCAGTGGTTGACTGCGGACGAGGCATACGGCCAGGAGTGGAAGTTCCGGCGCCTGCTCGAGGAGCTCGGGGTGGGTTATGTCGTCGCAGTGCCGAAGTCGCAGCAGGTCAAGAGCCTGGCCGGGTTCTGGCGGATCGACGAGCTGATCGCCCGGGCCCCGGATGACGCCTGGCAGCGGCTCTCCTGCGGTGACGGGGCGAAAGGGCCTCGCGTCTATGACTGGGCGAGTGCACGCCTGCCGCCGATCGGCTTCTTCGACGGTGACGAGCCCACCCATCACCGCTGGGTGCTCGCCCGCCGCAGCCTCACCCAGACTGACGAGATCGCCTACTACTTCGCCTATGCGCCCGTGACCTGCACGGTTGCAGATCTTGCGAGGGTGGCCGGTGCCCGGTGGGCGATCGAGGAGTGCTTCCAGGCCGCGAAGAACGAGTGCGGCCTGGACGAGTACGAGGTCCGCCGCTATCCGGGCTGGTATCGGCACATCACCCTGGCCATGCTCGCCCACGCCTTCCTCGCCGGCCTCGCCGCGGACGAGGCGGCAAAGGGGGCCGCAGAAACGACCCCACCTGCAGCATCGTCGCTCTCACCGTGGCAGAGATCCGACGGCTCCTGGAACATCTCCTGCCCCACCACCGAACAGGCCGACCTCGTCCACGAGAACACGCACTGAACTGGTCCCACTGGCGCCGACGCCGCCAGGCCACCGCACAGCGCAGTCACTACCTGAGAAGAACCAGCTCAGGACACGATCCGCTGCTGGAGTACTAGGGCGGCGAGCGGCGAGCGGGGACCGGGTGCCGGGTGCCGGGTGCCGGGTGCCGGCAGGTGCGGCGTACACCGCCCGCCAGTCCACCCAGGGCCGCACGACCGGAAGCAGGGCTACGTCCTCAGCCGAGAACAGCGGGACGACCGTCACGCCGCCCTGACGCTTGTAGTCGATCTCCACCGATCCCACGGGTGAGACGAACCCGAGCCGCACGCAGCCATCGAAGTCGACGCGGCGCACGCCGAGCCGGCGGGCGGCCTGATCCGGGCCGTGGGGCACGTGCCAGTCGAGAAGGACCGGCAGGGCCCGGCGCCGGGCAAGGGCAGCGACCTGGTCCGGGTGGACATCGGGGCAATCGACGTCTCCGCCCAGGTAAACCAGGCGGCTGGCCTTCACCAGGTGGCCAACCGCCGCAGCAGCCATCCTCGGGCGGCACCGCAACGGCTCCCCCAGGGCCTCCGTCAGCCGGTACGCAGCCACCCCAGCACCCATCGGGCCCCGCAGCGCAGCGCGGACCGCCTCAGGGTCGGCGGCCCCCACCACCGCCCGGGACCACCAGCCCCGGCCCGCATCCGCCGGCGGCACTAGACCACAGCCGGCCCGCCGCAACTCCCATCGCACATCAACGGCCCGACGGCCGGACCGCGGCCGAAACACGCCGAGCCTTCCCGTCAGGCCGGGATCGAGAATCCCGAAACAAGCCGTGTGAGTGGTCACAGCCGTTCGTTGATGGCTGCTACGAGGACGGTCGCCTTGTAGCGGATTGCGAGCTTCTTCGTAGCGCGTCTCGCCGTGCGCGGCACGGCCCCTGGCCGGAGACCCAGTGGAGACCAAACTGCACACCGCAGTCTGCAGCGGCAAGATCACCCTGGCTCAAGCGCAAAAAGGCCATCGTCACCGACTGGACCACTGCACTCGCCTCACTGGGCCTGGGATAGGCAAGCTGGCCGTAGCGGACCCCCGCTTGCGTCGTCGACCAGTTCCCGGGCGCGGGGGCGACCGACGGAGGAATGAGTCGGGTGGAGAAGCGCAGTCTGACGGAGTCGGAGCCTGCAGCCGGCCGCGTGGAGCGGCACACGGTGCGATTTCGGCTGGCAAAAGGGGCTCCTCTCCCGGTTGTGCAGGCGTGGGTCGATGACGAGGGCCCGTTTGCTTTCGTGCTGGACACAGGAGCGTCCATGACGGTTGTGTCTCCTAGGGTGGCCAAACGCCTTGGGGGACAGGGCCGCCGTTTCTCGACTGGCGGCGGCGCGGCAGTTGCCGCGACGGGGCAGGTCCCCGTCGCAATCGGCACCGTCGCATCGCTGCGGGTCGATTCCTTCCACGTCAACGATCTGGCGGTGGCAGTAATGAGCTTGAGGCGCGTGCGGAAGGCCGCGAAAACGCGGATCGACGGCATCGTGGGCTTCAACGCCTTCCGTGACTGCCGCCTCACGATCGATTACCCGAAGGGGCGCCTTGTCTTTGAACGAGACGGCGATGGGCCGTCCTGCCATCAGGCGTCAACGAGTTGAGCGGCTACGATGACTCCCTGCTGGCGAAGGAGCTCAAGTCCAAAAACACAGGCTTTGTCAGGCGCAATGCCGTCCAATTCCGGATCGAGCTTGCCGAAAGCTTCGCCGATCTCACGCACGGTCCGCACACCGTCGCACAGTTGCAACAGCTGCGCGGAAAGGTGACTCACCTGAATGAACTCCGTGCGGTCGTCGTTAACGCGCCGCTCCGCCATCAGCGATGAGCTTCGTTGAACCTCGGCGGGATCTCCTTTCTCCTTCAGACAGAGAATGAGTCCGTTGTAGTCGGTTCCCAACTCAGCTAGGCGCACGCTGGTGGAGACACGGGGGACCGCCTCCAGGTCCATCGCCTCGGTGAGCTCCAGGACTCTGGAGGGGAACGAATTGTGTGGCTCATCGTCGGCATCCGGAACCACCTCCCCGAAGGCCGTCTCGAATTGGACCATCGCCGCCACGGCGAAGAGGTCGTCGTCACGGGAAGGCAGAAAGTACTCGACCAGGAAGCAGAGAAAGTCGGAGCGGAACTCGAGCGCGGCGTAATACGTCGAGAGGTCTGCATCCTGCTGCGGATCCTGCGCATGGCGATCTCGGCGCCACGCACGCCAGGCGTCGAATACCGGCAAGACATTGCCGGTTTGCTGGTGCAGCGCCACCAGTACCCATCGGAAGCGCTGCATTCCGTTGAGAACGAAGTCCCTGAGCTCTTTGAGGTACTGTCGTTCCAACCAAGGCGTGGGAACGGCGTAGAAATTCGGGAAGATGTCGGGATGCTGCTCAATCATCTCCCGATCCGCATGGCTTTGCCGCCACCCCTGATAAGACATGTCCGAGTAGATGTCGTCGAGGACCAGCTGATCGCGGTAGCGAGAGTGGATGGGTGTTTCGGCCAGCGGGGCGAGCAGGTGGAGCTGTGGGGCCGCGTGATCGAGACGCAAAGCGTCGAGCATGAAGGCGACCGTGTCCCGCAGGTCTTCCATGGTCTCCTCGGGGAAACCAGTGATCAGGGAGACGGCGGTGGTGATACCGTGCCGGTCTGTGCACTCGATGCGGCGGGTGGCTTCGGATAGGTCAATTCTCTTCTTGACGATCTTCTGGAGTCGCGCCGATCCTGTTTCGATCCCGAAGAAGATCCCCTTGCAGCCAGCTTTTGCCATTAGTGCGATGAGCTCGTCGTCGACGCAGTCGGTCCGCGCGCTGCAGTTCCAGTGGAATGTCTCTCCGGATGCCAGCAGGGCTTCACAGAACTGAACGACTCGCTTGCGATCTACGGTGAACATGTCATGCACGAGATCGAAGGTGGAGATTTTATATTCCTGCTTGATTTTTCTCATTTCGTTGATCACTCGCTCGGGCGACTTGAGGCGGAATTGACGCCTGAAGAAGTCGTTTGTTGAGCAGAATTCACAGGCAAAAGGGCAGCCGCGTCCCAGTTCCAAAGGAATGTATCGACATTCCTTGATGTGGGGGTACAGGTGGAACGCCGGCGTGGGCACAGCGTCGAGATCGCTGATCACCGGCGCGTTCTCGTTCCGGATCACCTCGTCACCCTCTCTGAAGGTGACACCTGGGATGGCCTGCAGTGAGCTGCCGGCCTCCAGAGCATCGAGCACGCTCGGCAGCGTCACCTCAGCTTCGCCCCGCACGATGCAGTCGACGCATGCGAACTCCCGGAGAGTCGCAACGTCAACCACGGATGCCTGGGGCCCTCCGAGGATGATGATCGCGTCCGGCTTGAGCTGCTTGAGCTGCTGCGCCATGCGCAGCGTGAGCGGGTAGCTGCTGCAGATGGTGCTGAAGCCGAACACGTCTGAGGAAAACGACTCAAGGCGATGCACTGCGAAATCGCAGAAGCTGAGACCCTGCTCATCCCGTTCAACGGAGCGGAGGTATTCGTAGTACCAGCGATTGAGGTCGACGACGTCCGGTTCTTCTCCCCTTCCGTCGAGAATCGATGCCAGGGTCAGTACGCCGATTGGCGCGTGTTCGGCGATCAGGCGAATAGCTTCGCTCTCTGCGACGGAGGGGTCTTCGAAGTCGGTCACGGTCGGCGGGCTGATCAGACAGGTTTTCATGAGAAGCACTCGCTTCCAAGTCGGGTGGCGGAGACCTCGCCGACCAGCGTTCGGGGCCGACGGCTCCGCGCCATGCCGACGAGGTCACTTGCTACTTACTTCTCCACGATTACAACCACCACCACGATTACGACGTCCTTGCTCTTCAGAGCGTCGGGTCCGCCCATCGATTCGATGACGTTGTTGCGGAACTTGTCCTTCAGGGTCTCGATTTCCGACTCACTGAGCCCCAGGTTGGGCAGTACGAGGACAGCCTTCTGTTCTTTCTGCGGCCTCTTTCCGGCAGATTGTTCGGACATGGTGGCACCCTTCTATGTGCAGGGACACCGCTGACCGTCTGGCATGTGCCAGCGGCAACGGGGCTTTCAAGTCCAGCAGGCGGTACCCCCGCAACAGCGCATTGGGCCATTCGTGGGCAGGGTCACTGCATGATCGGACTTTGTCCGGGTTGATCACGTGAGGCCGAGAGCCGACAGCGGTCGGAGGTAGTCGCGGCTGGTGCGCCGGACGGCGGCGGCGATGTTGGTCTCGCCGTTCTGGCGAAGAGGCTGATGGCGAGGTTGTGCAGGCTGGCCATGGTGCGGGGCAGGGTCCCGGTGCGGACCTTGGATACGTCCTCGCGGAAGGTCCGGTCACGTACGTGGTGCAGGAGATTCTCGATGCCCCAGTGGCCCCTCCCGGCGACGAGCTCTGCCGGGGTGACGTCGAAGACATCGAGGCTGGTGATCAGGTAGACGCGCTCGATCGTCTGCTTCCCGGTGGAGGGGTCGCGGAGCCACCGTGCGACTTGGATCGCCTGCCGGGCGCCGGGGTAGTCAATGTGGCGGAACGCGGCGACCTTGAGACGGCAGATCTCAACGCGGTGGTGAGCCCAGTCGCGGGTGTGGTGGTCCAGTGGGATCTCGGCCCAGGGCAGCTTCCTGATCTCTTCGCTGCGGTCATGGCCTGGGACCGTCCGTGCGCGTGGGGGCGTCGGGCTAGCTGACCTGCTAGTACTCCAGCAGCGGATCGTGTCCTGAGCTGGTTCTTCTCAGGTAGTGACTGCGCTGTGCGGTGGCCTGGCGGCGTCGGCGCCAGTGGGACCAGTTCAGTGCGTGTTCTCGTGGACGAGGTCGGCCTGTTCGGTGGTGGGGCAGGAGATGTTCCAGGAGCCGTCGGATCTCTGCCACGGTGAGAGCGACGATGCTGCAGGTGGGGTCGTTTCTGCGGCCCCCTTTGCCGCCTCGTCCGCGGCGAGGCCGGCGAGGAAGGCGTGGGCGAGCATGGCCAGGGTGATGTGCCGATACCAGCCCGGATAGCGGCGGACCTCGTACTCGTCCAGGCCGCACTCGTTCTTCGCGGCCTGGAAGCACTCCTCGATCGCCCACCGGGCACCGGCCACCCTCGCAAGATCTGCAACCGTGCAGGTCACGGGCGCATAGGCGAAGTAGTAGGCGATCTCGTCAGTCTGGGTGAGGCTGCGGCGGGCGAGCACCCAGCGGTGATGGGTGGGCTCGTCACCGTCGAAGAAGCCGATCGGCGGCAGGCGTGCACTCGCCCAGTCATAGACGCGAGGCCCTTTCGCCCCGTCACCGCAGGAGAGCCGCTGCCAGGCGTCATCCGGGGCCCGGGCGATCAGCTCGTCGATCCGCCAGAACCCGGCCAGGCTCTTGACCTGCTGCGACTTCGGCACTGCGACGACATAACCCACCCCGAGCTCCTCGAGCAGGCGCCGGAACTTCCACTCCTGGCCGTATGCCTCGTCCGCAGTCAACCACTGGGCCGGCAGGCCCGCGGCAAGACACCTCGTCACGATGGCCTTCGCGAGCTCGCCCTTGGTCGCGAACTGCCGCTCGTCGGGGATCTTCGCCGCCCTGCAGCGTTCCCGGTCACCGGTCCATGCCTTGGGAAGGTACAAATCCCGGTCCACCAGGGCCCGTCCGCGGCTGGTGGCGTAGGCCGCGAACACCCCGATCTGGCAATTATCGATCTTCCCTGACGTCCCGGTGTACTGCCGGCCCACCCCCGCCGAGGTGCTGCCCTTCTTGACGAACCTGGTGTCGTCGACGATCAGCACACCACCAGGACCGAGCTTGCCGGCGACGTAGTCGCGGACATCGTCACGGAGTGCGTCCGCGTCCCAAACACTGGAGTTGAGCAGTCTCTGGAACCCGTCCGGGGTGCGGTGACCTGCGTACTCGGCCAGCTGCCAGCCGTTCTTCCGCGCCACCGGAACCAGCAGCCCCCGCAGGTAGTCCCGCATCCGCCACCGCAGATCCGCCCGCCCGAACCGGCCCGCCACCCGCGCGAACACCGACTCCAACTCCGCAGCCCACCCCTGGGCCTCCACCATCCCCACCATGCACTGACAACGACAACCACCAGCTCAGGACACGATCCGCTGCTGGAGTATTAGGACGGGCCGCTGCCCACCGCGGCCCCCGGCCGGCCGCGGCGGGCGACCGCGCAGGCCAGGGTGACGGCGGCCCCGGCCACCGCCCAGGCGGACAGGACCAGCATCGGGCCGGCCGCGCCGTTGCCCCGGAAGTAGGCGAGGGAACGCGCCGCGTACGTGCCGGCGCCCGGTGGCATGGCCGGGCCGATCGCCCGCCAGAACGGCGGCAGCAGCGGGTACGGGTAGGCGCCGCCCGCGCTGGGGTTGCCGAAGACCACGACCAGCAGGATCGCCAGGCCGATGCCGACCACCCCCGCCAGCCCCTGGAGGGCCAGGGTGAGCGCGCCGACCGCGAAGACCACCAGGGTGCCGAGCCCCCACAGGGCCGGGACCGGGCCGGGCAGGGCGCCCAGCACCGGGCCCGCGATGACCGCGCCGAGCAGCCCGGCGGCGATCGCGTACAGCAGCAGCGCGCCGAGCCGGATGACGGCGCGGTGGACGTTCGCGGGCCGGGCGCCGGCGCTGATGGCGAGGATCGCGGCGCACAGGTAGCCGCCCACGCACCAGCCGACCACCAGGTAGAAGGAGCTCAGGCCGCGGCTGTCGCCCCGGTCGGCGGGGGCCACGTCCACGACGGCCAGCTCGCGGCCCTGGGACTTCTCGGCCAGGCCGACGACCTGCTCCAGGGCCTGGGAGAGGGAGGCCCCGGCGCCGCTCGCCACCAGCAGCCGGTCGTCCGGGCGGGCCGGGTCGACGATCAGCGCGCCGTCCGCCTCCCGGTTCCGGATCCGGGCGAGTGCCGTCGCCTCGTCCGCGACCGCCCGCGGGTCGAGCGGCTTGCCGGGCAGGGCGGCGAGCCGCTCCGCGGTCCGGGCGGCGAGCGGCTGCGCGGGGGCGGCCACCGCGAGGGGGATCTCGCGGGGCCGCGGGTGGTGGAAGGCCCCGATGTACGAGGTGATGAAGGCGAGCTGGAGGGCCAGCACCCCCAGGACCAGCACGGCGGCCCGGGTGGTCACGGCGTCCTTGATCTCGGCGAGGAACCCTCCGGAGGCGGCCGCGTCGGTGTCGGTGCGGGGGGTGGGCTGGGTCATGTCCCCACGCTCCGCGCGCCGGGGACCGGGCGCAGCAGGGGCGGGCCGAATGGGTGATCGAACAAGTGTTTCGCACGGGTATTCGAATTGCTCTATGGTGGAGGGAGAAGGGGGAGGCAAGAAGGACGAGGGAAGCAGGAGGGCCGCGGGTGCCCGGGTTCACGCATCTGCACACCGTTTCGGGGTTCTCCGTGCGCTACGGCGCCTCGCACCCGCAGCGGCTGGCGGAACGCGCCGCCGAGCGGGGCATGGACGCCCTCGCCCTGACCGACCGCGACACCCTCGCGGGCGCGGTCCGCTTCGCGAAGGCCGCCGCGACGGCCGGGATCCGGCCGCTGTTCGGGGTGGACCTGGCCGTGTCCCCTGCGGGCCCGCTCGCCGGGTCCGGCCTGCCCGCCGGTGCCGGTGCGGGCGGCCGGGCGGGCGGGGCCGAGGCCTCGTACCGCCGGCGCGTGCCCGTCAGGGGCGGCGCCTTCGTGGACGAGTCCGCCCCGCGCGCGCTCTTCCTGGCCCGCGACGGGGCCGCCGGCTGGGCGGAACTGTGCCGCCTGGTCACCACCGCACACGCCCCCGCCCCGGCCGGAGCCGGGCTCGCCGCCGTCGACGGGACCGGCTGGGCCGGGCACCCCGCCGGAGGCTCCGGGCAGGCCCGGGTGCCCTGGGAGGCGCTGGGCGGCGGCGGGGTGTTCGTGCTGCTCGGGCCCGGGTCCGAGGTGGGGCGGGCACTGGCCGCCGGGCGCCCCGACCGGGCCGCGCGGCTGCTCGCGCCCTGGCGGGAGCGCTACGGCGACGCCCTGCGCCTGGAGGCCGTCCACCACGGCCGCCCCGGCACCGGCCCCGGCTCGCTGCGCCTGGCCGCCCGTACCGTCGGCTTCGCCGCCGAACAGGGCGTCCCGGCCGTGCTGACCAACGCCGTCCGCTACGCCGACGCCGGCCAGGGGCCCGTCGCCGACGTCCTCGACGCCGCCCGCCGGCTCGTCCCCGTCGACCCCCGAGGCCCCCTCGACAGCGGCGAGCGCTGGCTGAAGGACTCCGCCGCCATGGCCGCCGCCGCCGACCGGATCGCGCAGGCGGCCGGGCTGCGCCCCGCCGACGCCCGCCGGCTCCTCGCCCGCACCCGTGAGACCGCCGAGGCCTGCGCCGTGGACCCCGAGGACGACCTCGGCCTCGGCTCCGTCCACTTCCCCGAGCCCCGCCTCGTCGGCGCCGCCCACCGCACCGCCCAGCGGGTCCTCACCTCCCGCGCCTGTGCCGGCATGGTGCTGCGCGGCTACGCGGGCGAGCGCGCCTACTGGGACCGGATGCACGAGGAGCTCGACGTCATCGCCTTCCACGGCTACGCCTCGTACTTCCTGACGGTCGCCCAGGTCGTGGACGACGTACGGGAGATGGGCATCCGGGTGGCCGCCCGCGGCTCCGGCGCCGGCTCCCTCGTCAACCACCTCCTCGGCATCGCGCACGCCGACCCCGTCGCCAACGGCCTGCTCATGGAGCGCTTCCTGTCCCGGCGCCGCCGCGTCCTGCCCGACATCGACATCGACGTGGAATCCGCCCGCCGCCTGGAGGTCTACCGCCGGATCCTCACCCGCTTCGGCGCCGAACGCGTCGCCGCCGTCGCCATGCCCGAGACCTACCGGGTCCGCCACGCCATCCGCGACGTCGGTGCCGCACTGTCCATGGACCCGGCCGCCGTCGACCGGCTCGCCAAGGCCTTCCCGCACATCCGGGCCCGCGACGCCCGCGCGGCCCTGGCCGAACTGCCCGAGCTGCGCGGCGTGCGCGAGGACGTACAGGGGGAGGAGCACGCCCGGCTGTGGGACCTCGTCGAAGCCCTGGACGCCCTGCCGCGCGGCACCGCCATGCACCCCTGCGGGGTCCTGCTCTCCGACGCCACCCTCCTGGCGCGCACGCCCGTGGTCCCCACCAGCGGCGAGGTCCCCCTCGGCCCTGCGGGCCAGGGAGGTGCCCCCTTCCCCATGTCCCAGTTCGACAAGGAGGACGTGGAGGACCTCGGCCTGCTCAAACTCGACGTGCTGGGCGTGCGGATGCAGTCCGCGATGGCCCACGCCGTCGCGGAACTGCGGCGCGCCACGGGGGAGGAGCTCGACCTGGACGACCCCGCGCAGGTGCCGCCGGACGACCCGGCGACGTACGGGCTGATCCGCTCCGCCGAGACGCTGGGCTGCTTCCAGATCGAGTCCCCCGGCCAGCGCGACCTGGTCGGACGGCTCCAGCCGGCCGTCTTCCACGACCTGGTCGTCGACATCTCCCTCTTCCGGCCCGGGCCGGTCGCCGCCGACATGGTGCGCCCCTTCATCGAGGCACGGCACGGACGCGCCCCCGTCCGCTTCCCGCACCCGGACCTCGCCGACGCACTGCGCGAGACCTACGGAGTGGTGGTCTTCCACGAGCAGATCATCGAGATCGTGCACGTCATGACCGGCTGCGGCCGCGACGAGGCCGACCGGGTGCGGCGCGGGCTCTCCGACCCGCAGTCCCAGGGCCGGATCAAGGCCTGGTTCGCGGCGACGGCGGCCGGGCGCGGCTACCCGGCGGAGGCGGTCGCCCGGACCTGGGAGATCGTCGAGGCCTTCGGCAGCTACGGGTTCTGCAAGGCGCACGCGGTGGCCTTCGCCGTGCCCACGTACCAGTCGGCCTGGCTCAAGGCCCACCACCCGGCCGCCTTCTACGCCGGGCTGCTCACCCACGACCCCGGCATGTACCCCAAGCGGCTGCTGCTGGCGGACGCCCGGCGCAGGGGCGTGCCGGTGCTGCCGCTGGACGTGAACCACTCGGCGGTCACCCACCGCATCGAACTGGTGTCCGACGGGTCGGGCCGTCGGGGGCCCGGGCGCTGGGGGCTGCGGCTCGCCCTGTCCGACGTCCACGGCATCAGCGAGGCCGAGGCCCTGCGCATCGAGACCGGACAGCCGTACGCCTCCCTGCGCGACTTCTGGGACCGCGCCCACCCCGGCCGCCCGGTGGCCGAACGGCTCGCGCAGGTCGGCGCGTTGGACGCCTTCGGGGCCAACCGCCGCGACCTGCTCCTGCACTTGACGGAACTGCACGGCGCCCAGCGCGCCGCCGGGATGAAGGACGGGGCACAACTGCCCCTGGGCGGCGGCCGGTCCACCGCCCCCGTCGGCCTGCCCGACCTGACCGAGGCCGAGCGGCTCAGCACCGAGCTCGGCGTCCTCGGCATGGACGCCTCCCGCCACCTGATGGACGGCCACCACGCCTTCCTCGCCGAACTGGGCGTGGTCCCGGCGCGCCGCCTGCGCGAGACCGCGCACGGGCGGACCGTGCTCGTCGCGGGCGCCAAGGCGGCCACCCAGACCCCGCCGATCCGCTCCGGCAGACGGGTCGTCTTCACCACCCTGGACGACGGCACCGGCCTGGTCGACCTGGCCTTCTTCGACGACAGCCAGGAGGCCTGCGCGCACACCGTCTTCCACTCCTTCCTGCTGCTGGTGCGGGGCGTCGTGCAGCGCCGCGGGCCGCAGAGCCTGAGCGTGGTCGGGGCGGCCGCCTGGGACCTCGCGGAACTGGTCCGGCTGCGCGAGGACGAGGGCCTGGAAGCGGTCACGGCACGGCTGGCGCAGCCGCTGCCCGAGGGCCCCGGGGACAGCGGCCGGCGCATCCACCTGGCGACCGGCTACGAGATGAACCCGTGGGCCGACCTCCAGCCGCCCGGCGAACGCGCCGCGACGGGCCGCAAGCTGTGGCACTCCAGCCCGGGGAGCGCGGGATGACGACGGCACCGGTCCCGACGGCCGCCCCCGTCCCCGCTCCCGTCCCCGACCCCGGCGGGCCCGGGCTGCTGCACGTCCGCTGTGGCCCCGCCGTGGCAGGGGAGGGCTACCGCGAGGTGCTGGAGCTGCTGCGCGAGTTCTCCCCGCTGGTCCAGGCCCTGCCGCCGCGCGCCGCGCTGGTCCAGGTGCGCGGCGCCCGGCGGTACTTCGGCGCCGACGCCGCCCGCATCGCCGAGGTGGTCCGGCTGCGGGCGGTGGCCCGGCTGGGGACGGACGTACGGATCGGCGTCGCCGACACCTGGGCGGTGGCGGCCATGGCCTCCGCCCGGATCGACGGACCCGGCGGGGTCCTCGCCGTGCCCGGGGAGCGGGTGCCCGGCTTCCTCGCACCCCTGCCGGTGGAGTCCCTGTACGGGCTCGGCTCCCGCCAGGCCGAGGCGCTGCGCGGGTTCGGGCTGCACACCGTCGGGGCGCTCACCCAGGTCCCGCCCGGGGTCCTGGAACGGATCCTCGGCAAACGGGCCGGGCGGCTCGTCGCGGAGCGCGCCCGCGGGATCGACCCGCGCCCGGTCACCCCGCGCGGCCTGCCCTCCTCCGCCGCCGTCCGGACCGGCTTCGCCCGCCAGGAACTGGACGGCCCGCACGCCCGCGCCGCCCTGCTCGGCCTGGTGGTCCGGCTCGGCGCACAGCTGCGCGGCCGCCGCCAGGCCGCCCGGTCCCTGTGCCTGACCCTGCAGTTCGCGGGCGGCACCCGGTGGGAACGCTCCCGCCGGCTGGCGGAGCCCTCCGCCCACGACGAGGACCTGCGCACCCTCGCGTACCGCCTGATGGACGCGGCGGGCCTGCAACGGGCCCGGCTGACCGGCATGGTGCTGCGCGCCGAGGACCTCACGGCGGCGGAGGGCGTGACCCGGCAGCTCTCCCTGGACCCGGTCCGCGAGGCCCGCCTCACGGTGGAAGCCGCCATCGACCGCGCCAACGCCCGCTTCGGCCCGGGCACGGTCCGTCCGGCTGCGCTCCTTCTCTAGGGCTCGGTTCGCCTCCGGGGCACTTGCAGCCGTGCTCCCAGGCCCGACCGTGCTCGAAAACCGCTCGTCCTCACGGTTTCCTCCGCGCGCTCGGGCCTGGGAGCACGGCGCGCCCCTTCGGCTCACTCGCCCGTGCCGACTTCGGCCAGGCCCCGGCGGGGCCGTGGGCCGGACCCTGGGCCGGGGCCGGACCGGAGGTCAGAGGTCGCCCAGCATCAGCCGGGCCGTTTCCGTGCGAAGGGGGGTGGTCTGGGCCTGGATCAGGTGGAACTGGGCCTCGCGGGAGAGCCGGCCCGCGGTGTGCCCGTACTGGATGGCCCGGCCCCCGGCCACCGCCACGCAGGCCGCCGCCGACCGCACGGCCAGGTCCAGGGCGGCGGCCCGCAGGGACAGCCGGGCCCCGGTCCCCTCGCCGGCCGGGAGTTCGTCGCGCAGGGCGTAGGCCTCGGCGCGCAGCCGGGCGGTCTTCTCGGCCAGGCGCAGGCCGAGTTCCTCGTACGGGCCCGAGCGGAGCAGGAAGTCCGCCGTGGCGCGCAGCTGGCCGAAGACGGCCGGCTGGGCGTCGGCGTTCTCCAGGTCGTAGGCCCGGATCCACTCCGCCCGGGGTACCACCCCGAGCACCCGGGAGTCGGGGACGAGGACCCCGCGCAGCTCGACGGAGGCCGTGTGCGTCCCGCCCATCGCCCACAACGGGGCCTCCTCGACGGCGCTCAGCCCCTCCACCCCGGTGCCGGGGGCACAGTCGACCAGGGCGAGGACCGCCTCGTCGCAGCCGGTGACGGCGCCGGCGTACAGGGAGTCGGCGACCCCCCAGCCCGTCACCCACGGCATCCGCCCGGCCAGCCGCCACCCGCCCGCCTCCCGCACCGCCGTGACGGGCGGGCGCGGACGGCGCAGGAAGGCGTAGCCCGCCGTCGGGCGCCGCTCCCCCCGCACGAGGGCCGGCAGCCAGCTCTCGCGCAGGGCGGTGCCCGCCGGGCCGGAGGCCTGGACGAGGGCCCTGGCCAGCGGGACGTGCTGGGTCCACACGAACCAGGTCGACGGGTCCACCGCCGCCAGCACCTCGTGGACCTCCCGGACCACCTGACGGGACGTGAGGCCGGAAAGCGGCTCCGGTTCGTATCCGATCAGCCCGTACGCCCCGCACGCGGCGAGCGCGTCCAGGTGCGTGCGCGGCACCCCCTCGGCCGCCGTCCGCTCCGCCCCGGGCCGCAGGACCCGTACGGCGGCCTCCGTGACGGCGGCGACCAGCGGGTCGGCCGCCAGCGCGGGCGGGGTGGCCAGGGCGGTACCGGTTCCAGGGGCCTCGTGCATGGCGGCGCTCACCTCGGGGTGGGGGTGGTCCAGGGCGTCCATCCTTCCCGCGCGGTACTGGAGGCACGCTGGACACGCGAGTTTTTACCGCCGCGTAACTTCCAAGTCTTGCTACTCGCCCGTAATTTAGCGGCAGCAGCTCCCCCCATGTGATCCGGATCACGGGACGGAACCCCCACACCATTCCCCTTGACCCGCAAGGAGATCACACGATGCTGCCCTGGAGACGCCTGCTCCGCCCGTTGGCCGTCCTCACCCTGGCCGCCGCCGCGCTCGTCGCCCCCACCGGCGCAGCGCAGGCGGCGTCCGCACCCAGCAGCGGCTGGAACAACTGGTCCTGCAAGCCCTCGGCCGAACATCCCCGCCCGGTCGTCCTCGTCCACGGCACCTTCGGCAACTCCGTCGACAACTGGCTCGGGTTCGCCCCCTACCTGGTCCACCGCGGCTACTGCGTCTACTCCCTCGACTACGGCCAGCTGCCCGGCGTGCCCCTCTTCAACGGGCTCGGCCCCATCGACAAGTCGGCCGGCCAGCTCGACGCCTTCGTCGACAGGGTGCTGGCCTCCACCGGCGCCGCCAAGGCCGACCTCGTCGGCCACTCCCAGGGCGGCATGATGCCGCGCTACTACCTGAAGTTCCTGGGCGGCGCCGCCAAGGTCAACGCCCTCGTCGGTCTCGCCCCCGACAACCACGGCACCACCCTGTCCGGACTCACCCAGCTGCTCCCGTACTTCCCCGGGGCGGCCGACCTGATCAGCACCGCCACCCCGGGCCTGGCCGACCAGATCGCCGGGTCCGCCTTCCAGCAGAAGCTGAACGCGGGCGGGGACACCGTCCCCGGGGTGGCCTACACGGTGATCGCGACCAAGTACGACGAGGTGGTCACCCCGTACCGGAGCGCCTTCCTCGACGGGCCGGGCGTCCGCAACGTGGTCCTGCAGGACCTGTGCGCCCTGGACCTCTCGGAGCACGTGGCCATCGGCCTGACCGACCGGATCGCCTGGCACGAGGCGGCCAACGCCCTCGACCCGGCGCACGCGGAACGGACCACGTGCGCCTCGGTCTTCGACTGACCCCTACCGCACGCTCCGGCGCGCCCCGGTAGCGCGGCGGCGGGCCACGGCGAACAGCACGGCCGCACCCACGGCCACCACCCCGGCACCCGCGAGGGCGAGCGCCGGGGTGGCGCCGTTCCCGCCGGTCTCCGCGAGGTTCTTGCCCTCCTTGCCGCCGAGGGGAGAGGGGGACGGGGCGGAGACCGGCGCGGCCGCGGCCGGGGAGGCGGCCGCCCGGCCGTTGGTCTCCGGGTCGTCGTCGCCGTGGCCGCCGTGCTCCACGGTGGACTTGCCGGCGCCGTCGGAGATCTGCCGGTCCGTCGGTGCCTTGGGCGGCTCGACGGGAGCGGGCCGCGAGGGCTGCGCGGACGCGCCCGCCCCGCCCGTGGCCGGCGTGGCCCCGGTGCCGCTGCCGCTGCCCGCCCCGTTCCCGCCGTCCTTGCCGAAGACCACGTCCGAGCAGGTGTAGAAGGCCTCGGGGCTGTCCGACCGCTGCCAGACGCTGAAGATGAGGTGCCGGCCGCTCTTCTTCGGCACGACCCCGCCGAACACGTAGTCGCCGTTCTGCATGGCCGGGTCGGTGGCCTTCGCGAAGGGCGCGGCTTCGAGGTCGGACCACTTCAGCGGCTTCGACGGGTCGTAGCCGTCCTTCGTCACGTACAGCTCGAACGAACCCCTGTGCGGGGCGGTCCCCTTGTAGCGGAAGGTGTGCGCCCCGGCCGTCATGGGGGTGGCCGGCCAGTCGGTGCGGGCCAGGTCCAGCCCCTTGTACTTGGGGTTGCCCGCCGAGCACAGCTGCCCGTCGGGGATCAGCGACCGGCTCTTCCCGGCGGCGTTCGCGATGTTCACCGCGTTCCAGTCGTAGAAGGCCTGCGGGCCGCTCGCGGCGACGGCCGCCCTGCAGGCCGCCGACTTCGGCGCCTCCGGCCCTTCCGCGTAGCACGCCGCCACCCGGCTGACCGGGTCCGTCATCGACCCGTGGGCGGCCGCCGGAACGGCCGCGTACGCGGCCACCGCGAGCGGGGCCAGGCCGGCGGCGGCGATACGGGCGGCGGTGCGGCGGCGTGCGCGCATGGGCGGATCTCCTTCGGGCGCGGGGGCAGGGGTGCACCAGCGGAACCGGCCGCCGCGGCGCCGCCCCCCGTATGGTCCGGCGCCGCCCGCGGCCTCCCTGGCCCGGCCAAGCTAGCCCGCGCGACACCCCGTGCGGCCGCCTTCGAGCCCCCGGAGAGGATCCTTAGGGTCCCGTTAAGGAACCCCTAAGCGCCCCCACAGGAAGGCCTCCGCGGCTACCGCAGCAGCGCGGTCAGCCCGTCCCGGGACCGGGCCTGCTCCTCCAGCGTGTCCAGCGCCCGTACGGCCCGGGCCGCCGCCTCGGGGTCGCGCGCGGCCAGCCCGCTCTGCGCGAACTCGTCCTCGTCCAGCCGCAGGACGGTCTTCCCGTCCGCCGACACCCACAGGTCCAGGTCCAGGTCCTCCACGAGGATCCCCCCGTCGCGGACCACGGCCGGGCGGGTGACGTCGCAGTACCAGCCCTTCAAGGCGCCCTCCCCGCTCCAGACCTCCTTGACGGCGTACCAGCGCGTCCGCCAGAAGTGCTCGACGAACACGTCGCCGGGCTCGAAGCGGACGAACCCGAAGTCGCGTACGCCGTCGGCCGCCCAGGGGGCCCGCACCGAGATCCGGTCCCCGTCGTCGGACAGCTGCGCCGCCGGATAGGCGATCTTGGTCCGGCCGGCCTTGGTGAGGGTGATGGTCCAGGTGGTGCTCACAGCGCCGGTCCTCCGAGCTTCTTCGTGAAACGGGTCTCCGTCGCGCAGATCCGGTATCCGAACCGCGCGTTGATGGCGAGCATCGGCTCGTTCCCGGCGTCGTTGCCGGTGAAGGCCTCTGTGTAGCCGGCCGCGCGGGCCCGGTGGAGCGAGTCCGTCTTGGCGAGCTTGGCCAGGCCGCGGCCGCGGAAGGCGCGCCGGGTGCCGGTCATCGCCGAGCCGTAGCGGGTGCGGCCGTCGGTCCGGGCGGCCGAGAAGGCGGCCACCTCCCCGTCGACGAGGACCACCGAGGTCAGCCCGTGGTCGAGGGTCGGGTCGGACCAGACGGCGTCGAGCCAGCCCTGGTAGTCGTCGAGCGAGGCCGGGACGTCGCCCGGCTCGTCGGCCGTGGCCTCGGCGTCGGCCTCGAACAGCGGACGCGGGTCGGCGGCGAAGGCGGACGCCGGGCGCAGTTCCACCCCGTCGGGCAGCTCGCGGGGGAGCGGCGGCAGGGCGGCTCCCGCGAGGTCCAGGCGCAGGAAGTGCGCGGAGCGGCTGGGGCGGTAACCGTGCCGCTCGGCGAACGCCCGGTTCGCGGGCTCGTCGAGCACCCAGGCGTACGCGTCCACGGCCCCCTGCGCGGCGAGGTGTTCCTCCGCCGTCCGCAGCAGGGCGGTGCCGGCGCCGCGGGACCGGTGGGCGGGGTCGACGTAGGCGTTGACGTACGACTGGCCCGGCTCGGGGCTGTCGTGGGCAAGTCCCACCTGGGCGGTGCCGACGACACGGCCGTCCGCGGTCTCGGCGACCAGGAGGCGGAAGCGGGCGTCGGGGTGCGCGGAGCCGAGCGCGAAGGCCACGCCGTCGGGGGTGGTGATCATGAAGGGCCGGGCGGCGCGGCGCACCCGTACGACGGCCTCGGCGTCGGCGGGGTCGTCGGGGCGCAGGTCGCGCACGTGCACGGCGTGGAGGGTCATGCGGACGACGTTACGGGCGGATCCGCCACCGGCGCCTGCGAATTACAATCGCCCCGTGACCTCGACCAACCCCCTCAGGCTCAGGATCGACGGCGCGGCCGGCTCGGCGGCCCCGTACGAACAGCTGCGTGCACAGATCGCCGACCAGGCCCGGTCGGGCCGGCTCCCGGCGGGCTTCAAACTGCCGACGGTGCGCGGGCTGGCGGAGGAACTGGGGCTGGCCGCGAACACCGTCGCGAAGGCGTACCGGGCGCTGGAGGGGGACGGGGTGATCGAGACGCGGGGGCGGAACGGGACGTTCGTCGCGGCGGGCGAGGGTTCCTCACGGGAGGCCGCCCTCGCCGCGCAGTCGTACGCGGACCGCGCGCACCGCCTGGGCCTCACGGAGGCTGAGGCCCTGTCGGCCGCCACCGCCGCCCTCCGGGCCCGCTACGCGGCCAAGTAGCCCCACCGGCCCACCGCTCCCGCGGCCCGGAGCCGCCTCCCGCGTATGCAGCCCCGCCGGCGTTTGAGGCGACGGGCGCGCAGCGCCCTTACGGGGTCCGGGGCTTGCCCCGGGGAACGGGCGAAGTGGGGGTCCCCCCGGACGGAGTCCGGGGGAGGGTAGGGGACCCCGGCTCCGCGCAGCGGCAACGGTCGGCAGCCGACGGCCGGACCCCTGCCGGGGCAGCGGTCCCGCCCGGCGGTCCGGCGGACGGGGTCGGACGGGGCGGCGCGAAGCCGGCAAGGCCCGCCGGGGCCCCACCGTGCGAGCGGCGCGTCAGAGATAGAGCCCGGCCTCGGACTGGGACTGCGCCGGGACGACCGCCGCCGGGCCCGTGCCCCTGCGCAGGGCGAAGAGTTCCGCCAGCGTCGCCCCCTCCCGGGGCACCCCCTCGTCGGTGCCGAGCCACTCCACCGCCTCCCCGCGCGTCAGCGGGCCGACCTCGATGCGGGCCAGGCACCGGCCCGGCCGGACCACCGCCGGGTGGAGCCGCTCCAGGTCCTCGTTGGTGGTGACCCCGACCAGCACGTTGCGGCCCTGCCCCAGCAGCCCGTCCGTCAGGTTCAGCAGCCGCGACAGCGCCTGCCCCGCCGTGTGCCGCGCCTCGCCGCGGATCAGCTCGTCGCAGTCCTCCAGCAGCAGCAGCCGCCAGCGCCCCTTCGCGGTGCCCTCGTCCTCGCCGATCGCGATGTCCATCAGGTAGCCCACGTCGTTGAACAGCCGCTCCGGGTCCAGGACGCAGTCCACCTGGCACCAGTCCCGCCACGACCGCGCCAGCGTCCGCAGCGCGGAGGTCTTCCCCGTCCCCGGCGGCCCGTGCAGCAGCAGGAGCCGCCCCGCGATGTCGTCCGGGGTGATCTTCATCAGCCGGTCCATCGCCGCGGCCACCGGCGCCGTGTAGTTGGGCCGTACCTCCGCCCACGTGCCGGCCGAGATCTGCCGCGTCGTGCGGTACGGGCCCCGGCGCGGGGAGACGTACCAGAAGCCCATCGTGACGTTCTCCGGCTGCGGTTCGGGCTCGTCCTGGGCCCCGTCCGTGGCCTCGCCGAGCACCCGCTGCGCGAGTTCGTCGCTGACCGCGGTGACCGTGACGTCCGCGCCCCGGCTCCAGCGGGAGACGAGGACCGTCCAGCCCTCGCCCTCGGCGAGCGTGGCGCTGCGGTCGGTGTCGCGCGCCGAGCGCAGCACGGTGGCGCGCGGGGGCAGCAGCGTGGCCTCCGCCTTCACCCGCTCGATGGTGACGCTCTGCGCGTACGGCTGCTCGCCGGTCGCGAACCGGCCGAGGAAGAGCGCGTCGACGACGTCCGACGGGGAGTCACTGTCGTCCACGTGGAGCCGGATCGGCAGTGCGTCATGCGGGTCTGCTGGCATGGCGCCCATGATCCGGCACGAACTGACCCGCCGCACCCGTGTTTCGCCGGATCGGGTGCCCAGGTTCCCTCTTCAAACCCATCGGCCGTGAAGATCCGGCCGCCAATCCCGCCCCGAAAATTCTTGGCATGAACACTTCCGGCCAACCCCGGCTGCTTGTACCAACGACTGAGGAGTAACCCCCACAAGGAGCCGCACACATGAGCATGAGACTGTCGCGCTTCGCCGCCCTCACCTCCTCCCTGTTACTCGCCGCGGGCGCCGCCCTGTTCGGCGCAGGCCAGGCCTCCGCCCAGGCCGACTTCGGCTACGTCGCCCTCGGCGACTCGTACTCCTCCGGCGTCGGCGCCGGGAACTACGACTCCGCCAGCGGCAACTGCAAGCGCACCACCCGCGCCTACCCGGCCCTGTGGGCCGCCGCCCATTCCCCGCAGACCTTCTCCTTCACCGCCTGCTCCGGCGCCCGTACGGGTGATGTGATCTCCGGTCAGCTCGGCCCGCTCAACTCCGGCACCGACCTGGTCAGCATCACCATCGGCGGCAACGACGCCGGCTTCTCCGACGTGATGACGACCTGCGTCCTGCAGTCCGAATCCACTTGTGTCAACCGCGTCAACCAGGCCAAGGCGTACGTCGACTCCACCCTCCCCGGCCAGCTCGACCAGGTCTACGACGCCATCCGCGGCCGCGCGCCCTCCGCCAGGGTGGTCGTGCTCGGCTATCCCCGCTTCTACAAGCTCAACGGAAGCTGCGTCGCCGGTCTCACCGAAGGCGAGCGCTCCGCCATCAACGGCGCCTCCGACTACCTCAACGCGGCCATCGCCAAACGCGCCGCCGACCACGGGTTCGCCTTCGCCTCGGTCGTCGGCGCCTTCACCGGCCACGAGATCTGCTCCGGTGACGCGTGGCTGCACAGCGTCAACTGGACCAACATCGGCGAGTCGTACCACCCCACCGCCGCCGGACAGTCCGGCGGCTACCTCCCGGTGTTCAGCGGCGCGGCCTGAGGGCCGGCCACCGGGCTCCCCGCCGGCGTCGGCCCCCCGGGTGCCGGCACCGGCGTCCCCGAGGGCGTCCCCGAGGGGCTCGCGGGAGCGGGGGAGGAGGCCCCGGCCGTCGGGGTCTGCTGCGCGCACGCCACGGAGAACTCCAGCCAGGCCGAGGTCTTCAGCTGCGGCGCGCGCACCTCCAGCCGTACCGCGTCCTGTACGCTCCCGCCCGCCTCCCCCACGGGCTCGTCGTGGTTCAGCTGACGGGTCCTCGGCCCGCCCTCCTCGTACGTGATGCTCTGCCACGGCTCCGCGGACGTGGAGCCGTCGAGCCTGGCCCAGCGGTACTCCACCACCGCGGGCACCACGGCCACCTCGATCGTGCCGGTGAACGAAGGCGTGCCGGTCGCCGGCGGCGGGCAGCTCCCGGCGTAGGCGGCGCGCAGGGTGTGCACGTACAGCGTGACGTTCTGCGCGGGCCCGGTGGTCGCGGACCCGGACGGGGAGGCCGGATCCGAGGACGGCGCGGACGTGGACGGCGAGGGCCGCTCCGTCACCACGGGGCTCCCGCCCGCCCCGCTCCCGCCCCCGGTGTCGCGCAGCAGCAGCCACACCAGCAGGGCCAGCACCGCCAGCAGCGCGATGGCAGCGACGGCCAGCACCACGCCCGCCCCGCTCCCGCCCCGCTCCCGCGGTTCAGCGGGCAGGGGCGCCGAGGGGACCGGCCCCGTCCCGCGGTCCCCGGGGTACGGCCCGGCCGCCACCGTCGGCGCCGCCGGATCCCACACCGGCCCGCCCGGGTCCCGTACGGCGCCGCCCGCGCCGATGATCCGCAGCATCCGGGCGGCCTCGGCGGCGGGCAGCCGCGCGGCGGGGTCCTTGCGCAGCAGCCCCGCCAGCAGGGGCTCCAACGGCCCGGCCCGGCGCGCCGGGGGCGGTTCCGCGTCCACCACGGCCTCCAGGGTGGCCACCGGGCTGTCCCGCAGGAAGGGCGAGACCCCCTCCACGGCCGCGTACAGCATCACCCCGAGCGACCACAGGTCCGACTCCGGACCGGGCTCGCGCCCCAACGCCCGTTCCGGCGCGAGGAATTCGGGGGAGCCCATCACCTCGCCGGTCATCGTGAGCGGCGCGGCTCCCGCCAGGCTCGCGATCCCGAAGTCGCTCAGCACCACCCGCCCGTCATTGGCGACCAGGACGTTGGCGGGCTTCACGTCCCGGTGCAGCACCCCCGCCTCGTGCGCCGAGCGCAGCGCCGCCAGCACCTGCTCGCCCAGGTGCGCGGTCCGCTGCGGGGTCATCGGCCCCTCGGCCTCCAGCACCTCCGCCAGCGAGAGCCCGCGCACCAGCTCCATCACGATCCACGGCCGGCCCTCCTCGGTGGCCACGTCGTAGACGGTGACCACCCCGCGGTGCGAGACCCGGGCCGCGGCCCAGGCCTCCCGCTCCAGCCGCCGGTACAGCCGCGCGGCCTCGGCCGCGTCCAGCCCGGCGGGGGCGCGCACCTCCTTGACGGCGACCTCCCGGGCCAGCACCTCGTCGCGGGCCCGCCACACCACGCCCATGCCGCCGTGGCCCAGCGGACCGAGCAGCCGGTACCGCCCGGCGATGACACGCCCGGACTCTGCGCCTTCGTTCGCACTCACGCGATCCCCCCTTGCGTCACCGGGTGATCACTCCAAGTTAGCGCAGCGGGGCCCCGGCGGCCCCCGTCGTGACGGACACTCCGCGAGCTGCTCACCGAGCGTGTTCCCAAGTGCCCTTTCTCGCACGGAGAGTAACGGCCGACTCCGCTGAGTAATCGTCAACTACCCGTACTCACAGGGGTAATTCACACCACCGGGATACCCGAGGACATTGTGCAGGCGATAGGGTTACCCTGCCCGGGCCGGGTGCCCTCGTACGGGTGGGGAGAGACATGGAACAGATAGCAATGCGCAGCAGGCCGCCCCGCGTGCCTGCCATCACCTGCGGGAGCAGCGCGGTCAGCTCGCGCCTCGACCGCCACCTCGCCGTGCTGGGCGGACCCGCCGCCCCGCGCCACGAAGTGGCCGAGGCGACCCTGCTGATGCGCGAGCTCACCTCGCGCGACCACACCCACGTCCAGCGGAGCCGGAGCGCGCGCGTCGCGCTGTTCGCACCGCTGCGCAGGCTGCGGCGCACCCTCTTCGGCAGCCGTCGCGGGTAACCGCCCCCGGCGACCGTCCCCGTAGCGCAGCCGGCCCGTCCGGCTGCACCCCGGCCCCGTCCCTTCACCCGGCGTCCTCCGGCGTACGCCGCGCCGGATCCCCCGGCGCCCCGGCCTCAGGCGATCACACCGTCCCCGCGCAGTTCGGCGATGCGCGCGTCCGTCATCCCCAGGGCGCGCAGCAGGGCGTCGGTGTGCTCGCCGAGCGCAGGCACCGCACCCATCACCGCCTCCGGGCCGCCCGGCAGCCCGATCGGCGGCAGCAGCGCCCGCAGCGGGCCCGCCGGTGACCCCACCTCCCGCCAGCGGTCCCGCGCCGCCAGCTGCGGGTGTCCGGCCAGCTGCGCCACCGAGTTGAGCCGCGCACAGGCGATCCCGGCCGCCTCCAGCCGCTCCACCGCCTCGTCGGCCGAGAGCTTGCCGAGCACCCCGGCCACCACCGCGTCCGTCTCCTCCCGCCCCCGGGTACGGGCCGCGTTCGTCGCGTACGCCGGATCCCCGGCCAGCTCCGGCCGCTCCAGCACCTCGCGCGCCAGCCGGCCCCACTCGCGGTCGTTCTGCACCGACAGCAGCACCCGGTCCCCGTCGGCCGTCGCGTACGCGTCGTACGGGGCGATCACCGCGTGCGCCAGACCCGTCCGCGCGGGCTGCTCCCCGCCGTGCACCGTGTGGTGCAGCGGATGCCCCATCCACTCGGCGAGCGACTCCAGCATCGAGATCTCCACCGGCCCGCCGCGCCCCGTCGTCCCGCGCCGCAGCAGCGCCGCCAGCACCCCCGAGAAGGCGTACATGGCGGCCGCGATGTCGGCCGCCGGGATCCCCGCCTTCACGGGCCGCTCCGGAGTCCCGGTCACCGAGACCAGCCCCGCCTCGCACTGCACGAGCATGTCGTAGGCCCGCTTGTGGGCGTACGGGCCCCCGGCGCCGTAGCCGGAGATCTCCACGGCCACCAGCCGCGGGTAGCGGGCGCACAGCGCGGCCGCGTCGAGCCCGAGCCGGGCGGCGGCGCCCTGCGCGAGGTTCTGCACGAACACGTCGGCCCCGTCGAGCAGCGCGTGCAGCACCTCCAGCCCGCGCGGGTCCTTCAGGTCCAGCGCGAGGGACTCCTTGCCCCGGTTGGCCCAGACGAAATGCGAGGCCAGCCCCCGGGCGGCGGTGTCGTAGGCCCGGGCGAAGTCGCCGCCGTCGGGGCGTTCCACCTTGATCACCCGCGCTCCGAGGTCGGCGAGCTGACGGGTGGCGAAGGGGGCGGAGACGGCCTGCTCGACGGCGACGACGGTGAGACCGGACAGGGGGAGGGGTTCGGTGGCTGCCATGAGCCCTGCCTACCGGGTGGAAGCGGGGTCTGTCACCCGTCTGCGCAGCCCGCATGCCCGGGAATGTCCGGATCCGGTGCGTAAAGTGCGTGGGCGTCCTCCGCCGAGCCGTCAGAAGGGGTGCCGCAATGAGAGCCACGACCGCACCGCGTCCACGCTCCGCCCTCCGCCGCACGGCGGTCGTCCTGACGTTGCTGCTGGCCGCCCTCGTGCCCACGGCCGCCGTCCCGGCGGGGGCGGCGGGCCGGGCCCCGGACCCGCTGGGCGTGAACGCCTCCGGCTCGACGGGCGTCGTGACCGGCTCGGCGGGGTGCCCCTCGGGGCCGCTCACCGACACCCGGCAGCTGACGGGCGGTGCCGCGCTCAACCCGGGCGTCTTCTCCTCGCTCGCCTCCCAGCTGGACGTCAGCCTGCCCTTCCGGGTCGGGGCCGCGTCGGCCGCGCTCCCCGGCGACGGCCAGGTCGTCCTGAGCAACGCACGGGGCTCCCTGACCCTCGCCCTGACCGCCGGCTCCTGCACCTCGCCCGGCCTCACGTACAACGGCACCACCGTGTCGGGCAGCGGCACCTGGAGCGTCGTACCGAACTCCACCCCGGGGAACGCCTACCGCGGCGCCTCCGGCACCGGAAGCTTCACGGTGACCTCCGACGCCACCACCGGCACCGGCAGGCTGTGGAGCCTGAACCTGACCGGGAACCTCAGCATCCTCCAGCCGCAGGTCGCCGTCACCCAGCGCGCTTACTGGGGCGGGATCGGCAACTACGTCACCCGCACCCTGAGCGTGGAGTTCCGGATCCGCAACACCGGCCCCGGCGACGCCTTCGGGGTCGAACTGACCGACGCCCTCCCCACGGGCCCCGGGACCACCCGGCTCGGACCGGTCCCGCAGACGGTGGGCGCGATCCCGGCGGGTGGCAGCGCGCCCGTGGTCGTCCGCTACCGGGTGTGCGGCCTCGCCGTCGTCGGCTGCCGCTTCACCGCAGCCACCCGGACCTTCCTGACGGACGCCCTGGACGCCAATGGCCACACGGAGACCGTCCCGGTGTCCGTACAGGTACCGCTCGCACCCGTCCCGTAGCCGCCTGCCCGGCCGCCCCCGCGCGGCGCCGGCGGTACGCAGCCCGCCCGGGGGCCGGGCTCACAGCAGGGCGAACTGGCCCCCCGGGCCCTCCTCCTGGTGGTCCAGGACCGACGCCGGGCGGCGCGACCAGCGGGGCGGGGGCAGCACCCCGGCGGCCGCCAGCTCGGCCGGCGGGAGCGGCGGCCCGGGAGTGAACGCCGCCCGCTCCGGCGCCAGGCCGGCCAGCAGGGCCAGGGTGGTCACCAGGGCCGGCAGCTCCGAGGTCCAGGCCGGTGGCCACTCCGCCGGGCCGAACCCGTCCAGGCCCCGCGCCTGCGGCTCCCGGTGCGCGCTGCGGGCGGCGAACCAGGACTCCAGCACCCGCACGCCCTGCGCCTCGTACTCCCACGCCCCGGCCGGGACGGGGGACACCGCCCCGTCCCCGATCGTCAGCGTCTCGGTCTCCGGGTCGTACCCGAGCTCCCGCGGCCAGGCCGTCACCGCCGCCCGGACGTAGGGCCGCCGCCCGCCGGGCAGCCGCGGCGGCTCCCCGCCGCGCGCCCCGCGCAGCTGGACGGTGAGCAGCCGGTGGCCCAGCTCCACCCCGGCCCGCCAGCGCTCGGGGTCGGCGGTGAGCGGGACCTCGTACCCCCGGGGCCCGGGGCGGCCGGCGGCGAGGATCCAGCAGAGCACGTCCTCCGGGGTGACCCAGCCGCCGTAACGCCCGCCCAGCAGGGCCGCCAGCCCGGGCGCGAGGTTCGCCTCGGCGCCGCCCGGGCGCCGGTGCAGCGGGCGGATCCGGCCGAGCCGGCCGGCCGGGAGGTGGGCGGTGACCAGCAGGCCCGGGTTCTCCAGCAGGAACAGCTGCTGCCCGTCCAGGACCCGCCACAGCTCGGGGCGGGCGGCGTCGATGAGCCGCTGGTCGGGCAGCAGCCACTGCTCGTCGAAGGGCGCGCGGAGCACCCGTACCGGGTCCGGGAAGGGGCCGGGGTCGTCGGCGAAGCGGGAAGTGGCCGAGCGCTGCCCCGGCAGGGCGGCCGCGCCGGCGGACGGCGTACGGGTCCGGCTCGGGCGGAACAGCCTCTCGCGCTCCGGCCCTTCGGCCCCCGTCAGGGCCGTCCAGCGGGCGCGCAGCGTGGCCGGATCGGGGGCCGCGACCCAGGCGCGGCCCAGGCGCAGGCCGCTCACGGACCAGGGCATCAGATCGTCCAGCAGGGGTACGTCTTCGCTCACCCGGCAGATGGTAGCGACGGCCGGCCAGGGCCGGGCCGTGTCCCGGCCGAAGCGTTACGCTCCTTATGTACGCGTCCGTCACGTACGTACGTATCCGTCCCGACCGAGGAGTCGGCCATGAGTCAGTACGACGAGTATTCGACCCCCTCGCAGGCCGAGGGAGAGCGGCTCGACGAGGACATGGACGAGAAGCAGTTCCAGCAGAGCCACCACGCCCGGACGGTGCGCACCACGCCCTCCCAGGCCGAGGGCGAGCGCGCGACCGAGGAGAACGAGCAGCAGCAGAAGTAGGCGGCCGCCGCCGTCCGCTCAGGGCGCGTCGACGGTGACGGTGAAGGAGAACCGGTCGCCCCGGTACCGGATCCGGGCCACGTCGACCACCCGCCCGTCCTCCCCGTACGTCACGCCCGTGTAGTGCAGGATCGGGCTCAGCAGGGGAACCTGGAGCAGTTCGGCCGTCTCCGGGTCGGCCAGGCGCGCCTCGACGGTGTCCGTGATCCGGCTGATCCGCACGCCGACCACGTCGCGCAGCACCTTGGTCATCGGCCAGCGCTCCAGGTCGGCGAGGTCCACCGCCTCGGCGAGCTCCGGGCGCACCGCGTTCTCCGCCCAGTTCGTGGGCTCCCCGCTCTGCCCGTCGCGCCGCAGGCGGCGGTAGGTGACCACCTCCGGGAGGTCCGGGAAGTGCTCCAGCAGCTCCCCGGACACCGGCGTCCGTTCATGGCCGAGGACCGTCGTCCGCTCGCCCGACTGCTGGGCCACGATCGCGTCGACCGAGCCGAGCAGCCGCACCGGGGCGCTGCGGCGGGCGCCCGGCTCGATGAACGTGCCGCGCCGCCGGTGCCGGCTGATGAGCCCCTCGCCCTCGAGCTCCTTGAGCGCCTGGCGCATCGTCAGCACGCTCACCCCGTAGTGCTCGGCGAGCTGTTCCTCGGTCGGCAGGCGCAGCGAGGCGTCCGGGGTGCGGCCGAGTATCGAGGCGCGGAGCGACTGGGACACCTGGTACCAGAGGGGCAGCTTCCGGTTCAGTACCAGGGAGTCGGGGGCGAAGGCGGTCACGGGTGGTTCTCCGTACGGGGCTGGCGTCCCGGTCGGGGCGGCAGGCTGAGCGGTGCGGGGGCAGGGGAATACTAGGCGCGGAAGTGCCGCTCGAGACCCTCCCAGACGTCGTCGTATCCGCGCTGGAGGTGGTCCGCGCCGGCCGCCTGGGCGGTGGCGGTGATCGGCCAGCGGGTCTCGAACATGAAGGCCAGGCCGTCGTCGATCTTCTGCGGCTTGAGCTCGGCGGCGCTGGCCCTGTCGAAGGTCTCCCGGTCCGGCCCGTGCGCGGACATCATGTTGTGCAGCGAGCCGCCGCCGGGCACGAAGCCCTCGGCCTTGGCGTCGTAGGCGCCCTCGATCAGGCCCATGTACTCGCTCATCACGTTGCGGTGGAAGTACGGCGGGCGGAAGGTGTCCTCGCCGACCAGCCAGCGCGGGGCGAACACCACGAAGTCCACGCCCGCCAGGCCCGGGGTGTCGGAGGGCGAGGTCAGGACCGTGAAGATGGACGGGTCCGGGTGGTCGTGGCTGATGGACCCGATGACGTTGAACTTCCGCAGGTCGTAGACGTACGGGACGTGGGTGCCGTGCCAGGCGACCACGTCGAGCGGGGAGTGGTCGTAGGTCGCGGCCCAGAGGTTGCCGCAGAACTTGTTGACCACCTCGGTCGGCCGCTCGCTGTCCTCGTACGCGGCGACCGGCGCCCGGAAGTCGCGGGCGGCGGCCAGGCCGTTGGCGCCGATCGGGCCGAGGTCCGGCAGCTCGAAGGGCTGCCCGTAGTTCTCGCAGACGTAGCCGCGCGCGTCGCCGTCCAGGAGTTCCACGCGGAAGCGGACGCCGCGCGGGATGAGCGCCACCTCGCCGGGGGCGGCGGACAGCAGGCCGAGCTCGGTGCGCAGCAGCAGGCCGCCGCGCTCGGGGACGATCAGCAGCTCGCCGTCGGAGTCGCTGAACACCCGGTCGGTCATGTCGGCGTTGGCGGAGTAGAGGTGGACGGCCATACCGGTGCGCTGGGTGGCGTCGCCGTTGCCGCCGAGGGTCCACAGGCCGGCCAGGAAGTCGGTGCCGGGGGCCGGGTCGGGCAGCGGGTTCCAGCGCAGCCGGTTGGGATCGGGCACGGTCTCGGTGAAGGGGCCGGTGCGCAGGGCGCCGTTGTCGACGCGGGTGAAGGCCGGGTGGGCGGCGGAGGGGCGGATCCGGTAGAGCCAGGAGCGGCGGTTGTGGCGGCGGGGCTCGGTGAAGGCGCTGCCGCTGAGCTGCTCGGCGTAGAGGCCGAGGGGGGCGCGTTGGGGGGAGTTGCGGCCGTGCGGGAGGGCGCCGGGCACGGCCTCCGAGCTGTGCTCGTTGCCGAAGCCGGTGAGGTACTCCAGCGCCTGCGCCGTCTTCCTGGCCTGCTCACTCATGGGGCTGCTCCCGCTCCGTCGAAGGAATCCTATGGCCGACAGTAGGATTCCGCGACCCGCACGTCAACGCCGTCTTTCCGGCCAGGGCCGCCGGGTGCGCTCGCCGTGCGCTCGCAGCTGCGTTCGCGGGTTCGAGGGCGGGTTCGCGCACGGGCTCGTGCACGGGTTCACGCACGGGTTCACGCACGGGGGGATCCGAAAAGATGAACATTGCTCTACTCTCTCGCGCATGTCGTGGACCCGCAGGTTCCCTGCCGTGCCGGCGGCGCTCCTCGCCGCCCTCCTCGCGCTCCTGTCCCTCCTCGCCGCCGCGCCCGAGGCCCGCGCGCACGAGGAGCGCCCCGTCACCCTCCCCGACGGCTCCGGGTCGGTCCCGGTGTACCGCGCCGCCGAGCCCGACCTGCTGGTCTGCAAGACCGACCGGGCCGACTTCGAACGCCGGACCGCCGGCTTCCCCGAGCCGCTCAGACAGCGCAACCTCGCCCTCTACGAGCGCTGCGCGCAGAGCGGGTACCGCCACCTCCAGGAGGCCGTGGACGCCGTCGACCGGCCGGGGATGAACATCGCGATCCTCCCCGGCCTCTACGAGGAGGAGCCCTCGCTCCCCAGGCCCGAGGGGGAGTGCGCCCGCCTCAAGGCCCCCAACTCGGCGCTCGGCTACCAGATCCTGTCCTACGAGCAGCAGGTGCGGTGCCGCCACAACCAGAACCTCGTCGCGATCCTCGGCAAGAAGGACCTGCAGATCGAGGGCACCGGAGCGGCCCGCACCGACGTGGTCGTCGACGCCAAGTACCAGAAGCTCAACGCCATCCGCGCCGACGGGTCCGACGGAATCTACTTCCGCAACTTCACCGCGCAGCGGACCACCTTCAACTCCCTCTACGTCCTCGCGGCCGACGGCTTCGTCATCGACGACGTACTGACCCGCTGGAACGACGAGTACGGCTTCCTGACCTTCGCCAGCGACCACGGGCTCTACAAGAACTGCGAGTCCTACGGCAACGGCGACTCCGGCATCTACCCCGGCAGCGCATCGAACATCAACGACGGCCGCGGCTACGACGTGCCCCGCTACTCCATCGAGATCACCGGCTGCCGCAGCCACCACAACATGGTCGGCTACTCCGGCACCGCCGGGGACTCGGTGTGGGTCCACGACAACGAGTTCGACCAGAACATGGGCGGCGCCTCGATGGACAGCGCCTTCCCCGGCCACCCCGGCCTCCCGCAGAACCACGCCCGCTTCGAGCGGAACCTGATCCACGACAACAACGCCGACTACTACCACTACGTCGCCGACGGAACCTGCGCCAGGCCGCCCGTCGCGCGCGGCTACGAGCAGGGGGTGGTCTGCCCGCAGATCTCCATGCCGCCGGGCACCGGCATCATCACCGCGGGCGGCAACTGGAACGTGTACGAGGACAACTGGGTCTACGGGCACCGGCGGGCCGGCTTCTTCCTCAGCGCGGTGCCCGCGTTCATCCGCGGCGAGGAGAAGTGGTCCAAGCAGACCGACACCTCCCACCACAACCGCTACGCGGGCAACATCCTCGGCCGGGACAAGTCCGGCGCCTCCCGCCCCAACGGCAGCGACGTGTGGTGGGACGGCCAGGGCCGCGGGAACTGCTGGCAGGACGGACCCGACGGCTCCTCCCCGGGCACGCTCCCGCAGTGCGGCAAGCAGCGCGGCGAGGTCAGCGGCGCCTCCGCCCGGCTGGTGGGCGAACCGGTCAAGCTGACCCAGCTGCTGGTCTGCGCCGACTACGACGTCCAGGCCCGCAAGCTCCCGGCCGGCTGCGACTGGTACGGGGCCCGGGGGCTGGAGCGGGTCGAGACCCAGATCGCCCTCGCGGTGGCGGCGGTCCTGCTGCTGGTCGGCGGAGCCCTGTGGGGCCGCCGCCTGCGCCGCTCCCGGCTGGGCACGGCGGCCGCCTTGCTGGGCCTGGCCGGCCTGGCCCTGGACGTCGCCGGCTCCACCATGTCCCTGACCCACACCCCCGTCCCCGCCCTCGCCCTGCTCCTGCTCGGCCTGTGGTGGACCGGCACCGGCCTGGCCCTGCGCCCCGCACGGCCCTGGCTCGCCCGCCTCACCCTGCTCCTGGGCGCCCTCACCCTGCTCGACGCCTTCGACAAGGCCGTGCTGATGATCCCCTGGATCCCGCTGAGCCCCGCCTGGATCCGCGCCCTGGTCGCGGTGGTGTGGGTCCTGTGGGCGGTCGTGGCCTGCGCCCGCCCCGGCCCGGTGGAGCCGGGCCGTCCCGTACCCGCCGGCCGGACGGCGGACGAAGCCGCCGTGGCCCACCCGACGACCGGAGACCCGCAGTGACCGACCCCGCCGAGCCCCGCGTCCCGTGCGACGCCTGCCGGGCGGCCACCCGGCAGGCACACCCCCGCCGCCGGCGCGCCCGCACGGCCGCGCTGGTGGCGGTCCTCCTCCTGCTCACGGGCGGCGCCGCCACCGGCTGCGGCGGCCGCGCCACCACCCACCACAAACCCGGCACCACCCACGAGCAGGCCTCCGGCGACGCCGGCACCCTGCTCGGCACCCAGGACGCCGGCGGCCACCGCCTGCGCGAGGTCCCCGCCCAGGGCGCGCCGGAGGTACGGCTCGCCGTCCGCCCCGACTCCGAGGACGGCTGGAACCTCCAGCTGGCCGTGACCAACTTCCGCTTCACCCCCGACAGCACCGGCGGCGCCGCCCTCCCCGGCGCCGGTCACGCCCACCTGGAACTCGACGGCCACAAGCTGGCCCGCGTGTACGGCCCCTGGTTCCACCTGCCCGCGGCCCAGGTCCCCGAGGGCGCGCACACCCTGACCGTCCGCCTCTACGCCGACGACCACACGGCCTGGGCCGTCGCCGGCCGGCCCGTCGAGGCAACGGCGCAGCTGACCGCGGGCCCCCCGGGCCAGGACTCCCACAGCCACCCCGCCCCCGCCCCGACCGCCACCCCGGCCCCTGCGTCCCCGCAGACACCCCAGGCCGACCGGACCGTCACCCTCACCGTCCGCGACGGCAAGGTGTCCCCGCCCACCGCCCGCACCGAGCTCAAGCGCGGCGAGCGGATCGCCCTGCGCGTCACCAGCGACCGCGCCGACACCCTGCACGTCCACGGCTACGACAAGGAACTCGCCCTCCCCGCGGGCCAGGAGGCCACCCTGGTCCTCACGGCCGACCGCACGGGCCTCTTCGAGGTCGAGACCCACGAGTCCGGACTCGTCCTGACCCAGCTCCTCGTCCGGTGACGCCCCACCCCGCGGGCCCGTCGACCCTCCTCGCACACGGGATCGGCTCCCAGCACGACCTGCCGATCTCTCCCTTCTACGCCTTCGCCGGTGCCTTCGCCGCGCTCTTCGTCTCCTTCCTCGCACTCGGCCTCCTCTGGTCCGCCTCCCGCTTCCGCGGCGACCGCTCCGGGCTCGCCCTGCCCGCCGGGATCCAGCGGGTGGCCGACGCGCCGGCCACCCGCACCACCCTGCGCGGACTGGGTCTGGCCACAGCCCTCGCCGTACTCCTCCACCTCCTCCTCGGTCCCGACGGCCCCGCCCGCAACCCCGCTCCGGGCGCCGTCTACGTCCTGCTGTGGGTCGGACTCGTGCCCGCCTCCCTCCTCCTCGGCCCCGTCTGGCGCCTGCTCAACCCGCTCCGCACCCTGCACCGCCTCCTCGCCCGGGCCCGCCGCCGCCCGCCGGGAGCCGGCCGCCCCCTGCCGCCAGGACTCGGCCAATGGCCCGCCGCCGCCGGGCTGTTCGCCTTCACCTGGCTCGAACTGGTCTCTCCCGATCCCGCGTCCACCACCTCCCTCCTGATCGCCCTCGCCGCCTACGCCGTGCCGCACCTGCTCCTCGCCGCCCGCCACGGCGAGGACTGGTTCACCGGCGCGGACCCCTTCGAGGCCTACTCCGACCTCCTGTCCCGGCTCTCCCCCCTGGGCCGCCGCCACGACGGCCGCCTCGTCCTGCGCAACCCCTTCCACGGACTCGACGCGACGCCCGAGCGGCCCGGACTCGTCGCCACCGTCTGCGTCCTCCTCGGCTCCACCGCCTACGACGGCTACTCCGACAACCCCTCCTGGATCAACGCCATTCAGACCTCCCCCCTCGGCCGCACCCCCACGGCCACGCTCGGACTGCTCGGTTCCATCGCCCTCGTCGCCACCCTCTACTGCCTGTGCGCGGGAGCCACCCGCCTCGTCAGCGGACCGCACCCCCGCCCGCTGACCGCCTTCGCCCACTCACTCGTACCGATCGCCCTCGGCTATCTCATCGCCCATTACTTCTCCCTCCTCGTCACCGAAGGACCACGCACGGTAAGCATGGCACTCGGCACTGACAACGCCCCCGATCCCAGTCCCCCCTTGGGTCCCGGCGGCCTCGCCGCCCTCCAGGTGATCGCCGTCGTCACCGGTCACGTACTCGGCGTGATCGCCGCCCACGACCGCTCCGTCCGCCTCTTCCCCCCGGCGAAGGCGGTCGCCGGGCAACTGCCGCTGCTCGCGCTGATGATCACGTACACCATCGGCGGGCTCACCCTCCTCTTGAACTGAGCGCCGCCAGGAAGGGCATGATGGATCCCGTGCCTCCCGCCCACCCCCTGCGCCGGACCCCGGTCCAGCAGCGCAGCGCCGACCGCCTCGCCCGGATCCTCGACGCCTGCGCCGAACTCCTCGACGAGACCGGGTACGAGAACCTGAGCACCCGCGCCGTCGCCCTGCGCGCCGGCGTGCCCATCGGCTCGGTCTACCGCTTCTTCGGCAACAAGCGGGCCATGGCCGCCGCCCTGGCCCAGCGCAACCTCGACCGGTACGCCGAGGGCATCACGGCACGGCTCGCCCTGGTCCCCGCCACGCACTGGCGGCCCGTCGTGGACGCGGTGCTGGACGAGTACCTGGCCATGAAGCGGACCCTCCCCGGGTTCGCCCTGGTCGACTTCGGGGTGCCCGCCCCGCCCCCGGAGGGCCCCGCCTCCGACCCCAACCACCAGGTCGCGGCCCGCCTCACCGCCCTCCTGTGCGCCCACCTCGGCCTCACCCCCGACCCGGTCCTGCGGCGGGCGGTCCTGGTGGCCGTGGAGGCGACGGACGCGCTCGTGCAGCTCGCCTTCCGGGCCGACCCGGCCGGGGACCCCGGGATCATCGACGAGACCCGGGCGATGATGCACGCCTACCTGGCCCGCGTCCTCGACTGACCCGGCCGCCGCTCCCCGGCGCCCGCGCCCGGCGGAACGGGCTGCCGCAACCCCCTCCCCGCCGTGCCTACCGGTCGGTATGCTCAGGGCGCCCGCGGGCCCGCGCCGCGCGAGGCGGAGGTCCCGCCGGACCGCGCCCGCGCCGCCTGCCGCCCCCGGGAGGGCCCATGCCCCGCACCGCCCTGCGTATCTGCCCCCTCTGCGAAGCCACCTGCGGCCTCACCCTCACCATCGAGGGCACCACCGTCACCGGTGCCCGAGGCGACCGCGACGACGTCTTCAGCCGAGGATTCCTCTGCCCCAAGGGCGCGGCCCTCGGAGCCCTCGACTCCGACCCCGACCGGCTGCGCACCCCCCTGGTCCGCCGCGACGGACGACTCCGGGAGGCCACCTGGGAGGAGGCGTACGAGACCATCGCCGCCGCCGTCCCCGCGCTCGTCCGGGACCACGGCGCCCAGTCCGTGGGCGTGGTCCTCGGCAACCCCAACGCCCACACCATGGCCGGAGCCCTCTACCCGCCGCTCCTGCTCGGCGCCCTGGGCACCCGCAACCTCTTCACGGCCAGCACCCTCGACCAGATGCCCAAGCACGTGTCCAGCGGGCTCCTGTTCGGCGACCCCTTCGCCATCCCCGTGCCCGACCTGGACCGCACCGACTTCCTCCTGCTGATCGGCGCCAACCCCGTCGAATCCAACGGCTCCCTGTGCACCGCCCCCGACTTCCCCGGCCGCCTCAAGGCCCTCCGGGCCAGGGGCGGTACGCTCGTCGTCGTCGACCCGCGCCGCACCCGCACCGCCCGGCTCGCCGACCGGCACCTCGCCCCGCGCCCCGGCAGCGACGCCCTGCTGCTCGCGGCGCTCGCGCACACCCTTCTGGACGAGAAGCTCACCGCTCCCGGCGCGCTGGAGCAACACACCGAAGGACTCGGGGAACTCGCCGACGCCCTCGGGAGTTTCACTCCCGAGGCCGTCGCCCCCGCCTGCGACCTGCCGGCCGAGGAGATCCGCACCCTCGCCCGGGACCTCGCGGCCTCGCCGACGGCCGCGGTCTACGGGCGGATCGGCAGCTGCACCGCGGAGTACGGGACGCTCGCGAGCTGGCTCGTGGACGTCCTGAACGTCCTCACCGGCAACCTCGACCGCCCCGGCGGGGCCCTCTTCCCGCTCCCCGCCACCGGCCCCCGTCCCCGCCCCGCCGGGCCCGGCAGGGGCTTCGCCCTCGGCCGCTGGCACAGCAGGGTCAGCGGCCACCCCGAGGTCAAGAGCGAACTCCCCACCGCCGCACTGGCCGAGGAGATCGAGACACCGGGGGAGGGGCGCATCCGCGCGGTGATCGCCGTCGCCGCCAACCCCGTGCTGTCCGCCCCCGACGGGCGGCGGCTCGACGCGGCCCTGGCCGGGCTCGACTTCATGGTCAGCGTCGACCCCTACCTGAACGAGACCTCCCGCCACGCCCACGTCGTCCTGCCCCCGCCGCCGCCCTCCCGGACCGCGCACCACGACTTCTCCTTCAACGGCTTCGCCATCCGCAACCAGGTCCGCTACACCCGCCCCGCGATCCCCCTGGAAGCGGACCGGCTCGACGAATGCGAGATCCTCGCCCGCCTCGTCCTGGCCGTCTCCGGCATGCACGGCCGCGCCGAGCCGTCCGCCGTCGACGGAACGGCGATCCGGGCCGCCCTCGCCAAGGAGACCGCCGACCGGCACTCACCCCTGCACGGAGCCGATCCGGCCCGCCTCGAAGGCATGCTGACCGGTGAGAACGGCCCCGAGCGCAGGCTCGACCTGATGCTCCGTCTCGGGCCGTACGGAGACCTCTTCGGCGCCGCCGGGGCGGAGGCCGCGGAGCAGGGGCTCAGTCTGGAACGCCTCCTCGCGCACCCGCACGGCATCGACCTGGGCCCGCTGCGGCCCCGGCTCCCCGGCCTGCTGAAGACCCGCAGCGGCAGGATCGAGCTGCTGCCGGACCCGATCGCGGCCGAGCTCCCCCGACTGCGCACGGCGCTCGCCGAACGCCCTGCCGCCCTGGTGCTCGTGGGCCGCCGCCACCTGCGGTCAAACAACAGCTGGCTGCACAACGTCCCGGCCCTCGTCGGAGGTTCCAACCGCTGCACCCTCCAGGTCCACCCACGGGACGCCGACCGCCTCGGCCTCGCCGACGGCGGCCGCGCCCGGGTCACCGCCGACGGCGGCAGCCTGGACGTCCCGGTGGAGGTCACCGACACCGTCCGCACCGGTGTGGTCAGCCTCCCGCACGGCTGGGGCCACGACCGCGAGGGCACCCGGCTCACGGTGGCCGCCACCGTCGCGGGGGTCAACGTGAACCAGCTCCTCGACGGCAGCCGACTCGACCCCCTGTCGGGCACCGCCGTCCTCAACGGCTTCCCCGTCACCGTCACACCCCTGCCCTGAGCTGGGGTTTTGCTCGTATTGCTCACGCCCGGACGTCTTGTTGGCCCCAGGAGGCGGCACCTACCTTCCCTGCATGCTGACCTTCCTCGGCTTCGCCATGATCGCGACCTTCCTGGTCCTGATCATGCTGAAGAAAATGTCGCCCATCGCGGCGCTCGTGCTCATCCCCGCGCTCTTCTGCGTCTTCGCCGGAAAGGGCGCGCACCTGGGGGACTACGTCATCGACGGCGTCGGCAAGCTCGCGCCGACGGCCGCCATGCTGATGTTCGCCATCGTCTACTTCGGCGTGATGATCGACGTCGGCCTCTTCGATCCGGTCGTCCGGGGCATCCTGCGGTTCTGCAAGGCCGACCCCATGCGGGTGGTGGTCGGCACGGCCGTCCTCGCGGCGATCGTCTCCCTCGACGGGGACGGCTCCACCACCTTCATGATCACCGTCTCGGCCATGTACCCGCTCTACAAGCGGCTCGGCCTGAGCCTGGTGGTCATGACGGGCGTCGCCGCGACCGCCAACGGGGTCATGAACACCCTGCCCTGGGGCGGCCCCACCGCCCGCGCCGCCACCGCCCTCAAGCTCGACGCGGCCGACATCTTCGTCCCCATGATCCCGGCCCTGGCCGTCGGCCTGGTCTTCGTGTTCCTCCTGGCCTACGCCCTGGGCGTGCGCGAGCGCCGCCGGGTCGGTTCCCTGGTCATGCCCGGCGAGGAGGCCGAGCCGGAGCCGGAATCCCTGGTCGCGGCCGGATCCGGCGCGAAGGCGGCCGCCGGGGGCGCGCGTATCGCGACCGGCGGCGGGAGCGGCGCCGGCCCGGACGCGGATCCCACGGCCGCCCCCGGTCCCGAGGCCCCCGCGCCGGCCCCCGGTCCCGAGGCCCCCGCGCCGGCCCCCGGTCCCGAGGCCCCCGCGCCGGCCACCGGTCCCGAGGCCCCCGCGCCGGCGCCCGGTCCCGAGGCGCCCGCGCCGGCCCCCGAGGACATCCAGGGCCTGGACCCCCACCGCCCGACCCTGCGGCCCCGCCTGTACTGGTTCAACGCGGCCCTCACCGCCGCCCTGCTCACCGCGATGATCATGGAGCTGCTGCCCATCCCGGTGCTCTTCCTCCTCGGCGCCGCCCTCGCCCTGACGGTGAACTTCCCGCACATGCCCGACCAGAAGGCCCGGATCGCCGCCCACGCGGACAACGTCCTCAACGTCGCCGGCATGGTCTTCGCGGCGGCCGTCTTCACCGGGGTCCTCTCCGGCACCGGCATGGTCAAGCACATGGCCGGCTGGCTGGTCGGCGCCGTCCCCGACGGCATGGGCCCGCACATGGCCCTGGTCACCGGACTGCTGAGCCTGCCCCTCACCTACTTCATGTCGAACGACGGCTTCTACTTCGGCGTCCTTCCGGTCCTGGCCGAGGCGGGCGCGGCCCACGGCGTCTCCCCGCTCGAGATCGCCCGCGCCTCCCTGGCCGGCCAGGCCCTGCACATGTCCAGCCCGCTGGTTCCGGCCGTCTACGTGCTCGTCGGCATGGCCAGGGTCGAGTTCGGGGACCACACCCGCTTCACCGTGAAATGGGCGGCCCTCACCTCCCTCGTGGTCCTGGGGGCGGGGATGCTTTTCGGCACCATCTGACCCCCGCGACCCCTGGCCGTCCGAAAACTACCGGCGCTAGTTTGTAGGGTGGTCGGACGTCAGGTCCGCGCGTCTACGCGCTCGTGCGTGCTCGGGAGGAATGCGATGAAGGCCCACGACGGGATGTACATCGGCGGGGAGTGGCGGCCCGCCGCCGGATCCGGCCGGATCGAGGTCGTCAACCCGGCCGACGAGCGGGTCATCGCCGGTGTCCCGGCCGGCACGGCCGAGGACGTGGACGCCGCCGTACGCGCCGCCCGCGCGGCCTTCCCCGGCTGGGCGGCCACCCCCGCGGCCGAGCGCGCCGCGCTGATCGGGGCCCTGAGGGACGTGCTGGTCGCCCGCAAGGGGGAGATCGCCGAGACCGTCACCGCCGAACTGGGCTCCCCGCTCGGCTTCGCGGAGGCCGTGCACGTCGGCGCACCCATCGCGGTGGCCTCCTCGTACGCCGAACTGGCCGCCTCGTACCCCTTCGAGGAGCGGCTCGGACACTCCACCGTGTTCATGGAGCCGGTCGGTGTGGTCGGGGCGATCACGCCGTGGAACTATCCGCTGCACCAGGTCGTTGCCAAGGTGGCACCCGCTCTCGCCGCCGGCTGCACCATCGTCCTCAAGCCGGCCGAGGACACCCCGCTGACCGCACAGCTCTTCGCCGAAGCCGTGCACGAGGCGGGCATCCCGGCCGGAGTCTTCAACCTGGTGACCGGTACCGGCCCGGTCGCCGGCCAGGCCCTGGCCGAGCACGAAGGGGTGGACCTCGTCTCCTTCACCGGCTCGACCGCCGTCGGCAAGAAGATCGGCGCCATCGCCGGAGCCGCCGTCAAGCGCGTCGCCCTCGAACTCGGCGGCAAGTCGGCGAACGTCATCCTGCCCGGGGCCGATCTGGCCAAGGCCGTCGCGGCGGGCGTCGGACACGTCATGAACAACACCGGCCAGAGCTGCAACGCGCTCACCCGCATGCTCGTCCACCGGGACCAGTACGAGGAAGCCGTCGCCCTCGCGGCCGCCGCCGTCGCCAAGTACCCCGCGGGCGACCCCCGCGACCCCGGCACGCGCCTCGGGCCGGTCGTCAACGCCAAGCAGCGCGACCGTGTCCGCGGATACATCGCCAAGGGCGTGGAGGAAGGCGCGCGCCTGGTCGCGGGCGGCCTCGACGCGCCCCGGGAGAGCGGGTACTTCGTCGCCCCGACCGTCTTCGCCGACGTCACCCCGGACATGGCCATCGCCCAGGAGGAGATCTTCGGCCCCGTGCTGGCGATCCTCTCCTACGAGGACGAGGAGGAGGCCCTGCGGATCGCCAACGGCACGGTCTACGGGCTGGGCGGCGCGGTGTGGGCGGCGGACGCCGAGACGGCCGTGGCCTTCGCGCGCCGCATGGACACCGGACAGGTGGACATCAACGGCGGCCGCTTCAACGTGCTCGCCCCCTTCGGCGGCTACAAGCAGTCGGGCGTGGGCCGCGAGCTCGGCCCGCACGGTCTGGCGGAGTACCTCCAGACCAAGTCCCTGCAGTTCTGAGCCCCACCCGTACGTCCGATACGCCGAACGCGCCCGAGCCACCGAAGACACGACACGGAGACGACGACCATGGTCCGCGCCGCCATCCTGCCCGCCGTCGGAGCCCCGCTGGAGATACGGGAGATCGTGCTGCCCGATCCCGGCCCCGGGCAGGTCCGGGTGCGGCTCGCCGCCGCCGGGGTCTGCCACTCCGACCTCTCCCTCACCGACGGCACCATGCGGGTGCCCGTCCCCGCCGTCCTCGGCCACGAGGGCGCGGGGACGGTCCTCGCCGTCGGGGAGGGCGTGACCCACGTCGCCCCCGGCGACGGGGTGGTGCTCAACTGGGCGCCGTCCTGCGGGGAGTGCCACCACTGCCGGATCGGCGAGGTCTGGCTCTGCGCCAAGGCCCTGTCCGGGGTCGGCGCGGTCTACGCCCACGACGCGGAGGGCGTGGAACTGCACCCCGGGCTGAACGTCGCCGCGTTCGCCGAGGAGACCGTCGTCGCGGCCAACTGCGTGCTGCCCGCGCCCGCCGGGATCCCGCTCCAGGAGGCCGCGCTGCTGGGCTGCGCGGTGCTGACCGGGTACGGGGCCGTGCAGCACAGCGCCCGGGTCCGGGCGGGGGAGTCGGTGGCGGTGTTCGGCGTCGGCGGGGTCGGCCTCGCCGCCCTCCAGGCGGCGCGGATCGCCGGCGCCGGGCCGGTCGTCGCCGTCGACGTCTCCCCGGCCAAGGAGGAGCTGGCGCGGGCCGCCGGGGCGACCGAGTTCGTCCTGGCGTCGGAGACCACGGCGAAGGACATCCGTGCGCTGACCGGCGGGCAGGGGGCGGACGTCGCCGTCGAGTGCGTGGGGCGCGCGGAGACCATCCGGGCCGCGTGGGAGTCGACGCGGCGGGGCGGGCGGACGACGGTCGTCGGGATCGGGGGGAAGGAGCAGCGGGTGAGCTTCCACGCGCTGGAGATCTTCCACTTCGCGCGGACGCTCAGCGGGTGCGTGTACGGGAACAGTGATCCGGCGCGGGATCTGCCGGTGATCGCCGAGCATGTCCGGGCGGGCCGGCTGGATCTGGGGGCGATGGTCACCGACCGGATCGGGCTGGACGGGATCCCGGCCGCGTTCGAGGCGATGGTCGCGGGTAAGGGCGGGCGGTCGCTGGTCGTGTTCTAGTGCGGGTGCGGGTGCGGGTGCGGGTGCGGGTGCGCGTGGGCTGGGGCGCCGCTGCGCGGAGCCGTCTCCCCGGCCAGCCCCTTCTCCGCTTCTCCCCCAGCTACCTCCCCCAGACTCCGTCCGGGGGGACCCCCAGAGGTGCCCCCAGGGGCTCCGCCCCGGACCCCGTGCCTCGAACGCCGGCGAGGCTGAAAACCCCGGGCCTCAGGTGCTGGCGGGGCCCGGAGGACTCCGGTGGGGTTCGTGGTGGAGGGAGTCGTACTGGAGGGTCAGGCCGTCCAGGAGGGCCGTCAGGCCCGTTTCGAAGGCGCCCTCGTCCACCTCGTGCCGGCGCTCCGCCAGGAGGTGGGCCTGGCCCAGGTGGGGGTAGTCCGCCGGGTCGTAGGCGGTCTCGTCGTCCACGAAGCCCCGGGCGAACGAGGCCACCGCCGAGCCCAGGATGAAGTACCGCATCAGGGCGCCGATCCGGGTCGCGTGGGCCGGCGGCCAGCCCGCCGCCGTCATGGCGCCGAACACCGCGTCCGCCAGGCGGAGTCCCGCGGGACGGCGGCCCGGCCCGCGGGCCAGTACCGGCACGATGTTCGGGTGGTCCGCCAGGGCGGCGCGGTAGGAGTGGGCCCAGGCGTGCAGGGCGGCCCGCCAGTCAAGGGGCCCGTCACCGGTGTCGAACATCGACAGGTCGACCCGCGCGCTCACCGCGTCCGCCACCGCCTCCAGGATCGCGTCCTTCGTCCGGAAGTGGTTGTAGAGGGATGGCCCGCTCACCCCGAGCGCGGCCGCCAGCCGCCGTGTCGAGACGGCCTCCAGCCCCTCCGCGTCCACCAGTTCGCCCGCCGCCTGGATGATGCGGTCCCGGCTGAGGAGGGGCTTGCGCGGTCTGGCCATGCGCCACATAGTAGGCCCCGCGCGCCATAAACTAGCGCTGGTAGTTAACTGCGCCCACGCCCCGGAGGGACCCCGTGAACCTGGAGCTCAGCGAGGAGCAGGAGGCCGTGCGCCGGCTCGCCCGTGCGTTCACCGAGCGCGAGGTCTCCCCGTACGCCGCCGAGTGGGACCGCGCCGAGAGCGTGGACCGGGCGATCGTGAAGAAGCTCGGGGACGTCGGCTTCCTCGGCCTCACCGTCCCCGAGGAGTACGGCGGCTCCGGCGGCGACCACCTCTCCTACGCCCTGGTCACCGAGGAGCTCGGCCGCGGGGACTCCTCCGTGCGCGGTATCGTCTCCGTCTCCCTCGGCCTGGTCGCCAAGACCGTCGCCGCCTGGGGGACCGAGGAGCAGAAACGATCCTGGCTGCCCCGCCTCTGCTCCGGCGAGGCCCTCGGCTGCTTCGGCCTGACCGAGCCCGGCACCGGCTCGGACGCCGCCGCGCTCACCACCCGCGCCGTGCGCGAGGGGGACGGCTACGTCATCACCGGCAGCAAGATGTTCATCACCAACGGGACCTGGGCCGACGTGGTCCTGCTGTTCGCCCGGACCGACCCCGCCGACCCCGGCCACCGCGGGATCTCCGCCTTCCTCGTCCCCGCCGACACCCCCGGCCTGACCCGCCGCGAGGTCCACGGCAAACTCGGACTGCGCGGCCAGGCCACCGCCGAACTCACCCTCGACGGTGTCCGCGTCCCCGCCTCCGCGATGCTCGGCCCCGAGGGCAAGGGCTTCTCCGTCGCGATGTCCGCCCTGGCCAAGGGCCGGATGTCGGTGGCCGCCGGCTGCGTCGGCATCGCCCAGGCCGCCCTGGACGCGGCCGTGTCGTACGCGGCGCAGCGCGAGCAGTTCGGCAAGCCGATCGCCCACCACCAGCTGGTCCAGGAGCTGATCGCCGACATCTCGGTCGATGTGGACGCCGCCCGGCTGCTCACCTGGCGGGTCGCCGACCTCGTCGACCGCGGGCGGCCCTTCGCCACCGAGGCCTCCACCGCCAAGCTCTTCGCCTCCGAGGCCGCCGTGCGCGCCGCCTCCAACGCCCTCCAGGTGCACGGCGGCTACGGCTACATCGACGAGTACCCGGCCGGGAAGCTGCTGCGCGACGCCCGCGTCATGACCCTCTACGAGGGCACCAGCCAGATCCAGAAGCTGCTGATCGGCCGGGCCCGCACGGGGGTCTCCGCCTTCTGAGCCCGAGCCCGCCGCACGGTTCCTAAGCGCTTGCTCACCCTCCGGTAAGCTGTTTCCTTCCTACAGGGCGGAGAGGGTGAGCGATGGACAGCGCGGCGGAGACCACCGACGGCTACCAGGCGTGGTCGGAGGTCACCCCGGACGCCGCGCGGCGGCTGCTCGTGGCGGCCGTCGAGGCCTTCGCCGAGCGCGGCTACCACGCGACCACCACCCGCGACATCGCGGGGCGCGCCGGCATGAGCCCCGCCGCCCTCTACATCCACTACAAGACCAAGGAAGAGCTGCTCCACCGGATCAGCCGCATCGGCCACGACAAGGCCCTGGAGATCCTGGAGACCGCCGCCTCCGGCCCCGGGGCGGCGGCCGAGCGGCTCGACGCCGCCGTACGGTCCTTCGTGCGCTGGCACGCCGCGCACCACACCACCGCGCGCGTCGTCCAGTACGAGCTCGACGCCCTCGGCCCCGAGCACCGCTCCGAGATCGTCGCCCTGCGCCGGCTCAGCGACGCCGCCGTGCGGCGCATCCTCTCCGAGGGCGTGCGGGCGGGGGAGTTCGACGTCCCCGACGTGCCCGGAACCACCCTCGCCGTCCTGTCCCTGTGCATCGACGTGGCCCGCTGGTTCAACGCGGACGGGCAGCGCACGCCCGACGAGGTCGGAGCCCTCTACTCCGACCTCGTCCTGCGCATGGTGGGCACGCGCCCCGCCGCCGGGGCCGGTCAGAAGTAATAGCGGGACAGCGACTCCGCCACGCACACCGGCTTCTCGCCGCCCTCGCGCTCGACCGTCACCGTCGCCGCGACCTGCACGCCGCCGCCCGCCTCCGTGACCTCCGTGATCACGGCCGTGGCGCGCAGCCGGGAGCCGACCGGCACCGTCGCGGGGAAACGGACCTTGCCCAGGCCGTAGTTGATGCCCATCCGCATGCCCTCGACCCGCATGACCTGCGGCACCAGGCTCGGCAGCAGGGACAGCGTCAGGTAGCCGTGCGCGATGGTGGAGCCGAAGGGTCCGGCGGCGGCCCGCTCCGGGTCCACGTGGATCCACTGGTGGTCGCCGGTCGCGTCCGCGAAGAGGTCGATCCGCTTCTGGTCCACCTCCAGCCAGCCGCTCGGGCCGAGCGGCTCGCCGATCGCGGCGTGCAACTCCTCGGCGGAGGTGAAGATCCTCGGTTCGGTCATGCCCTGCCCCTGTCTCCCACGGGATCCGGCCCTGCATCTGAATAAGCGCTTGCTCAGCATGCTGGGGGGTGACACGTCTGTCAACGGACCTGCGGCTACCCTCGGACCTGTGCCGCAGATTCACGAGAACGTCCACGAACTCACCGTCGGGCAGCTGTCCGCACGCAGCGGAGCAGCCGTCTCCGCCCTGCACTTCTACGAGACCAAGGGCCTGATCAGCAGCCGCCGGACCTCCGGCAACCAGCGGCGCTACACCCGGGAGACGCTGCGCCGCGTCGCCTTCGTGCGCGCCGCCCAGCGCGTGGGCATCCCGCTGGCCAACATCCGCGAAGCGCTGGCGGAGCTGCCCGAGGAACGCACCCCCACCCGGGAGGACTGGGCGCGGCTGTCCGAGGCCTGGCGGGCCGAACTCGACCAGCGGATCAGTCAGCTCAGCCGGCTGCGCGACCACTTGTCGGACTGCATCGGCTGCGGCTGCCTCTCGCTGAAGAACTGCGCGCTGTCCAACCCCGACGACGTCTTCGGCGCCGAGCTCAGCGGCTCCCGGCTGTCGTCGTAGCCCCGCCCCACAACAGCAGGGCGGCCGCGACCAGTTCGGCGTTGGAACGGGCCGGCCGTCCGTCGGGCAGCGACAGCACCTCCCCGACGCCGATCCGCGCGCCCGCACCGCACCGCGCCGCCAGCCGCAGCACGGGCCAGGCCGCGCCCTCGCGCCCGTACAGCACGACCGGCACCGGGGGCAGCCAGCGCATCCCGGCCACCAGCGCCGGGTCGGGCTCCGCCAGCTCCACCACCAGCCGGACCCGCCCGAACCCCGGCGGGCTCCAGGCCAGGAACCGGGCCAACGGCTCCGGCCCGGCCCCGCCGCCCAGCGGGACCACGGCGTCCACCGCCACCCCGCGCTCCAGCAGGGCCCGCCCCAACGGCTCGGCCCCCGCCTCGGCGAAGGGCACCACCGCCCGGTCGGGCAGCACCGTCCAGGACCGCACCCGCTCCAGCCGCCCGGCCGGATCCGGCTCGGCCGCCACTCTCGCCGGCACCGCCAGGGGTACGCGGACCCCCGCGCCGCGCAACTCCGCCAGCACCGGCCCGACCACCCGGGGCGAGAGGCTCTCCCGCCCGCAGGGGGTCCTGGGATGCACCAGCACCTCACCGGCCCCGGCCGCGACCGCCGCCAGCGCCGACTCCGCCAGATCCGCCGGGGACAGCGGCACCGCGCCCCCGTCACCGGCCCCCCGCGACCCGTTCAGCGCGACCTGGAGCGCAGGCCCCCTGCCCTGCCCCACCGCCGGGGCCGCCCGGGCCGGTACACCCGCCGCCCGCCCCCGCCGCATGCGACTCGGCCGGGACTCCTCCCCATGGGATTCCGCCCCGCTCACCTCGCACCCGCTCATGCCGCACCCGCCCTGCCGGACGCCGGGCCGCTGGACTCCGCCCCGCTCACCCCACGCCCGCTCATGCCGCGTCCGCGGCCGCCGGATGTACCACCGCCGTCTCCGCCAGCGCCGGCCGGGGCACGACGATCCCGCAGCCCCCGCACAGCGGCCCGTCCCACGCCCAGGCCCCGCCCCACGCAGCCGGCCCCGAGAGCGCCGGCGGCCAGCGCAGCTCGCGCTCACCGCACACCGGGCACGCCGTACCCGGCTCCGACTCCAGCACCCGCACCAGCCGTCTCAGTACCTCGCCGAGCGTCCCCTCCGGCCGTACGCCCGGATCGGCGCACCGCACCACGGCGTCCCCGCTGCCGCCCCAGGCCCACTCCGGCTGCCGCACCCCGTCGTGCTTCTCGCGTCTGCGCCGCGCCGCGAACTGCCGCTCGTACTCCAGCCAGACCGCCCGCGCGTCCTCCAGCTCCTCCAGTGCCGCGACCAGCCGCAGCGGATCCGCGCCCCGGTCCTCGGGGGCGATCCCGTGCCGGTCGCACAGGTGCCACCACGTCGCCCGGTGCCCGTAGGGCGCGAACCGCTCCAGGCAGCGGCGCAGCGAATGGCGCCGCAGGGCCCGGTCGTTGCGCGCGTCGCGCACCTGGTAGGCCAGACTCCGAAAACCCGCCACCGTACCTTCACCTCCGCCGTACCCCTGCCCGTATCCCGCCCGTCGCGCCCCGCGCCACCGCGTGACTACCGCGTAGAACGAAGCGACCCGCCCCGACGTGCCCAACATGCCCGAGTGGACGCGGGCGCATGCGGGGGCGGTCGAGGCGTGCGGGTGGCACATGGCCGGAAGTCAGCGCCCCATGCGCCCCGCGCCGACCACGATCCGGGCCAGCTCCTCGTGGCAGATGTCGCTGTGCGCCCCCGACGGAGGACCGCCCCGGCGCACCACGGAGCCCGCGTCCACACTGACGCACCCGGCCCCCGGAAGCCCCCCGGCCAGAGCCCTTTCCAGGGTCAGCCGCAGGGCGCCCGGCACCGCCTGCACCCCGTCGTGCCCGATCGCGCCCCACCGCTCGTCGAAGCCGAGCAGACCGGCCGAATCCCTCGCCATCCGGGACGCGAGCGGGTAGAACACCCCGAGGGCCGAGTCGTGCGGGGAATGGCAGGCCACCACCGGTCCGTCCACCCGGACCTGGAGCCCGTGCAGGACCCCGCCGCGGTCCGGGTCGTGGGGGAGCCGGTCGCTGAACGCGTAGTGGGAGAAGGCCCCCTGGAGGAGCGTCAGCGACTTCACGTGGCGGGCCCCCTGCGGTACGGCGCGCAGCGAGAACGACACCACCCGCGCCCCGAAGCTGTGGCCGACGAGGTGGAAGCGCAGGGCGGGCCGCCGCCCCGCGAGGTCCGTCAGCACGGGCCCGAGCCCGTGCTCGCCGACCACCCCGGCCCGCTTCTTCATCTCGTAGTACGTGGCCTGCCGCAGCAGCTCCTTGGCCCCGCCCCACAGGGCGCGCAGCCCGTCGCCCGGCGCGAAGCCCGGCCCCGTCGAAGCCGCGGCCCCCGCCACGCCCGCCGTACCCGGCGCCCCGCCCGGACCGGCCGCGCCGGCCGCCTCCGCCAGGGCGGCGGTCAGGGCCCGGCACACCGTCACCGGGTCCAGCGCGAACACGTCCGGCACCCCGGGCACCCCCGGAGCCGCGACCGCCGCCGCCCCGGCCGTCCCCGCCGGCCCGGCCCCCACGAGCTCCCGCACCAGCGCCCCGAACTCCGCGAACGCCGCCTGCGACTCGGGCCGTTCCGCCAGCAGCGCCGCGACCCGGTCCAGCTCCGCCTCCCGGCCGGGCCAGAACCCGCCCAGCGCCGTCCGCGTGGCCGCGTCCAGAGCGGGGTCGCCCAACGCCCCCGCCCCACCGCCGGCACCCGTACCACCGCCCGCCTCCGCGAGCGTGCCGTGCGGATCGAAGTCCGGGATCGGCTCGTCGGAGAACCGCATCGACGGCCACACCACCCCCACGTACCCCAGCCGCACCCCCGACCCCACCAACGCCGGGAATGGCGCGAAGAAGCGGTCGAACAACCGCGTCGCCGTAGAACGGTCGCTGTTCCACCCATGGGCGAAGACCAGCAGGTCCGTCGCCTCCATCCGGGCCACCGCCGCCCGCGTCGCCGGGTCCACGTCCCCCTGCGCGTCGAAGGTCAGCTCCTGGTACGGCCCGACCCCGATCCCCGCTCCGCCGTCCGCCATGACGTCCCCCTTCCGCGCGAGCCGTGCCCCGGTCGGTCGCAGCATCCCGCCGCCGGGCCGCGACGGCCAGACCCGTGACGGCGGCATTCGCGGGCGGGTCACGGGTACAGCAGGTACTCCTCCCGGACCGCCGCGAACCGGGCCAGCCCCGCCGCCCAGTCGCCCGCGACCTCCTCGACCCCCGCCCCCGCGTCCACCAGCGTGCGCACCCGGTCCGAGCCGGTCAGCCGGTCGATCCAGTGGTCCGCCCGCCAGCCGAACCCGTCCCACACCCGCCGTGCCGTGACCAGCAGCCCGATGCCCGCCCGCACCGGGTCGAACGCCTCCCGGTCGTGCACGATCAGCCGGAGCCCACCGCACAGCTTTCCGGCGTGCTTGGAGAAGGACGGGGTGAACCAGGCCTCCCGGAACCACACCCCCGCCAGCCCCAGCGCGTTCGCCGCCTCCGCCCACCGCCGGTCGACGCCCTCCGCGCCGGCCAGCTCGAAGGGGGTGGTCGTGCCCCGGCCCTCCGACAGGGTGGTGCCCTCCAGCAGGCAGGTACCGGCGTAGGCGAGCGCCGTGTCGGGGGTGGGCACGTTGGGGCTCGGCGGCACCCACGGCAGCCCCGTCTCCCCGAAGAAGGAGCCCCGCCGCCACCCCTCCATCGGCACGGTCCTCAGCCGCGGCCCGGCGCTCCCCAGGAACTCGCCGTTGAACAGCAGGGCCAGCTCCGCCACCGTCATCCCGTGCGCGAGCGCGATCGGCTCCCGGCCCACGAAGCTCGCGTACGGCCGCAGCAGCACGGGCCCGGCGGCCCGGAGTCCGCCCACCGGGTTGGGCCGGTCCAGGACCACGACCGCCTTGCCGGCCAGCGCGGCCGCGCGCATGCAGTCGTAGAGGGTCCAGATGTAGGTGTAGAAGCGGGCGCCGACGTCCTGGACGTCGAAGACGAGCGTGTCGATGCCCGCCGCGGTGAAGAGGTCCGCGAGCTGTTTCCCGCTCCTGCCGTACGTGTCGTACACGGGCAGCCCCGTCGCCGGATCCCGCCCGGCCCCCTCCGAGCCGCCCGCCTGCGCGGTCCCCCGGAAGCCGTGCTCCGGCCCGAACACCGCGACCAGGCCGGCCCGTGCGTCGGCGTGCATCACGTCGACCAGGTGGCGGGCGTCGGCGGTGATCCCGGTGGGGTTGGTGACCACCCCGACCCGCTGCCCGGCGAGCTCGGCGTACCCGTCGGCCGCCAGCCGCTCGAAGCCGGTGCGCACCCGGCCGTGCGGCGGGGGCCCGGCCGGCCGTCCAGCTCCGACCGCACCCGTGGCCCCTGCGGCCCCCGCCAGTCCCAGCAGCCCGCGTCGCGAGAGTGTCATCCCGCCATGCTGGGGCGCGGACCCCTTCCGCCCCGACATACCGACTGGTTAGTCTGCCCGGGATCCGGTGGCCCGACGGGCCCCGCGGGCAGCAGCGGCGAAAGGTGATCCCCGTGAACGCGTACCAGGACCAGCGAGTCGTCGTCACCGGAGCGGGCGGCGGCATCGGCGCGGCCCTCGCCCGCCGCTTCGCCGCCGAGGGGGCCACCGTCGTCGTCAACGACCTCGACGCCGACCGGGCCGCGGCCGTGGCCGCCGCCATCGGCGCCCGCGCGATCGCGGTCCCCGGCGACGCCTCGGCGGTCGTGGAGGAGGCGCGCGAGGCCCTGGGCGGGCGGGTGGACGTGTACTGCGCCAACGCCGGAGTCGCCGCGGGCGGCGACGCCTTCGCGGAGGAGGACGTCTGGGAGACGGCCTGGGACACCAACGTCATGGCCCACGTGCGCGCCGCCCGTGCCCTGCTGCCCGACTGGCTGGAGCGGGGCGAAGGGCGGTTCGTGTCCACCGTCTCGGCCGCCGGACTGCTCACGATGATCGGGGCCGCCCCGTACAGTGTCACCAAGCACGGTGCCCTCGCCTTCGCGGAATGGCTCTCGCTGACCTACCGCCACCGGGGCGTGCGGGTCCACGCCATCTGCCCGCAGGGCGTGCGCACCGACATGCTGACCGCCGCGGGTTCGGCGGGCGAACTCGTCCTGGAGCCGACCGCGATCGAGCCGGACGCGGTCGCGGACGCGTTGTTCGACGGCATGGAGAAGGGCCGGTTCTTGATCCTCCCGCACCCCGAGGTGGCGCACTACTACGCCGGGCGCGCGAGCGACCCCGAGCGGTGGCTGGGCGCGATGAACCACCTCCAGCGGACATGGGAATCCTCATGACGGCCGCCCCCGCGGATGCCTCCGCCGTCGCCGGCGGCTCCCCGTACGCCGCCCGGCCGTGGCTGCGGCAGCTCAGTGCCGCCCAGCTGGCGCCGGTCGCGCCGCCGGCCAGTGTGCTCGACGCCTTCCGGGCCGCCGTGGCGCGGGCGCCGGAGCGGGCCGCGCTGGCGTACTTCGACGGACGGATCGGGTACGCCGAGGCGGACGCCCTCTCCGACTCCCTGGCCGGGTACCTCGCGCAGCGGGGGGTCAGGCGGGGCGACCGGGTCGCGGTCATGCTGCAGAACACCCCGCACTTCGTGCTGGCCGTGCTGGCGGCGTGGAAGGCGGGGGCGGTGGTCGTCCCGGTCAACCCGATGTACAAGTCCGCCGAGACGCGGCACGTGCTGGGCGACTCCGGGGCGGTCGCGCTGGTCTGCGAGGGCGCGGCGTGGGAGGGGTACCTGGCGGAGGCCGTCCGGGAGACCGGGGTCCGGACCGTCCTGACGGCCCGCGCGCGGGACTTCCAGACCCGCGACGACCCCCGCGTCTTCCCACCCCCGCCGCAGCCCAGCGCCTCCCCGCCCGCCCCGGCCCCGGCGCCGGACGCTTCGGCCGTGTCGGCCCCGGTCGCGGCTGCCCCGGCCTCGCCCGCCCCGGCCGCGGCCTTCCCGCTCCCGCCGCAGCCCAGCGGCCCCCCGCCCGCCCCGGCCCCGGCCGCGGCCGACCGGGCCGCCCCTGAGCAGGCCGCCCCGGCGCCGGACGTCGCCTCCGCCGCGCCCGCCCCCGTCGACCTGCTGTTCGTGGCCCGGCAGGGGCACCCCGGGCCGGCGGATCCGGGGCTGCGGGAGGAGGACATTGCGCTCATCAGCTACACCTCCGGCACCTCCGGCGCTCCCAAGGGCGCCATGAACCCGCACGGGGCGATCACCTACAACGCCGTCCGCCAGGTCTCCGGGCACCCCATCGCCGAAGGGGCCGGGTACTTCGTGCTCGCGCCGCTGTTCCACATCACCGGGCTGGTCTGCGAGCTCACCGCCTGCCTCGTCAACGCCGGCACCCTCGTCCTCGCCCACCGCTTCGACGCCGGAGCCGTCCTCGACGCCTTCCTCGAGCACCGGCCCGCCTACACCATCGGGCCCGCCACCGCGTTCACCGCCCTGGCCGCGCACCCCGCCGCCACCCGCGCGCACTTCGCCTCCTTCCAGGTGATCTCCTCCGGCGGTGCCCCGCTCCCGCCCGCCCTCGTCGAACGCCTCCGCGCCGACTTCGGGTTCTACCTGCGCAACGGCTACGGCCTCACCGAGTGCACCGCCCCCTGCGCCTCCGTCCCCGCACACCGCGAGGCCCCCGTCGACCCCGCCGGCGGAACCCTCTCCGTCGGTGTCCCGGGCGCGCAGACCCTCGTACGGATCCTCGACGAGCACGGCGCAGAGCTCCCGCTCGGGCAGACCGGCGAGATCGCCGTCCGCGGGCCCCAGGTCGTGCCCGGCTACTGGGGGCTGCCCGACGAGACCGCCGCGGCCTTCCCGGACGGTGAACTGCGCACCGGGGACGTCGGGTTCATGGACGCCGACGGCTGGCTCTACGTCGTCGACCGCAAGAAGGACATGATCAGCGCCTCCGGGTTCAAGGTCTGGCCGCGCGAGGTCGAGGACGTGCTCTACACCCACCCCGCCGTCCGGGAGGCGGCCGTGGTCGGCGTTCCCGACGCCTACCGCGGGGAGAGCGTCATCGCCTACGTGAGCCTGCGTCCCGGCGCCCGTGCCGAGCCGGCCGAACTCGTCGCGTACTGCGCCGAGCGGCTCGCCGCCTACAAGTACCCGCGCCGGGTCGAGATCCTGCCTGTTCTTCCCCAGACCACCAGTGGCAAGATCCTCCGACGAGAACTGCGCGAGCGCGGCTGAAAACAGTCGGAGGATCAGGAGAGGAAGGCGAGCGCCATGGCCGCCAGGAACACCGCCGGACCCGGGGACGGCGACCGCGACCACGATCGCGACCGCGAGACCCCGGTGCCGCAGCGGCTGCTGGCCGTCGCCACCAGGCTGTTCGCCGAGCGCGGCTACGACCGCACCTCCGTCCAGGAGATCGTCGAGGCGGCCGGGGTGACCAAGGGAGCGCTCTACCACTACTTCGGCTCCAAGGACGACCTGCTGCACGAGGTGTACGCGCGCATGCTGCGCCTCCAGCAGCAGCGGCTCGACGCGGTGGCCGGATCCGATGCCCCCGTCGAGGAGCGGCTGCGGGCCGCCGCGGCCGACGTCGTCGTCACCACGATCGAGAACCTCGACGACGCGATGATCTTCTTCCGGTCGATGCACCAGCTCAGCCCGGAGAAGTACAAGCAGGTCCGCGCCGAACGCCGGCGCTACCACGAGCGGTTCCGCGCCCTGGTCGAGGAGGGCATGGCCAGCGGGGTGTTCGCCACGGCCACCCCCGCCGACCTGGTGGTGGACTACTACTTCGGCTCGGTGCACCACCTCTCCACCTGGTACCGGGCCGACGGCCCGCTGACCCCGCACCAGGTGGCCGACCACCTCGCCGACCTGCTGCTCCGCTCCCTGCGCCCCTAGACAAGGGCGGCGGGGGCGAGCGCCGGGTAGTCGTTGTAGCCCTCGGCGCCGTGCACGTGCATCAGGAACTCGGGGCGGAGTCCGTTGAGCGGGCCGCCCGTGCGCAGCCGTTCCACGAGGTCGGGGTTGGCGATGAAGCCCCGCCCGAGGGCGATGAGGTCGGCGCCCGCCGCCAGCAGCCGCTCGCCCCGCGCCAGGCCCGCGTCGGCGTCGACCTCCGCGCGGGAGAGCTTCGGGTTGGCGATCAGGGTGCCCGGCCAGGCCCGGCGGAACTCCGCGAAGGAGGGCTCGTCCGGGTCGGCGTACAGCAGGTGCAGGTAGGCCGGGTCCAGGTCCTCGAGGGCTGCGAGGAGCGCCGGGTAGATCTCCCCGGTGTCGCCCTCCTCGATGCCGTTGATGTCCCTTCCGGGGGAGATGCGCACGCCGACCCGCTCCGGGCCGACGGCCTCGGCGACGGCCCGGACCACCTCGACGGCGAACCGGATCCGCCCCTCGACCGGCCCGCCCCAGGCATCGGTGCGCAGGTTGGTGTTCCGGGCGAGGAACTGGTGGAGCAGCATGCCGTTGGCAGCGTGCACCTCCACCCCGGCGAAGCCGGCGTCCACCGCGTCTCGGGCCGCGTCCGCGAAGTCGGCGACGGTCGTCCGGATGTCCTCCTCCGTCATCGCGCGGGGGGTGACCGGAGCCCGGAGGCCGGTGGCGGTCTGCAGCGGCTCCGGGAGGGCCACGGCGGAGGGGGCGACCGGGACGTGCCCGCTGGTGTCGGGGTGGCCGATCCGGCCGCCGTGCTGGAGCTGGAGGAACATCCGCCCGCCGGCGGCGTGCACGGCCTCGGTGACCCGCCGCCATCCGGCGGTCTGCGCCGGGGTGTGGATGCCCGGGATGTGCGGGTAGGTCTGGCCGACGGCGTTCGGCGTGGTGCCCTCGGCGATGATCAGGCCCGCCGAGGCGCGCTGTGCGTAGTGGGTGGCCATCAGCTCCCCGGGCACCCCGTCGGCCCCGGCGCGGTTGCGGGTCAGCGGGGCCATCACCAGACGGTTGGGGAGGGCCAGGGGGCCCAGGCGGGCGGGGGAGAAGAGGAGGGATCCGGCGGCGAAGGCCTGTCGTGTCTGCGTCATGCCGGTACCGTAGAACCTGACATCAGTGTCAGGTTCAAGACCGAATGAGGTGGCCGTGCGGATCGGTGAACTGGCGGCGCGCACCGGGGTGGGCGAGCGCTCGCTGCGCTACTACGAGCAGCAGGGCCTCCTGGCCTCCGACCGCACGCCCGGCGGCCACCGCGAGTTCCCCGAGCGGGCCGTGGACAGGGTGATCCGCATCCAGGAGCTCTACGCGGCGGGGCTGCACAGCTCCAAGATCGCGCAGATCCTGCCCTGCATGCGGGACGAGGACGGCGGCCCGTCGCTCCGGGCCACCCCCGCCCTGGTGGCCGAACTGGTCACCGAACGGGACCGGATCGACCGGATGATCGGCGACCTCGTCCGCTCCCGCGAGGTACTGGACGAGGTCATCGCGACGGCCTCCGGCCGGGTTGCCCCGGCTTCCTAGCGGTAGCGCTTCAGCTCACGGTGGGCCAGGGAGCGCTGGTGGACCTCGTCCGGGCCGTCCGCCAGCCGCAGCGTCCGCGCCGCCGCCCACAGCTCGGCCAGCGGGAAGTCCTGGCTGACCCCGCCCGCGCCGTGCAGCTGCACCGCCTGGTCCAGGATCCCCACCACCGCCCGCGGGGTGGCGATCTTGATGGCCTGGATCTCGGTGTGCGCGCCCCGGTTGCCGACCGTGTCCATCAGCCAGGCCGTCTTGAGCACCAGCAGCCGCAGCTGCTCGATGGTGACCCGGGCGTCCGCGATCCAGTTCTGCACGACGCCCTGCGCGGCCAGCTCCTTCCCGAAGGCCGTACGGCCCACCGCACGCCGGCACATCAGCTCGACGGCCCGCTCCGCCATGCCGATCAGCCGCATGCAGTGGTGGATCCGGCCCGGGCCGAGGCGGGCCTGGGCGATGGCGAAGCCGGCACCCTCCTCGCCGATCAGGTTCTCCGCCGGCACCCGCACCCCGTCGAAGACCACCTCGGCGTGCCCGCCGTGGTCGTGGTCCGCGTACCCGTACACGGTCATCGCCCGGCGCACCTCCACCCCGGGGGTGTCGCGCGGGACCAGGACCATCGACTGCTGGCGGCGCGGATCCGCACCGTCCGGGTCGGTCTTGCCCATCACGATGAACACCTTGCAGTCCGGGTTCATCGCCCCGGAGATGTACCACTTGCGCCCGGTGACCACGTACTGGTCGCCGTCCCGCTCGATCCGGGTCTCGATGTTCGTCGCGTCCGAGGAGGCCACCTCGGGCTCGGTCATCGCGAAGGCGGAGCGGATCTCCCCGGCGAGCAGGGGCTCCAGCCACTGCTTCTTCTGCCGCTCGCTGCCGAACTGGGCGAGCAGCTCCATGTTGCCGGTGTCGGGGGCCGCGCAGTTGGTGGCCATCGGGGCCAGGTGCGGACTGCGGCCGGTGATCTCGGCGAGCGGGGCGTACTGGAGGTTGGTCAGCCCGGCCCCGTACTCCGCGTCCGCAGAGCCGTGCGGGTCCACGAAGAACAGGTTCCACAGCCCCCGGCGGCGCGCCTCGGCCTTCAGTTCGCCGAAGACCGCCGGGGTGTCCCAGGGCGAGGCCAGCCGCGCGCGCTGCTCGGCGGCGAGGGCTTCCGCCGGGTGGACGTGCTCCTCCATGAACGCGAGCAGCCGCCCGCGGAGTTCCTCGGTCCGGGTGTCGAATGCGAAGTCCATCTGCGCGGCTCCTCAGCCTTCCTGGAGGGTGGTCAGACCGTGTGCGATGAAGACCGGGACCAGCTCGCCGATCCGGTCGAAGCCCGCGCCCACCGTCTGCCCGAGCGTGTAGCGGTAGTGGATGCCCTCGAGGATCACCGCGAGCTTGAACCAGGCGAAGGCGGTGTACCAGGCGATCGCCCCGGTGTCCCGGCCCGAGCGGGCGGCGTAGCGCTCGACCAGCTCGGCGGGCGCCGGATGGCCCGGCGCGCGGCTCGTCGTGCTGACGGGGGAGTCCTCCAGGCCCAGGTCGGAGCTGTACATCACCAGCAGCCCGAGGTCCGTCAGCGGATCGCCCAGCGTCGACATCTCCCAGTCCAGCACCGCCCGGATCGTGTCGTCCGGTCCGCCGATCAGCACGTTGTCCAGCCGGAAGTCACCGTGCACCACGGCCGGCGCGGGGGAGGCGGGCAGCGCCCGGCCCAGGGCCGCGTGCAGTTCGTCGATCCCGGCCAAATCCCGGCCCCGCGAGGCCGCGAGCTGCTTGCCCCAGCGGCGCAGCTGCCGGTCCAGGAACCCCTCGGGCCGGCCGAAGTCGCCCAGGCCCACCGCTCCCGGGTCCACCGCGTGCAGGTCCACGAGCGTGTCCACCAGCCCCAGTACCGCCCGCCTGGTCCGCTGCGGGCCGATCTCCGCGAGCTGCCCGGCCGTCCGGTACGGCACCCCGTCCACGTGCTCCATGACGTAGAACGGCGCCCCCAGCACCTCCTCGTCCTCGCACAGCAGCAGCGGCTCCGGCACCGGTACGGCCGTCCCGTGCAGGGCGGCGATCACCCGGTGCTCGCGCCGCATGTCGTGCGCCGTGGCCAGGACGTGTCCCAGCGGCGGGCGGCGCACCACCCAGCGGGCCCGGCCGTCGGTGACCGCGTACGTGAGGTTCGACCGGCCCCCCTCGATCAGCCGGCCGGTCAGCGGTCCGGCCACGAGCCCGGGGAGCGCGGCGTCCAGGTGGCCGCGCAGCCGCTCCAGGTCGAGGCCTCGGGGGTCGGCTGGGGTCATGTGCGCGCCTCCGTGGGAAGTCGGGTCGACGACGGGTGTCCCGAGCCATCATGCCGACCAGTCGGTATGCCGTCCAGGGGGCGGGCCGAAAGAAGCCTTCCGGCCCGTCGCCTTCCGGCCCGCCCCTCCGGCCCGCCGCGCTCTCAGCGCCTCACGCGTGGCACAGGATCGCAGTGCCGCCGTTCATCACCGTCATGTCCCGCAGCACGGCCATGATGTCCAGCGGAGCCCCCTCCGGCTCCCCGGCCAGCTCCGCGTACGCCCGGTGCAGGTTCGCCACCAGCCGCTCGCTCTCCCGCCAGGCCGCGAACTCCCCGAGATCCGCCCCGTGCGCGGTCTCCAGCGGGCTCAGCCCCTTGTCCCGGCCCTCCCGCGCCAGCTCCGCCACGTACCGCAGGTAGCGCTCGGTGGCCTCGTACGCGGACGGGTCGGTCAGCGGCCCGTGCCCCGGCACGAGGGTCTCCGCGTCCAGCGAGCGCAGCAGCTCCAGCGCCCGCAGCGAACCGGCCAGCGAGCCCATCGCCAGGAACGGCGTGCCCCCGGCGAAGACCAGGTCGCCGGTGAACACCACCCGCTGCCCGGGCAGCCACACCACCGAGTCGCCGGTGGTGTGCGCCACGCCCGGGTGCAGGACGCGCACCTCGGTGTCCCCCACGTGCAGGGTCAGCCGGTCGCCGTAGGTGAGGTCGGGCGCGGTGATCTCTATCGCGCCGAAGTCGGTCGCCGGCCAGATCAGCTCCAGCTGGTGCCCGGCGGCGAGCTGCTCGGTCCGCGCGTTGTCGTGGCCCACGATCACGGCCGGCGCGAAGACGGCGTTGCCGTAGGTGTGGTCGCCGTGGTGGTGGGTGTTGACCACGGTCCGAGGCAGCGCGGACCCGGCCGCCAGGACCGCCTCGCGCAGGGCAAGCGCCCGCCGCTCGGTGGCGGCGGTGTCGACCAGCAGGGTCCGTCCGCCGTCGGCGACCCAGCCGGCGTTGTTCAGGCACCAGCCGCCGTCCGGCTGGACGTAGGCGTACACCCCGGCCGCGGGCTGGACGACGTAGGGCTTCTCGACGGTCATGGGCGCTCTCCCCGGGTCGCTGTGACAGGCGGTCAGCATCCTGTCAGCCGGACCGCGACCGGGGGAGGGCGGGGTTCGGGGGGAGGGGAAGGGGACGGGGACGGTCAGACGATCAAGGTCATCGCGAACACCGCCAGCGCCACCGCGCACGCCGCCGCCCCCACCGCCGCCCGCGGCGCCAGCCCCGCCGGCCGGGCGGCCGCGAGCTGCCGGATCCGCCGGTGCGCCACCCACAGGAACGCCACCCACACCAGCGCCATCACCGCAGCCCCGCCGGCCTCCAGCGGCGACCCGTTCCCGTGCAGCGCCTGCCGCAGCGCCAGCACCGCGGTGACCGAGCACGCCAGGGTGGTGCGCCGCCACGCCAGCCGGGTCCGCTCGGGCTGGAGCCCGGCGTCCCGCAGGGCCGTCCCCGGGCGGGTCACGGCCGGCCCGCCCAGCCCATCAGCACGACCACCACCATCGCCACCGCGACCAGCCCGACCCCCAGGCTCAGCAGCACCGGGAACGGCGACAGCGGCAGGTCCTCGCCCCTGCGCATCGCCCGCTCGCACCGCACCCAGTGGTGGACGGCCCGCAGCGCGCAGGCCGCCCCCACCGCCAGCAGGGCGAGCGCCATCCCCACCCGCACCCCCCAGCGCAGGTCCGGCAGGAACTGGTCCACCGCGAACCCGCCGCCCACCAGCGCCAGCGCGGTCCGGATCCAGGCCAGGAAGGTCCGCTCGTTGGCCAGGGAGAAGCGGTAGTCCGGGGTCTCTCCCTCGCCACGCAGCCGCTGCGGAGCGAACCAGAGGCGGACGTCCTTGACGAAGTCGATCACCTGTCCAATTTACGTCCCCCTCAGGCGCGGGGCGCGGGCGGCCGGGCCGCGCCCTCCCGGAAGGCCCGCAGCCGCCGGTACGCCTCCAGCCCGTCCGGCACCCAGGGCCACTCCCCGCCGCCCGCCCGCCGCTCCAGCTCCTCCGGATCCAGCCAGGCGTACCAGTCCACCTCGGACTCCTGCGGGGACACCGGCAGCGCGCACCGCACCTCGTGCACGTACGACCACCAGGAGCCGCCCGGACCCTCGTAGAGGAACTTGAACAGCGGCACCGGCTGCTCCAGCCCGCTCACCCCGAGCTCCTCCTCCGCCTCCCGCAGCGCGGCCGCCGGGTAGCCCTCGCCGGCGCCCAGCACCCCGCCCACGAACATGTCGTAGTGCGCGGGGAACACCAGCTTCGAGGCGGTCCGGCGGTGCACGAAGACCCGCCCCAGCCCATCCCTGACCTGCACGAACACACACCGGTGGAGCAGCCCCCGGGCGTACACCTCGCCCCGCCGGGCCCGCCCGGTGACCCGGTCGGCACGGTCCACCACGTCCAGAACCTCATCCGCAGCACTCACCCGTCCATCCAACCACCGCTGTTGACGGGTTACCGCTCCGTAGCCAAGGATCTGCCCCACCACCGACCGGAGGACGGGCAGACGCATGAGCTACGACGCTGACGTGATCGTGATCGGAGCGGGCCTCGCCGGCCTCGTGGCCACCGCCGAGCTCGTCGACGCGGGCCGCAAGGTGATCCTCCTCGACCAGGAGCCCGAGCAGTCGATCGGCGGTCAGGCGCACTGGTCCTTCGGTGGGCTGTTCTTCGTGGACTCCCCCGAGCAGCGCCGGATGCGGATCAGGGACAGCCGCGCCCTCGCCCTCCAGGACTGGCTGGGAACCGCCGGTTTCGACCGTGAGGAGGACACCTGGCCGCGCCGCTGGGCCGAGGCCTACGTGGACTTCGCGGCCGGGGAGAAGAGGCCCTGGCTGCACGCCCAGGGGGTGCGCTTCTTCCCCGTCGTCGGCTGGGCCGAGCGCGGCGGCTACGACGCCAACGGCCACGGCAACTCCGTCCCGCGCTTCCACATCACCTGGGGCACCGGCCCCGGCCTGGTCGAACCCTTCGAACGGCGGGTCCGCGCCGGGGTGGCCCGGGGCCTGGTGAGCCTGCGGTTCCGCCACCGGGTCACCGGGCTCGCCGCCACCGCCGGAGCCGTGGACACCGTCACCGGGGAGGTCCTGGCCCCCTCGGAGGCCGCACGGGGCACCGCCAGCGGGCGCGAGAGCACCGGCGCGTTCAGCCTGCGGGCCCAGGCGGTGATCGTCACCAGCGGCGGCATCGGCGGCAACCACGACCTGGTCCGCGCCCAGTGGCCGGCCCGCCTCGGCACCCCGCCCGCGCGGCTGCTCTCCGGGGTTCCCGCCCACGTGGACGGCCTGATGCTCGGCATCGCGGAGAAGGCCGGGGCCAGCCACATCAACAAGGACCGGATGTGGCACTACACCGAGGGCATCGGCAACTGGGACCCGATCTGGGCCCGCCACGGCATCCGCATCCTGCCCGGCCCGTCCTCCCTCTGGCTGGACGCCACCGGCCGGCGCCTGCCCGTACCGCTCTTCCCCGGCTTCGACACCCTCGGCACCCTCGACCACATCATGCGCACCGGGCACGACCACACGTGGTTCGTGCTCAACCAGCGCATCATCGGCAAGGAGTTCGGCCTCTCCGGCTCCGAGCAGAACCCGGACCTGACGGGCCGCTCCGTCCGTGAGGTGGTCAACCGCGCCCGGCAGGCCGTACCCGGACCGGTCAAGGCGTTCATGGACCACGGCGCGGACTTCATCGTCGAACGGGACCTGTCGAGGATGGTCCGCCGGATGAACGAGCTCACCGGCGAGGACCTGCTCGACGAGGCAACGGTGCGGCGCGAGATCACCGCCCGCGACCGGGAGATCGCCAACCCCTTCACCAAGGACCTCCAGGTGACGGCCATCCACGGGGCGCGCAGGTACCTCGGTGACCGGCTGATCCGCACCGCCGCCCCGCACCGGATCCTGGACCCCAAGGCCGGTCCGCTGATCGCGGTCCGCCTCTCGATCCTGACCCGCAAGTCCCTGGGCGGCCTGGAGACCGACCTCTCCTCCCGCGTCCTGACCCCCTCGGGCGAGCCGCTGTCCGGTGTGTACGCGGCCGGGGAGGCGGCGGGCTTCGGCGGCGGGGGCGTCCACGGCTACCGGGCCCTGGAGGGCACGTTCCTGGGCGGCTGCCTCTTCTCGGCCCGCGCGGCGGGCCGCGCGGCCGCCACCGCCGTCTCCTGACCCCACCCGGGCCCACGCCCCAGGACCCGGCCCATTCGCCCCAACGTGCCCCCTTCGTCGACCAGTTGATTCCGGCCACCCGCCGGTCCGGACCTTGACGCGGAGCTGTGCGTACCGGTTTGCTGTGAGTGATCATCCGGATTGACCACCGGCATGGTCGAGCCGCGCCCCGGGCGCCCCGCGTCCACGCGCCGCACACCCGCATGGCACACCCGCACCGCACCCGCACGGCCCCGCACCCGCACCCCCGTACGTCGTCCACCCGCGCCCGCGCTCTGGAGGGAACCCGCGGATGTCCCCGCCGCCGCCCCTCGGCCGCACCCGCAAGCGGGACGCCCAGCTCTTCGACCCGGCCCTCTGCGACACCGAACTCGTCTCCGTACGCGGCCAGTTCACCCAGGGCCGCTGGGCCAGGGCCCGCAGCCTGCTGGTGGCCACCGGCGACGACTGGGACCGCCGGGGCCACCGCGTCACCGTCCTCGCCCAGACCCCCTCGGCCACCGCCTGGGCCCGCGAATGGCTCCTCGCCGAACCCGGCAGCGCCGACGCCGCCACCCTCCTCGCCTGCGCCGCCGTCCACGCCGCCCTGCGCGGCAAAGGCACCCCCCAGGCCGCCGACGAGGCCTGCCGCCGCGCCGCCGCCCTGCTACCGGCCGACCCCACCCCCTGGCTCGGCCTCCTGATGCTCTCCCGGGCCTTCGGCACCGACGAGGAGTTCAGCCGCAACTTCGACCAGGTCCGCGCCCGCCACCGCGAGCACCACCACGCCCACCACCTCATGGTCGCCCGGCTCGCCGAACGCGACCCGGCCGCCGGCCGCGACCCGCTCCACGAGGTCTACGACTTCGCCGCCTGGGCCGCCGAGGAGTCCCCGGCCGACTCCCCGCTCGCCGTGCTCCCCGTGATCGCCCACGCCGAGCGCTACCGCGTCCTCGCCGCCGCGGAGGGGCGCACCGCCCCCGAGGACGCCGCCCTGCACTGGACCGGCCGCCGCGCCCGCCAGGTGCTGCGGTCCGCCTTCGACTGGTGGCTGGAGTGGGAACGCGAGGACCACCCCCGCAACCGGGTCGACCTGAACTTCCTCGCCCACGCCAAGCTCTGCGAAGGGCGCCCCGCCGAAGCCGCCGCCCTCTTCCACCGCATCGGGGCCCACGCCACCCGCGCCCCCTGGTCCTACCCGGACCGCGACCCCACCAAGGCCTTCCTCGCCGCGCGCAGCGCCGCCCTCGGCACCGCCTGACCCAGGCCCCCGCCCCCCGGCCCGCAGCCGCGACCCCGACCGACCCCCGACCCGCCCAGCCGACCCCCGACGCCCCGCCCCCGAAAGGAACCTGCCATGCCGACGGGCAGATCCACCGTGACGGCCGCCGCAACCGAGGCCGAGATCCGCACCTACAAGGGCCAGGACCGCGCCCTGCGCGCCGGCCGCCTCGGCACCGCCGGACTGCTGCTGTCCGTGCTCGCCGCCAGTGCGCCCCTGATGGTCGTCGCCGGTGTCATGCCCACGATCTTCGGGGTCATGGGCATCGTCGGCCAGCCACTGCTCTTCGTGATCCTCGGCGTCGTCCTGGCCCTCTTCGGCATCGGCTACGCCGAGATGAGCCGCCACGTCCACAACGCCGGCGCCTTCTACGCCTACATAGCCCGCGGCCTCGGCCCCACCGCCGGAGCCTGTGCCTCCCTCGTCGCCCTCGTCGCGTACAGCGCCATGCAGGTCGGCGTCTACGGCATCCTCGGCTTCGAGATCTCCGGCCTCTCCTCCACCTACCTGCACACCGAGATCGCCTGGTGGATCCCCGCCCTGCTCGCGGTCGCCGCCACCGGCGCCCTCGGCTGGCTGAAGATCGACCTCAACGCCAAGGTGCTCGGCGTCCTGCTGCTCGTCGAGTGCGCCCTCGTCGTCGTCTTCGACCTCGCCGCCCTCGGCAAGCCCGGCCCCCAGGGCCTCTCCCTGCACGCCTTCGACCCCGCCACCCTCGGCGGCGCCGGCCTCGGCACCGCCCTGTGCTTCTGCATCGCCGCCTTCGTCGGCTTCGAGCAGTCCCCGGTCTACGCCGAGGAGACGAGCAAGCCGCACATCGTCGTCTCCCGGGTGATGTTCCTCGCCGTCGGCTTCGTCGCCCTCTTCTTCGCCCTCAGCGCCTGGGCCCTCAGCGTGGCCACCGGGCCCGCGCAGATCACCAAGGCGGCCGCCGAAGCCGGTCCCGCCCTGCTCTTCGACCTCACCAGCAGCCGCCTCGGCGCCGGCTTCACCGACGTCCTGCACGTGCTCTTCGTCACCGGCATGTTCGCGGCCATGCTCAGCTTCCACAACGTCGTCGCCCGCTACGCCTTCGCCATGGGCCGCGAGGGCCTGCTCCCCGCCCGCTTCGGCCGCACCAACCCGGGCACCGGCGCCCCCGCCACCGGCTCCCTGCTCCAGACCGTGGTCGCCGCCCTCGTCGTCCTCGCCTTCGCGGTCACCGACGGCTCCCCGGCCGGCGACCCCACCGCGCCCGTCCTGCACCTGTTCACCTGGATGGGCAGCGTCGGCGCCCTCGGCGTGACCGTCCTGATGGCCGCGTCCTCCTTCGCCGTCATCGCCTTCTTCGTCCGCCGGGGCGCCGCCGGGGCCCAGGTCTGGCGGCTCGTCGCGGCGGGCCTGGCCGGGCTGGCCCTGGTGGGCATCGCCGTCTACACGGTGAAGGACTTCGCCATCCTGGTCGCCGCCGAGAAGGGCTCCGCGCTCAGCTGGGCGCTGCCCGCCATCATCGGTGTGGCCGCGGTGGCCGGACTGGTCCACGGGCTGGTGCTGAGGGCCCGCCGCCCCGAGGTGCACGCCCGGATCGGCCTGGGCAACGAGGCCTTCCGGCTCGACCAGGCCGCCGAGGCCGGGCCGGGCGCCTGAGGCCCGCAGCCCTCGTATTCGTACGCCTCCCCAGCCCCCGGCGACCGTTTCCATGGTCGCCGGGGGCTTCGGCCGCAGTGGCCGATTTTGGCGGGGGGCGGACGCTCATGGTCTCCTGGGGCGACAAAATCACCGGAACGCGGCACGGGGGATACCACCCAGCTCTCCCGCACGCGCCTTCCGGCCTGCCTGTCCGACCCACGAAGGCGAAGTCGTATATGAGTGACCGCACCTTGACCGAGGCTCCCGCCGAGGCGTCCTCCCGCCATGTCGACGCCGGTGACGAGGGCTACAGCAAGGACCTCAAGTCCCGCCACATCAACATGATCGCCATCGGCGGGGCGATAGGCACCGGCCTGTTCCTCGGCGCCGGCGGCCGCCTCGCCGGCGCCGGACCCTCCCTGGCCATCGCCTACGCGGTGTGCGGCGTCTTCGCCTTCTTCGTGGTCCGGGCCCTCGGCGAGCTCGTCCTCTACCGCCCCTCCTCCGGCGCCTTCGTCTCGTACGCGCGCGAGTTCATGGGGGAGAAGGGCGCCTACACGGCCGGCTGGCTCTACTTCCTCAACTGGTCCACCACCACCGTGGCCGACATCACGGCCGCCGCGACCTACGCGCACTTCTGGTCGATGTTCACCGACATCCCCCAGTGGGTGCTCGCCTTCATCGCCCTGGCCGTGGTCCTCACCGCGAACCTGATCTCGGTGAAGTACTTCGGCGAGATGGAGTTCTGGTTCTCCCTGGTCAAGGTCGCCGCCCTGGCGATCTTCCTGATCGTCGGCATCTACCTGGTCGCCACCAGCCACGACATCGGCGGCAGCACCCCGGGCCTGGCCAACATCACCGACCACGGCGGCATCTTCCCGTCCGGCGTGCTCCCGATGCTGCTGGTCATCCAGGGCGTGGTCTTCGCGTACGCCTCCGTCGAGCTCTGCGGCGTCGCCGCCGGCGAGACCGAGAACCCCGAGAAGATCATGCCGAAGGCGATCAACTCGATCATGTGGCGCGTGGGCCTGTTCTACGTCGGCTCCGTGGTCCTGCTCGCGCTGCTGCTCCCGTACACGGAGTACTCGGCCGGCCAGAGCCCCTTCGTCACGGTCTTCGACAAGCTGGGCGTGCCCGGCGCCGCCGGCATCATGAACCTGGTCGTCCTGACGGCCGCCCTGTCCAGCCTGAACTCCGGCCTCTACTCCACCGGCCGGATCCTGCGCTCGATGGCCATGTCCGGCTCCGCCCCGAAGTTCACCGGCCTCATGAACAAGGGCAAGGTCCCCTACGGCGGTGTCCTCTTCACCGCCGCCTTCGGCGTCGCGGGCGTCGGCCTCAACGCCTGGATGCCCGGCGAGGCCTTCGAGATCGTCCTCAACCTGGCCTCCATCGGCATCCTCGGCACCTGGGCCATGGTCATGATCTGTTCGCTGTTCTTCTGGCGCCGGGCGCAGAACGGGCAGGTCGAGCGGCCCTCGTACCAGCTGCCCTGGGCGCCGTACACGCAGATCGTCACCCTGGTCTTCCTGGTGACCGTCCTGGTGCTGATGTGGTGCGACGGAGGCGTGGGCCGCACCACGGTGATGATCCTCCCCGGCATCGCCGCGGCCCTGGTCGGCGGCTGGTTCCTGGTCCGCCGCCGGGTGAGCGAGATCGCCGCCTCGCGCGACTGACGACCCCCACGGGCCCCTGGGGCCCCCGGGACGGGCTTCGGGCCCGCCCGGGGGCCCTTCGCCGTTCCAGGGCCCGCGCAGCGGGGGGAACGGACCGGCGGAAGACGAACCGGCGGAAAACGAAACAGGACCCCGCCGAAGCGGGGTCCTGCTCTTCATGTGTCCGAGGGGGGACTTGAACCCCCACGCCCGATAAAGGGCACTAGCACCTCAAGCTAGCGCGTCTGCCATTCCGCCACCCGGACGGGGTGTGTGTCGTTCCGGCCTCGGCGGCCGTGGCGACAGGTGAAACATTACCAAACATTCCGGGGGCGTCCGCGCCACCCCCGACCAGCGGCTTCCGGCCACAGGAAGCCCCCGCCGCACAACGAAGCAGGACCCCGCCGAAGCGGGGTCCTGCTCATGATGTGTCCGAGGGGGGACTTGAACCCCCACGCCCGATAAAGGGCACTAGCACCTCAAGCTAGCGCGTCTGCCATTCCGCCACCCGGACCGGGTGTGTGCGTCCCGGCCTCGCGGCCGTTCCGACGTGGAAAACATTACCAAACAGTCCGGGGTCCTCGATCACACCCCTTCCGGCCGGCGGACCGCCCTTGGGGAGAGCGCCCCCGGGCGGGAGGATGGGGGGTCAGCCGGTACGTGACCCATGGGAGGAAACAGCGTGAGCGCAGCGGCCGCGGGCAAGACCGTCTCGGGCCAGGACGAGGTCGTAGACCTCTGCCGGGACCTCATCCGGATCGACACCAGCAACTACGGGGACCACTCGGGCCCCGGCGAGCGCAAGGCGGCCGAGTGGGTCGCCGAGAAGCTCGCCGAGGTGGGGCTGGAGCCGCAGATCTTCGAATCGCACAAGGGGCGCGCCTCGACCGTGGCCCGGATCGAGGGCGAGGACCCCTCGCGGCCCGCGCTGCTGATCCACGGGCACACCGACGTGGTCCCGGCCAACGCCGCCGACTGGACCTACGACCCCTTCTCCGGCGAGGTCGCCGACGGCTGCGTGTGGGGCCGCGGGGCGGTCGACATGAAGGACATGGACGCGATGACGCTGGCCGTCGTGCGCGACCGCATGCGCAGCGGGCGCAAGCCTCCCCGCGACATCGTGCTGGCCTTCCTCGCGGACGAGGAGGCGGGCGGCACGTACGGCGCCCGGCACCTCGTGGACAAGCACCCCGGGCTCTTCGAGGGGGTCACCGAGGCGATCGGCGAGGTCGGCGGCTTCTCCTTCACCGTGAACGAGAACCTCCGCCTCTACCTGGTGGAGACCGCCCAGAAGGGCATGCACTGGATGCGGCTGACGGTGGAGGGCACCGCCGGCCACGGCTCCATGACCAACACCGACAACGCGATCACGGAGCTGTGCGAGGCCGTCGGCCGCCTCGGCCGCCACACCTGGCCCGTCCGCGTCACCAAGACCGTTCGACACTTCCTCGACGAACTCTCGGACGCGCTCGGAACCCCGCTCGACCCCGACGACATGGACGCCACCCTCGCCAAGCTCGGCGGGATCGCCAAGATGGTCGGCGCGACGCTGCGCAACTCGGCCGCCCCGACCATGCTCGGCGCCGGCTACAAGGTCAACGTCATCCCCGGCCAGGCCACGGCGCACGTGGACGGCCGCTTCCTGCCGGGCTACGAGGACGAGTTCTTCGCGGACCTCGACCGGATCCTCGGCCCGCGCGTGAAGCGGGAGGACGTGCACGCCGACAAGGCCCTGGAGACGGACTTCGACGGAAAGCTCGTGGACGCCATGCAGGGCGCCCTCAGGGCCGAGGACCCCATCGCGCGCGCCGTGCCCTACATGCTCTCGGGCGGCACCGACGCCAAGTCCTTCGACGACCTCGGCATCCGCTGCTTCGGCTTCGCGCCGCTCCAGCTGCCGCCGGAGCTGGACTTCGCGGGCATGTTCCACGGCGTGGACGAGCGGGTTCCGGTCGAGGGCCTGAAGTTCGGCGTACGGGTCCTCGACCGCTTCATCGACAACGCCTAACGCCGGGGATTCGGGAAGGTGTGCGTATTCCACTGAGAAGAGTGAATGCGCTCATACGCTCGTAGCCCCGGTGATCCCTCCTCGTTACAGGTGGTGCGGTCCGCGGCTGGGACCGCATTGCCTACTAGGAGGAACAATGCTCAAGAAGGTTGTCGCCGCTGCGGCTGCCACCGGTGGTCTGGTTCTCGCGGGTGCCGGCCTCGCCGTCGCCGACGCGGACGCCCAGGGCGCGGCCATCGGCTCCCCCGGTGTCCTGTCCGGCAACGTCGTCCAGGTCCCGGTCCACGTGCCGGTCAACGTCTGCGGCAACACCGTGAACGTGATCGCGCTGCTGAACCCGGCCTTCGGCAACACCTGCGTCAACGCCTGACGCTTCTGAAGTTCTGGCCCCGGAGCGCAATCCAGCGCTCCGGGGCCGCCGGGCATTCCGGCCCGGCTCCAGATCACGTCGGCGCGGCAGGCGGGGGAGCCCGTACAGCCTGTGCGCCACGCGAACGCACTCACCAGGGGACGAGTACAGATGCGACGACCGGTTCAGGTCACGAGGAAGACGCTGGTCACGATGGCGGCGGCGGGGGGTGTCCTCGCGCTCGGCGGCGGTTACGCCCAGGCGGACTCCGGCGCCTCCGGGCACGCCGCGAACTCCCCGGGCCTCCTGTCCGGGAACAACGTGCAGGCGCCGGTGGACGTGCCGGTGAACGCCTGCGGCAACACCGTGACGGTGGTGGGGGGGCTGAACCCGGCCTTCGGGAACCGCTGCGCCAACACCTCGCACGGGCCGCAGCACCCGGGCAACCCCGGACACCCGGGCAACCCGGGGCACCCCGGGAACCCGGGCGATGACGACTGCGACGAGGACCAGCCGGGCCACCCCGGCGGGGAGCACCCCGGCAACCCGGGCAACCCCGGTACCCCGGGCGGCAACCCCGGCACCCCGGGCGGTCACACGCCGGGCGGCGGCAACCCCGGCACCCCGGGGGGACACACCCCCGGCACCCCGGGCGGCCAGACGCCCGGCACCCCCGGCACGGGCACCCCGGGCGGCGGGCAGCACAACCCCGGCACCCCGGGCGGCCAGACGCCGGGCACCCCCGGCACGGGCACCCCGGGCACCGGCACCCCGGGCACGCCCGGCACCGGCCCCGGTACGGGCGGCGGCACCACCCCCGTCGGCCACTCCACGCCGGCACCGGGCGGCGGGCTCGCCGCCACCGGCGCCGGTGACGCCATGACGGCCGGACTCCCGCTCGCGGGCGGACTGCTGCTGGCCGGGACGGTGCTCTACCGGCGCGCCCGCAACTCCGCCTGACGCACCCCCAGGACGACGCGGGCCCCGGACCACCGGGGCCCGCGTCGTCGTGTGTCCGGCGCTCCCACGGTCACCAGGTGGCTCTGACCTGGCGGATGATCCGGCGGCGCAGCCGCGCGCGACGGCTGCCGTCCCGGTACAGGGTCATGCGGTCGAGCTCCCAGTGCCCGTACTCCGCGTGGTCGGTCAGCAGGCGGGTGGCCTCCTTGCGGGGGGTCCCGCGGGGCACGTACACGTCGACGAATTCGTATTCCGGCATCGTATCTATTGTGCGGGCACCGGCCCGCTACGGATAGCGTCTGCACTATGTCTGATGCCGCTCTGCCCACTGTTGCCGAGGTACGCGCCGCCGCCGAGGCGGTCAAGGCCGCTCTCGACCGTCACCTCGCCGCGGTCGAGAGCAGGATCGGGGACGAGGACCCGGCCGTCTACGCCGCGTTCAACGAACTCGCCGCCGCTGCCGAGGAGTACGACGAACTCCTCTACGACCGCTACGACGAGGTCACCCCCTTCGAGATCCCGACACCCGAGACCGGGGCCCGCTACACCGGCCCCGCCGAACCCGCGGCGTTCAGCGTGCTCATCCGCCGTGACTACACCGTCGTCGAACCGGCCCGGCTGATCGCCCAGGCCGAGCGCGTCGCCGCGCACGACCGTGACGCCGAACTCATCGACGACGGGGGCACGGGCGGAGCGCTCGGCGTGCTCTTCGGGGAGTACGAGCCCGACGAGATCGCCTCCCGCTCCAAGGACTTCGGCCTGGAGGAGGGCGACTCCACCCTCTGGATCGCCGCGTTGGAGGAGGTCGCGGAACCGGGGGACTGGCTGGGCTCGCCCTTCGGACAGACCGACCCGCAGGACGTCCTGCACCGGTTCGACGTGAGTTCCGTCTTCGACGAGGACGCGGAGTACTTCGAGGACGACGACACCGACGACAGCCCCGCCGCGCCCTCCGGCCTGACCCCGGCCTGACCCCGGCCCGAACCCGGCCCGACCGGGGAGGCACCGCGCCGCCTCCGTCCCGCCCGGACGGAGGCGGCTCGGTGCCGTCCCTACACCTGCTCCTGCTGGGCGGCCGTCAGCGCCCGCAGCAGGCCCGTGAGCCGGGTCGTGCGCGGCTTGGGCGGGACCTGGGCCACCGCGTGCGCCAGGGCCTGGTCGACCCCGTGCACCACCGACAGGTGCCGCACGGCCCGCCCGAACGCCGTGTAGACCCAGTCCCGGGTCAGGGTCTGCGCCGCGTCCCCCGGCAGCACCACGACCACCGCCGGCCAGCGCGAGCCGACGGCCTGGTGCGCCGTCACCGCCCAGCCGTGCCGCACCCGCGACTCCACCCGGTCCTTCGGCACGACGATCCGCCCGCCGGCCGCGTCCAGGTGCAGCCCCTCGGCGTCGGCCGACACCACCCGGGCCGGCACCGCCCGCCCGGGCGCGGGCACGTGGACCACCCGGTCGCCGGGGTCGAAGCCGCCGAACCGGCCCGGGCCCGGGTTCAGCCGCTCCTTGAGGGCCGCGTTCAGAGCGCGGGTCCCCGCCGGGCCGCCGTGGCCCGGGGTGATGACCTGCACGCCCTCCGCCGGGACGCCGAAGGCGCGCGGCACCGAGTCGGCCACCAGCTGCACGGTGCGGTGCACGGCCTCGCCGGCGTCGCGGACCGGCACGATGACGACCTCCTTGCCGGGGGCGTCGACCTGGTGCAGCTCCCCGATCCCGATCCCCGAGACCAGCTCGCCGACCGGGCCCGGGTCCGGGGTCCGGGACACCACGTGGGGGAAGGCACGGGCCGCCAGCACATCGGCGAACACCCGGCCGGGCCCCGCCGAGCCGAGCACCCCGGGGTCACCGGAGAGCACCAGCCGGGCCCCGTCCGGCACCGACTCCACCAGGGCGGCGGCCGCCTCCACGTCCAGCTGCGGGGCGTCCAGGACGACCAGCAGGTCCAGCTCGAAGCGGCCGTCCGCGTCCCGGCCGGGGCCCTGGGCCCCCGCCAGCAGCTCAGCGACCGTGACGGCCCCGGGCGCCGGGGCGTGCCCGGCCAGGACCGTGCGCAGGCCCAGCTCGCGGGCGGCCGCCACCAGGGCGAGGGGTTCGGCGCGGGCCGCCTCGCCGCCCGTGTGGGTGACCAGGCCCGCTCCGGCCACGGCACGGACCAGCTCGGCGCCCGGGCCGGCCGCCGCCGCGGACCAGTCGGCCGGGGCCGTGAAGGTGGCCGCCAGCCGGGCCAGGCCGTCGGCCAGGCTCTCCTCCGCCAGGGCGTGCTCCTCCAGGCCCACGAGCACGCGTACGGGCTGCTCCTCGTCCTCCGCGACGGGCTCGCCCAGCGGTTCGTGGAACACCAGCACCGCGCCGTCGCCGATCGCCGCCTCCAGGGTCTCGGCGGGGGCCGGCACCCCGTACTGGGCCAGGGCCTTCTCCAGCACGGGGGCCTCCAGGGCGGTGTGCCCGCGCTCGGCGGCCTGCGCCAGCAGCCAGCCCACCAGGGCGGCGCCGCGCCGCTCGTCGGCGGGACCGGCCGCGGGGCCGAGCAGGGCCTGGGCGAAGCCGTCGGCCTGCGCCGGGCGCACCCCGGGGACGGCCAGGAGCCGCCAGGGGTCCTCGGCCAGCTGCTCGGCCGCGCCCTCCCCGAGGACCTCGGCGGCCGGCCCGGCCAGTGCCTCCGGGGCCCCGCCGCGCGCCAGCACGGCCCGGACGGCCCCGGCGTCGCCGACGGTCCGGGCGGGGGCCTGCGGGCGCGGCTGCGGGGGAGCGGGGGCGGGGCGGCGGGGTGCGGGCGGGGCCTCGTCGAAGGTGAGGGCGGGCGCCTTGGCCCCGCTCTCCACGGCCCGCACGGCGGCCAGCAGGTCGGCCGCCCGGCCGCTGAGCTTGCCGCCCGCGTCGACGGGGTGGTCCCGCTCGGCCTTGCGCCGCGCGATCCGCTCCCGCTCGATCCGCTGCGCGGCCAGCTCGGCCTGAGCCTCGCTCAGCCCCGGCGCCGCCGCCTGCTCGGCCCCGGCCCCGTCCGAAGGGCCGCCGCCTCGCCGGTGCCCTCGGCGGAGGTGCCCTCCGCTCCGGGCCCCGCCTCGCCGGTGCCCTCGGCGGTGGGGGCCTCCGCTCCGGGCTCCGCCTCGGAGGGGCGCTCGGCGGTGGGGGCCTCCGCTTCGGGTTCCGCCTCGGAGGGGCGCTCGGCGGTGGGGGCCTCCGCCCCGGGCTCCGCCTCGCCGGTGCCCTCGGCAGAGGAGGCCTCCGCTCCGGGGCCTGTGGTGTCGTCCCCCTCCCCGTCCCCTCCCGAAACCAGGGGCTCCGCTCCCGGCCCCTCGTCCGGTCCGGCCTCGGCGCGGTCCGCGCCGGGCCGCTCCTGGGCCCCGGGTGCGCCGGAGGCCTCCGGCTGCGCCCCCGGGGTCGTGGCCTCGGGCGTCGTCTCGGGGTCCGTGCTCACAGCGTGCTCCAGTCCTGGTCGGGGTAGCGGTGCACGGGTGCGGACACGTCGTCCAGCGCCCGGCGGATCTCCTCCGGAAGACTAAGGGCCTCCACCGACAGCGCCGCCGCGAGCTGCGCCGACGTGCGGGCGCCGACGATGGGGGCGGCGACCCCGGGACGGTCGCGGACCCAGGCCAGGGCCACCTGGACCGGGGTGACCGCGAGGCCCTGGGCGGCGGTGACGACCGCGTCCACGATCCGGCCCGCCGCCTCGTCCAGGTACGGCTCCACGAACGCCGCGAGCGAGGCCGACGCGCCCCGGGAGTCCGCCGGGGTGCCCTCGCGGTACTTGCCGGTGAGGACTCCCCGGCCGAGCGGGGAGGAGGGGAGCAGGCCCACCCCGAGGTCCAGGGCCGCCGGCAGGACCTCCCGTTCGACGCCCCGCTGGAGGAGGGAGTACTCCATCTGCGTCGAGGCCAGCCGGGTCCGTACCCCCGGCGCCGCGAGCTGCCAGGTCGCCGCCTTCGCCAGCTGCCAGCCGCTGAAGTTCGACACCCCGGCGTAGCGGGCCCGCCCGCTGGCCACCGCCAGGTCCAGCGCCTGAAGGGTCTCGTCGAGGGGGGTCTGCGGGTCGAAGGCGTGGACCTGCCACAGGTCCACGTGGTCGGTGCCCAGCCGGTCCAGGGAGTCGTCCAGGGCAGCCAGCAGGTGTCCGCGCGAGCCGTTGAAACGCCTGTCGGGGTCCGGGACGCTGCCCGCCTTGGTCGCGATCACCAGGTCCCGGCGCGGTACGAGGGAGCCCACCAGCCGCCCCAGAAGGTACTCCGACTCCCCGCCTGCGTACACGTCGGCCGTGTCGACCAGCGTGCCGCCCGCCTCCCAGAACGTCTTCAACTGCTCGGCGGCGGCTTCCTCGCCGGTGTCGCGGCCCCAGGTCAGGGTGCCGAGGCCGATCCGGGAGACGCGCAGTCCGGTGCGGCCGAGATGCCTCTGCTCCATGAGCGCTGAGACTACTGGGGCACTGCCGCGAGGCCGTCGGGCGCGCTAGAGTCCCTGCGCAGACCTACGTTACTGATCGGTAAACCGGCACATCGTAAGGGGACGACACATGCGGCTCGGCATCAATCTCGGCTACTGGGGTGCGGGCATGGACGCCGACAACCTCGCCGTCGCCCAGGAGGCCGACCGCCTCGGCTACGACGTCTGCTGGGCGGCCGAGGCCTACGGCTCCGACGCGGCGACCGTACTGGCCTGGGTCGCCGCCCAGACCGAGCGGATCGACGTCGGCTCGGCCATCTTCCAGATCCCGGCCCGCCAGCCCGCGATGACCGCCATGACCGCCGCCACCCTGGACTCCCTCACCAAGGGCCGCTTCCGCCTGGGCCTCGGCGTCTCCGGCCCCCAGGTCTCCGAGGGCTGGTACGGCGTCAAGTTCGACAAGCCCCTCGCCCGCACCCGCGAGTACGTGGACATCGTCCGCAAGGCCATGAGCCGCGAGCGCCTCAGCTACGACGGCGAGCACTGGACCCTGCCGCTGCCCGGCGGCCCCGGCAAGCCGCTCAAGCTCACCGTGCACCCCGAGCGCCCGCACATCCCGCTCTACATCGCCGCCATCGGCCCCAAGAACCTGGAGCAGACCGGCGAGATCGCCGACGGCGCCCTGCTGATCTTCCCGGCCGCCGAGCACCTGGAGGAGACGGCCCTGCGCCACATCCGCGCGGGCCGCGCGAAGGCCGGACTGACCATGGACGGCTTCGACGTCTGCCCCACCGTGCCGCTGGCCGTCGGCGAGGACGTGACCGCCCTCGCGGACATGTTCCGCCCCTACACCGCCCTGTACGTCGGCGGCATGGGCAGCCCGAAGCAGAACTTCTACAACCAGCTCGCCCGGCGGATGGGGTACGAGAAGGAGGCCGCCGAGATCCAGGCCAAGTACCTGGGCGGCGACAAGACGGGCGCGGCGGCCGCCGTTCCGCACTCGCTGATCGACTCCACCACCCTGCTCGGCTCGGTGGAGCGCATCGCCGACCGGATGCGGGCCTACGCCGGTGCCGGGGTCACCACCCTCACGCTCGCCCCCGCCGGGTTCACCCTGGACGAGCGGCTCACCGCCCTGCGGGCCGGCACCGAGGCCCTGGAGCTGGCCGGCCTGGCCTGACGCGCACGGGCCGCCCCGGCGGCCGTCGGACGGAGCCTCCCCCGGCCACCGCCGGGCGGGCCCCGCGCGGTCACCCGAAGCCCGCGCGGCGGTGCGGGGCGGCGTCGGAGAGGGGTCAGCGGCCGTGGTGGGGGCTCGGGGGGTCTTCCCCGCCACGGCCGACACAGCGAACAACGCCCGGCCCGCCCGCGGGGTTACGCCCCGCGGTACGGTCCGCGGTTTCGTTCATTCGGGCGAGTCGCGGCACCCCACGGTTGCCCGCCCGCTCCATCCGCATTTGACTCGTTCCATGCTCTCCGCACGCAGCCTGTTCCAGGAGATCGTCGACGACGACGCCTCCTTCCAGCTGTTCTGCTCCATCGCCGCCGGCGGGGAGTCGCAGGGCGGCTGGGAGAACGCCAGGATCGCCGCCCTCGTCCCCGACGGCATGCGCGACCTCGCGCCCAAGATCGTCCGGCACGGCGCCGACGAGGACAAACACGGCCGGATCTTCCGCGCCCTGCTGCGCAAGCGCGGCCTGCCCGCCGTGCCCGTCCCGCCCGAGACCGACTACACCATGCTCCTCGAAGGCCGCGGCATCGGCCTCGCCCACGAGAAACTGCGCCGCGACGAGCCGCTGAGCGAGGAGGACATCGTCGTCTACCTCGCGCACAGCCGGGTCACCGAACAGCGCGCCGCCGACCAGATGGACATGCTCCTGCGCCACTTCGGCGACCACCCCGAGGTCGGCAAGGCCATCAGGGTGATCAGCCACGACGAGGACAACCACCTCGCCTACTGCCACGAGGAACTGCTGCGCCTGGCACGCGAGGGCCACGGCCGGACCATCCAGCGGGTCCTGCGCGACAGCGCCCTCGCCGAGATCGGCGTCTACCGGGACGTCAGCCTCGCCGTCATGGACCACATGGGCCGGCTGCTGCGCTGGCCCGCCCCCAAGGCGGCCGCGCTCGCCGCCGGCATCCGCGGGATGTACGCGTACGAGCGCTTCAGCGGCTGGCACCGCATGATCGCACTGCGCGCGCCCGAGCGCGCGAACCCGCTCGGCGGCCGGCCCGCCCCCGCGCCCGGCCTCGCCTGAGCCGGGCCGCGGCCCTCACAGCCAGCCGCGCCGCTTGAACATCCGGTGCAGCCCCAGGCACAGGCCCACCATCAGCAGCAGCACCACCGGATAGCCCCACCACTCCCGCAGCTCCGGCATGTGGTCGAAGTTCATCCCGTAGATCCCCGCGACCATCGTCGGCACGGCCGCCATGGCCGCCCACGCGGAGATCTTGCGCATGTCGTCGTTCTGCCGGACCCCCATCTGCGCCAGGTGCGCGGCCAGCGCGTCCGACAGCAGCCGGTCCAGGCCCTCGACGTACTCGTTCGCCTTCGTCAGGTGGTCGGCGACGTCCCGGAAGAACGGCCTGGCGTGGTCGTGCACGAACGGCACGTCCCCGAAGGCCAGCCGGTCCATCGGCTGCAGCAGCGGGCTCGTCGCCCGGCGGAACTCCAGCACCTGCCGCTTGAACCCGTAGATCCGGGCCGCGGTGTTCTTCGTGTCCGTGACGTTCGGCGCGAAGACCTCCGCCTCCAGCTCCTCCAGGTCCGCCTGGAGCTCGGCCGCCACCTCGATGTAGTGGTCCACCACCGCGTCGGACACCGCGTACAGCACCGCCGTGGGCCCGTGCCGCAGCACCCCCGGCTCGTGCTCCAGCCGCCGCCGCACGGCCGCCAGCGCCGCGCCCTCGCCGTGCCGGACGGTCACCACGAACGAGTCGCCGATGAACAGCATCAGCTCGCCCGTGGTCACCGTGTCCGCGTCGTCGTCGTACATGACCGGCTTGAGGACGACGAACAGCGAGTCGTCGTACACCTCCAGCTTCGGCCGCTGGTGCGCGGTCAGCGCGTCCTCCACCGCCAGCCTGTGCAGCCCGAACTCATGGCTGACGTGGGCGAACTCCTCCTCCGTCGGCTCGTACATGCCGATCCACAGGAAGGCGTCCCCCACCGCGCGCGCCTGCGCCAGGGCCTCCGAGAGGTCGCCCGGGGCCTCGGAGCGCCGGCCGTCACGGTACATCGCGCAGTCCACAATCACGCGGGGCATTCTTCCCCCACCGGCGCCCGCCCGCACGTCGGCCGCACCGCTTAGGCTGGCCCCCATGGCCACGCTGATCCTCGTACGACACGGGCGGTCCACCGCCAACACCGCCGGTCTGCTCGCCGGCTGGACCCCCGGGGTCGCCCTCGACGAGCGGGGCGCCGGGCAGGCCGCCGCGCTGCCCGGACGACTCGACGGAGTGCCCCTCGCCGCCGCCGTGTGCAGCCCGCTCCAGCGCTGCCGGGAGACCCTGGCCCCGCTGCTCGCCGCCCGCCCCGGCCTGCCCCTGCACACCGACGAGCGGATCGGGGAGTGCCACTACGGCGACTGGTCGGGCCGCAAGCTCTCCGAACTCGGCGACGAACCCCTCATGAAGATCGTCCAGCAGCACCCCTCGGCCGCCGCCTTCCCCGGCGGCGAGTCCATGCGTGCCATGCAGAACCGCGCCGTGGAGGCCGTCCGCGAGTGGAACGCGCGGATCGAGGAGGAGCACGGCGCCGACGCCGTCTTCCTGATGTGCTCCCACGGCGACATCATCAAGTCCGTCGTCGCCGACGCCCTCGGCATGCACCTCGACCTCTTCCAGCGCATCCACGTCGACCCCTGCTCGGTCACCGCGATCCGCTACACCCCCACCAGGCCCTTCCTGCTGCGCCTCGGCGACACCGGCGACTTCGCCCCGCTGATCCCGGCCGCGGCGCCGCCCGCGGAGAGCGCGGCCGAGGGCGGCGGCAACGCCGTCGTGGGCGGCGGCGCGGGCGCGGCCTGATCGGATGGCGCAGTAGGGTGGCAGGGCCAACACAACTGCGCAGCCCTGCCCCCGCCCCAGACTTGGAGACCGGTCGTGCCCCGTCAGGTGTTCCTTTACGACCCGCCGGACCGCTTCGTGGCGGGCACCGTCGGTCTGCCTGGACGTCGCACCTTCTTCCTCCAGGCCTCCCAGGGCCCCCGCGTCACCAGTGTCTCCCTGGAGAAGACGCAGGTCGCGGCGCTGGCCGAGCGGATGGACGAGCTGCTGGACGAGGTCGTGCGCCGCACCGGGGGCAACGCTCCCGTCCCCGCCGTCGCCTCCGCCGAAGCCGCCGACACCGCACCGCTGGACGTCCCCGTCGAGGAGGAGTTCCGCGTCGGCACCATGGCGCTGGCCTGGGACGGCGAACAGCAGCGCATGATCGTCGAGGCCCAGGCGCTCGTCGAACTCGACGCCGACTCCGAGGAGGACCTGGCAGAGGCCGAGGAGCGGCTCCTCCAGGACGAGGAGAACGGCCCGCCCATGCTGCGCGTACGGCTCTCCGGCGCCCAGGCGCGGGCCTTCGCCAAGCGGGCCCTGGACGTGGTCAACGCCGGCCGCCCGCCGTGCCCGCTGTGCAGCCTGCCCCTGGACCCCGAGGGGCACGTGTGCCCCCGCCAGAACGGGTACCGGCGTCAGGTGTGAGCGGCGTGACCCCGATAGAGGAGCTGCTCACCCGCGGTGAGCTCACTGTCCGCGGCCGCATCGCCGAGGCGTCCAACGCCGTGCTGCTGTGCACCGTGGCCTACGAGGGCCGCAGCGCCGAGTGCGTCTACAAGCCCGTCAAGGGCGAGCGGCCGCTGTGGGACTTCCCCGACGGCAACCTCGCCCGGCGCGAGCGCGCCGCCTACCTCGTCTCCGAGGCCACCGGCTGGGGGCTCGTGCCCACCACCGTGCTGCGCGACGGCCCCTACGGAGAGGGCATGGTGCAGCACTGGATCGACGCCGGAGAACAGCCGGAGCCGCAGCTGCTCGCGCTCGTGGAGGGCGAGGAGGCCGGGGAGGGCTGGAAGGCGGTCGCCCTCGCCGAGGTCGGGGAGGGCCGCACGGCCCTGCTCGTCCACGCCGACGACCCCAGGCTGCGCCGGCTCGCCGTCCTCGACGCCGTGATCAACAACGGTGACCGCAAGGGCGGCCACCTGCTCCCCGCGCCCGACGGCCGCCTCTACGGGATCGACCACGGTGTGACCTTCCACTCCGAGGACAAGCTCCGCACCCTGCTCTGGGGCTGGGCGGGGGAGCCGCTGACCGGTGAGGCGCGCTCCGTGCTGACCTCCCTGGAGGCCCAGCTGGCCGAGGACGCCCCGCTGACCGCCCGGCTGGCCGAACTGATCACCCCCGCAGAGCTGGCCGCCGTACGGGCCCGTGTCGCCTTCCTGCTGCGCAGCGGGACGCACCCCAAGCCCTCCGGGCAGTGGCCGTCGATCCCCTGGCCGCCCGTCTGAGCAGGGCGGACGCCCGAAGAGGACGGACGCACAGATCCGGCCAAAGCGCAAGGGTGGCGATCAAGCCAACAGTGCTGCTCCCATTCGTTTCCGGAACAGTCGTCCGGTTAGGCTCGAAGCATGCATGCCTGGCCCGCTTCTGAGGTCCCCGCCCTGCCCGGCAAGGGCCGCGACCTCCAGATCCACGACACCGCGACCCGGGCGACGGTCACCGTCGACCCCGGTCCCGTCGCCCGCCTCTACGTCTGCGGAATCACTCCGTACGACGCGACCCACATCGGTCACGCGGCGACCTACAACGCGTTCGACCTCGTTCAGCGCGTGTGGCTCGACAACAAGCGCCAGGTCCACTACGTCCAGAACGTCACGGACGTGGACGATCCGCTGCTGGAGCGGGCGCTGCGCGACGGGCACGACTGGACCGAGCTCGCGGAGCGCGAAACCGCCCTCTTCCGCGAGGACATGACCGCCCTGCGGATGCTGCCCCCGCAGCACTACATCGGCGCCGTCGAGGCCATACCCGGCATCGTGCCGCTGGTCGAGCGGCTCCGCGACGCGGGCGCCGCGTACGAACTCGAGGGCGACATCTACTTCTCGGTGGAGTCCGACCCGCACTTCGGCGGGGTCTCCCACCTCGACGCCCAGGCGATGCGGCTGCTGTCCGCGGAGCGCGGCGGCGACCCGGACCGCCCGGGCAAGAAGAACCCCCTGGACCCGATGCTGTGGATGGCCGCCCGCCCGGGCGACCCGAGCTGGGACGGCGCCTCGCTGGGGCCCGGCCGGCCGGGCTGGCACATCGAGTGCGTGGCCATCGCCCTGGAACACCTGGGCATGGGCTTCGACATCCAGGGCGGCGGCTCCGACCTCGCCTTCCCGCACCACGAGATGGGCGCCTCCCACGCGCACGCGCTGACGGGCGAGTTCCCGATGGCCAAGGCGTACGTCCACGCGGGCATGGTCGCCCTGCACGGCGAGAAGATGTCGAAGTCCAAGGGCAACCTGGTCTTCGTCTCGGCCCTGCGGCGCGCCGGCGTGGACCCGGCCGCCATCCGCCTGGCGCTGCTGTCGCACCACTACCGGGCGGACTGGGAGTGGACGGACGCCGTCCTCGCCGAGGCGGAGGCCCGCCTGGCGCGCTGGCGCGCGGCGGTCTCCCGCCCGGACGGCGTTCCCGCCGATTCGCTGGTGGAGGAGGTCCGCGAGGCCCTGGCCCGTGACCTGGACGCCCCTGCCGCCCTCGCGGCGGTGGACCGCTGGGTCGAGCGGCAGCTCGCCTCCGACGAAACGGACGAGACGGCCCCCGGCCTCGTCTCCCGCACGGTGGACGCCCTCCTGGGCGTAGCGCTGTAGCCTCAAACGCCGGCGGGGCCAGACAGAGCCCCGCCGGCGTTTGAGGCGCGGGGGTCTGGGGGCGGAGCCCCCTGGGAACGGTGGAAGGGCGGGTAGGGGACCGCTCCGCGCAGCGGCAGCCGCACCCCGCCCGCCCTCCCTCCCGGACGGCTACGCCTGCGGGGCCTCGGGGGAGTCGTCCCCCGGCTCATCCGGCTCCGGCGGCGCAGCCGGAGGCTCCTCCGCAGAAGGCTCCGGCTTCCGCTTCGACGCCCGCGGCCCCGCAGACGTGTCCCGCAGGTACGACCCGTCCCCCGGCCCGTCGGCAGACGAAGGGTCCCGCCGCCGCAGGTACCGCTCGAACTCCCGCGCGATGGCGTCCCCGGACGCCTCCGGGAGGTCCGCCGTGTCCCGCGCCTCCTCCAGCGTCTGGACGTACTCCGCCACCTCGCTGTCCTCGGCGGCCAGTTGGTCCACCCCCAGCTGCCACGCCCGCGCGTCCTCCGGCAGTTCCCCGAGCGGGATCCTGATGTCGATCAGGTCCTCCAGCCGGTTCAGCAGCGCCAGCGTCGCCTTCGGGTTCGGCGGCTGCGACACGTAGTGCGGCACCGCCGCCCACAGCGACACCGCCGGGACCCCCGCGTGCGTGCAGGCCTCCTGGAGCACGCCCACGATCCCCGTCGGGCCCTCGTACTTGGTCTCCTCCAGGTCCATCGTCCGCGCCAGGTCGGGGTCCGACGTCACCCCGCTGACCGGCACCGGCCGGGTGTGCGGGGTGTCCCCGAGGAGCGCGCCGAGGATGACGACCATCTCCACGCCCAGCTCGTGCGCGAAACCCAGCAGCTCGTTGCAGAACGACCGCCACCGCATGGACGGTTCGATGCCCCGCACCAGCACCAGGTCGCGCGGCTTCGCCCCGCCGATCCGGACCACCGACAGCCGCGTCGTCGGCCAGGTGATCTTCCTGACCCCGTGCTCCAGGAACACCGTCGGCCGGTTGACCTGGAAGTCGTAGTAGTCCTCGGCGTCGAGCGCCGCGAAGACCTCGCCCTTCCACTCCCGGTCCAGGTGCGCCACCGCACCGGAGGCGGCGTCACCCGCGTCGTTCCAGCCCTCGAACGCGGCCACCATGACCGGGTCGATCAGCTCGGGCACGCCCTCAAGCTCGATCACCCAGGTCTCCTTCCGAAGTTCCTTGTGTACGTGGGAAAGCCTAAGCCTTGTGGGGTCGGCCGCCACAGTCCACGACAGAGGGGCGGTTCCCCTCGGAACCGCCCCTCTTCCCCACCTGCGTACGAGCTATGCCTTGCGGGCCAGCATCTCCTCGACGCGGGCCCGTACGGACTCGTCGTCCAGGCCGCGGATGGTCACCGTCGTACGGCGGCGCAGCACGTCGTCCGCGGTCTCGGCCCACTCGTGGTCACGGGCGTAGGCGACCTGCGCCCAGATCTCCGGGCCGTCCGGGTGGATGCGCTCGGCGAGCGCCGGGTCCTCGTTCGCCAGGCGGGCGATGTCGAAGGCCAGCGAGCCGTAGTGCGAGGCCAGGTGGCGGGCGGTCAGCGGGTCCATCCGGGCGCCGGGCTCGTGGTCCACGAGCAGGCGGTGCGCGACGGCGTTCGGGTTGGCGACACCGGGCAGCGGGACGCGGCGCACGAGGGACTTCACCGGCTCCATGTCATCGGTCAGCGGGCTGCCGGGGAGCTTGGCGAGCTTGTCCATGACCACGCGGCCGATGTGGCGGTACGTGGTCCACTTGCCGCCGGCGACGGACAGCATGCCGCCCGCGCCCTCGGTGACGACCGTCTCGCGCTTGGCCTTCTCGACGCCGCCGGGGCCGCCGGGCAGCACGCGCAGGCCGGCGAAGGCGTACGTCATCAGGGAGCGGTCGAGGTCGGCGTCCTTGATCGAGAAGGCGGCCTCGTCCAGGATCTGCTGGATGTCCTTCTCGGTGGCGCGCACGTCCGCCGGGTCGCCCTCGTACACCTCGTCGGTGGTGCCGAGCAGGAGCTGGTCCTCCCACGGCAGGGCGAAGGTGATGCGGTACTTGTCGATCGGGGTGGCCATGGCGGCCTTCCACGGCGACTTGCGCTTCATGACGATGTGCGCGCCCTTGGAGAGGCGGATCGACGGCAGCGCGTGCTTGTCTTCCATGCGCCGCAGGTGGTCCACCCACGGGCCGGTGGCGTTGAGCACGACGCGGGCGTCGACGCCGAACTCGGTGCCGTCGAGGCGGTCCTTGAGCTCGGCACCCGAGACCCGGCCGCGCGTCATGCGCAGGCCGGTGACCTCGGCGTGGTTGAGGACGACCGCACCCGACTCGACGGCCGCGCGCACCGTCATCACGGCGACGCGGGAGTCGTTCATCTGGTGGTCGTAGTAGACCGCGACGGCCTTGAGGTTGTCGGTCTTCAGACCGGGGTTGTCGGCGACGGCACGGGCCGGGGATATGACCTTGCCCATGCCGTCGCCGAAGGCCGAGAGGGCGGAGTAGGCGAAGACGCCCGCGCCCAGCTTGGCCGCACCCACCGGGCCGCCCTTGTAGACCGGCAGGTAGAAGGTGAGCGGGTTGACCAGGTGCGGGGCCACGTCCTTGGCCAGCACCCGCCGCTCGTGGTGGTTCTCGGCCACCAGCTTGACCGCGCCGGTCTGCAGGTAGCGCAGACCGCCGTGGACGAGCTTGGAGGAGGCGGAGGAGGTGGCGCCGGCGAAGTCGCCGGCGTCCACCATGGCGACCCGCAGACCCGACTGCGCGGCGTGCCAGGCCACCGAGGTGCCCAGGATTCCACCGCCGATGACCAGCAGGTCGTACGTGGCCTTCGCCAGCTGCTCACGGGTCTCGGCGCGGCTCGGGTTCGAGCCGGCGGTCGGGTGCGTGCCCAGTGCGGGGACGCTCTGCAGGGTGCTCATGTCTCTTCAGCTCCTCGTCATTTCGACAGCTGGTGCGGTCAGCCGGCGTTCTCGTCGTCGATCCAGCCCATGGACCGCTCGACGGCCTTGAGCCAGTTCTTGTACTCGCGGTCCCGCTGCTCGGCGGGCATCCGCGGGGTCCACTCCGCCGCGCGGCGCCAGTTGGCGCGCAGGGCGTCGGTGTCCGGCCAGAAGCCGACGGCCAGGCCGGCGGCGTAGGCGGCGCCGAGGCAGGTGGTCTCGGCGACCATCGGACGGACCACGGGGGCGTCCAGGAAGTCGGAGAGCGTCTGCATCAGCAGGTTGTTGGAGGTCATACCACCGTCGACCTTGAGGGCCGCCAGCTCGACGCCGGAGTCCTTGGTCATGGCGTCGGTGATCTCGCGGGTCTGCCAGGCGGTGGCCTCGAGGACGGCACGGGCGATGTGCGCCTTGGTGACGTACCGGGTGAGGCCGGCGATCACACCGCGGGCGTCGGAGCGCCAGTACGGGGCGAACAGGCCGGAGAAGGCCGGTACGAAGTAGGCGCCGCCGTTGTCCTCGACGGAGGAGGCCAGGGTCTCGATCTCGGCCGCGGACTTGATCAGGCCCATCTGGTCGCGCATCCACTGGACGAGCGAGCCGGTGACGGCGATGGAGCCCTCCAGGGCGTAGACCGGCTTCTGGTCGCCGATCTGGTAGCCGACCGTGGTCAGCAGGCCGCTGTAGGAGTTGATGATCTTGTCGCCGGTGTTCATCAGCATGAACGTGCCGGTGCCGTAGGTGGACTTGGCCTCGCCCTCGGCGAAGCAGGTCTGGCCGAAGAGGGCGGCCTGCTGGTCACCGAGCGCCGAGGCGACCGGGACACCGGCGAGGACGCCGTCCTTGACGTGGCCGTAGACCTCGGCGGAGGACTTGATCTCGGGGAGCACGTTGAGCGGGACGCCCATCGACTCGGCGATCTTCTCGTCCCACGCCAGGGTGTGCAGGTTCATCAGCATGGTGCGCGAGGCGTTGGTGACGTCCGTGACGTGCGCACCGCCCTGGGCGCCACCGGTGAGGTTCCAGATGACCCAGGAGTCCATGGTGCCGAAGAGGATGTCCCCGGCCTCGGCGCGCTCGCGCAGGCCCTCGACGTTGTCGAGCAGCCAGCGGACCTTCGGGCCGGCGAAGTAGCTCGCCAGCGGCAGGCCGGTCTCGCGGCGGAAGCGGTCCTGGCCGACGTTGCGGCCGAGCTCCTTGCACAGGGCGTCGGTGCGGGTGTCCTGCCAGACCAGCGCGTTGTGCACCGGCTCGCCGGTGTTCTTGTCCCACAGGACGGTGGTCTCGCGCTGGTTGGTGATGCCGACGGCCTTGACGTCGGCGGCGGTGATCTCGGCCTTGGCGATGGCGCCGGCGACGACCTCCTGGACGTTGGTCCAGATCTCGGTGGCGTCGTGCTCGACCCAGCCCGGCTTCGGGAAGATCTGCTCGTGCTCCTTCTGGTCGACGGCGACGATGCGGCCGTCGCGGTCGAAGACGATGCAGCGGGAGGAGGTGGTGCCCTGGTCGATCGCGGCGATGAAGGGGCCGGTGCTGCTGGTCATGGTGGCTGCTCCTGGCAGGTCTGTTGAGTAGGCGGAATCAGGAGGGCGGTGCGGATCTTACGAACGCGGCCGAAGCTGATCAGGCGAACGCGATGTTGTACAGACCGCCGGCGAGCGCGGCACCGACGAGCGGGCCGAGCACCGGGATCCAGGAGTAGCCCCAGTCCGAGCCGCCCTTGTTGGGCAGCGGGAGCAGGGAGTGGACTATGCGGGGACCGAGGTCGCGGACCGGGTTGATGGCGTAGCCGGTCGGGCCGCCGAGGGAGAGGCCGATGCCGACGACCACGAAGGAGGTGATCAGGACGCCGATGACGCCGAGGCCCTTGCCGTCGCCCTGGAGGCCCTGGGTCAGGATCGCGAGGACGAGGACGAAGGTGCCGATGATCTCCGTGGCCATGTTCTGGACCACGTTGCGGATCTCGGGGCCGGTGGAGAAGATCCCGAGCACCGGGCCGGCGACGTCGTGCGGGTGCGGGTCCTCGGGACCGAGCTTGGCGTCCTTGATGTTCTCCGGGTCCGCCAGGTGCGCGCGGAACTGGCCGTAGTAGGTGATCCACATCAGGACCGCGCCGAGCATGGCACCGAGCAGCTGGCCCGCGAGGTAGACGGGGACGTCGCCCCACTCGCCGGTCTTCACGGCTATGCCGACGGTGACCGCCGGGTTCAGGTGCGCGCCGGAGAGCGGCGCGGAGACGTAGGCGGCGATCAGGACGGCGAAGCCCCACCCGAAGGTGATCGCGAGCCAGCCCGCGCCGCGGGCCTTGGAGCTCTTGAGCGTGAGGGCGGCGCACACGCCGCCGCCGAGCAGAGTGAGCAGGGCGGTACCGATGGTCTCGCCGATGAAGATGTCGGAGCTGGACACCCGCGACTCCTTTGTCTTACGTCCAGGGGTGGGCGGACACCGGGTCCCTCCGGTGGGTCCGCGCACTCGGTGAGTGCTTCACCGGTCCATGGCCTCGCCCTAGCCTAACGCGTATTGCCGGTAGGTGTTCGACAATGCCGACCGATGAACGGCAGTTTTCCGCCTGGGTTCAGAACGCGTCAAGGCCTGACCAGGTCAAAGAACCGGATCGTTACCACTCGGTACGATCGCCCAAATCCGGCCAATGGCCGGTCCGGAAACGAAGAGGTCCACCCGAATGGCGCCCAAAGCGGCCAAGGGGTGGACCAAAGGGATCAGGTCAAGCTCAGAACCGGCCCGCTCCGAGGTCGCGCGAAACCGACCGGGCGCAGTCCCGCACGGAGGCCACCAGGGCCGCACGAGGCTCCCCGGACTCCCCGCACACGCGCTCCACGGCGCCCGCGACGGCCACCGCGCCCACCGGCATGCGCCGTCGGTCGTGGATCGGCGCCGCCACCGAGGCGATGCCCTCCCAGGTCTCCTCCACGTCCGCCGCCCACCCGCGGGCCCGCGTCAGGTCCAGGACCTCCTCGAAGCCCGCCGCGTCGGTCACCGTGCGCGGGGTGAAGGCCTCCCGCTCCGCGTCCAGGGCCTCCGTGTGCGCCACCGGGTCGTAGGCCGACAGCACCTTGCCCAGGGCCGTGGAGTGCAGCGGCTGCATGGCCCCGACCTCCAGCACCTGCCGGCTGTCGTCGGGCCGGAACACGTGGTGCATGATCAGCACCCCGCTCTTGTGCAGCACGCCCACGTAGACGCTCTCGCCGCTCGCCCGGGCCAGGTCGTCCGTCCACACCAGCGCGCGGGCGCGCAGCTCGTGCACGTCCAGGTAGCTGTTGCCCAGCCGCAGCAGCTCGGCGCCCAGCTGGTAGCGCCCCGAAGCCGGGTCCTGCTCCACGAAGCCCTCGGCCTGCAGGGTGCGCAGGATCCCGTGGGCCGTGCCCTTGGCCAGGCCCAGGGCGGACGCCACGTCCGACAGGCCCAGCCGGCGCTCCCCGCCGGCCAGGAGCCGCAGCATCGCAGCGGCTCGTTCGAGCGACTGGATGTTCCGTGCCATCGCGCAGCCTCCTGCTGACGTAGTTCGACCATGCCGAACACTATCGGTCGATGCCGACCTCGTGCATGCTTGGGTGTTTCCCGGTGTGCCGCCGACCAGGGCACCCGTCCGTGCGACTCCCGGGCACAGAATGCAGTCCGCCACGTGGGACGCCCTCACCGGGGCGGGTGCCGCGCGGTTACCCTGACCGCGTGCACCCCTGACACAGCGGGGGCGCAAAGCCGACAGCCGTCGCATCCCAGGGAGCTCAACCATGGCCTCGTTGCCGAACCCGCCCGCAGACACCCAGACCCGGGCCGATGCCCTCCGAGAGGCGCTCGCGACCCGCGTGGTCGTCGCCGACGGAGCCATGGGAACCATGCTCCAGGCACAGGACCCCACCCTGGAAGACTTCCAGCAGCTCGAAGGCTGCAACGAGGTCCTGAACGTCACCCGCCCCGACATCGTCCGCTCGGTCCACGAGGCGTACTTCTCGGTGGGCGTCGACTGCGTCGAGACCAACACCTTCGGAGCGAACTACGCGGCCCTCGCCGAGTACGACATCCCCGAACGCAACTTCGAGCTCTCCGAGGCCGGCGCCCGCATCGCCCGGCAGGTCGCCGACGAGTTCACCGCCTCCACCGGACAGCAGCGCTGGGTCCTCGGCTCCATCGGCCCCGGCACCAAGCTGCCCACCCTCGGCCACATCGCCTACGCCCAGATCCGCGACGCCTACCAGGTCAACGCCGAAGGTCTGATCTCCGGCGGCGCCGACGCGCTGCTCGTCGAGACCACCCAGGACCTCCTCCAGACCAAGTCCTCCATCATCGGCGCCCGCCGCGCCATGGAAGCCCTCGGCGTCACGGTCCCGCTGATCTGCTCCGTCACCGTCGAGACCACCGGCACGATGCTGCTGGGTTCGGAGATCGGGGCGGCGCTGACGGCGCTGGAGCCGCTGGGGATCGACATGATCGGTCTGAACTGTGCGACCGGTCCGGCGGAGATGAGCGAGCACCTGCGCTATCTCGCGCGGAACGCGCGCATCCCGCTGTCGTGCATGCCGAACGCCGGTCTGCCCGTCCTGACGAAGCAGGGTGCGCACTACCCGCTGTCGGCGTCGGAGCTGGCCGATGCGCAGGAGACGTTCGTGCGGGAGTACGGGCTCTCGCTGGTGGGCGGTTGCTGTGGCACCACTCCCGAGCATCTGCGGCAGGTGGTGGAGCGGGTGAGGGGCGCCGCCGTCGTGGAGCGCGACCCGCGCCCCGAGCCGGGTGCGGCCTCGCTGTATCAGACGGTGCCGTTCCGGCAGGACACCTCGTACATGGCGATCGGTGAGCGGACGAACGCGAACGGGTCGAAGAAGTTCCGTGAGGCGATGCTGGAGGCGCGCTGGGACGACTGTGTGGAGATGGCGCGGGACCAGATCCGTGAGGGCGCGCACATGCTGGACCTGTGTGTGGACTATGTGGGCCGTGACGGTGTCGCGGACATGCGGGAGCTGGCGGGGCGTTTCGCGACGGCTTCGACGCTGCCGATCGTGCTGGACTCGACCGAGGTTCCGGTGATCCAGGCGGGTCTGGAGATGCTGGGCGGGCGTGCGGTCATCAACTCGGTGAACTACGAGGACGGTGACGGTCCGCAGTCGCGTTTTGCGAAGGTGACGCGGCTGGCGCGGGAGCATGGTGCCGCGTTGATCGCGCTGACGATCGACGAGGAGGGCCAGGCCCGTACGGTCGAGCACAAGGTCGCGATCGCGGAGCGGCTGATCGGGGACCTGACGTCGAACTGGGGTATCCGTGAGTCGGACATCCTGATCGACACCCTGACGTTCACGATCTGCACGGGTCAGGAGGAGTCGCGTAAGGACGGGATCGCGACGATCGAGGCGATCCGTGAGCTCAAGCGGCGTCATCCGCAGGTGCAGACCACGCTGGGTCTGTCGAATATTTCGTTCGGTCTGAATCCGGCTGCTCGTGTGCTGCTGAACTCGGTGTTCCTGGACGAGTGTGTGAAGGCGGGTCTGGATTCGGCGATCGTCCATGCGTCGAAGATCCTGCCGATCGCGCGGTTCGACGAGGAGCAGGTCAGCACGGCTCTGGATTTGATCTATGACCGTCGTGAGGGTGACTACGACCCGCTGCAGAAGCTGATGGCCCTGTTCGAGGGGGTCAACACGAAGTCGCTGAAGGCCGGCCGTGCGCAGGAGCTTCTTGCGCTGCCGTTGGAGGAGCGGCTGCGGCGGCGGATCATCGACGGGGAGAAGAACGGTCTGGAGGCCGATCTCGACGAGGCGCTGACGGGCCGTCCGGCGCTGGACATCGTCAACGACACCCTTCTGGAGGGGATGAAGGTCGTCGGTGAGCTGTTCGGGTCGGGGCAGATGCAGTTGCCGTTCGTGCTCCAGTCGGCCGAGGTGATGAAGACGGCGGTGGCCTATCTGGAGCCGCACATGGAGAAGACGGACGACGAGGGCAAGGGCACGATCGTGCTGGCCACGGTCCGCGGTGATGTCCATGACATCGGTAAGAACCTGGTCGACATCATCCTCACCAACAACGGCTACAACGTGGTGAACATCGGTATCAAGCAGCCGGTTTCCGCGATCGTGGAGGCCGCGCAGGAGCACAAGGCCGATGTGATCGGCATGTCCGGGCTCCTGGTGAAGTCCACCGTGATCATGAAGGAGAACCTGGAGGAGCTCAACCAGCGCAAGCTGGCCGCCGACTTCCCGGTGATCCTGGGCGGCGCGGCCCTGACCCGGGCCTATGTCGAGCAGGACCTCCACGAGATCTACGAGGGCGAGGTCCGCTACGCCCGCGACGCGTTCGAGGGCCTGCGGCTGATGGACGCCCTGATCGCCGTCAAGCGCGGCGTCCCCGGCGCCACCCTGCCCGAGCTCAAGCAGCGCCGCGTCGCCAAGCGGGACACGCCCGCCCTCCAGGTGGAGGAGCCCGAGCAGCCGGGCGGCCGTTCCGACGTGGCCGTCGACAACCCGGTGCCCACCCCGCCCTTCTGGGGGACCCGCGTGGTCAAGGGCATCCCGCTCAAGGACTACGCCTCCTGGCTGGACGAGGGCGCGCTGTTCAAGGGCCAGTGGGGCCTCAAGCAGGCCCGAGCCGGCGGCGCCACCTACGAGGAGCTCGTCGAGAACGAGGGCCGCCCGCGCCTGCGCGGCCTGCTGGAGAAGCTGCACACCGAGAACCTCCTCGAAGCGGCCGTGGTCTACGGCTACTTCCCGTGCGTCTCCAAGGGCGACGACCTGATCATCCTGGACGAGCAGGGCAACGAGCGGACCCGCTTCACCTTCCCGCGCCAGCGCCGGGGCCGGCGCCTGTGCCTCGCGGACTTCTTCCGCCCGGAGGAGTCCGGCGAGACCGACGTCATCGGCCTCCAGGTGGTCACCGTCGGCTCGAAGATCGGCGAGGCCACGGCCAAGCTGTTCGAGTCCGACTCCTACCGCGACTACCTGGAGCTGCACGGCCTGTCCGTCCAGCTGGCCGAGGCCCTCGCCGAGTACTGGCACGCCCGCGTCCGCGCCGAGCTCGGCTTCGGCGGCGAGGACCCGGCCGCCATCGAGGACATGTTCGACCTCAAGTACCGGGGAGCCCGCTTCTCCCTCGGCTACGGGGCCTGCCCCGACCTGGAGGACCGGGCGAAGATCGCCACCCTCCTGGAGCCGGAGCGGATCGGCGTCCACCTCTCGGAGGAGTTCCAGCTCCACCCCGAGCAGTCCACCGATGCTCTGGTCATCCACCACCCCGAAGCGAAGTATTTCAACGCACGCTGACACAGACCGGCGTACACTGGTCGGTCCCATACAGGCCGGTCACCTGTTCCCGAGGGGGAAGCCCCGCGCGGTTCCGAGGTGACCGGCCTTGTCGTCCCCGGAGAGAGGCGTACGCATGACCAGCACCGTTCCCGCTCCCGTCGTCCACACGGCCGACGGGCACGCCCTGCAGGCGGTGCTGCTCGACATGGACGGCACCCTCGTCGACACCGAGGGGTTCTGGTGGGAGATCGAGGCGCAGATCTTCCAGGAACTGGGCCATCGCCTCGACGAGGCCTGGCGCGACGTGGTCGTCGGCGGCCCCATGAGCCGCAGCGCCTCCTTCCTCATCGAGGCGACCGGCGCCGACATCGGCCTCGCCGAACTGAGCGTCCTGCTCAACGAGCGCTTCGAGGCCCGGATCGCCGAGCAGGTCCCCATGATGCCCGGCGCCGAGCGGCTGCTGAGCGAGCTGGCCCGGCACAACGTGCCCACCGCCCTGGTCTCCGCCTCCCACCGCCGCGTCATCGACCAGGTCCTGCTCACCCTCGGCCGCGACCGCTTCCACCTGACCGTCGCCGGCGACGAGGTCCCCCGCACCAAGCCCCACCCCGACCCCTACCTGTTCGCCGCGAGCAGCCTCGGCGCGCACCCCTCGCGGTGCGCCGTCATCGAGGACACCGCCACCGGGGTGGCGGCCGCCGAAGCGGCCGGCTGCCGCGTCGTGGCCGTGCCCTCCGTGGGCCTGATCGAGCCCGCCCCGGGCCGGACCATCGTGCGCTCGCTGGAGGACGTGGACCTGAGCTTCCTGCGCTCCCTCATCACTCCGATGAACTAGGCGCACACCGTCCGTGCCGGACGCAAAACGGGGGCGGGACCTCCTTCCCGCGCAAGGATCTTCCGCCTCCGGGTCCGGAGGCCGAAATTCCATCCCGGCGATGTGGGCGGAGCGGGTGACTTTGGTCACCCGCGCAGCCTTCGCCGGACCTGCCCCGACGCTCCAAGGGCTTCCCATGTGTCCGGATTGATCATCTCCTGACACCATCTGCGAAGACTCCGGCATAAGCGGTCAGTCCGCACCCATCACAGTGCGATTACGCCCCAACTCCTGCTGGTTCCAGCCACCCCGTCCCGGGCCACTAATGTCGTCGCGGGCACTCCGCACGCACCTCTGCCGTACCGGCCGCACACCCTTGCACCGGCACGCGCGTGGACCGATCGTCAAACACCGGCCCGATCGTTCCGCCCTGAACGGGCGACCGCCGCGAAGTGCCCTCTACGCCGCTTAACAAGTGCCGGGTGAGGGAGTACTTCCAGCATGAACCGCAAGACCATGGTGCTGACGGCCGCGATAGGCCTGCTCACCCCCGCGCTGTCGGCATGCGGCAGCGCGAGCGGAAACGGAGCAGGATCCGGAGCGATCGTCGTCGGCACCACCGACCGGTTCGAGGCAGCCGACTACGCCCCCGCCCCGTTCGACCCCGCCTACGCCTACGACGCCACGACGTGGAACATCCTGCGCCAGACCGTCCAGACCCTGATGCGCACCCCGCGCGGCGGCGGCCAGCCCGTCCCCGAAGCGGCCTCCGACTGCCGCTTCACCGACAACGACAACGAGAGCTACCGCTGCACCCTGCGGCCGGGCCTGAAGTTCGCCGACGGCGACCCGCTCACCGCCAAGGACGTCAAGTTCTCCATCGACCGGGTCCGCGCCATAAAGGACGAAAACGGCCCCTCCTCCCTCCTCTCCACCCTCGACACCGTCGAGGTCAAGGGAACCGACACCGTCGTCTTCCACCTGAAGACCCCCGACGCGACCTTCCCGTACAAGCTCGCCACCCCCGCGGCCGGCATCGTCAGCGAGAAGAACTACGACGCCAAGAAGCTCCGCACCGGCTTCGCCGTCGACGGCTCCGGCCCCTACACGATGAAGCCCGAGGTCAAGGACAACCACCTGGTCCGGGCCGTCTTCACCAAGAACCCGAACTACAAGGGCGACATCAAGCTGCAGAACGACAAGGTCGAACTGCGCACCTTCCCCGACTCGGCCGCGGCCACCAAGGCGCTCTCCGACGGCTCCATCAGCATGGTCTCCCGCACCCTCTCCCCGGCCCAGATCACCGAGCTCTCCGCCAAGGCACCCAAGGGCGTCAGGCTCGTCCCCATGCCGGGCCTGGAGATCCGCTACATCGGCTTCAACACCGACGCCCCGGCCGTCAAGGACAAGGCCGTGCGCCAGGCCCTCGCCGCCGCCGTCGACCGGGGCAACGTCATCTCCAAGGTCTACGGCAAGTCCGCGCAGCCCCTGTACTCACTGGTCCCCACCACGGTCACCGGCCACGTCAACTCCTTCTTCAACAAGTACGGCGAGGCCAACACCGCCAAGGCCGCCGACCTGCTGAAGGCCGCCGGGATCAAAACCCCCGTCAAGCTGACGCTGAACTACACCACCGACCACTACGGCGACGGCACCGCGGCCGAGTTCCAGGCCCTCAAGACCCAGCTGAACGCCACCCAGCTGTTCGACATCACCGTCCAGGGCAACGAGTGGGCCGACTTCCGCCCCGCCCAGAAGAAGGGCGACTACGCCGCCTACGGGCTCGGCTGGTTCCCCGACTACCCGGACGCCGACAACTTCCTCGCCCCGTTCCTGGAGCAGGACAACTTCCTGGGCACGCCGTACGCCAACAACACGGTGCGCACCAAGCTCATCCCCGAGTCCCGCAAGGCCGCCGACCGCAACGTCGCCGTCCCCGCGATCACGGAGATGCAGGACATCGTCGCCGACGACGTGCCCGTCCTGCCCCTGTGGCAGGGCAAGCAGTACGTCGCCGCCCGCGACGGGATCACCGGAGTGGAATGGTCGGTCAACGCCATCTCCGACCTCCAGCTGTGGGAACTCGGCCGGGGCGTCAGCGGCTGAGACCGGCAGCAACCGGCGGCGGACGTCGCAGGCCGGCGCAAGGATCAGACAAGAACTGTGAAGGACATCGCGTGAAGAGACGTAACCAGTGGCTGGTGGCCCCGCTCGGGGCGGCCACGGCCGCCGCGCTGCTCAGCGGCTGCGGTTCGCAGGACGGCTCGGCCGCCGGCGACGGCAAGGGCGTGGTCATGGGCATATCCGACAAGGTGAAGTCCACCGACCCGGCGTCCGGCTACGACCCGGGCTCCTGGCTGCTCTTCAACAACGTCTTCCAGTCGCTGCTGAGCTTCCCCAAGGGCGGCACCACGCCCGAGCCGGACGCCGCGCAGGCCTGCAACTTCGAGGGCGGCGACAGCAAGGTGTTCAAGTGCACCCTGCGCTCCGGCCTGAAGTTCAGCAACGGCCACAGCCTCACCTCGAAGGACGTCAAGTTCTCCTTCGAGCGCACGCTGAAGATCAACGACCCGAGCGGCCCGGCCGTCATGCTCTCCTCCATCGCGAGCATCGACACCCCAGACGACAAGACCGTCGTCTTCAAGCTGAAGACCCCCGACGCGACCTTCCCGAGCAAGATCGCCTCGGGCGCGGGCGCCATCGTCGACCACAGCGAGTACCCGGCCGACAAGCTCCGCACCGACAACAAGGCCATCGGCTCCGGCGTCTACAAGCTGGACTCCTTCAGCGAGAAGAGCGCCAACTTCTCCGTCAACGACTCCTACAGCGGCAAGGCCAAGGCCAAGAACACCGGCGTCACGCTGAAGTTCTTCAACGGCGACCAGGCCGGCCTCAAGACCGTCCTGGAGAGCGGCGACGTCGACTTCGCCTTCCGCGGCCTCGCCGCCAAGGACATCGCCGGCCTCGCCGCGACCAAGACCGGCGACAACAAGGTCGACGTCGTCCAGGGCACCGGCGCCGAAGTCCAGCACCTGGTCTTCAACGTCAACGACCCCGTCGCCGGCAAGCTCCCCGTCCGCAAGGCCATCGCCTACCTCGTCGACCGCGACGCCCTCGTCAAGGACGTCTACTCCGGCACCGCCGTCCCGCTCTACTCGATCGTCCCGGCCGGCATCGCCGGACACACCACCCCCTTCTTCGACCGCTACGGCGGCAGCCCCCAGCTCGAGAAGGCCAAGGCCGTCCTCAAGGCCGCCAACATCACCGGCAAGATCAAGCTGACGCTGTACTCCACGCCGACCCGCTACGGCCCCTCCACCGACCAGCAGTTCCAGGTCATCGCCAAGCAGCTCAACGACAGCGGCCTGTTCGACGCCGACGTGAAGTCCGTCGAGTTCGAGCAGTACGAAAAGGACATCAAGGCCGGCAAGTACGGCGTCTACGTCAAGGGCTGGGTCCCCGACTACCCCGACGCCGACAACTTCACCCAGCCGTTCTTCGGACCCGACAACGTCCTGATGAACAACTACGACAACAAGGAGATCAGCGGGACCATCATCCCCGCCACCTCCACCAAGTCCGACCGCACCGCGGCCAACCCGGACTACACCCGCCTCCAGGACATCGTCGCCGACGAGATCCCCATCCTCCCGCTCTGGCAGAGCAAGCAGTACGCCGTCGCCCGCCAGAACGTCACCGGCCTCCAGTGGTCCCTCGACGCCTCCACCGTCTTCCGCTTCTGGGAGATCAGCAAGGGCTGACCCGCCCCGGACACACCTCCGCCCCGGCACCCGCGAAGGGCGCCGGGGCGGAGGCGTCTCCCGGCCGCGCGACCCCGCGCCTACTGCGCGCCCGGCCGCACCAGACCACTCTCGTACGCGTACACCGCCGCCTGCACCCGGTCGCGCAGACCCAGCTTCGTCAGCACATGACCCACATGCGTCTTCACCGTCGTCTCACTCACGAACAGGTCCGCCGCGATCTCCGCGTTCGACAGCCCCCGCGCCACCAGCTTCAGCACCTCCACCTCGCGCTCGGTCAGCGTCCCCAGCACATCCGGGACCCTCTCCTCACCCGACGGCAGATGACCGGCGTACTTGTCCAGCAGCCGCCGCGTGATGCTCGGCGCCAGCATCGCCTCGCCCGCCGCCACCACCCGGATCGCCTGCACCAGCTCATCGGCCGGAGCGTCCTTCAGCAGGAACCCGCTCGCCCCCGCCCGCAACGCCTCCACCACGTACTCGTCCAGATCGAACGTCGTCAGCACCAGCACCTTCGCCGGCCCGTTCCGCTCCGGACCCGTGATCTGCCGCGTCGCCTCCACCCCGTCCATCCGCGGCATCCGGATGTCCATCAGCACCACGTCCGGCTGCAGCGCCCGCACCTGCTCCAGCGCCTGCAGACCGTCCCCGGCCTCACCCACCACCACCAGGTCCTGCTCCGCCTCCAGGATCATCCGGAAGCCGGTGCGCAGCAGAGGCTGGTCGTCGACCAGCAGGACGCGGATCGCCACGGAAGGTACCTCGTATTCGTCGGACGGCTTCAGCGCCGCCCATTCTGCCCTGACCCCGCGATCAGGAACCCGCCGGGCGCCCGGGCCCCGGCACGATCGCCAGCGGATACACCGGGGGAGTGCCCCCGAACTCCGGACACACCGCCTGGTGGTCGCACCAGCCGCACAGCTTCGTCGGCCGCGGCCGCCAGTCACCCGTCTCCGTCGCCTCCGAGATCGCCTCCCACAACGCGTGCAGCTTGCGCTCCACCCGCTCCAGATCCGCCACCACCGGGTCGTACGTCAGCACGTCACCACTGCCCAGGTACACCAGCTGCAACCGCCGCGGCACCACGCCCTTCAGCCGCCACACCACCAGCGCGTAGAACTTCATCTGGAACAACGCGCCCTCCGCGTACTCCGGCCGCGGAGCCTTGCCCGTCTTGTAGTCGACGATCCGCACCTCGCCCGTCGGCGCCACGTCCACCCGGTCGATGATCCCGCGCAGCCGCAGCCCCGACTCCAGCTCCGTCTCCACGAAGAACTCCCGCTCCACCGGCTCCAGCCGCGTCGGGTCCTCCAGCGTGAACCAGCGCTCCACCAGCGCCTCCGCCTCCGCCAGCCACCCCGCCAGCCCCGCGCCCCCGTCCCCCTCCGGGAACAGCCCCGCCAGCTCCGGCTTCGCCTCCAGCAACCGCTCCCACTGCCCCGGCAACAGCTCCTTCGCCCGCGGAACCGTCCGCTCCGCCGCCGGATGATCAAACAGCCGCTCCAGCACCGCATGCACCAGCGTCCCCCGCGTCGCCGCCGCACTCGGCTTCTCCGGCAGCCTGTCGATCACCCGGAACCGGTACAGCAACGGACACTGCATGAAGTCACCCGCCCGCGAAGGCGACAGCGAAGCGGGCCGGGCAGCACCCGGGGAAGCACCGTCGAAACCGGCGCCGGGGATCGTCGTCATGCCTAAAACCCTACGACCCGGCACCGACAGCACGCGCATACCATCGACTCCTGACCCATCGCCCTGCATGATCGGAGCATCACACCGCGCAACAGCACCCCGCGCACCACAGCACCCCACGCCACCCCACCCACGGCGTGGACCACACTGGAAGCAAACGCACCGAACGAAGGACAGCCGTGGCAGACACCGACGAAACCGGCGAGCGCCCCGCCAAGCGCTCCGACCCGGGCGGCGGCATCCTCATGGGCCGCCCCTTCGGCGTACCCGTCTACGTCTCGCCCAGCTGGTTCCTCGTCGCCGCCCTCATCACCTGGGTCTTCGGCGACCAGCTCGACCGGATCCTGCCCGACCTCGGCCCCGCCCGCTACCTCGTCTCCCTCTTCTTCGCCGTCGCCTTCTACGCCTCCGTCCTCGTCCACGAACTCGCCCACACCATCGCCGCACTCCGCTTCAAACTCCCCGTACGACGCATCCAGCTCCAGTTCTTCGGCGGCGTCTCCGAGATCGAGAAGGAATCCGAAACCCCCGGCCGCGAATTCGTCCTCGCCTTCGTCGGCCCCCTCCTCTCCCTCGCCCTCGCCGGGATCTTCTACCTCGGCATGAAAGCCGTCGACCCCGCCACCGTCCCCGGCGTCCTCCTCGCCGGCCTGATGGTCTCCAACCTCCTCGTCGCCGCCTTCAACCTCCTCCCCGGCCTCCCCCTCGACGGCGGCCGCATGCTCCGCGCCCTCATCTGGGGCATCACCGGCAAACCCATGACCGGCACCGTCGCCGCAGCCTGGGTCGGCCGCGCCCTCGCCGTCACCGTCCTCCTCGGCCTGCCCCTCGTCACCCAGACCGGCATCCTCGGCAACCCGCCCCAGGACATCGGCGGCATGGACACCGTCATGGACGCCCTCCTCGCCGCCATCCTCGCCGCGATCATCTGGACCGGCGCCGGCAACAGCCTGCGCATGGCCCGCCTGCGCGAACACCTCCCCGAACTGCGCGCCCGCACCCTCACCCGCCGCGCCGTCCCGGTCCAGGCCGCCACCCCCCTCTCCGAAGCACTCCGCCGCGCCAACGAAGCCGGAGCCCGCGCCCTCGTCGTCGTCGACGGCCAGGGCGACCCCACCGCCATCGTCCGCGAAACCGCCATCGCCTCCGTCCCCGAACACCGCCGCCCCTGGGTCGCCGTCAGCACCCTCGCCCAGGACCTCACCGACGGCATGAAGGTTTCCGCGGAACTCACCGGCGAAGAACTCCTCGACCACCTCCGCACCACCCCCGCCACCGAATACCTCGTCATCGAAACCGGCGGCGAGATCTACGGCGTCCTGTCCACCCTCGACGTCGAGAAGGCCTTCGTGAAGGCCATGGCGCGGCCCCAGTCCTGAAGCCAATACACTGGTCACATGTCCGAACCGACCGGTGCCGCCCGCCGACGCGGGCCCTTCGAGGTCGGGGACCAGGTACAGCTGACCGACCCCAAGGGCCGCCACTACACGTTCACGCTCGAAGCCGGGAAGAACTTCCACACCCACAAGGGTTCCTTCCCGCACGACGAGCTGATCGGCGCTCCCGAGGGCAGCGTTGTCCGCACCACCGGCAACGTCGCCTACCTCGCGCTGCGCCCCCTGCTCCCCGACTATGTCCTGTCCATGCCCCGCGGCGCCGCCGTGGTCTACCCCAAGGACGCGGGCCAGATCCTGGCCTTCGCCGACATCTTCCCCGGCGCCCGCGTCGTGGAAGCGGGAGTGGGCTCCGGCTCCCTGAGCAGCTTCCTGCTGCGCGCCATCGGCGACCAGGGCATGCTCCACAGCTACGAGCGCCGAGCGGACTTCGCCGAGATCGCCACCGCCAACGTCGAGCGCTACTTCGGCGGCCCCCACCCCGCGTGGAAGCTGACCGTCGGAGACCTCCAGGACAACCTGGACGAGACCGACGTCGACCGCGTGATCCTCGACATGCTCGCCCCCTGGGAATGCCTCGAGGCGGTCAAGAAGGCCCTCGTCCCTGGCGGCATCCTCTGCTGCTACGTGGCCACCACCACCCAGCTGTCCAAGACCGTCGAGTCCATCCGCGAAATCGGCTGCTTCGCCGAGCCGCAGCCCTGGGAATCGATGATCCGCAACTGGCACGTCGAAGGCCTCGCCGTCCGCCCGGACCACCGCATGATCGGCCACACCGGCTTCCTCGTCACCGCCCGCCGCCTCGCCGACGGCGTCGAGCCCCCCATGCGCCGCCGCCGCCCCGCCAAGGGCGCCTACGGCGAGGACTACGAAGGCCCCGGCAGCGACCGCTCCGCATAGCCCCACCCCGCCGCCCGCCCCGGGCGCGGACCCAACACGAAAGCGCTGTGGCGCAGTTCCCCGGAACACTTCCGGAACTGCGCCACAGCGCCTTTTCGTTGCCCGCACCGGCCGACGCGGACCCAGCCGTTCCACCGCGGTGTGAGGTGTGGCACGATGCTGGCTCACCGTCACCCGCCGTACAGGAGACACCCCGCGTGACGCACAGCCCCACCGACCCCGCCCCGTCGTTGGAAGACCTGTCGCCCGAACACCCCGCACACCACCGGGCCAAACCCGTCCACTGGCTCGCCACGGCCACCGCCATGGCCGCCGTCATAGCCGGCGCGGGCCTCCTCCAGCCCGACCGGGCCACCGGAGCCACCCCCGCCGCCGCCCCGCCCGCCGCCCCCGACGCACACGCGGTCACCTACCCCCTGGACTGCAAGGGCGCCGCACAGACCGTCACCGCCACCGCCGAAGGCGACCTCGACGGCGACGCCCGCCCCGAAACCGTCGCCGCCGTGCGCTGCGACGCCGGCTCCGGCACCCCGCCCCACGCCATCTACGTACTCGCCCAGGAAGCCGCACCCGGCGCCCGGCCCCGCGTGGTCGCCACCCTCCTCGACCCCGCCAAGCGCCGCACCGCCACCACCCTGACCGTCCGCGACCGGACCGTCACCGCGAGTCTGCTCGGCTACTCCTCGCCCTCCGTGCCCCGCTACAGCCCCGACCTCAAGCAGCTCGCCAAGTGGCGCTGGACCGGCGGAACATTCCGCCAGGAGCTTACGGACTCGACCGCCGGACGTGTTTGAACCGTCACTCCGCGTCCGGACCGTACACCTCGACCCTGTCCGAAACGCGCCTTACGTGAATACAGTCCCCCGGGCATTCCTTCGCCGAATCCACCACGTCCCGCAGCAGCGGCAACGGAACCGGAGTCGTCGCCCCCGGCTCCACCAGGAGCTCGTCCTCCGGGCTCTTCACATAGGCCAGACCGTCGATGTCCAGCTCGAACACCTCCGGGGCGTACTGGACGCAGATCCCGTCCCCGGTGCAGAGGTCCTGGTCGATCCAGACCTCGAGGGGCTCTCCGGCACCACCGGAACCACCCGCCGGGACCTCCTGCTGCACGGTCATATCTCCTGCCGTTCCCTGCTCTGATCGAACCGTTCCGGAAGCGGCTCTCGGCAAGTCGCGCGGGCCCGGACGGGTGTTGAACACTTCGACCTTACAACCGGCTGCTTTCCGATGTTGAAGGGTGGGTATTTCCCTGGCGTGAGGGAGTACGCAAGGGTGAAGATCGGACACACCCCTACCGTCTTTGTGATCTAGGGGTTTCAATCACCACCAGCCCAGGTAGGGTCAGGAAGCGTCCAGCTCCCCTTGGAGGAGGTGAGGACCGTGGCAGCCCACGACGACGACATCAACCGCGGCATCCGGCCCGGGCGAGGGTCTGAGGACCCCGCTGGCCAGGTTGCCTATCTCGAGCAGGAAATCGCCGTCCTGCGCCGCAAGCTCGCCGACTCTCCGCGTCACACGAGGATTCTCGAAGAGCGGATCGTCGAGCTCCAGACGAATCTGGCAGGCGTATCCGCGCAGAACGAACGACTGGCGAACACCCTCCGTGAGGCCCGCGACCAGATCGTGGCCCTCAAGGAGGAAGTCGACCGGCTCGCACAGCCGCCGGCCGGCTTCGGCGTCTTCCTTCAGGCCAACGAGGACGGCACCGTCGACATCTTCACCGGCGGCCGCAAGCTCCGCGTGAACGTCAGCCCCAGCGTCGACCCGGAAGACCTCCGGCGCGGCCAGGAGGTCATGCTCAACGAAGCGCTCAACGTGGTCGAGGCCATGGAGTTCGAGCGCGCCGGGGACATCGTCACCCTCAAGGAGATCCTCGAGGACGGCGAGCGCGCCCTGGTGGTCGGGCACACCGACGAGGAGAGGGTGGTGAGGCTCGCCGAGCCGCTCCTGGACATCACCATCCGCCCCGGCGACGCCCTGCTGCTCGAACCCCGCTCCGGCTACGTCTACGAGGTGGTCCCCAAGAGCGAGGTCGAGGACCTCGTCCTCGAAGAGGTCCCGGACATCGACTACGACAAGATCGGCGGCCTGGGCGACCAGATCGAGCTGATCCGCGACGCGGTCGAGCTCCCCTACCTCTACCCCGACCTCTTCAAGGAGCACGAACTGCGGCCCCCGAAGGGCATCCTGCTCTACGGCCCGCCCGGCTGCGGCAAGACGCTCATCGCCAAGGCCGTCGCCAACTCCCTTGCCAAGAAGGTCGCCGAGGTGACCGGGCAGGCCGCCGGCAAGTCGTACTTCCTGAACATCAAGGGCCCCGAGCTCCTCAACAAGTACGTCGGCGAGACCGAGCGGCACATCCGCCTCGTCTTCCAGCGCGCGCGTGAGAAGGCCAGCGAGGGCACCCCCGTCATCGTCTTCTTCGACGAGATGGAATCCCTCTTCCGCACCCGCGGATCCGGTGTCAGCTCGGACGTGGAGAACACCATCGTCCCGCAGCTGCTCGCCGAGATCGACGGCGTGGAGGGCCTGGAGAACGTCATCGTCATCGGCGCCTCCAACCGCGAGGACATGATCGACCCGGCGATCCTGCGGCCCGGCCGCCTCGACGTGAAGATCAAGATCGAGCGCCCGGACGCCGAGGCCGCGAAGGACATCTTCGCGAAGTACCTCAAGGCCTCGCTGCCGCTGCACACGGACGACCTCAACGAGCACTCCGGCTCGCCCGAGGTGGCCGTCCACAGCATGATCCAGACCGTCGTCGAACAGATGTACGCAGAAACCGAGGAAAACCGCTTCCTCGAGGTCACGTACGCCAATGGCGACAAGGAAGTCCTCTACTTCAAGGACTTCAACTCCGGAGCGATGATCCAGAACATCGTCGACCGGGCCAAGAAGATGGCCATCAAGGCCTTCCTCGAACACAACCAGAAGGGCCTCCGCGTCTCCCACCTCCTCCAGGCCTGCGTGGACGAGTTCAAGGAGAACGAGGACCTGCCCAACACCACCAACCCGGACGACTGGGCCCGCATCTCCGGAAAGAAGGGCGAGCGGATCGTATTCATCCGCACCCTCGTCACCGGAAAGCAGGGCGCGGACACCGGACGCTCCATCGACACGGTGGCGAATACCGGTCAGTACCTCTGACGGTGCGAGGCGGCTGCGGGTGCCTCACACGGCACCCGCAGCCGCCTGCTTTACCGCCCGCCTTTTCCGGCCGTGACAAGGCGAAGTCAATGACTGAAATGATCTCCCCACCAGCGCGGAGTGGTTCTAGGCTCTTCCGTACCGCCGGTCGCGCAGTGCGGGACGGGCACCGCACATGACGCACCGGAGCACCAGCGGTACTTGAGCGCCGCCCCCGAACGGGAGCGCCGCCGGGCAAGGAGGGCCGCATGACCGTACGGCGAGTAATGGGGATCGAGACGGAGTACGGAATCTCCGTCCCCGGGCACCCGAACGCCAATGCCATGCTCACCTCGTCCCAGATCGTCAACGCCTACGCGGCGGCGATGCACCGGGCGCGACGCGCCCGCTGGGACTTCGAGGAGGAGAATCCGCTGCGGGACGCCCGAGGCTTCGACCTCGCCCGCGAGGCCGCCGACAGCAGCCAGCTCACCGACGAGGACATCGGCCTCGCCAACGTCATCCTCACCAACGGCGCACGGCTCTACGTCGACCACGCGCACCCCGAATACAGCTCGCCCGAGATCACCAACCCCCTCGACGCCGTGCTCTGGGACAAGGCCGGCGAACGGATCATGGCCGAGGCCGCCGAGCGGGCCGCCCAGCTCCCCGGCGCCCAGCCGATCCACCTCTACAAGAACAACACCGACAACAAGGGCGCCTCCTACGGCACGCACGAGAACTACCTGATGAAGCGGGAGACCCCCTTCTCGGACATCGTGCGCCACCTGACGCCCTTCTTCGTCTCCCGCCAGGTCGTCACCGGCGCCGGCCGCGTCGGCATCGGCCAGGACGGGCGCGAGCACGGCTTCCAGATCAGCCAGCGCGCGGACTACTTCGAGGTCGAGGTCGGACTGGAGACCACCCTCAAGCGCCCCATCATCAACACCCGCGACGAACCCCACTCCGACGCGGAGAAGTACCGCCGGCTGCACGTGATCATCGGGGACGCGAACCTCTCCGAGATCTCCACCTACCTCAAGCTGGGCACGACCGCGCTGGTCCTGTCCATGATCGAGGACGGGTTCATCAGCGTCGACCTCGCCGTGGACCAGCCGGTGCGCACCCTGCACCAGGTCTCCCACGACCCGGACCTCCAGCACCTGATCACGCTCCGCAGCGGGCGCACGCTGACCGCCGTACAGCTTCAGATGGAGTACTTCGAGCTGGCCAGGAAGTACGTGGACGAGCGGTTCGGCACGGACGCCGACGAGCAGACCAAGGACGTCCTGAGCCGCTGGGAGGACGTACTGGGCCGGCTGGAGACCGATCCGATGAGCCTGGCCGGAGAGCTGGACTGGATCGCCAAGCGGGAGATCCTGGAGGGCTACCGCAGGCGCGACGGACTCGGCTGGGACGCGGCGCGGCTGCACCTGGTGGACCTCCAGTACTCGGACGTGCGGCCCGAGAAGGGGCTGTACAACCGTCTGGCGGCCCGAGGGAAGATGAAGCGGCTCCTGGAGGAGCCGGCCGTCGAGCGGGCCGAGAGCAAGCCCCCGGAGGACACCCGGGCGTACTTCCGCGGGCGCTGCCTGGAGCAGTACGCGGACGACGTGGCGGCGGCCTCCTGGGACTCGGTGATCTTCGACCTCCCGGGCCGCGACTCCCTCCAGCGGGTCCCGACCCTGGAGCCCCTGAGGGGGACCCGCAAGCACGTCAAGGAGCTCCTGGACCGCTGCCGCACGGCGGAGGACCTGGTGCGGGTGCTTTCGGGGCAGTGAGCGGGCCTGAAGGGGCCTGAAAGGGCCGCCATCCGGGAATCATGAGAATGACCGGACGTTGTGAAAGTACGGGGACGAATGTCGGACCCTCCTTGTAGGGTCCGACGTAGGGTCTGATCTTGAGAGGTCCCGAATCCCGGGGTCTCTCCGTGTGAGCGCGCGAACCGAGCGGGGTGAGGTAGACATGGCGACCAAGGACACCGGCGGCGGACAGCAGAAGGCCACTCGCTCGACCGAAGAGGTCGAGGAGCAGGCCGCGGAAGCGCAGTCCGACCTCAAGGAACGACAGGAAAAGCTCTCCGACGACGTCGACTCGGTCCTGGATGAGATCGATGATGTCTTGGAGGAGAACGCCGAGGATTTCGTGAGGTCGTTCGTCCAAAAGGGTGGCGAGTAGGGGTAGCTGAGGCCATTTGACCTTCAGATTGAAGGTTGGGGGGAGTGGTGGCCGAAGTGGCCCCCGAGGGTCTGAAGCGCTGCTCGCGTTGTAAACGCGTTCAGCCACGCGAGGCTTTCGCGAGCAACCGTTCGATGCGGGACGGTCTTCAGGCGTATTGCCGAGAGTGCCAAGCCGAGCACTACAAGCAGCGCCAGGAAGCGAAGGGGCGGACGGTGCGGGTGAAGATACCCGTGCCGTCCGGCCACAAGAGATGTCCCCAGTGCGGGGAAATCAAGCCGCACTCGGACTGGGAGCGCAACAAGACCAGTTCGGATGGCTGGGCCAGCTACTGCCGGGAGTGCCGAGCTCAACGGAACCGGGCCTCGTACTTCAAGCGCCAGTACGGCATCACCGAAGCGGAGCGTGATGACATGATCGCGGCGCAAGGCGGGGTGTGCCTCCTTTGCCGGGAGGCTCCCGCGGAGCACGTTGATCACGATCATCAGACGGGTAAGGTCCGAGGCGTACTGTGCTTCAGCTGCAACGCAGCCCTGGGGCAGTTCAAGGATCGGCCGGACGTCATAAGGCGTGCAGCCGCTTATGTGGAAGGAAACCTGTGGAACCCAACACTCGTGGCACAGGGCGTCTACCGGCAGCCTTCCTGACGCCGGGGTCGTCGTCCTTCATGGACTTCCTGGGCGCGCACGCGCCCGAGATGCTGCCGGGGAACCGGAAGCTTCCCGAGGGGGTCGTCGAGGCCCCGCACGGGACGACCATCGTCGCCGCCACCTTCCCCGGCGGGGTCGTCCTCGCCGGTGACCGGCGGGCGACCATGGGGAACATGATCGCGCAGCGGGACATCGAGAAGGTGTTCCCGGCGGACGAGTACTCCGCGGTGGGCATCGCCGGTACGGCCGGCCTCGCCGTGGAGATGGTCAAGCTGTTCCAGCTGGAGCTGGAGCACTTCGAGAAGGTCGAAGGGGCGACGCTGTCGCTCGAGGGCAAGGCGAACCGGCTCTCGACCATGATCCGGAGCAATCTGGGCATGGCCATGCAGGGGCTGGCGGTCGTGCCGCTGTTCGCGGGGTACGACGAGGCCAAGGAGAAGGGCCGGATCTTCTCCTACGACGTGACCGGCGGCCGCTCCGAGGAGCACGGTTACGCCGCCACCGGCTCGGGTTCCATCTTCGCCCGGGGCTCCATGAAGAAGCTCTACCGTCCCGATCTGACGGAGGAGCAGGCCACCACGCTGGTCGTGCAGGCGCTGTACGACGCCGCCGACGACGACTCGGCGACCGGCGGTCCGGACCTGTACCGCCACATCTACCCCATCGTCACCGTCATCACCGACGAGGGTTTCCGCAGGCTGGACGAGGACGAGTCGCAGGCGCTCGCCCGCAAGGTGACGGACCGCCGGCTCGAGCAGCCCGACGGCCCGCGCGCCGCCCTGCTCTGACCAGTCCTCTCGTCGCCCAGAAGAAAGGGACGGACCACCGGTGTCGACTCCGTTCTATGTGTCACCCCAGCAGGCCATGGCCGACCGGGCGGAATACGCCCGGAAGGGCATCGCCCGCGGCCGCAGCCTCGTCGTGCTGCAGTACGCCGACGGCATCGTCTTCGTCGGCGAGAACCCGTCCCGTGCGCTGCACAAGTTCAGCGAGATCTACGACCGGATCGGCTTCGCGGCCGCCGGCAAGTACAACGAGTACGAGAACCTGCGCATCGGCGGCGTCCGCTACGCCGATCTGCGCGGGTACACCTACGACCGTGACGACGTGACGGCGCGCGGTCTGGCGAACGTCTATGCGCAGACGCTGGGCACCATCTTCTCCTCGGCCGGCGAGAAGCCGTACGAGGTGGAGCTGGTGGTGGCGGAGGTCGGTGCGACGGCTGCCGGGGACCAGATCTACCGGCTGCCGCACGACGGGTCGATCGTGGACGAGCACGGCTCGGTCGCGGTCGGTGGGAACGCGGAGCAGATCAGCAGTTATCTGGACCAGCGGCATCAGGACGGGATGACCTTGTCCGAGGCGCTGAAGCTGGCGGTGCAGGCGCTGTCCAGCCAGGCGAACGGGGCGGACAAGGCCATTCCGGCGGAGCGGCTGGAGGTTGCGGTGCTGGACCGTACGCGGTCGCAGCAGCGCAAGTTCAAGCGGATCCGGGGCCGGCAGCTGGCGCGGTTGCTGGAGGCGGAGGTTCCGGCGGCGGCGCAGGTGGATGCCGTGTCGAACGACGAGGCGCCGGAGGATGAGGCCGAGTAGTTCCGGCAGGCCGTGGGAGGCCCCGGTCCGCCCCTTGTGGGGGTGGGCCGGGGCTTTCGTGTGTCAGGGGGTGGCCGGGGCGGGGCCGGTGGAGTCGCGGACGACGAGTTCGACGGGGATGTCGGGGGCGGTCCAGGGGCGGCCGTCGAGGACGGCGAGGAGGGCGTTCATGCCGTGTTCGCCGACCTGTTCGGCGGGGAGCCGGACGGTGGTGAGTTCGGGTTCGACGGCGGTGGCGAGGCCGAGGTCGTCGATGCCGGTGACGGAGAGGTCTTCGGGGACGCGCAGGCCGAGGCGGCGGGCGGCCTTGCAGGCGCCGGCGGCGAGGACGTCGTCGTCGCAGAGGATCGCGGTGGGCCGGTGTGCGGGGTCGGCGAGGGCGGTTTCCATGGCGGTGCGGGCGGCGTCGACGCTGAGGCCGGCGCGTACGGTGCGCAGTTCGGTGGTGGGGCCGAGGAGGGTGGCGAGGGCGCGGGCGCGGATGTGGAAGGTCCAGGTGTCGACGTCGGCGGCGAGGTGGAGGAAGCGGCGGTGGCCGTGGTGGAGGAGGTGTTGGGCGGCTTGGCGGACGCCGTCGGTCATGGCGAGGTTGACGTGGGCGGCGGCGCGGCCGGCGGTGGGGTCGCTGTCGAGCATGACGAGGGGGAGGTCGTCGCCGCCGATGGCGTCGAGGGCTGCGGCGGCCATGGAGGAGGCGATGACTCCGTCGATGGCGGCGCGGGCGGAGGCGAAGGGGTCGCGGGCGGGGCCGGTGCCGTCGGGGGAGGGGTAGAGGACGACGCCGAAGCCGTGGGTGGCGGCGACGCGGGCGGCGCCGGTGTAGACGCGGGCGAAGAATTCGTTGGTGAGGGCGGGGACGACGAGGAGGGCGGTGCGGGTGCTGCCGAGGCGGAGGTTGCGGGCGGCGAGGTTGGGGCGGTAGCCGAGGGTGGTGGCGGTTTCGCGGACGTGGGCGGCGGTGCGTTCGGAGACGCGGCCGCGCCATTTGTCGCCGAGGACGAGGGAGACGGTGGCCTGGGAGACTCCGGCGGCGGTGGCGACGTCGCGGCTGGTGGGTCTCGTCACAGGGGCTCCTGAAGTGCCAGGTGGGGCGGGTGGGGCTGGTCCGCGGGGTGGACCCCGGGTCTGCGGCCATGGTACGTATGACGGGTCGAGTTATACGTATTACCCCGGGGGAAGAATCCCGGGCAGAAGGGGGCATCCATGGCCGCGGGTTACGCGGAGCTGCTCAGGACCCGGTACGCGGCGAGGCTCCTGGCGGGCACGCTGCTGGGCCGGCTGCCGAACGCCACCGCCGCCATCGCGATCGTCCTCTTCATCCGGTCCGAGGGCGGCAGCTACAGCCTGGCGGGTGCGCTGGCGGCGGCGTACGGGCTGGCGAACGCGGTGGGTCAGCCGCTGCTGGGCCGGGCGGTGGACGTGTACGGGCAGCCGCGGGTGCAGCTGCCGGCGGCGCTGGTGTCGGCGCTGGGCATGGTGTGGCTGGCCGGGGCGGGGACGGGTTCGATGGCGGCGGCCTATGCGGCGGTGCTGGTCTCGGGTCTGTTCACGCCGCCCCTGGAGGGCGGGCTGCGGGCCCTGTGGCCGTCGGTGCTGGGGGGTCGTGAGGAGCGGGTGCACGCCGCGTACGCGATGGACGCGGTGGCCCAGGAGATCATGTACACGATCGGCCCGCTGCTGGTGACGCTGTGCGTCGCGCTGTGGTCGCCGGCCGCCGCGCTGCTGGTGCTCAACGCCGTGGGGCTGGTGGGTGTGCTGATGGTGGTGCTCTCGGAGCCTTCCCGTACCTGGCGTTCGGCGCCGCGTGAGGCGCACTGGCTGGGTGCGCTGCGTTCGCACGGGCTGCTGGCGCTGCTGGGCGCGTTCTTCTTCGTGGGCATGGCGCTGGGTTCGATCGCGGTGGCGGCGGTGGCGTACTCCGACGGGCATGGTGGTCAGGCGGTGTACGGCTGGCTGATGGCGGCGCTCGGGCTGGGCGCGCTGGTGGGCGGTGTGTGTTATGGCGCCCGGCAGTGGGCGGGGGCTCCGGAGCGGCGGCTGCGGCTGCTGGTGGGCCTGCTGGCGGTGGGCTACCTGCCGCTGATGCTGAGTGTCGGGCCGGTGGCGATGACGGCGCTGGCCGCGCTCTCGGGTGTGTTCCTGGCGCCTTCTCTGGCCTGTGCGTTCATCGTGGTGGACCGGCATGCGCCGGCGGGCACGGTGACCGAGGCCTTCTCGTGGCTGGTGACCTTCTTCGGGGTGGGTGCGGCCATCGGTACGGCGGCGGCGGGTCCGGCGGTGGAACTGGGCGGGACGGCGGCCGGTTTCGCGGTGGCGGGTGGCGCGGGTGTGGCGGCGCTGCTGGTGCTGACGGCCACTCAGCGGATCCTCGCGTCGGGTGGCCGCAGCCGGGCCGTGGCGGGCTCTGCGGGGGCGGCTTCGGAGCAGTTGATCAGAAACTGATGGGAACGCCGCTCTCGAACCCGGTTTCAGAAGAGGGCAGAAGGCGTAATGTTCAGTCATGGACCGCCGCATTTTCGGGCTGGAGAACGAGTATGGCGTCACGTGCACGTTCAGGGGACAGCGCCGACTGTCTCCTGACGAAGTGGCGCGCTACCTCTTCCGCCGTGTCGTGTCATGGGGCCGCAGCAGCAATGTGTTCCTGCGGAACGGCGCCCGCCTGTACCTCGACGTGGGATCGCATCCGGAATATGCAACACCCGAATGCGACAGCCTGACCGAACTGGTCACCCACGACAAAGCGGGCGAGCGCATTCTCGAAGGTCTGCTGGTCGACGCCGAACGCCGCCTGCACGAGGAGGGAATCGCGGGCGACGTCTACCTGTTCAAGAACAACACCGACTCGGCGGGCAATTCGTACGGTTGCCACGAGAACTACCTCGTGGCCCGGCACGGTGAATTCTCCCGTCTGGCGGACATCCTGATTCCCTTCCTCGTCACGCGCCAGCTGATCTGTGGTGCGGGCAAGGTGCTGCAGACCCCGCGGGGCGCGGTCTACTGCGTCAGCCAGCGGGCCGAGCACATCTGGGAGGGTGTCAGCTCCGCCACCACCCGTTCCCGGCCGATCATCAACACCCGTGACGAGCCGCACGCGGACGCTGAGCGCTACCGCCGCCTGCATGTGATCGTCGGGGACTCCAACATGTCCGAGACGACCATGCTGCTGAAGGTCGGCGCCACCGACCTGGTGCTGCGCATGATCGAGGCGGGCACGGTGATGCGGGACCTGACCCTGGAGAACCCGATCCGGGCGATCCGGGAGGTCAGCCACGACATCACGGGCCAGCGCAAGGTGCGCCTGGCCAGCGGCCGGGAGGCCTCCGCCCTGGAGATCCAGCGCGAGTACTACGACAAGGCCCTGGACTTCGCCGAGCGGCGGGGGATCCGTACCGGGGTCGTGGAGCGGGTGCTGGAGCTGTGGGGCCGCACGCTGGACGCGATCGAGGCCGAGGACCTGGACCGGATCGGCCGGGAGATCGACTGGGTCATGAAGTACCAGCTGATCGAGCGCTACCGGGCCAAGCACAACATGACCATGTCCAATCCGCGGGTGGCCCAGATAGACCTCGCGTACCACGACATCCACCGCCGGCGGGGGCTGTACTACCTGCTGGAGCGCAAGGGGCAGGCCGAGCGGGTCTGCAACGACCTGAAGATCTTCGAGGGCAAGTCGGTGCCCCCGCAGACCACCCGGGCGAGGCTGCGCGGGGACTTCATCCGCCGGGCCCAGGAGCAGCGGCGGGACTTCACCGTGGACTGGGTGCACCTCAAGCTCAATGACCAGGCGCAGCGCACGGTGCTGTGCAAGGACCCGTTCCGGTCGGTGGACGACCGGGTGGAGAAGCTGATCGCCGGGATGTGACCGGTGCGGCCGGGGGCCCCGTGCGCGTCTGCGTGCGGGGTCTTCGCATGCCAGAGCCTTGTGGCGCAGGGGCCAGCCCGTAGAGTGGGCCGCTACGACGGACCATTCCAGCGACCCTGAGGACCACTGTGCGACGCCGACTTGCTGCCGCGCTCATCGTGCCGGCTCTGATGCTCACCGCAGCCTGTGGAGGGGGCGACGACTCCAAGAAGAAGGATTCCTCTCCGTCGGCCGGCGCCTCCAAGCCCGCCGAGGTGCCCAAGCAGGTGGCCTCGGCGGACCCGATGCCGACGGTGGCCGGTGAGGTGGGGAAGAAGGCCGATATCACGGTCCCCAAGGGCGAGCCGAGCGGCAAGTTCGTGGTGAACGTCCTCAAGGAGGGCACCGGTGCGGAGGTCAAGAAGAACGACTTCGTGATCACCAAGTTCACCGGCAAGATCTGGAAGAGCGGCAAGGAGCTGCCGAGCTCCTACGACCAGGACGGCGAGCCGGTGGCGTTCCCGGCCGGTTCGGCGGACTTCCTCCCGGTCTTCAGCGAGTCCGTGCTCGGCAAGAAGGTCGGCAGCCGGCTCCTGGTGGTGGCCCCGCCGGCCGCGGCCTTCGGTGACCAGGGTCAGCCGAAGCTGGGTGTGGGGGCGAAGGACAACCTGGTCTTCGTGATCGACGTGGACCAGGTCGTGCCGAAGAAGGCCGAGGGTACCCAGGCGCCGATCCCGTCGGACCTGCCGCAGGTCAAGGCCGACGAGGAGAAGGAAGCGACGATCACGATCCCGAAGAACGACCCGCCGAAGGAGCTGGTCGACAAGGTCCTGATCGAGGGCAAGGGCCCGGAGGTCAAGTCCGGTCAGACCGTCTTCATGCAGTACAGCGGTGCGGCGTGGGCCCCGAACCAGGGCAAGGACGCGGCGAAGCTGTTCGACAACTCCTGGAAGACCGGGCAGCCGTTCTCGACGAAGATCGGCCAGGGCAAGGTCATCGAGGGCTGGGACAAGGGCCTGGTGGGCAAGAAGGTCGGCAGCCGCGTGCTGCTGGTGATCCCGCCGGAGCAGGCGTACAAGGACCAGGCCCAGGGTGAGGACCTGCCGGCCAACTCCACGCTCGTCTTCGTCGTGGACATCGTCGGCGCAGTGTAAGACTGGTGGGGTTGCCCTTTTCCGCCCCCGCGGTCAGGGGCCCGCATCCGTACGCATGAGGAGTAGTTCCGTGAGCGACAAGCTCGAGAAGCCCGAGATCGACTTCCCGGATTTCCCGGTCCCGGCCGACCTGGTCATCGAGGACATCTGGGAGGGTGACGGAGCGGAGGCCAAGGCCGGTTCCGTGGTCTCGGTCCACTACGTGGGCGTGGCCTACTCCACCGGCGAGGAGTTCGACGCCTCCTGGAACCGCGGCTCCGCGCTGCAGTTCAAGCTCGGTGTCGGCCAGGTCATCGCCGGCTGGGACCAGGGCGTCCAGGGCATGAAGGTCGGCGGCCGCCGCAAGCTGGTCATCCCGGCCCACCTCGCCTACGGCGACCGCGGCGCCGGCGGTGCCATCAAGCCGGGCGAGACGCTGATCTTCGTCTGTGACCTGATGGCCGCCTGATCCACGGGCAGTCACCGCGCAGGGCCCCCGCCGTGAGGCGGGGGCCCTCGCTTTTGCCGGGGACCGCCTTGGCGGTACGGTCAACGGTCACGAGTGTGTCGAGGAAGTGGGGGAAGGGCGTCGATGGCGATTGCCAAGGCCGAGCGGCTGATGAACCTGGCGCTGTGTCTGCTGGGGACCCGACGTCCCCTCAGCAAGCGTGAGCTGCGCGGTTCGATCGAGGCCTACCTGGAGGCGGGCAACGACGACTCCTTCAACCGCATGTTCGAGCGGGACAAGGACGACCTGCGCGAACTCGGTCTGGTGATCGAGACGGTGGAGAACCTGGAGGGCGAGACGGGCTACCTGGCCCGCCGCGACAGCAACCGGCTGCCGCCCGTCTCCCTGGACGCCGAGGAGGCCGCGGCCCTGGGTCTGGCCGCCAAGGTCTGGCAGCAGGCCCGTCTGGCCGGTGCGGCCAGCGGCGCCCTGCAGAAGCTGCGGGCGGGCGGCATGCCGGAGGCCGGCGACCCGTACGAGGGGCAGCACAGCGCGATCGAGCCGCGCATCCCCGTCCACGAGGCGGCCTTCGAGCCGCTGATGCTGGCCTGCCGGGACCGCCGTCCGGTGGTCTTCGACTACCGCAAGTCCAACGCCGCCCGGCCCGAGCCGCGCCAGGTCGAGCCGTGGGCCCTGGAGTGCTGGCGCGGCCACTGGTACCTGGCCGGCTACGACCGCGACCGCGGAGCGGAGCGGGTGTTCCGGCTCTCCCGGATCACCGGCAAGGTCCGTTCCCGGGCCGGCAAGTACACCGCCGAGGTCCCCGACGTGGTGACCGTGCGGGAGACCGTGGCGGCCTGGGCCGGGGAGGGCGCCCAGCGGTCGGCGCTGATCCGGCTGCGCGCCGGGTCCGGCTACCCGCTGCGGGCCAAGGCCACCGAGGTCCGCGAGGGCACCGACGGCTGGGACGAGCTGGAGATCCCCTACGGGCACGGGCTGGACGCCTGGCTCGTGGAGTTCGGCCCCGATGTCGTGGTGGTGGAACCCGCGGACCTGCGGGCCGACGTGGTCGACCGGCTGCGCGCCGTCGCCCAGGGCTGACCAGGAACTTCACTAGCAACGCCCTGAGGGGGAGACGTAGCAGCATGGCCGCGAACGCCATCGACCAGACCCGCCGGATGCTGTCCCTGGTGACCTATCTGCGCGAGCGCCCCGGGGCGCACGTCGCGGACGTCGCCCGCGCCTTCGGGATCACCGAGGACGAGCTGATCTCGGACCTCGACGTACTGCCCATGTGCGGAACCAGCTTCCGCGGCGGGGACCTGCTCGACATCGACACCGACGGCGACCGCATCTGGTGGCACAACGCCGACGCCTCGGGGGAGTCCACCGCCGAGCCGCTGCGCCTGGCGGCCGACGAGGCCACCTCCCTGCTGGTCGCCGCCCGGGCGGTGGCGACCCTGCCGGGGCTGCGCGAGAGCGACCGGGACGCGCTGCTGCGGGCCACCGCCAAGCTGGAGGCGGCCGCCGGCGAGGCCGCCGGGGCCAGCTCCCGGCTGTCGGTGACCTTCGAGTCCGAGGGAGGGGTCTTCGCCGACGTCGACCGGGCCATCTCCGAGCGGCGCCGGCTGTGGCTGCGCTACTACTCGCCCGCCCGCGACGAGCTGACCGAGCGCACCGTCGACCCGATCCGGCTCTTCGCGGTGGGGCACACCTACCTGGAGGGCTGGTGCCACCTCTCGGAGGCCCGGCGCACCTTCCGCCTGGACCGGGTCGCCGAGATCCGCCTCCTCGACGAGCGCGCCGAGCCGCCGGCCATCGAGCCCCGGGACCTGTCCGAGGGCCTGGTCCAGCCGGCCGCCGAGGACCCGGAGGTGGTCGTCGAGGTCGGCCCCGGCGGCCGCTGGGTCGCCGAGTACTACCCGCACGACAGCGCCGACGAGCTGCCCGACGGGGGGCTGCGGATCGTGCTGCGCAGCCCCGACCCGGCCTCCCTGCGCCGGCTCGCGCTGCGCCTGGGCCGTGACGGGCGCATCGTCTCGCCGCCCGAGCTGGCACAGAGCGCCCGCAGGGCCGCCACAGAAGCACTCGCGGGGTACGGGGAACAGGTCTAGAGGGGGCGCGGACAGATGTCGCCGTCTTCCGGTGCGCAACCGGTCACCTTCAAGGCCGCCTGTCCCGAGTGCCGGGCGCGCCTCGAGCTCGCGGCGGACGCCCTGCGGCTGGCGATCGGCGGCAGCCGGCGGACCACGTTCTACTCCTTCACCTGCCCCGAGTGCTCCGCCCAGGTCCGCAAACCCGCCGGTGAGCGCATCGTGGAGCTGCTGACCGGCGGGGGAGTGAGCACCCTGCGCAGCCTGTGAGGGCGGGGCGCTAGGCTCGTCCCATGCTGTGGCCGATGCTTGCGATTGCCCTGGGCTTCCTCGGGGTCGCCGTCCTGTCCGTGCTGGCCGTCCGGGTCTTCCTGGAGGTGCGGCGGCTGTCGGTACAGGTGGCCTCGGCCAGCCGCCGGATCACGGAGGCCTCCGGGGACCTGGAGCGGGCCGCGGCCGACCTGGCCGGAGCGGCCCGCCGCGAGGGCGCGGTGCGGCTGTAGGGGTGTGGCGCTCGGTGCGTCCGCGTTATGGAAACCGCGCGGCCGGACCCGTACCGTCTAAGCCGCAGGGCACCGCGGACACCCCTGGGGATTGCCGGGCGTTAACCCCAGGGGGTTACGATCCATGTCAGAGAGGTGCCGGACGTCTGTCCGGTATCGCGAGGCCACCACAAACCAGCCGTTTCGGTGAGTAAGGAAGACACACATGATCGGCAATCTGAAGCCCCTCGAGATCCTTCTGATCATCGCTGTGATCGTGCTGCTGTTCGGCGCCAAGAAGCTCCCCGAGATGGCCCGCTCGCTCGGCAAGTCGGCCCGGATCCTCAAGAGCGAGGCCAAGGCCATGAAGAAGGACGGCGAGGTGGACGACGCCCCCGCCGCCGCCCCGGCCGCCGACGCCCAGCAGCCCGTCGCCCCGCGGACCATCCAGGCCGCCCCCGGTGACGTCACCAGCTCCCGTCCGGTCGGCGAGCCGGGCCGCACCGCCCAGGGCTGACACCCGGGGGGTCCTCCCCCAGCACGCCGGTCATTTGCAACGAGACAAGGGACGTGGGTTGCTCAAGTCTGCCCGCAAGCAGGGGAAACGAGATCGGCTTCCGAAGGACGCCGAAGGGCGGATGCCGCTCGTCGAGCACCTGCGTGAGCTGAGAAACCGCCTGCTGAAGTCGGTCCTGGCGATCGCCGTGGTCACGGTCGTCTGCGCCTACTTCTTCCGGCCGATCATCGACTTCCTGCTGGAGCCGATGCTCTCCTCCGTCGGCTGTGTGGGCGGAGCCACCCACCAGCGCAACGGCGCCCCCTGCGCCGAGATGACGGCCAACGGTCTGACCGGCCCGTTCTCCATCGCGCTGAAGGTCGGCCTCTCGGCGGGCATGGTGCTGTCCGCGCCGGTGTGGCTGTACCAGCTGTGGGCGTTCGCCGCCCCCGGCCTGCACAAGAACGAGAAGCGGTACACGCTGAGCTTCGTGGCCGTCGGCGCCCCGCTGTTCCTGGCCGGTGCGGTCCTGGCGTACAAGATCCTCCCGCAGACCGCGGAGATCCTGCTCGGCTTCACCCCCGACCACGTCAAGAACCTGCTCCCGGTCGACGACTACCTCGACCTGGTGACGCGCATGGTCGTGGTCTTCGGTCTCGCCTTCGAGCTGCCGCTGATCCTGGTGCTTCTGAACTTCACCGGGATCCTCAGCGCCAAGCGGCTGGGCAGCTGGTGGCGGGGCATGGTCCTCGGCATCACGATCTTCGCGGCCTTCGCCACGCCCACCGGCGACCCGGTCACCATGCTGACCCTGGCCTCCCCGATCGTGGCCCTGTACTTCCTCGCCCTCGGGATCTGCCTCCTCAACGACCGCCGCCGCCGGCGTGCCGACCCGGATGCCGGCCTCGACGACGACGAGGCCTCCGAGCTGGACCTGACCCCCTCGTCCATCGGCGGGGCGGACGCGGCCCCGGCCCCCTCCGTGCTGCCCGAGCAGGCCGACGGCGGACGCCGCCAGATCAACGGTTACGACGACGCCACCTGAGATTCGGGTTCCCCCCGGCTCCCCCCCGGCTGCCGCCGGGAGGGGCCGGGGGCCCTCGGTCCGATCACATAAATGATCGAGACTGTTGTCAGAGGCGGCGGGTAGGCTCGACAGCAAGATGACCGAAGAACTCTCACCCGCCGAGCGGTACGCCGCTGCCCGGATCCGCGCCGCCGAAGAGGCCTCCGCCCTGGCCCCCTTCCGCGAGATGTACGAATTCGACCTGGACCCGTACCAGGTCGAGGCCTGCAAGGCACTGGAGGCCGGCAAGGGCGTCCTCGTGGCCGCCCCGACGGGCTCGGGCAAGACCATCGTGGGCGAGTTCGCCGTGCACCTCGCCCTCCAGCAGGGCCGCAAGTGCTTCTACACGACGCCCATCAAGGCCCTGTCGAACCAGAAGTTCGCCGACCTCGTCAAGCGCTACGGCGCCGACAAGGTCGGCCTGCTGACCGGTGACAACAGTGTCAACGGCGACGCGCCCGTGGTCGTGATGACCACCGAGGTGCTCCGCAACATGCTGTACGCGGGCTCCCAGGCGCTCGGCGGCCTCGGCTACGTCGTGATGGACGAGGTGCACTACCTCTCCGACCGCTTCCGCGGCGCCGTCTGGGAAGAGGTGATCATCCACCTCCCCGAGTCGGTGACGCTGGTCTCGCTCTCCGCGACCGTCTCCAACGCCGAGGAGTTCGGCGACTGGCTCGACACCGTCCGCGGCGACACCGAGGTGATCGTCTCCGAGGAGCGGCCCGTACCGCTGTGGCAGCACGTCATGGCCGGCCGGCGGATCTACGACCTCTTCGAGGAGGAGTCCGACCACGGAGGCCGCGGCTCGGCCCGCCGCGAGGTCAACCCCGACCTGCTGCGCATGGCCCGCGAGGAGAACACCCGCAGCTACAGCCCCAAGGACCGGCGGCGCGGCAAGATGGTCCGCGAGGCCGACCGCGAGCGCGAACGCCGCTCCCGCAGCCGCATCTGGACCCCCGGCCGCCCCGAGGTCATCGCCCGCCTGGACAACGACGAGCTGCTCCCGGCCATCAACTTCATCTTCAGCCGGGCCGGCTGCGAGGCCGCCGTCCAGCAGTGCCTCTACGCGGGCCTGCGGCTCAACGACGACAGCGCGCGCCTGAAGGTCCGCGAGATCGTCGAGGAGCGCACCGCCTCCATCCCCGCCGAGGACCTTCACGTCCTCGGCTACTACGAGTGGCTCGAAGGCCTGGAGCGCGGCATCGCCGCCCACCATGCGGGCATGCTCCCCACCTTCAAGGAGGTCGTGGAGGAGCTGTTCGTCCGCGGTCTCGTCAAGGCCGTCTTCGCCACGGAGACCCTCGCCCTGGGCATCAACATGCCCGCGCGCACGGTCATCCTGGAGAAGCTCGTCAAGTGGAACGGCGAACAGCACGCCGACATCACCCCCGGCGAGTACACCCAGCTCACCGGCCGGGCCGGCCGCCGCGGCATCGACGTCGAGGGCCACGCCGTGGTGCTGTGGCAGCGCGGCATGGACCCGGTGCAGCTCGCAGGCCTCGCCGGCACCCGCACCTATCCGCTGCGTTCCAGCTTCAAGCCCTCGTACAACATGGCCGTCAACCTGGTCCAGCAGTTCGGGCGGCACCGCTCGCGCGAACTCCTGGAAACCTCCTTCGCGCAGTTCCAGGCCGACCGCTCGGTCGTCGGGATCTCCCGCCAGGTCCAGCGCAACGAGGAGGGGCTGGAGGGCTACCGCGAGGGCATGACCTGCCACCTCGGCGACTTCGAGGAGTACGCGCGGCTGCGCCGCGACCTCAAGGACCGCGAGACCGAACTGGCCAAGCAGGGGGCGGCCCAGCGCCGCGCCCAGGCGGCGAGTTCCCTGGAAAAGCTCAAGCCCGGCGACATCATCCACGTCCCCACGGGCAAGTTCGCCGGCCTCGCCCTGGTCCTCGACCCGGGCGTGCCCGCCGGGCGCAGCAACGGGCACCGCGGCTACGAGTACGCCGAGGGCCCGCGCCCGCTGGTGCTCACCGCCGAACGGCAGGTCAAGCGGCTCGCCGCGATCGACTTCCCGGTGCCGGTCGAGGCCATCGACCGGATGCGGATCCCGAAGACCTTCAACCCGCGCTCCCCGCAGTCCCGCCGGGACCTGGCGACCGCCCTGCGCAACAAGGCCGGGAACGTGCGGCCGGAGCGGCACCGGCCCGGCCGGGCCGCGGCGGCCGACGACCGCGAGATCGCCCGGCTGCGCGCCGAACTGCGGGCGCACCCCTGCCACGGCTGCGACGAGCGCGAGGACCACGCCCGCTGGGCGGAGCGCTACCACCGGCTCAAGCGGGACACGCAGCAGCTGGAGCGGCGCATCGAGGGCCGGACGAACACCATCGCCCGCACCTTCGACCGGATCCACGCGCTGCTCACCGAGCTGGACTACCTGCGCGAGGACGAGGTCACCGTGCACGGCAAGCGGCTGGCCCGCCTCTACGGGGAGCTGGACCTGCTGGCCTCGGAGTGCCTGCGCGAGGGCGTCTGGGAGGGGCTGAGCCCGGCAGAGCTGGCCGCCTGCGTCTCGGCGCTGGTCTTCGAGGCCCGCCAGTCCGACGACGCGGCCCCGCCGAAGGTGCCGAACGGCCCGGCGAAGGCGGCGCTCGGCGAGATGGTCCGCATCTGGGGCCGGCTCGACGCCCTGGAGGAGGAGCACCGCATCAACCAGGCGGAGGGTGTGGGCCAGCGCGAGCCGGACCTCGGTTTCGCGTGGGCGGCCTACCAGTGGGCCTCCGACAAGAGCCTGGACGAGGTCCTGCGCGAGGCGGAGATGCCGGCCGGCGACTTCGTGCGCTGGTGCAAGCAGGTCATCGACGTCCTCGGGCAGATCGCGGCGGCGGCACCGGCCTCCACCGCCCCGCCGTCCTCGGCCGGCGGGAGCACGGTGGCGAAGAACGCCCGCAAGGCCGTTGACGCCCTGCTGCGGGGTGTCGTGGCCTACAGCTCGGTGGGGTAGCCCCCTTTGGGGTTTCCTCCGAGCCCGTGGACGGCCGGATCTCATCTCTGGCCATGATCCCTTCGCCGTCTCCTGTGCGACGATCGGAGCATGAGCGGGGGAAGTGACGAAGGGCCGAGACGGGTCGGCCGGCCGCGTGCCGACCAGCTGAGACCGCCGAGCGGCCGGCCGCCGCGCGAGGAACTGCTGTGCGCGGCGGCCGAGCTGTTCACCGTACGGGGGTACGCGGCCACCACCACGCGGGCGGTGGCCGAGCGGGCCGGCATGCGCCAGGCCACGATGTACCACTACTTCGGCGGCAAGGAGGAACTGCTCGCCGAACTCCTGGAGTCCACGGTCGCCCCCTCGCTCGCGCTCTCCCGCCGCCTGCTGGCCGACACCGGCCGGCCGGCCGCGCGCCGGCTGTGGGAGCTGTGCCGCTCGGACGTCCTGCTGCTGTGCGGCGGGCCGTACAACCTGGGCGCCCTCTACCTGCTGCCCGAGCTGGACCGGCCGCGGCTGGGGCCGTTCCGCCGGATGCGCGAGGAACTGCGCGACAACTACCGGGCGTTGCTGGACGCCACTCCGCTGGGCGGCGAACTGGCCGCGGACAGGGCCGCACTGGCCCTGCGGGGCGACCTGGTCTTCGGCCTCGTCGAGGGGGTCATGCTGGTCCGCCGCCGCGACCCGGCCCGCCCGGTGGCGGCGTTCGCGGAGGCCGCCGCGGACGCGGCGCTGCGGATCGCGGGCGTGGCCCCGGCCTTCTAGGCAGTGTGGGGCGCTCCCGCTTCCCAGCCCTCGGGGTCGTCCCAGGCCTGGAGGGTCAGGCCCGTCTCCAGGTGGTGGGCGAGGCCCGTGACCGGGTCGGTGAAGGCCAGGGTCCGGGCCAGCAGCTGGAGCGGACGCCGGTAGTCCGCCGGGTCGGCGGGTTCGGCGACCACCGGGTAGACCGGGTCGCCCAGGATGGGCAGGCCGAGGCTGTTCATGTGCACCCGCAGCTGGTGGGTGCGCCCGGTGTGCGGGGTGAGGCGGTAGCGGCCCAGGGCGCCCCGGGTCCCGACGAGTTCGACCAGGCTCTCGGCGTTGGGTTCGGCGTCCGCGACCTCGACCGCCGCCATCTGCCCGCGGACCTTCTCGATGTGGCTGCGCACGGTCCGGGGCAGGGTGACGTCCGGGTCGTGGGGGGCGATGGCCTCGTACTCCTTGCGGACCCGCCGCTGCTGGAACAGGAGCTGGTAGGCGCCCCGGTCCTCGGGGCGGATGCTGAACATCACCAGTCCGGCCGTCATCCGGTCCAGGCGGTGCGCCGGGCTGAGCGCGGGCAGGCCGAGCTCCCGGCGCAGCCGGGCCAGCGCGGTCTGGGTGACGTGGCTGCCGCGCGGGGTGGTCGCCAGGAAGTGCGGCTTGTCCACCACCAGGAGGTGCTGGTCGCGGTGGACGACGCGGATCGGGAAGGGGACGGGCGGCTCGGCCGGCATGTCGCGGTGGAACCAGAGCCAGCCGCCGGGCTCGTACGGGTCCTGCGGCCGCAGCACCCGCCCGCCCTCGCCGAGGACCCGGCCCTGGGCGAGCAGCCGCGCCATGGACTCGGCGCCGCGCGTGCCGGCGTAGCGCTCGGTCAGGTAGTCGCCCAGGCGGGGCCAGCGGCCCCCGGGGTCGGGGGGAAGGCGCATGCGGACCGGGTCGATGCCGTCCTGCTGGGGGAGGGGCGCGGGAGGGATGTGGGATCTGCGGCTCACCGGGACCAGGGTAGGCGGCTACTTCCGGGTGAAGGTGCCCAGGTGCTCGGCGTCCAGGTACTCGATGCGGACCTTGCCGTCGGAGAAGGTCACCCCGGTGCGGCCGATGGCGTTCTCGCCGGTGGTCACGAAGCTGAACGTGTCGCCGTCGTAGTGGGTGAGGGGGAAGCGCTGGGGCTTGGGGCCGAGGGAGAGGGTGAGTGCGCCCTTGGCGTCGGCGGTGACGGTGAGCGGGCCGTAGAAGGGGTTGTCGTAGGTGCCGGTGTAGGCGCCGGCCTCGCGGGCGGGCCGGGCGCCGGCGGGCGGGTGCGCGTAGTCGGTGGTGGAGCGGTGGCCCTCGTTGAGTTCCTGTGCGTACAGCGCGCCGGTGAGGGCCAGCCAGTCGGCGGTGGGCTTGCCGTGCTCGGCGGTGTCGAAGAAGTCCAGGGCGATCGCGTCGGCCTGGCCGACGGGGGCGGCGTTGGTGAGGACGACGATGCCGAGCTGTTCGAGCGGGAGCAGGGTGACGTTGGTGTTGGCGCCGAGCTCGAAGCCCCCCGAGTGGCCCAGGCGCAGCCGGCCGGCGTCGTCGTAGCTGACGTTCCAGCCGAGTCCGTAGAACTGCGGGACCCCGCGGAAGGTCTGGGCCTGCGAGACGATTTCGGGCAGGCGGGTGCGGCCCAGGCTGTCGGCGGGGATGATCCGCTTGCCGTCGAGGACGCCGTCGCCGAGCTGGAGCCGCAGCCAGCGGGCCATGTCCCGGGCGGTGGAACTGGCCCCGCCGGCCGGGGCCTGGGCGTCGGCGTCGCGGACGAAGCGCGGGCTCCAGGTGCCGTCGGGGTTCTTCACGTGGCCGTAGGCGCGGTCGGCGGCGTTCGCGAAGGCGGAGAACTCGGTGCTGGTGTGCGTCATCCCGGCGGGCTTGAACAGGGTGTCCGCGCTGAGCTTCTGCCAGGTGGTGCCGTGGTCGCGGGCGACGGCCTCGGCGGCGGCGGTGAGGCCGAAGTTGGTGTAGGCGTAGCTCGACCGGAAGGGGGTGAGGGGTTCCTCGCGGAGGTGGCCGAGGATGTACGACTGGTCGTAGCCGAGGTCCTCCAGGAGGTCGCCGGCGTGGTCGGGCAGGCCGGTGCGGTGGGAGAACAGGTCGGCGGGGGTGACGTGGGAGGTCACCCAGGGGTCCGCCAGCGCGAAGCCGGGCAGGGAGGAGCCGAGGGGCTTGTCCCAGGCGGCGGGGTCGCGGAGGGCGCCGGCGACGACGGTGGAGGAGACCGGCTTCGAGACGGAGGCCAGCTGGAAGACGGTGTCCGGGTCCACCTTCGCGCTCTCGCCGGTGCGGCGGAGGCCGAAGCCCTTGAGGTAGAGCACCTTGTCGCGGTGGACCACGGCCACTGCCACGCCGGGGATTTTGGTGCGGCGCATCACGTCCTCGACGGTGGCGTCGAGACGGCTCACCGCCGTGGCGACGGCGGCGTCGCTGATGCGGGGCTTGGGGGGCGGGGGCGGGGTCGGCTCCGCCGCGGCCGTCCCGGCCGTGCCGGAGGCCAGCAGGATCGCCGTCCCGGCCACTGCGGCGGCGCGGTGCGTACGCATGTCGCCATTGTGTCGTTCGGGTGGGTTCGGCGCGCGCTGTGGTGGCCGCTGCGCGGAGCCGTCTCCCCGCCCCGCCCTTTCGCCGTTTCCCGGGGCAAGCCCCGGACCCCGTTCCGGCCGCTCCGCGCCCGGTGCTCCATCGCCGCGCGGGCCATCCATAGCCCGCCGGCGGCGGGGAGGGGAATTGCGTAGCGGCGCGCGGCCAGGGGTCAGGCGGCGGCGCGGGCCGGGAGGTCCTGTTCGGCTTCCACCGTGGCGTTCCAGTCCCGCTTGATCGCCCGCCAGCCCTCGTCCGTCTCGCCGTGGCGCCAGTAGCCCGAGATGGACAGCCGCTCGCGCGCGATGCCCCGCTCCAGGCGGAGGTGGCGGCGGAGTTCCTTCACGAAGCCCGCCTCGCCGTGGACGAAGGCGTGGACGTCCGTCGAGGGGAAGTCCAGGCCGGTGACGGCCTCCAGCAGGGCCGCGCCCACCGGGCGGTCGCCGCGGTGGAGCCAGACCGGGGTGACGCCGTCCGGGGTGGCGATGTCCTGCTCGTCCTGGGGGCCCTCGATCTCCACGAAGGCGTGCACCCGCGCCCCCCGCGGCATCCGCTCCATCGAGGCGGCGATCGCCGGCAGTGCGCTCTCGTCACCCACGAGGAGGTGCCAGCCGGCGGCCGGGTCCGGGGCGTAGCAGCCGCCGGGGCCGAGGAAGTGGACGAGCTCGCCGGGCTGGACGCGGGCCGCCCACGGGCCGGCCAGGCCCTCGTCGCCGTGGACGACGAAGTCGAGGGTCAGCTCCAGCCGGGCCGGGTCCCAGGCGCGGACCGTGTACGCGCGCTGGCGGGGCCAGGCCTCGCGGTGGTGCGTGGCACGGATCTCGTCCAGGTCCCAGGGCTCGGCGTAGCGCACGCCCTCCGGCGCGAAGAGGAGCTTGACGTAGTGGTCGGTGTACGCGCCCGCGCCGAATCCGGCCAGTCCGTCGCCGCCCAGCACGAGGCGCACCATGTGCGGTGTCAGCCGTTCGGTGCGTACGACCACTGCGGTGCCGACGGTACGGGCGCGTCCTTCTGCCACGGTCTCTCCCCTGGTACTTACGAAGCTTAGGATTACCTAAGTTAGCACCTCATGGGCGCAGCGCGCTGCTCAGGCGTGACATTGCTCCTCCCAGACCCCACCGGTGGGCGAGTGCGTCGACCATCTCGGGTCGGGCGGGGGTCTGCGGGAGGGCCGGGTCGAAGGCGGGCAGCGGGACGTCCGCGGCCACCTTGACGACCTTGGGGGCCACCGCCAGATAGGGGCGGGATTCGTCCAGGCGCTTGCGCTGGGTGGGGGTCAGCTTCGACCGGGGGTCGTCGACGGCCGCGATGATCCCGGCCAGGGACCCGTACGCGTCCAGCAGCTTCGCGGCGGTCTTCTCGCCGATGCCGGGGACGCCGGGCAGGCCGTCGCTCGGGTCCCCGCGCAGCAGTGCCAGGTCCGCGTAGCCGGGGCCGTCCACCCCGTACTTCTCGCGCAGCCAGGCCTCGTCGGTGACCTGGAGGGTGCCCACGCCCTTGAGCGGGTACAGGACGCGGCGCTCCCGGGCGTCGTCGACCAGCTGGTAGAGGTCCCGGTCCCCGGTGACGATGTCCACCGGGCCGGTGGCGCGGGCCGTCAGGGTGCCGATCACGTCGTCCGCCTCGTACCCGGCGACCCCCACCCGGGCGATGCCGAAGGCGTCCAGCGCCGCCTCGATGATCGGGACCTGCGGGGCGAGGGTGTCCGGGGTCTCCTCCAGGTCGGGGCCCGACTCCGACAGCTGCGCGACCCGGTGCGCCTTGTACGAGGGGATCAGCTCCACCCGCCAGTGCGGCCGCCAGTCGGCGTCCATGCAGGCCACCAGGTCGTCGGGGCGGTGGTCCTGCACCAGCCGGCCGATGAAGTCGAGCAGCCCGCGCACCGCGTTCACCGGGGTGCCGTCCGGGGCCTTCACGGAGTCCGGGACGCCGAAGTAGGCGCGGAAGTAGAGGGACGCGGTGTCCAGGAGCATCAGCCGTCGTGTGGTCGTCGTCATGCAGGCGATGATGCCGTAACGCCGCCTGGCCGCAGCCCGTCACCCCTGGTGGGTGAATGATCACTCAAACAGTTCCTCCGGCGCGCGCGCCCGCGCTTCCTCCCCGAGGGTGTTGATCAACGGCGGGCCGCTCGGCCGCGCCCGGTCCCCGCGCGAGGAGTTCCGTGCGCCCTGCCCGCACGCGCCACCGGTACGGCGCGGGCGGGGGCGGCGCGGCCCCGCCCCACCCCCACCCAGGAGCCCCGATGGATGCCGCCGAGTCCACCGCACCCGCCCGCAGGACCGTCATCAGGGCCGGGGCGGTGGCCGCCGCCGCGCTGGCCGTGTGCCCCCGCACCGCGGCCGCGGCGACGACGGCCCCGCCGCCGGCCCCCGCACCTGCGGCGGCGGCACCCGCGCAGGCCGCTCCCGCCCCGGCCGAGGGCGCCGCGGACCTGCCCCTGCGCTCCGACCGCAGCACCCAGGGCGACATCCTGGCCGGCTCCCGCAAGGACCAGGCCTGCCTCCTGCTGCTGCGCTTCCGCGACCCGGTCCTGGCCCGCCGCTGGCTGCGCCGGCTGCTGCCGGAGATCTCCACCACCGAGGAGATGGCGAGGTTCAACGCCGCCTTCAGCGCCGCCCGGGTCAAGGCGGGCGGCACCGACCCCGCCTCCCTCTCCGCCCAGTGGACCGGCCTGTCCCTCACCCACGCCGGGCTGCGCTTCCTCGCCGGACGGGACCCCTTCCCGGCGCTGCCGCCCGGCAGCACCGCCGAGGCCTTCGCCCAGGGCCCCGCCCAGCGCGCCGAGGCGCTCGGGGACACCGGCGACAGCTCCCCCGACTCCTGGGTGTTCGGCGGCGAGGGACCGCACCGCGCCGTGCACGCGATCCTCAACCTCGCGGCGGACGACCCCCGCAAGCTCGCCGAAGCCGTGGACCGCCACCAGCAGGCCCTCGGGGCCGCCCAGGGGGTCCTCGTCTTCCGGCAGGACGCCGGGACCCTGCCCGGCGCGCTGCGCGGTCACGAGCACTTCGGGTTCACCGACGGCATCAGCCAGCCCGGGGTGCGCGGCTTCCACGCCCCCGACCCGGCGACCGGAACCACCGTCCTGGGCAAGCCGGGCGCCCGGCTGGTCCCCGCCGGGGAATTCATCGTGGGCCAGGAGAAGGCCGGCAAGCGGCCCGCCGGGCTGCCCGCCTGGGCCACCGGAGGCTCCTTCCAGGTGGTGCGCCGCCTCGCCCAGGACGTCCCCGGCTGGTGGGCCCAGGTCCGCGAGCGGCTCGCCGACCTCAAGCGGGCCGGGGCCGCCCCCGCCGACGCGACCGACACCTGGCTCGCCGCCCGGCTGGTGGGCCGCTGGCCCGGCGGCACCCCCGTCGCGCGCTGCCCGCTCGCCGAACAGCCCTGCCCCGCCGGCACCGGCCCGACCGCCGTCTCCTACCGCGACGACCCGCAGGGCTGGCACACCCCGCTGTTCGCGCACATCCGCAAGGGCAACCCGCGCGACGGCATCGTCCCCCTTCCCGGCCGTCCCCCGCTGGACCCCGCCGTCACCGACACCCACCGCATCATCCGGCGCGGCATCCCCTACGGCCCCGCGTACGACCCGCAGCAGGAGCCCGGCCGGGGCACGAACGGGGCCTCCCGCGGGCTGGTGTTCATCGGCTACCAGGCCGACCTGGTCCAGCAGTTCGAGTTCGTGGCCAGACAGTGGGTCAACGCCACGGACTTCCCGGCCGGCCGCAACCCGCGCACCGGCGCCGACCCCGTCCTCGGCCCCGGCTCCCCGGTCGCCTTCGAAAGCGAGTCGGGGACCGGCAGCCGCGCCACCACCCTGAGCTTCGGCCGCTTCGTCCACACCGAGGGCGCCCTCTACGCCTTCACCCCCTCGATCCCCACCCTGCGGGCCCTGGCCGACGGCAGGCTCGACGTCTCCGTGGAGGTCCACCGCGGCACCGTCCTGCGCGTGGGTGACGTCCTCGACGCCGGCGAGGCCCGGCTGACCCTCGCCGCCGACGGGGACCTCGTCCTGCTCGACCCCTCCGGCGCGCACCTGTGGAGCGCCGGCACCGCGGGCGAGGGCAGCGAGGCCGTCTTCTCGGGCGACGGCGAGCTCACCGTGCGCACCGCCGACGGCACGGCCGCCTGGAGCAGCGGCACCGCCGGCCACCCCGGCGCCCGGCTCCTGGTCCGCCCGGCCGGCGACGCGGTGATCCTCGACGGCGACCGTGTGCTGTGGCAGGCGGGAGGCGGCCACGCAGGGTGACCGCCCGGGTACGGGAATCGGCCGGGGAACGGCCCGGAGGTCCCTTGCGCGCGATTCCGGGGGCGGTTGCTGCGTAAGGTGCTTACAGCACACCGATGTGCGACGACGGGTAGGGGAGGGCAGCCCCGACATGAACGGCAAGGAAGACGGGAACATCGCGGAAGCCTCGGACGGCACGGAGTACGGCTTCGCCCGGGCGGGCGGCCCCGACGTGAACGACAAGGAGAAGGACGCCAAGGAGCAGCCGCTGCGGGTGGGCGTCGCGGTGCGCAAACGGCGCCGGGCGCTCCACCTCACGCTGGCCGCGGTGTCGGCGCGCAGCGGGCTGTCCGTGCCCTTCCTCAGCCAGATAGAGAACGAGCGCGCCCGCCCCAGCATGCGCTCGCTGGAGCGGGTCGCGGACGCCCTGGAGACCACGGCGGTCGACCTGCTCGCCGCCTCCGACACGGCCCGCACGGTGGACCTGGTGCGGGCCGGCGACGACTCCGGGCTCGGGCCGGTGGGCGGAGTGCGCCCCCTCGTACGGGGCCACCACCAGCTGCACGCGCTGGAGTTCAGCGGCGACCAGGACGCCGGCCGCGAGTACCAGCACCGCAACGACGAGCTGATGTACGTGGTCGCGGGGGCCTGCCAGGTGGAGGCCGAGGGGCGGGCGTACCGGCTGGAGGAGGGGGACGCGCTGTTCCTGTCCGGCGGGGTGCGCCACCGCTGGCGGGCCACGAGCGAGGACACCCGGCTCCTCGTCGTGGCCGTCGGAGAGCACATCCACGCCACCTCCGAGCCGCCGTCCCCGGAGCACTGAGCCGGTGCGCGTCGTCTCGCTCGTGCCCTCCCTCACGGAGGCGGTCGCCGTGTCGGCGCCGGGGCGGCTCGTCGGGGTCACGGACTGGTGCACGCACCCGGCGGACCTGGGGGAGGCGGTACGGATCGGGGGGACGAAGAACCCCGACGTGGGGGCGATCGTACGGCTGCGCCCGGACCTGGTGATCGCCAACGAGGAGGAGAACCGGGCCCCCGACCTGGCGGCGCTGCGCGCGGCCGGTCTGGAGGTGCTGGTCACCGAGGTCCGCGACCTGCCGCAGGCCTTCTCCGAGCTGGACCGGCTGCTGGTGGGGGCGCTGGGGCTGGAGCGGCCCGAGTGGCTGGACCGTGCCGAAGAGGTCTGGTCCGGGGTGGAGCCCGCGGGCTCCTTCACGGCCTTCGTGCCGGTGTGGCGCCGACCGTGGATGGTGCTGGGCCGGGACACCTTCGCGGGCGACCTGCTCGCCCGGCTGGGGGTCCGCAACGTGTACGCCGGGCACCCGGAGCGGTATCCGAAGGTGCCGCTCGCCGAGCTGACGGCGAGCGGCTGCGATCTGGTGGTGCTCCCCGACGAGCCCTACGCCTTCACCGCGCAGGACGGCCCGGAGGCCTTTCCGGGCCTCCGGGCCGCGCTGGTCAGCGGCCGTCACCTCACCTGGTACGGGCCTTCGCTGGCGCAGGCGCCGGCCGTCCTGGGGGCGGCGCTCAGGCGGTCTTCGGCAGCAGCCGGCCGCTGAAGAGGCCGCGCAGGGTGTGGACGGCGGCCGGCAGCCAGGCGGTGACCAGGCCCAGGAACAGGGCGGCGGCCAGCCAGGCGAAGGCGTCCAGCCCGGTGTGCCGGGCCAGCCCGGCGGCGCCGGTCACGCAGGTGCCGACGGGGAAGGTCAGTGCCCACCAGGTCATCGCGAAGCCCATGCCGCCGCGGGCGGCGCGGACCAGCATCGAGGCGGCCAGGGCCAGCCACAGCAGGGCGAAGCCCATCACGGGCACTCCGTAGACGACGGCGAAGGCGCCGAGGGCCTGGGCGTAGGGGGCGCCGATGGCGCCGGGGGCCACGTCGGCGAGCTGGTTGACGGCGGTGGTCGACTGGCCGAGGGGGCCGAGGACCAGGAACAGGGCCGGGGTCAGCGCCAGGGGCAGGGGTCCGCTCACGATCAGCCGGCCGAAGACCAGGGGGAGCAGCAGCAGGGTGGCCATGAGGCTCACGCCGAACATGGCGTAGCAGGCCAGCAGCAGGGCCTCGCGGGGCTGGCCGGCGGGCAGGTGGGGGACCAGCAGGGGACCGACGGCGGCGGAGACCATGGGGGAGACCACGGGCAGCAGCCACACGGGGGTGGCCTGCGAGGCCTCGACCTTGTGCCGGACCACCATCAGGTAGGGCACCACCACGGCCATCACCAGGCCGGTCAGGGTGCCGGCGGTGAACAGGACGGTGTCCACGGCGACGGCGGCGCCGGTCCCGATCAGGTCCTTGCCGACGATGAGCGTGCCGCCGCCGACCGCCAGCAGGGCCATCGCCAGACATCCGTAGAAGGGGGCGACGGCCGGGTCGAGGAGGTGGGCGCGGGCCTGGTCGCGGTGGTGGAGCCAGTGCCCGGCGCGGGCGGCGAGCAGGACGGCGAGGGCCGCGGCGGACAGCGCCCAGACGAGCTGGCAGGCCACGCGCTGGCCCGGGAGCTGGTAGGGGAGGGTGGCCCCGGCGTTCGCGATGATCGCCGTACCCATGACGGAGGCGTACCAGTTGGGGCCGAGGTGGCGCAGCGCGGGGGCCTTGTGGGTCCGGGGTGCGCTGTTGATGACGGTGCGGGGTCGCACGGTGGTGGTGGCCATGGGTCCAGCGTCCCGTCCGCCGGGGCCGTCCGGCAGAGGCCGCGTGTCTATCAGGCCATAAACTGATGTTATGGGTAACGAGGAGATGGTTCCGCTCGCACACCGGGTGCCGGACCTGGGCGCACTGGAGCTGCTGCTCACGGTGGCGCGGGTCGGCAGCCTGAGCCGTGCGGCGCGCCGCCTGGGCATCACGCAGCCGGCGGCGAGCAGCCGGATCCGGGCGATGGAGACCCGGCTGGGGGTCGCCTTGGTGGACCGCTCCCCGCGCGGCTCGACGCTGACGGCGGAGGGCGCGCTGGTCACGGACTGGGCCCGGCGGGTGGTGGAGGCGGCCGAGGCCTTCGACGCGGGCGCGCAGGCGTTGCGCGGGCGGCGGGACTCGCGGCTGCGGGTGGCCGCCAGCATGACCATCGCCGAGTACCTGCTGCCGGGCTGGCTGATCGCCCTGCGCGGCGAGCGGCCCGACACGGCGGTGTCCCTGCACGCCGGGAACTCGGCGGACGTGGCCCAGCGGGTGCTGACCCACGAGGCCGACCTCGGCTTCGTGGAGGGGCTCAGCGTCCCCGACGGCCTGGACTCGGCGGTCATCGCCCAGGACCGCCTGGTGGTGGCGGTGGCACCGGGGCACCCCTGGGCGCGGCGCTCGAAGGGGGTGGCGGCGGGGGAACTGGCGTCGACGGCGCTGATCCTGCGGGAGCGCGGCTCGGGCACCCGGCAGGTCCTCGACGCCGCGCTGGCCCCCTCGGGCGGGGTGGCGGCCCCGCTGCTGGAGCTCGCCTCCACCACCGCCGTGAAGGCGGCCGCGCTGAGCGGTGCGGGGCCGTGCGTCCTGTCGGAGCTGGCGCTGGGCGACGAACTCGCGGCCCGCCGGCTGGTCGAGGTCCCGGTTCCGGGCGCCGCGCTCGCCCGGGCGCTGCGCGCCGTCTGGCCGTCGGGGGCCCGCCCGGCGGGCCCGGCGCGGGACCTCCTGTCACTGACCCGCCGCCGCCCGTAGGCCGCCCGGGCGACGATGCGACGGGGCGACGGGGCGGCCCCACGCCTCGCGGCGGAGGGCGGCCCGGGCCCGCCCGCCGGCCGCTCGACTCCGGCGCCGGCCGCACCGGCAGGCGGGCGGATGCGCGGGCCCCGGCGCGGGGAGGGGGCGCCGGGGCCCGCGGGGGTGGGGCGGGGTCAGGCCACCGGGACCGGCCGGCGGTCGGCGGCCGCCTCGACCAGGGAGGCCATCACCCGGGTGTCCTTGTCCCGCTCGGGGTGCCACTGCACGCCCACGACCCACTTCGACCGGTCGGGGTCCTCGATGGCCTCGACCGTGCCGTCCTGCGCGTACGCCGAGACGACCAGCCCCCGGCCGAGGCGGTCCACCGCCTGGTGGTGGTACGTCGGGACCTCCGCGACCTCCGGGACCAGCTCCGCGTACCGGGTGCCGGGCACCGGGGTGACGGGGTGCCAGGAGGTGACCCCGGGGGTGTCGACGTGGCCGTCGATGTGCTGGATCAGCGTGCCGCCCAGGGCCACGTTCAGCGCCTGCATGCCGCGGCAGATGCCCAGGAGCGGCACCCCGTCGGCCAGGGCGGCCCGGAGCAGGGCCAGTTCCCACTCGTCGCGGACCGTCGCGGGTGCGCCCGTACGGGGGTCGCGCTCGGCCCCGTACCGCAGGGGGTCCACGTCCGGGCCGCCGGAGACGACGAGCCCGTCGAGCCGTCCCAGCACCTCCGCCGCCCGCTCCGCGTCGTCGGGCGGCAGCAGGACGGCCGCGCCGCCCGCCGCCTGGACCAGTTCGTAGTAGCCGGACGGGACGAGGGACGTCGGAAGGTCCCACACCCCGTAGCGGGTGGACGCCTCCACGTAGGTCGTGATGCCGATGAGCGGCCTGGGCACGGTGTTACCTCCAGGGTGGTGCCGGAAGCGGAGCAGGGTGCGGGAGCAGGATTTCAGTCTCTGGTCAACTCCGCCTCGGCTTCCGCAAGCGCGGCGAACTCCTCCTCGGGCGCGGAGGCCACGAGCCGGTGGCGGCTGTAGAAGGCGAAGTAGGCGAGGGCGACGGCGTACACGGCGAGGGCGATGAGCGCCGCGTCGACGTCCACCAGGAAGGTGGCGACCAGCGCCGAAAGGGCGAGGACGAAGGCGACGGACGAGGTCAGGACCCCTCCGGGGGTGCGGTACGGCCGTTCCAGGCCGGGTTCGCGGCGGCGCAGCACGATGTGGGAGAGGGCCATCAGGGCGTAGGAGATGGTCGCCCCGAACACCGCGACGTTCAGCATCCGCGCCCCGTTGCCGGTGGCCGCCGCGAGGGCGAAACCGATCGCGCCGGGGATCACCAGTCCGAGGTACGGCGCCTTGCGCCGGGAGGTGAGGGAAAGGAAGCGCGGCAGGTATCCGGCCCGGGAGAGGGCGAACAGCTGGCGGGAGCCCGCGTAGATGAGGGAGAAGAAGGAGGCGACGAGGCCGGCGAGGCCCGCGTAGTTGACGAAGCGGCTCAGCGCGGTCGGGCCGCCGTCCCCCTCCAGGGCCACGACCAGGGGGTTGCCCGCGGACTTCACGGCGTCGGCGCCCTGCGCGCCGGTGGCGGCGACGAAGGTGACCAGGGCGAGGAGCGCGAGGATGCCCATGGAGATGGCCAGGGCCTTCGGCATGGAGCGGACCGGGTCCTTGGCCTCCTCCGCCGCCAGCGGGACGCCCTCGACGCCGAGGAAGAACCACATGCCGAAGGGGAACGCGGCCCAGATGCCGAGGACGCCGAACGGCAGCCAGGAGCCGGAGCCGAACGCACCGGTGTCCACCGGGATGTTGTCGAGGGAGGCCGCGTCGAAGCCGGTCAGCGCGCCGGCGGCGAAGACCAGCAGGGCGGCCACGGCGATGGCGGTGACGACGAGGCTGAAGCGCAGGGCCTCGCCCACGCCCCACAGGTGGACGCCGATGAAGACGACGAAGCAGCCGAGGTAGACCGGCCAGCTGGAGGTCAGCCCGAACAGGCCCAGGGATTCGACGTAGTCGCCGATGAAGATGACGATCGCCGCCGGGGCCAGGACGTACTCGATGAGGATGGCGGTACCGGTCAGGAAGCCGCCCCAGGGGCCCAGCGCGCGGCGGGCGAAGCCGTAACCACCGCCCGCCGTGGGCAGGATGGTGGACAGTTCGGCGAGGGAGAAGACCAGGCAGGCGTACATGGCGCCCATGAGCACCGTGGCGACGGCCAGGCCGCCGAAGCCGCCCTTGGACAGGCCCACGTTCCAGCCGGAGTAGTCCCCGGAGACGACGTAGGCGACGCCGAGCCCGGTCAGCAGCAGCCAGCCGGCGCTGCCGCGGCGCAGGGTCCGGCGCTGGAGGTACTCGGCGTCGGTGTCCCCGACGGCGGGTGATGCGGGCGCGGTGGAAAGGTCTTCGGCCATGTGCGCTCCTGCCCAGGGGGAAAGGTTTCGCTGCGTACCTTTGCGTCAAGGGCGGGGAGCGCGCAAGACCCCTGCGTTAAACAGGGGTTACGAAAACCTCTCCCGCCTCAACCGCCCCGCCCCCTCAGGCCAGGAATCCGCGCAGCAGGGCCGCCGTACCGCAGCAGTGCTCGCGCATCACCGCCCGCGCCGCCTCCGCGTCGCGTTCCAGCACCGCCTCCACCAGGGCGCTGTGCTGCTGCTGGGAGTGCTCCAGGTTGCGCACCAGCAGCGGGATGCAGTCCAGCAGGTCGTTGACCCGGGCCCGGACGGCCGCGTACTGGGCCGTCAGGCTGGCCGAGCCGGCCAGTTCGCACAGGGTCAGGTGGAAGAGGGTGTCCTGGCGGCGGTACTCGGCCAGCGGGGCGTCGTGCGTGGCGGCCAGGGCGGCGAGCAGCCGTTCGCCGCCCTCCTCGGGCAGCCCCTGCGAGGCGCACAGCCCGGCCGCGCCGACCTCCAGCACCTCGCGGAAGCGCAGCACGTCCTCGATGTCCACCCCCGCCACGCGCCGCCGCAGCTCCTCCTCGGCCCCGCCGGCCGGGGTGTCGGGGCGGGCCAGCACGAACGTGCCCCCGTACCGGCCGCGCCGGGCCTCGACCAGGCCCTGGTCCTGGAGCACCTTCAGCACCTCGCGCAGGGTGACCCGGCTGATCCCCATCCGCTCCGCCAACTCCCGCTCCGGCGGCAGCCGTTCCCCGCCCGGCACCAGACCCAGCCGGACCACCTGGAGGATCTGCTCCAGCGCCTCCTCGAAACCGTTGCCCGCCCGGACCTGCCGCAGCACGGGATTGAGCCGCGCGATCGCGCCCCCGTCGCCCGCCGTGTCGGTCATCTCCGTTCCTCCCCTTCCCAAGCAATGGTTCTGTTCAATACCTTAGGCCTTCTCGGCTCACCGAAGGAGAGATCCCCGTGGTAGACCGCAAGCCGCCGCTCGCGCCCGAGGAGCTTCGCGCCCTCGTCGCAGGCGGCGAGATCGACACCGTCGTCCTCGCCTTTCCCGACATGCAGGGACGACTTCAGGGCAAGCGGTTCGCCGCACAGTTCTTCCTCGACGAGGTACTCGACCACGGCACCGAGGGCTGCAACTACCTCCTCGCCGTCGACACCGACATGAACACCGTCGACGGCTACGAGATGTCCTCCTGGGACCGGGGCTACGGCGACTTCGCCATGCACCCCGACCTCGCCACCCTCCGCCGCATCCCCTGGAACCCCGGCAGCGCGTTCGTCCTCGCGGACCTCGCCTGGCACGACGGCACGCCGGTCGTCGCCGCGCCCCGCCAGATCCTGCGCCGCCAGCTGGAGCGCCTCGCCGAACACGGCTACACCGCCATGGTCGGCACCGAGCTGGAGTTCATGGTCTTCCAGGACACCTACGAACAGGCCTGGAACGCCGACTACCGCGCCCTGACCCCCGCCAACCAGTACAACATCGACTACTCCGTCCTCGGCACCGGCCGCATCGAACCCCTGCTGCGCCGCATCCGCAACGAGATGCAGACCGCCGGACTGACCGTCGAGTCCGCCAAGGGCGAGTGCAACCTCGGCCAGCACGAGATCGCCTTCCGCTACGACGAGGCGCTCACCACCTGCGACCAGCACTCCGTCTACAAGACCGGCGCCAAGGAGATCGCCTCCCAGGAAGGCGTCTCGCTCACCTTCATGGCCAAGTTCGACGAGCGCGAGGGCAACTCCTGCCACATCCACCTCTCGCTCACCGACACCGACGGACGCAACGCCATGGCCGGGGACGGACCGGGCGGCATGTCACCGCTCATGCGGCACTTCCTGGCCGGCCAGCTGGCGGCGCTGCGCGACTTCTCCCTTCTCTACGCCCCCAACATCAACTCGTACAAGCGTTTCCGCCCGGGATCCTTCGCGCCCACCGCCGTCGCCTGGGGCGTCGACAACCGCACCTGCGCCCTGCGCGTGGTCGGCCACGGCCGCTCCATGCGCTTCGAGAACCGCCTCCCCGGCGGCGACGTCAACCCCTACCTCGCCGTCGCCGGCCTGGTCGCGGCCGGCCTCTACGGCGTCGAGAACCGCCTCGAACTCCCCGAGGCCTGCACCGGCAACGCCTACACCGCCGACTTCGCCCACGTCCCCACCACCCTGCGCGAGGCCGCGGAACTCTGGGAGAACAGCGAGATCGCCAAGGCCGCGTTCGGCCCCGAAGTCGTCGCCCACTACCGCAACATGGCCCGCGTCGAACTCGACGCCTACGACTCCGCGGTCACCGACTGGGAACGCCGCCGCTCCTTCGAACGCCTCTGACCGTCCCGCTCCGCACCGCACCCGTCCCAGAAAGGCACCACGTGTCCGAAGCGCTGGACCCCTCCCACCTGAGGGTGCTCAACCCGGCCACCGAGGAACTCGTCGCCACCGTCCCGGCCGCCACACGGGACGACGTCGACAGTGCCGTCGCACGCGCCACCGCCGCCCAGCGCGGCTGGGCCGCCGCCGCCCCCGCCGACCGGGCCCGGCTCCTGCGCCGCTTCGCCGCGGTCGTCGACGGCCACCTGGAGGAACTGGCCCGGCTGGAGGTCCGCGAAGCCGGCCACACCCTCGGCAACGCCCGCTGGGAGGCGGGCAACGTCCGCGACCTGCTCGACTACGCGGCCGGCGGAGTCGAACGCCTCAGCGGACGCCAGATCCCCGTCGCGGGAGGCATCGACGTCACCTTCCTCGAACCCCTCGGCGTCATCGGCGTGATCGCCCCCTGGAACTTCCCCATGCCGATCGCCGCCTGGGGCCTGGCACCCGCCCTCGCCGCCGGCAACGCCGTCATCCTCAAGCCCGCCGAAACCACCCCCCTCACCGCCCTGCGCCTCGCCGAACTCGCCCTCGAAGCCGGGATCCCCGAACACCTCTTCCAGGTGCTCCCCGGCCACGGAGCGGTCACCGGCGACGCCCTCGTCGAACACCCCGGCATCGCGAAGATCGTCTTCACCGGCTCCACCCGGGTCGGCAAGCAGATCATGTCCAAGTGCGCCGACCGGGTGAAGCGGGTCACCCTCGAACTCGGCGGCAAGAGCCCCAACATCGTCTTCGCCGACGCCGACCTCGAAACGGCGGCCGCCGCCGCCCCCATGGCCTACCTCGACAACACCGGCCAGGACTGCTGCGCCCGCACCCGGATCCTCGTCCAGCGCTCCGTCTACGACCGCTTCCTCGACCTGGTCACCCCCGCCCTCACCTCGGTGGTCGTCGGCGACCCGCTCGACGAGAAGACCCAGATGGGCCCGCTCGTCTCCGCGGCCCAGCTGGAGCGCGTCCGCGCCTACGTCACCGGCGACCTCAAGGCCGTCCGCGGCACCGCCCCCGAGGGCCCCGGCTTCTGGTACCCGCCGACCCTCGTCACGGAGGTCGACCCCACCGCGCCCGTGGCCGCCGAGGAAGTCTTCGGACCGGTCGCCGTCCTCCTCCCGTTCGAGGACGAGGAAGACGCCGTACGCCTGGCCAACGCGACCGAGTACGGCCTCTCCGGCTCCCTCTGGACCCGCGACGTCGGCCGCGCCCTGCGCGTCTCGCGCGCCGTCCGGGCCGGCAACCTCTCCGTCAACTCCCACAGCAGCGTCCGCTACTGGACCCCCTTCGGCGGATACAAGCAGTCCGGACTCGGCCGCGAGCTCGGACCCGACGCCCTCACCGCATTCACCGAGACCAAGAACGTCTTCATCAGCACGGAGGCCTGAACCCCATGACCGACCGCACCGAAGAGATCGTCTGCCGCCGCCTGGTCGGCCGCACCGCCGTCATCACCGGAGCCGGCAGCGGCATCGGCCTCGCCACCGCCCGCCGCCTGGCCTCCGAGGGCGCGAACGTCGTCTGCGCGGACATCGACCCCATCGCCGGAAAGGCCGCCGCAGAAGAGGTCGGCGGCACCTTCGTCCAGGTCGACGTCACCGACAAGGAACAGGTCGACGCCCTGTTCAAGACGGCCTTCGACACCTACGGCTCCGTCGACATCGCCTTCAACAACGCGGGCATCTCGCCCCCGGACGACGACTCCATCCTCACCACCGAGCTCGACGCCTGGCGCCGCGTCCAGGACGTCAACCTCACCTCCGTCTACCTCTGCTGCAAGGCCGCCCTCCCCTACATGCAGCGCCAGGGCCGCGGCTCCATCATCAACACCGCCTCCTTCGTGGCCATCATGGGCGCCGCCACCTCCCAGATCTCCTACACCGCCTCCAAGGGCGGGGTCCTGGCCATGTCCCGCGAACTCGGCGTCCAGTTCGCCCGCGAGGGCATCCGCGTCAACGCCCTGTGCCCGGGACCCGTCAACACCCCGCTGCTCCAGGAGCTGTTCGCCAAGGACCCCGAACGGGCCGCCCGCCGCCTGGTGCACATCCCGCTCGGCCGTTTCGCCGAACCCACCGAGATCGCCGCCGCCGTCGCCTTCCTCGCCAGCGACGACTCCTCCTTCATCAACGCCACCGACTTCCTGGTCGACGGCGGCATCTCCGGCGCGTACGTGACGCCCCTGTAAACACCCGACGTTCACCTGGGCCCCACCCCCACGACAGCCGGGCGTCGCACGACGCCCGGCTGTCGTGCTCTACCGTCCCCGACGATCTTGTACGAGAACCAGGAGCGAACACCCCCGTGACCCGACCCAGCACCCGGCGCAGGCTCCAGGCGGCCGGCGCCGCCGCCGCGATGGCCGCCGCCACCCTCACCGCGGCCGCCCCCGCCCAGGCCGCACACCCGGCCTGCACCACCCCCGAGCTCGCCGCCGGCTGGTACGGCGACAACCAGGCCCGTCTCCAGCAGCTCATCGACCAGTACGGCAGCTGCAACCCCTACCGGCCCGGCCGCAAAAAGCCCGTCGCCGTCTTCGACTGGGACAACACCGTCGTCAAGAACGACGTCGGCGACGCCACCATGTTCTGGCTCCTGCGCAACGGCAAGATCCGCCAGCCCGCCGACTGGAAGACCACCAGCCGCTACCTCACCCCCGCCGCCGCACAGGCCCTCACCACCGCCTGCGGCCCCCTCGCCCGCCCCGGCACCCCCTGCCCACCGGCACCCCCGAGGGCGCGGCCTGCGCCGACGAGCTGGGCGCCGTCTACGGCACCTCCGCCACCCGCACCGGCGCCGCCGCCTTCGCCGGCTGGGACCGCCGCACCATCGAACCCGCCTACGCCTGGCTGCCCCAGCTCCTCCAGGGCTGGACCCCGGGCCAGGTCCGCGGCTTCGCCGCCGCCGCCCGCACCGAGAACCTCGCCGCCCCCATCGGCGCCAGGCAGCAGGTCGGCACCGGCTCCGTCACCGGCTGGGTCCGCTACTACGACCAGCAGCGCGACCTCGTCAAGAACCTCCAGCGCGCCGGCTTCGACGTCTGGATCAGCTCCGCCTCACCCCAGCCCGTCGTGGAGGTCTGGGCCCGGGGCGTCGGCGTCGGCGCCGACCACGTCATCGGCATCCGCAACACCACCCGGGACGGGAAGCTGACCACCCACCTCCAGGGCTGCGGATCCGTCGCCGACGGCGCCGACACGATGATCACCTACGTGGACGGCAAGCGCTGCTGGATCAACAAGGAGGTCTTCGGCGTCCGGGGCCCGGCCGCCGAGAAGGTCCAGCCGGCCGCCCGCCGCCAGGTCTTCGCCGCCGGCGACTCCGACACCGACGTCACCTTCCTGCGCGACGCCACCGCCCTGCGCCTGGTGGTCAACCGCAACAAGAACGAACTGATGTGCCGCGCCTACGACAACAGCGACGGCAAGTGGATCGTGAACCCCATGTTCATCGAGCCGAAGAAGCAGAAGACGACCCCCTACCCCTGCTCCACCACCGGCTACACCGGCCACGACGGCACCCCGGCCCCCGTCCGCCGGGCCGACACCAGCGTCATCCCCGACCAGGCGGACACCGTCTTCTAGCGGACACGGTCCTCTAGAGGAAGGTCAGCCCCTCGCCCCGGTAGGTCGGGACGGACGCGGAAACCCGGTCGCCCTCCACCAGGTGCAGGGTGTCGAACCGCTCGCACAGCTCCCCGGCCTTCGCGTGCCGGAACCAGACCCGGTCGCCGATCAGCAGGTCGTCGGCCGGGCTCCCCAGCAGCGGGGTCTGCACCTCGCCGGCCCCTTCCTGCGGGTCGTAGCGCAGCCCCGCGGGCAGGTACGGCACCGGGAGCCGGTCGGCCCCCGCCGCACCCGAGGCCGGATAGCCGCCGCCCAGCACGGTCACCACCCCCACCCCCGGCCGGCGCACCACCGGCTGCGCGAACAGCGCCGCCGGACGCCCCCGGAACGAGGTGTAGTTGTCGAACAGCCTCGGCACGTACAGCCCCGAACCGGCCGCGATCTCCGTCACCGCCTCCTCGGCGGCCGTCTCCGCCACGCTCCCCGTACCACCGCCGTTGACGAACTCCAGGTCCGCCACCACCGACCGCACGGCCCGCACCACCTCGCCCCGCCGCGCCGCCAGCTCCCTGCGGGCCGCGCCCTGCATCAGCCGGATCATCCGCGAGCGCACCGGACGCCCGGCCACCGCGTCCCCGACCCCTGCCACGTGCCCCTCGTACGCCATCAGCCCCACCACCCGGAACCCCGGCCGGGAGGCCACCGCCCGCGCCAGCTCCGCCAGCTGCCCCGGCTCGCGCAGCGGCGAGCGCCGCGCCCCGACCCGTACCCGGCCGCCCAGCAGCCGCAGCGAGGTGTCCAGTTCCAGGCAGACCCGGAGCTCCTCGGCCCCGCCGGCCCGCGACCGCTCGATCAGGTCCAGCTGCGCGGGATCGTCGACCATCACGGTGACGGCGGCCGCGAGCTTCGGGTCCCCGGCCAGCTCCGCGAACGCGGCCCGGTCCGCGGACGGATAGGCGAGCAGCACGTCCTCGAACCCGGACCGCGCCAGCCACAGCGACTCGGCCAGCGTGTACGACATGATCCCCGCGAACCCCGGCCGGGCCAGGACCCGTTCGAGCAGCGCCCGGCACCGCACGGACTTGCTGGCCACCCGGACCGGCTTCCCGCCCGCCCTGCGCACCAGGTCGTCGGCGTTCGCGTCGAAGGCGTCCAGGTCCACGATGGCCAGGGGCGCGTCGAGATGCGCGGTCGCCCGGTCGTACCGGGCCCGGTCCGAAGTCATGGGCCGCAGCTTGCCAGACCGCCGTACCGACGGGTAGGGGTCGCGCCGACCCCGCCCCGGCCCGGCCGGGGCGGCGGCCCCGTAGAGTACGGGCAGGCAGCCGTACGGAACGGGGGGCGGAGCCGCCGCATGACCACGACGACACCGCGGACCGAGGTCCTGGACGACCCCTGGCAGCAGCCGCCGCCGGCCCCCCTGCCCCGCCGCCATCCGGCCCGCGTCACCGCCGCCGTCCTCAGCGCCCTGCTCGGCTCCGCCCTCCTCGCCGGAGGCGCCGTCACCACCTGGAGCCAGTACCGCGCCGACCACCACGCGCTGCCCCCCGACGCCGCCTACCGCAAGGCCGCCGCCCTCTGGCACACGGCGCCCGTGGACGGCCTGCTCCCTCCCGTACTGGAGGACCGCGAGGCCGGCCCCGGCGGCGCGAGCCGCACCTGGACCCGGATCGCCGTCGCGCCCGACGCCGACTGCGCCGCCGTCCTCCCCGCCGACTGGCGCGCCGCGCTCACCGCCACCGGATGCACCCGGGTGCTCCGCGCCACCTACACGGACTCCACCCGCAGCAGCCTGATCACCGTCGGCCTCGTCTTCACCCCCGCCGACGCCCGCACCATGGACGGCCTGCGCGGCCACCTCTCCGCCCCGCCCGCCTACGGGTACGCCGACTCCCGCCGCGCCGCCTGGACGGCCGGCGTCGTCGCCGAGGCACCCGCCGTGGTCTACGCCGTCTCCGCCTTCGCCGACGGCCGCACCATGGACGCCCCCGTCCCGGCCGAGGCGGCCGCCGCGCAGAGCGCCACCGGCACCGTCGCCGAAGCGGGCCTGGGCCACGAGGCCAAGGCCCTCGCGGTCCGCGTCGAACGCACCCTCGGCGCCCTCGCCGCACCCCGCCCCACCGAGCCCGCACAGGCGGCCGCCGTACAACGCCCGCGCCAGGAGCCCTCCCGATGACCCCCACCCCCGGCCACGCCCCGGCACGCCCCGGGCGGCGGCAGCGGCGTCGCGGAAGGCCGCCCTGCGCGGGGCCGGGGCCGCCACGGCCCTGGCCGCGCTGCTCGTGGCCGTCGCCGCCCCGGCCGCGGCCGCCGACACCATCCGCGACCGCCAGTGGGGCCTCCTCGCCCTGCGCGCCGAGGAGGCCTGGGGCATCACCCAGGGCGACGGGATCACCGTCGCCGTCCTCGACACCGGCGTCGACTCCAGCCACCCCGACCTCGACGGCCAGGTCCTCGACGGCACCGACCTCGTCGGCATGGGCGCGGGCCGCGGCGACCGCGCCTGGGCCCGCCACGGCACCGCCATGGCCGGCATCATCGCGGGCCACGGGCACGGCCCGGCCCGGAGCCAGGGCGTCCTCGGCATCGCCCCGCACGCCCGGATCCTGCCGGTCCGGGTGATCCTGGAGGAGGCCGACCCGGGCCGGGCCAAGGCCCGTGACAGCAAGACCGGTGCCCTTGCCGAAGGCATCCGCTGGGCCGCCGACCACGGCGCCGACGTGATCAACATGTCGCTCGGCGACGACAGCGACACCGCCCACCACGAGTCCGCCGAGGACGAGGCCGTGCAGTACGCCCTCGGCAAGGGCGTGGTCGTCGTCGCCTCCGTCGGCAACGGCGGGGAACGCGGGGACCACACCTCCTACCCCGCCGCCTACCCCGGGGTCATCGCGGTCGCCGCCGTGGACCGCCAGGGCCGCCGGGCCCCCTTCTCCACCAGCCACTGGTACGCCACGGTCAGCGCCCCCGGCGTCGACGTGGTCCTCGCCGACCCCGACCGGGCCTATTACGAGGGCTGGGGCACCAGCGCCGCCGCGGCCTTCGTCTCCGGCACCGTGGCCCTCGTCAAGGCGGCCCACCCCGGCCTGTCCCCGGCGCAGATCAAGAAGCTGCTGGAGGACACCGCCACGGCCCGCCCGCCCGGCGGCCGTGACGACGCCCGCGGCCACGGCACGGTGGACCCCGTCGCCGCCCTCCAGGCCGCCGCGGGGCTGCGCCCCGAGGCCCCGGCGCCGGTCGCCGTCCCGGCCGGGCAGCGGTTCTTCGGCACCGGACCCGATCCGGTCCGCGCGAGCGAGCACCGCTCCCGGCGGACCGCCCCGGCGGCCGCCGCCGGGGGAGCGGCGCTGCTGGTGCTGGCCGCCGTGCTGGCCCGGCGCCCGCGCGCCGCACGGCGGGACGCCGCGGGCCAGGCCCCGCCCCCGGCGGGATAGGGTCGGGTCATTGTGGCGACCAAGAACATTCCAGACCCCGGTTTCTCCGACGACGACGGCACCGCCGACCCCCGGCTGAGCGCGGCCCTGGCCGCCTGGGCCGAGGACCGGGGACGCGAGCCCGAGCTGCTGGCGGCCCTGAAGGACGCCCGCCTGCTGGTGCCCGTCGTGGCGGTGCTCGGCGAGGTCGAGACGGACCCCGCGACGGGCCTGAAGCGCGAGAAGACCAGCGACATGGCCGTCCCCACCCTCACCGCCGGCCACCGCAGGGCGCTGCCCGCGTTCACCTCCCTCGCCTCGCTGGCCCTGTGGGACCCGGCCGCCCGCCCGGTGGCGGTCCCGCTGCACCAGGCCCTGGCCGCCGCCGCGCACGAGAAGGCGGACACGATCGTCCTCGACCTGGCCGGCCCCGTCCCCTACCAGCTGACCGGCTCCGCGCTGCTCGCGCTGGCCGAGGGGCGCACCGACGCCGACCCGCTGGCCGACCCGGCCGTGCGCGCGGCGGTACGGGCCGCGGTGGCCGCCGAGCCGGCGGTGCTCCGCGCCCACCTCGGCCCCGGCGGGGACGCCGCCGACGGCACCCTCGCCATCGTGCTGGCCGAGGGGGCGCCGGTCGCCCCCGCCGCCCGCCGGGTGGCCGAGGCCATCGCCGCGGACGAGACCCTGCGCGGGCGCCTCGTGCGCGGCCTGGACCTGGCCCTGCTGCCGGCCGGCGCCCCGGTCCCGCCGGGCGAGCCGCTCTTCACGCGCTGAGGAGCGCGTACTCAGGCCGAAGGGCCGTCCGCGAGGTCGCGGACGGCCCTTCGGCCTGAGTAAACGGAATCAGCGGTCAGCGGGCGGAGGCTCAGGCGTAGACCGGGCCGGTGAACTTCTCGCCGGGGCCCTGGCCCGGCTCGTCCGGGACGATCGAGGCCTCGCGGAAGGCCAGCTGGAGCGACTTCAGGCCGTCGCGCAGCGGGGCCGCGTGGAAGGAGCTGATCTCGGTGGCGCTGGCGGAGACCAGGCCGGCCAGGGCGGTGATCAGCTTGCGGGCCTCGTCGAGGTCCTTGTGCTCGGAGTCCGGCTTGTCCAGGCCCAGGTTGACCGCCGCGGCGCTCAGCAGGTGGACGGCCACCGTGGTGATGACCTCGACGGCCGGGACGTCCGCGATGTCGCGGGTCATCTCGTCGTAGTCGGGAGTGGTGGAATCGGAGGGCGTCGCGTCAGTCATGCGCTCCACGATAGGTCGTGCGGCGGCCTTGCCTGGCGTGGGGTAGTATGGACAGCGACCGGCCGGACACGTATGTGCCCGGCCCACAAGTGGAGGCTCCGATCTCCCACCCGACCGCCCTCCGGGGAGGCGGGTCATCCGGTCAGGCGGTATCCATCGTTCCGTACGGACGATGGAAGGCCGCCGAGTTGCGCCCCGCGGTTCGCACGCGGCGGTGCTCCGGTTGTTTTGGAGCCCCTGCCTGTGCCCGGCGGGGCATTTTTCATTCTCCGCCGCGGTTGAGGTCTGACGACACAAGACGTCAGCGGTTGTCTGCCAGGCAGCCGTGTGGTGCTACCGAGGAGGATCCATCAGCACCGAGCCCCGCATCAACGATCGGATTCGCGTCCCTGAGGTGCGACTCGTCGGTCCCAGCGGCGAACAGGTGGGCATCGTCCCGCTTGCGAAGGCGCTTGAGCTCGCGCAGGAATACGACCTGGACCTGGTCGAGGTCGCCGCCTCCGCGCGTCCGCCGGTCTGCAAGCTCATGGACTACGGCAAGTTCAAATACGAGTCGGCCATGAAGGCCCGTGAGGCGCGCAAGAACCAGGCGCACACGGTCATCAAGGAGATGAAGCTCCGGCCGAAGATCGACCCGCACGACTATGACACCAAGAAGGGTCACGTCGTTCGGTTCCTCAAGCAGGGCGACAAGGTCAAGATCACGATCATGTTCCGTGGTCGCGAGCAGTCCCGGCCGGAGCTCGGCTACCGACTGCTGCAGCGTCTCGCGGAGGACGTCCAGGACCTCGGCTTCATCGAGTCGAACCCGAAGCAGGACGGCCGGAACATGATCATGGTTCTCGGTCCGCACAAGAAGAAGACCGAGGCGATGGCCGAAGCCCGCGAGGCGCAGGCCGCCCGCAAGGCCGAGCGTCAGGGTGGTGCCGCCGCCGAGGCCGCTCCGGCCGACGCGGAGGCCGCTGAGGCGGAGTCCGCCGAGGTGGAGTCCCCCGAGGTCGCCGCCGACGGCTCTGCCGAGGCGAACGCCGAGGCCTGATTCCGGGGCAGCCCGTCTCGGATCACCCACACAACATGACGCTCCCGCCAGCCGGTCCGCGAGGACCGGTGGGAGCGCCACCGACGAGGAGATAACGGCGCTATGCCGAAGAACAAGACGCACAGCGGTTCCAAGAAGCGCTTCAAGATCACCGGCTCCGGCAAGGTGCTCCGTGAGCGCGCCGGCAAGCGCCACCTGCTCGAGCACAAGTCGTCCCGTGTCACCCGCCGCCTGACCGGTACCGCGGAGATGGCCCCCGGCGACGCCGCGAAGATCAAGAAGCTTCTCGGCAAGTGACGTCCTTCCGCCCCTCTGCGGGGGCGGGACGTCGAGACCGGGACCCCATCGAATTCGGGCCGTGTGAAGACAACCACGGCCCCGCTACAAGGAGTTAAAAAGTGGCACGCGTCAAGCGGGCAGTAAACGCCCACAAGAAGCGCCGGGCGATCCTCGAGGCGGCCTCCGGCTACCGCGGTCAGCGTTCGCGCCTGTACCGCAAGGCCAAGGAGCAGGTCACCCACTCGCTGGTCTACAACTTCAACGACCGCAAGAAGCGCAAGGGCGACTTCCGTCAGCTGTGGATCCAGCGCATCAACGCCGCTGCCCGCCAGAACGGCATGACGTACAACCGCCTCATCCAGGGTCTGAAGGCCGCCAACATCGAGGTGGACCGCAAGATGCTGGCCGAGCTGGCCGTCAACGACGCCAACGCGTTCGCCGCGCTCGTCGAGGTCGCGCAGAAGGCCCTCCCGGCCGACGTGAACGCGCCCAAGGCCGCCGCGTAAGGCATTCGCCGGCCCGATGGACTGGGGCCGGCACCCACGGACCCGCAGGCGCTCGCCTGCGGGTCCGTGTGCGTTCGCCCCGCCCCGCACGGCCCCGGCCGCGCACCGGACCACCCGAGAGAGAACCCTGAGAGCATGCCCACCCCCGCCGAGCTGATCTCCCCCCGATCCCCGCGGGTGGCCGCCGCACGGCGGCTGGCGCGGCGCAACTTCCGCACCAAGGAGCGCCGGTTCCTCGCCGAGGGCCCCCAGGCCGTCCGCGAGGCGGTCGCGCACCGCGGTTCCCAGGGCGCCACCCTGATCGAGCTGTTCGCCACCGTCGAGGCCGCCGAGCGCTACCCCGACATCGTCGAGGCCGCGCTGCTGGGCGGCGCGCGGGTGCACCACGCCTCGGACGAGGTGCTCGCGGAGGTCTCGCAGACCGTCACCCCGCAGGGGCTCGTCGGCGTCTGCCACTTCCTGGACTCGCCCTTCGAGGAGATCCTGAAGTCCGGTCCCCAGCTGGTCGCCGTCCTCGCGCACGTCCGTGACCCCGGGAACGCCGGCACCGTCCTGCGCTGCGCGGACGCCGCGGGCGCCGACGCGGTGGTGCTGACCGACGCCTCGGTCGACCTCTACAACCCCAAGTCCGTCCGCGCCTCCGTGGGCTCCCTCTTCCACCTCCCCGTGGCCGTCGGCGTCCCCGTCGAGCAGGCCGTGGCGGGGCTGCGGGCGGCGGGCGTACGGATCCTCGCGGCCGACGGCGCCGGACAGGACGACCTCGACGCCGAACTGGACGCCGGCACCATGGGCGGCCCGTCGGCCTGGGTCTTCGGCAACGAGGCCTGGGGCCTGCCCGAGGAGACCCGGGCGCTCGCGGACGCCGTCGTGCGGGTCCCGATCCACGGCAAGGCCGAGAGCCTGAACCTCGCCACCGCCGCCGCCGTGTGCCTCTACGCGTCCGCGCGTGCACAGCGGGCGCCCGGAGGGTGCCGCTCCGTGACCCCCAGCTAGTAATGTGGCCGTCCGGGGGCCCACTGAGCTACCCGGAGATGTGGGGTACGGGGACATGACCGTCGGCACGAACAGCTCGCCGGTGACCGCGGGAGCCGCGGAGCGGTTCCGGGACACGCCGGACGGGGCCTTCGCCCTCGACCCCGACGAGCTGCCGGACGGCCTCGTCGTCGCCGACCACACCGGGCACGTCGTCTGCTTCAACCGGGCCGCCTCCAGGATCACCGCCATCACGGCCGGCCAGGCCCTCGGCGCCCGCATCGAGCGCGCGCTCCCGCTGGAGGACCTGGAGGGCCGCCGCTGGTGGACCCTGACGGACCCGTACGGCGGCCTCGCCACCCGGCACGGGCAGCCGGAGCGGAACCTGCTGCTGCCCGGTGGCCGCGAGGTGCTGGTCTCCGCCGCCTACGTGCGCACCCACCCCACCGGCCCGCTGAGCCGCCTCGTGGTCACCCTGCGCGGCACCGAGGCCCGCCGCCGCACCGAGCGCAGCCACGCCGAGCTGATCGCCACCGTCGCGCACGAGCTCCGCTCCCCGCTGACCTCCGTCAAGGGGTTCACGGCGACCCTGCTCGCCAAATGGGAGCGGTTCACCGACGACCAGAAGCGGCTGATGCTGGAGACCGTCGACGCCGACGCCAACCGCGTCACCCGCCTCATCGCGGAACTCCTCGACATCTCCCGCATCGATTCCGGCCGCCTGGAGGTGCGCCGGCAGCCCGTGGACATCGCGGCGGCCGTCGGCCGGCACGTCCAGGCCCTCACCGCGAACGGCCAGGCCCCCGAGCGGTTCCTCGTACGCGTCAGCCGCCCGCTGCCCGACCTGTGGGCCGACCCGGACAAGATCGACCAGATCCTGGGCAACCTCCTCGAAAATGCGGTGCGGCACGGCGACGGAACGGTCACCATCGACGTAGCGCCGTACGAGAAGGGAACAGCCGTCACCGTGACCGACGAAGGCCCCGGGATCCCCGAGGAGTCGATGGCCCGCGTCTTCACCCGCTTCTGGCGGGGGAGCAAGCGCGGCGGCACCGGCCTGGGCCTGTACATCGTCAAGGGCATCGTGGAGGCCCACGGCGGCACCATCACCGTCGGGCGCGGACCCGGCGGCGGCGCGGAGTTCCGATTTATGCTGCCCGTGAGCGCGCCGGCCTACCTCACCCAGTAACCCTGCGGGGAGTCTCGCCAGGCGGCCCACGGGCTTCCTCACCCCCGGCGGCCCTTAGACTCGTCCTTTGGCACCTTTGTGTCCTTGTGCCGATCACGCCGATCAGCCGATCGAGTCGTGCGAGTCGTGCGGGGACCCACCAGCCAGCCATCGGAAGTACGGGAAGAGATGTCGGCACCGAACAAGTCGTACGACCCTGTCGAGGTCGAGGCACTGAAACCGGAAGAGATCGAGCGCATGCGGGACGAGGCGCTCGCCGCCTTCGCGTCCGCCGGCGACCTCGACGAGCTCCGCGAGGCGAAGACCGCGCACATGGGCGACCGCTCGCCCCTCGCGCTCGCCAACCGCGAGATCGGCGCCCTGCCGCCCCAGGCCAAGGCCGAGGCGGGCAAGCGCGTCGGACAGGCCCGCGGCGCCGTGAACAAGGCCTTCGGGGCCCGCACGGTCGCCCTGGAGGCCGAGCGCGACGAGCGGGTGCTGGTCGAGGAGGCGGTGGACGTCACGCTGCCCTACGACCGCGTTCCCGCCGGCGCCCGCCACCCGCTGACCACGCTGATGGACCGCATCGCGGACATCTTCGTCGGCATGGGCTACGAGGTCGCGGAAGGCCCCGAGGTCGAGGCGGAGTGGTTCAACTTCGACGCCCTCAACTTCACGCCCGATCACCCGGCCCGCCAGATGCAGGACACCTTCTTCGTCCAGGGCCCCGAAGGCACCCAGGGCGACGAGTCCGGCGTCGTGCTGCGCACCCACACCTCCCCGGTGCAGGCGCGTTCGCTGCTGGAGCGCAAGCCCCCCGTCTACATCGTCTGCCCGGGCCGCGTGTACCGCACCGACGAGCTCGACGCGACGCACACCCCGGTCTTCCACCAGGTCGAGCTCCTCGCCGTCGACGAGGGCCTGACCATGGCCGACCTCAAGGGCACCATCGACCACATGGTCAAGGAGCTCTTCGGGGAGCAGACCACCACCCGCCTGCGCCCGCACTTCTTCCCCTTCACCGAGCCGTCCGCCGAGATGGACATGCAGTGCTACGTCTGCCGCGGCGAGTCGGTGGGCAACCCCGACCGCCCCTGCCGTACCTGCTCCAGCGAGGGCTGGATCGAGCTCGGCGGCTGCGGCATGGTCAACCCCAAGGTGCTCGTCGCCTGCGGCGTGGACCCCGAGAAGTACAGCGGCTTCGCCTTCGGGTTCGGCATCGAGCGGATGCTGATGTTCCGCCACAACGTTGAAGACATGCGAGACATGGTCGAGGGTGACGTGCGCTTCACCCGGCCGTTCGGGAGTGAGATCTGATGCGCGTCCCGCTTTCCTGGCTGCGGGAGTACGTCGACCTCCCCGCAGGCGAGACCGGCCGCGACGTGGCCGCCAAGCTCGTCGACGCCGGCCTCGAGGTCGAGACCGTCGAGCAGCTCGGCGCCGGCCTCAAGGGCCCCCTCGTCGTCGGCCAGGTGCTGACCATCGAGGAGCTGGAGGGCTTCCGCAAGCCCATCCGCTTCTGCACGGTCGACGTCGGCCAGGCCAACGGCACCGGCGAACCGCAGGAGATCGTCTGCGGCGCCCGGAACTTCTCCGTCGGCGACAAGGTCGTCGTGGTCCTGCCCGGCGCCGTCCTGCCCGGCGACTTCGCGATCGCCTCGCGCAAGACGTACGGCAAGACCTCGCACGGCATGATCTGCTCCGGCGAGGAGCTCGGCATGGGCGACGACGGCACGCACGGCATCATCGTGCTGCCGCCGGAGTACGAGCCGGGCACCGACGCGATCGAGCTGCTGGAGCTCGTCGACGAGGTCCTGGACATCGACATCACCCCGGACCGCGGCTACTGCATGTCGATGCGCGGTGTGGCCCGCGAGGCCGCCACCGCCTACGGCCTGCCGCTGCGCGACCCGGCCCTGCTCGACGTGCCCGCGCCGAACTCGTACGGGTACGCGGTGAAGATCTCCGACCCGCAGGGCTGCGACCGCTTCACCGCCCGCACGGTGACCGGCCTCGACCCCGAGGCGCGCTCCCCGATCTGGCTCACCCGCCGCCTCCAGAAGGCCGGCATGCGCCCGATCTCCCTCGCCGTCGACATCACCAACTACGTGATGCTCGAACTGGGCCAGCCGCTGCACGCCTACGACCGCTCGCGCCTCGACGGCGAGATCGGCGTCCGCCGTGCCGAACAGGGCGAGAAGTTCACCACCCTCGACGGGGTCAAGCGGATCCTCGACGCCGAGGACCTGGTGATCACCGACAACAGCGGCCCGATCGGGCTCGCCGGTGTCATGGGCGGCGCCAACACCGAGATCGCCGACTCCGTCACCGACCCCGAGACCGGCGCCGTCACCGGCACCACCGACGTGGTCATCGAGGCCGCGCACTTCGACTCCGTGTCGATCTCGCGCACCGCCCGCCGCATGAAGCTGTCCTCCGAGGCCTCCAAGCGCTTCGAGCGCGGCGTCGACCCGCTGGCCGCCGCCGCGGCCGCGCAGCGCACCGTCGACCTCCTGGTGCTGCTCGCGGGCGGCACCGCCGAGGCCGGGGTCACCGAGCTCATCGCTCCGGGCGCCCCGCGCACCATCGCGATGCGCGCCGACCACCCGGACCGCGTCGCGGGCATGGACTACGGCCGCGAGACGGTCGTGCGCCGCCTCCAGGAGATCGGCTGCGACGTCTACGGCCAGGACGAGCTCGTCGTCACCGTGCCCTCGTGGCGGCCCGACCTCGCCGCGCCCAACGACCTCGCCGAGGAGGTCATCCGCCTGGAGGGCTACGGGAACCTCCCGTCCACCCTCCCGCAGGTGCCCTCCGGCCGCGGTCTGACCCCGCGCCAGCAGCTGCACCGCCGCGTCGGCCGCGCCCTGGCCGGCGCCGGCTACGTCGAGGCGCTCAGCTACCCGTTCATCGGCGAGGGCGTCTTCGACCAGCTCCAGCTGCCCGCGGACGACGCGAGCCGCCGGGTCGTCAAGCTGGTCAACCCGCTCTCCGACGAGGAGCCGGCGCTGCGCACCACGCTGCTGCCGGGCCTCCTCGGCGCGCTGCGCCGCAACGACAGCCGGGGCAGCCACGACCTGGCGCTGTTCGAGACCGGCTCGGTCTTCCGCGCCGGCGAGCAGCCGGGTGCCGCCGTGCGGCTGCCGGTCGACCGGCGTCCCACGGACGAGGAGATCGCCACCCTGGACGCGGCCCTGCCCGCGCAGCCGCGGTACGCCGCGGTCGTGCTGGCCGGCGCCCGCGAGCAGGCCGGCTGGTGGGGCAAGGGCCGTCCGGCCGACTGGGCCGACGCCGTCCAGGCCGCCCGCGCGCTGGCCGCCGAGGCGGGCGCCGAGCTGGTCGTCCGCCAGGGCCAGTACGGTCCGTGGCACCCCGGCCGCTGCGCCGAGCTGGTCGTCACCCTCGACGGCGCCGAGACGGTCATCGGCCACGCCGGTGAGCTGCACCCGCGCGTGGTCAAGGCCCTCGGTCTGCCGGCTCGCACCAGCGCCATGGAGCTCGACCTCGACCGCCTCGCGGCGGCCGGTGGCGAGGCCCTTCAGGCGCCCCGGATCTCCACCTTCCCGGTGGCGACCCAGGACGTCGCGCTGATCGTCGACGGGTCCGTCCCGGCCGCGGCCGTGGAGGCCGCGCTGCGCGAGGGCGCCGGCGAACTGCTCGAATCGCTGCGGCTGTTCGACGTGTTCACCGGCGAGCAGGTCGGCGAGGGCAAGAAGTCCCTCGCCTACGCGCTGCGCTTCCGCGCGCCCGACCGGACCCTGACCGCCGAGGAGTCCACGGCCGCGCGCGACGCGGCGGTGGCGCTCGCCGGCGAGCGGACCGGGGCGGTGCTGCGCGGCGCCTGATCCGCCGTGAGCAGGACCTGCTGAGGGGCCCGTCCGGACCACCGGACGGGCCCCTCGGGCATATCGGCAGGCATATCGGACGACGCTCACTCATTCGGGTGAGAACGGCCTCCGGCCGTGTCCGGTACGTCTGGAGGTCGACACAATCGTTCCGGCCGACGAGCCGGAGGGGAGCGTCCTGCGGATGATCACGCGCCGGGAGATGCACCGGGCGCGCCTGGGGTGCGTCCTCGCCTGGGGCGGCGCCGCGGTGTCCTGGGAGCTGTCCACCCCGGGCCCGCTGGGGCCCAGCCTCGCCACCTGCGCGGCCTTCCTGGTCCTGGCCACGGGCTGCGCCCTGCACATCCGGCGCGGCCTGGTCGCCGAGCTGCGGCGCTCGCGGGAGATCGCCGGGGCCACGCAGCGGGTCCTGCTGCGGCCGCTGCCGGGGCGGATCGACGGGCTGGCGCTGTGCGCCGCCCAGCTGTCCGCGAGCCGCGGGGCGGCGGTGGGCGGGGACCTGTACGAGGCCGTGCCGACGGCGTACGGGGTGCGGGTGGTGATCGGGGACGTGCGGGGCCACGGGCTGGCGGCGCTGGGCGCCGCCGCGGCGGTCCTCGGGTCCTTCCGCGAGGCGGCGTACGACGAGCCGTCGCTGGGCGGGGTCCTGCTGCGGATGGAGCGCTCCCTGCACCGGTACCTGCGGGAGCGTGCCCGGGCCGAGCACCCCTCGGCCTGCCCGGCCGATCCGGAGTCCCCGGTCGCGGAGGACTTCGTCACGGTCCTGCTGCTCCAGATCGCCCCGGACAACACGGTCCTGGCCCTGAACTGCGGCCACCCCTGGCCGTATCTCCTGCGCCGCGCGCCGGTGCCGCAACCCTGCGGGGCGGCTTCCAGCGGTGGCCGGGGGAGCAAGGGCGGGGCGGGGAGCGGGTCCGCGCAGCGGCACGCCGAGGCGCGCGTGCTGGACGGGGGCGACCCGTGGCCGCCGCTCGGGGTGCTGCCCGTACCGCCCGGCGTCCAGCCGGAAGAACTCGGCCAACTCCACCCCGGAGAAGCGCTCTTACTCCACACCGACGGCGCCGAGGACGCCCGCGACCGGCACGGCCGGTTCTTCCCCCTCGCCCGTTTCCTCGCGGCCCAGCAGACGCTCACGCCCGCGCGGCTGGTCGCGGGCGTGCACGCCGCCCTGCTGCGCCACACCGGAGGACGCCTCGCCGACGACGTCGCGCTGCTCGCGCTGCGCAACGACCGCACCTGACCGGGCACCGCACCGGCCACCGGGGACCGGACCCGCCCGGCCGGGGGGAGTGGAACGGCCCGGGCGGATCCGTGTCACCGGCGATGCCGCTCCGCACCGGGCCGGTGGACGGACCCGGTGCGGAACCGGCCGGGCTCGACGGGGGACCCACCCGGCGACCAACCGGGCGGCCCCCGCGGAGCCGTGGTGCGCCGCCCGCCCGCCATGGAGTGTCGGGCAGACAGCAGGGCGGGCGGCGCGTTGCCGGGTCGTCGCACTGTACGAGGGGGAGCCGACGACCGGGCGGCCTCCTTGGCGAGGCTCTTAAGTGAAGCGCGGCGCGGGCCCTCCGCGGCAGGGTGCGTATCGCATTTATGCGCGTTCTTGCTTCACACCCCGTGTGAATTGCCCGCACCCCACCCCGCGCGAACCGCCGAGCCACTAGCCTGAAGCCGACGAGCCCTTGGAGGGGCCCATGCAGCCCAACGCCCTGCTCGACGCCCTCCTCGCCGAGGCGGGCATGTCCCACGCCGGACTTGCCGCGCACGTCAACCAGGCGGGCCGGTCCCGCGGACTCGCGCTGCGCTACGAACACACCGCGGTCTCCCGCTGGCTGAAGGGGCAGCGCCCCCGCGGCCAGGTGCCCGACCTCATCTGCGAAGTGCTCGGCGGACGCCTGCACCGCCCCGTGGGCCTCGACGACATCGGGCTCGGCATCCCCGGCCGGCAGACCGCGCACGCCACCCGGCTCAGCGGCTTCGTGGACCGGGCCACCGCCCTGTGGCGCTCCGACGAGCTGGGCCGGCCCGCGCAGCTCACCGCGCAGGCCCTCACCGGCACCCCCGCCGTCATCCCGGTGTGGGAGTGGGAGAACCCGCCCGAGGACGCCGACGTGTCCCGCCCGGGCACGCAGCGGATCGGCCCCGAGCACATCGAGATCCTGCGGGCCGCCCGGGCCCACTACGAGCTGATGTACCGCCGGGCCGGCGGGATGGCCACCCGGGCCCGGATCGTCCGCTTCCTCGGCAGCGAGACCGCCCCGATGCTGCGCGGCGGCTACTCCGACGACGTCGGGCGGCAGCTGCACCGTGCCACCGGGTCCCTGGTGGCGGTCGCGGGCATCTGCGCGTACGACTCCGACGCGCACGGACTCGCCCAGCGCTACTTCCACCAGGCCCTGCGCCTCGCCAAGGCCAGCGGGGACCGGGGGCTCGGCGCGTACGTGATCGCCCTGCTGGTCAACCAGTCCCTGCACCTGCGGGACTTCCGCCAGGCCGTCGCCTTCGCCGAGGCCGCGCTGCGGGCCGCGGGCAGCCGGACGACCCCGGCACTGGCCGCCGACCTGTACGCGATGCAGGCCAAGGCCTACGCCCAACTCGGGGACACGGCGGCCGCCCTGGCCTGCATCCGGCGGGCCGAGACGGCCGCCGAGCGGATCCGGCCCGGCAGCGAGCCGGCCGAGACGGGCTACGTCCAGCCCGGGCTGGTCAACGTACAGGTGGCCGAGGCGCTGCTCAGTCTGGGCGACCTGGACGCCGCGCACGAGCAGGCCGCCGAGGCCGTCGGCACGCCGGCGCACGACCGGGGGCGGGTGCACCGGCTGGCCATGCTGTGCGAGATCCAGCTGCGCCAGGGGGAGGCGGACCGGGCGGTGGCCTCGGCGGCCGAAATGGCCGAACGGGCCAAGGGGATGGAGTCGCTGAGGCTGCGCGACCGGCTGCGAACGGTCCGGGAGGCGCTGCTGAGCAGTGGCTGTGCCGGTGCGGAGGAGACGGCCGCACTCATCGACGGGGCGCTGCGCGTTCCCCTGTGACGGTCCCAGCTGCTGCCATGTTGCCACCTACGAAGCGGAAGGCGGCAAAACCGTGCAGTGGACGAACCTGAGCGAGCAGACCGTGTACAAGAACCGCTGGTTCGACGTGAACCTCGCGGACGTGGAACTTCCCGACGGACGGCACCTGGACCACTTCGTCATCCGGCTGCGGCCGGTCGCCGTGGCCACGGCCGTCAACGAGGCGGACGAGGTGCTGCTGCTGTGGCGCCACCGGTTCATCACCGACAGCTGGGGCTGGGAACTGCCCGCCGGGGTGGTCGAGGACGGGGAGTCCGTGGAGGCGGCGGCCGCCCGGGAGATGGAGGAGGAGTCGGGCTGGCGGCCCGGCCCGCTCCACCACCTGATGACCGTCGAGCCCTCCAACGGGCTCACGGACGCCCGCCACCACCTCTACTGGGCGGACGGGGCCACCCGCATCGGCGAACCGGAGGACGGCTTCGAGTCCTCGCGGCGCGAGTGGGTGCCGCTCAAGCTCGTCCCGGACATGATCGGGCGCGGGGAGATCCCGGCCGCCAACATGGCGGCCGGACTGCTCCTGCTGCACCACCTGCGGCTCGGTTAGCCCTCCTCCCGGGCGGCGGCCGGCCATCGCCGGACCGCCGCCTTCTGGACCCGCCGGCCGAGGTTCTGCACCGGGATCTCCACCAGCCGGTACATCAGGTGGCTCACGGCCAGCGCCGCCGCGACGAGCAGCAAGGCCCACACGGCCCGGCCCGGGGCCGAGTGCGACAGCGGCACCCCCACCACGGGAGCGAGCGCGTGCACCAGCGGGACGTGCACCAGGTACACGGAGAAGCTGATCGCGCCGAGCCAGGTCAGCACCCGGGGGAAGCGCCGCCGCCGGAGCAGGAAGCCGAGCCCGAACACGGCCCAGGCGGCCAGGTAGGCCGACGACCAGGAGATCCAGCCCAGCGTCCAGGTGTGGTTCTGGAAGCCGTCCCGGTTGTACAGCCAGCCGACCAGCACACCCGAGACGACCACGAAACCGCAGGCGAGCAGGGACGGGACGCGGCCGCGCGCGGAGTGCTGCGCCCGGTACACCGCCGTTCCGGCGAACATGGTCGCGAAGATCGTCCACGTCTCGTACCAGGGGGCCCGGCTGTTCAGCGTGACGAGCACCAGGCCCAGCCCGGCCAGCAGCAGCGCGCCCGCCCGGGTCGGACCGGGCCGGCCGCTGAGCACCCCGGCGAAGCCCGCGAGCACGACCGGGACGACGACCAGCAGGGCGAGGCGCACCGAGTGGGGGTCCGGGGTCAGGAGCCTCTCACCGACGGCCGTGCCGACCGCGAGGGCGAGGGCGGCGCAGCCGGCGGCGATGGGGGCGCTGTGCCGGTGCAGGCCGCGGGTGAACAGGGCGGTGACGAAGAAGTAGAAGACCATCTCGTAGCAGAGCGTCCAGGTGACGTTCATGCCGTTGGTGACCCCGAGCACGTCCTGAAGCAGCAGGCCGTTCGTGATCAGCGAGCTCAGGTCGTCGCCGGTGCGCAGGACGCGGATCGCGCCGTCCCCGGACGGCAGCACCAGGAGCGAGACGACGATGGTGACGATCAGGGCCGGGTGGATCCTGAAGAACCGCCCGATCCAGAACCCCCGGACGTCACCGCGGCGTTCGAGGGAGGCCGGGATGATGTAGCCGCTGACTATGAAGAACAGCATGACCCCGAACAGGCCGAGGTCGAAGTTCCGTCCCACGATCTTCCCGGCGGGCAGCATCCGCAGGACGCCGAAATGGTGGAGGGCCACGACGAGGGCGGCGAGGCCGCGCAGGGCGTCGAGCCAGCCGAGCCGGGCGGCCGCCGAGGTCTTCGGGGCCGGGGAGGGAGACGGGGACGGGGCGCCGGAGGTGGGGGGCCGCACCGTTGCGGTCGTGGGGCTGTTCACCGGCAGGACCCTAGCGGCGCCCCGGCCGCCGCGCGGGCGACCGAGGCGCTTCTCACACCATATTCACGGCGGATCAGCCGTACGGGTAGAAACCCGAGCCGGTCTTGCGGCCCAGCCGGCCCGCGTCGACCATGCGCTGGAGCAGCGGGGGAGCGGCGTACAGCGGCTCCTTGTACTCGGCGTACATCGAGTCGGCGATCGACGCGATGGTGTCCAGGCCGATCAGGTCCGACAGCTTCAGCGGGCCCATGGGGTGGGCGCAGCCCAGCTCCATGCCGTTGTCGATGTCCTCGCGGCTGGCGATGCCCGACTCGAACATCCGGATCGCCGACAGCAGGTACGGCACGAGGAGGGCGTTGACGACGAAGCCCGACCGGTCCTGGGCGCGGACGGCGTGCTTGCCCAGTACGTCCCGCACCAGGGCCTCGGACCGCTTGACGGTCTCCTCGCCGGTCGTCAGCGCCGGGATCAGCTCCACGAGCCGCTGCACGGGCGCCGGGTTGAAGAAGTGGATGCCGATGACCTGGTCGGGCCGCGAGGTCGCGACGGCCAGCTTGACCAGCGGGATCGAGGAGGTGTTGGAGGCGAGGATCGCGTCGGGGCGGGTGATCACCTGGTCGAGGACCTGGAAGATCTCCGTCTTCACCTGCTCGTTCTCGACGACGGCCTCGATGACGAGGTCGCGGTCGGCGAACTCGCCGAGATCGGTGGTGAAGGTGAGGCGGGCCAGGGTGGCGTCCCGCTCCTCCTCGCTGATCTTGCCGCGTTCGGCGGCCTTGGTCAGCGAGTTGTGCAGCCGGGTGCGCCCGATCTCCAGGGCCTCCCCGGTGGTCTCGGCGACCTTCACCTCAAGACCGCTGCGGGCGCACACCTCCGCGATGCCCGCGCCCATCTGGCCACAGCCCACCACGCCGACCCTGGTGATGTCGGTCGGGAGGGTAGAGAGGTCCGTCACATCGTGCCTTTCGCTGCTCATCCATCGCGGGTCCCCCGTAGTTCGGCAGTGGTAACTGCACCCCGGCGCCCGCCACGCCCCCCGACGTTACTCCCGTCCTTCCCGCCCGTGGCGGGGCGGGGCGGGCATGCTGGGCGTTCGTGGAGCGAAGTCACGGAGAGGAACGGAGTCGTCACATGGCGTACATCGGACGACGGGGGCTGCTGGCGGGAGCGGCGGGGGCGCTGGCCGCGGCGGCGGGCGCGGGCCCGGCGGAGGCCGCCGCCCGCCCGGCGCGGGTACGGGAGCGGCCCGCCGGGGGCGGGGGAGCAGGCCGGGCGGCGGCCCGGGAGTTCCGGGGGATGTGGATCGCGACCGTACAGAACGTGGACTGGCCCTCCGCGTCGGGCCTCGCCGCCCGGGAGCAGCGCGCCGAGCTGACCGCCCTCCTCGACACCGCCGTCCGGCGCCGCCTGAACGCCGTGATCCTCCAGGTCCGGCCGGCCGCGGACTCCTTCTGGCCCTCCGCGCGCGAGCCCTGGTCGCAGTGGCTGACCGGGACCCAGGGCAAGGACCCGGGCTGGGACCCGCTGGGCACCGCGGTCGCCGAGGCGCACGCGCGGGGGCTGGAGCTGCACGCCTGGTTCAACCCGTACCGGGTGGCCAACCACACCGACCCCTCCCGGCTGTCCGCCGCGCACCCGGCCCGCCGCAACCCCGACTGGGTCGTCCCCTACGGCGGCAAGCTCTACTACAACCCCGGGCTGCCCCAGGTGAGGGCCTTCGTGCAGGAGGCCATGCTCGACGCCGTCTCCCGCTACCCGGTCGACGGGGTGCACTGGGACGACTACTTCTACCCCTACCCGGTGGAGGGGGAGTACTTCGACGACGACGACGCCTACGCGGAGTACGGCGCCTCCTTCGGCTCCCGCGCCGCCTGGCGCCGGCACAACACCGACACCCTGGTCTCCGAGATGTCGCAGCGGCTGCGCCAGGTCCGCCCGGCGGCGCGGTTCGGCGTCAGCCCCTTCGCGGTGTGGCGCAACCAGGACACCGACCCGCTCGGCTCGCCGACGCGGGCGGGCGTGCAGACGTACGACGACCTGTACGCGGACACCCGCAAGTGGGTCACCGAGGGCTGGCTGGACTACATCGTCCCGCAGGCGTACTGGCAGATCGGACACCCGCAGGCCGACTACGCGGCGATCGTGCCCTGGTGGGCGCGGACCGTCGCCGGCACGGGCGTGGACCTGTACGTGGGCGAGGCGCTGTACCGCTGCGACGCACACAGCTCCACGGCCGCCTGGCGCGATCCGGCGGAGCTGTCGAAGCACCTGACGCTCGCCAAGAAGTACACGGAGGTCCGCGGCCACGTCTACTTCTCGGCGAAGCAGGTGGCCGCGGACCCCAACGGTGCCATGGCCAGGGTCGTCGCCGACCACTACCAGGCGGTGGCGGCGCCGCGCTGACCGGATGTCAGCCGGTCCCGTGTGCCAGGGGCCTGCAGGTCAGGGGCCCCGCATGTCAGGTGGTCCGGTGCCGGCTGGTTCACTGCCAGGTGGGGGACGTGCCCTCGGGCCTGTCCGGGTGGCGTACCACGCAGTCGGGCCCGGGGGACATCACGGCGTCGTGCCCGTCCGGGAAGTGCACCCGGTACGGGGGCGCGCCGTTCTCGCCCAGCACCTCGACGATCTCGCCCACCCTGTCGTGCTGGCCCACGATCCTGCCGTGCTGCACCAGCTGGTCGCCCTCGGTCGCTCGCATCTGCTGACCTCCCTCGGAACAGGTCCGATCCGGTGCCTGTATTTTAGGCCGATCCGGGGCTATTTGACCCGTTGGGTCACGGTGATGCAGACCAGCACCGCCCCGGCGGCCAGCGGGGTCCCCGGGGACAGCCGCTCGCCCAGCAGCGCCACCGACCAGACCAGGGTCAGCAGCGGCTGGGCGAGCTGGAGCTGGCTGGCGCGCGGGGCGCCGATCGCGGCCATGCCGCGGTACCAGACGTAGAGCCCGAGGAAGGTGGAACCGGCCGCCGTCCACAGCAGGCCGGCCGCTCCGTGCCAGGTCAGGTGCACCGGCTCGGCCGCGAGCCCGAGCGCGGAGCCTGCCAGCGCCGGCGGCAGGCACAGCACCAGGGCCCAGCCGATCACCTGCCAGCCCGGCATCAGCCGGGCGAGGCGTCCGCCCTCGGTGTAGCCGGCCGCGCAGACCAGCAGCGCCCCGAACAGGTAGGCGTCCCCGGCGGAGGGGGCGCCGCCGCTCTGGGCCAGGGTGAACGCCAGGACCACCAGCGCCCCGGCGACGGCCGCCGCCCAGAAGGCCCGCGGGAGCCGGGTACCGGTGCGCAGGGCCGACAGCGCGGCCGTGGTCAGCGGGAGCAGGCCCACCACGACGGCGGCGTGCGAGGTGGTGGAGGTCCGCAGGGCGAGCGTGGTCAGCAGCGGGAAGCCCACGACCACCCCGCCGGCGACGACGGCCAGCCCCGCCCAGTGCTCACGGGCCGGCAGCGGGACCCGTCCGGCGATCAGGAAGCCGCCCGCGATGACCGCGGCCAGGGCGCTGCGCAGGGCCACGAACGACCACGGGCCGAAACCCTCCAGGCCCCAGGCGGTGGCGGGGAAGGTCAGCGAGAAGGCGACGACCCCGAGGAGGGCGAGGGCGGTGCCGCCGCGGCCCCCCGCTTGGACCGTGCTGTGGCCCCCCACCTGGACTGCTATCGGGGCCGGGCGAGTAGCGCTATTCTGTGCTGTCATGTACGAGCGTAGCAGTGTGGCGGAACTGGCGGAATCCCTCCGATCCGAGCTCGACCGCTACCCGGTGGGTGGAAAGCTCCCGTCGAGCCGGGCCCTGGTCGAGCGCTACCGCGTCAGCCCCGTCACCGTCTCCCGGGCCCTCGCGCAGCTCGCCGCCGAGGGGCTGGTGGTCACCCGCCCGGGCGCCGGCGCCTACCGCGCCCACCCCCGCGCGGCCGGCCTCACCCCCGGGGACACCTCCTGGCAGGAGGTGTCCCTCAGCGCCGAGGGGGCCGGGGAGGTCATCCCGCGCTCCGTGGACGCCTCCGGGCTGCTGTCCTCGCTCGCGGCCACGCCGCCCGGGGTCATCGAGCTCAACGGCGGCTACCTCCACCCTTCGCTCCAGCCCGAGCGGGCCATGGCCGCCGCACTGGCCCGGGCCGGGCGCCGCCCCGGGGCCTGGGGGCGGCCGCCGCTGGAAGGGCTGCCCGAGCTGCGCGACTGGTTCGCCCGGGAGATCGGGGGTGCCGTCGGGGCGCTGGGCGCCGCCGACGTGATGATCACCGCCGGCGGGCAGAGCGCCCTGACCACCGCCCTGCGGGCCCTGGCCCCGCCGGGCGCCCCCGTCCTCGTGGAGTCGCCCACCTACCCCGGGCTGCTGGCCATCGCCCGCGCCTCGGGCTGCCGGCCCGTGCCCGTCCCGATGGACGCCGACGGGGTCCGGCCCGAGCTGCTGGCCGCCGCCTTCGAGGCCACGGGAGCACGGGTCTTCGTGTGCCAGCCGCTGTTCCAGAACCCGACCGGGGCCGTGCTCGGCGCCGAACGGCGGCCCGAGGTGCTGCGGATCGCCCGGGCCGCCGGGGCCTTTGTCATCGAGGACGACTACGCCCGCAACCTCGCCCACGAGGACGCCGGACCGCTGCCCGCGACCCTGGCCGCCGAGGACGCCGACGGGATCGTCGTCCACGTGCGCTCCCTGACCAAGGCCACCTCGCCCAGCCTGCGCGTCGGCGCGCTCGCCGCCCGCGGCCCGGTACTGGACCGGCTGCGCGCCATCCAGGTGGTCGACAGCTTCTTCGTGCCCCGCCCGCTCCAGGAGGCCGCCCTCGAACTGGTCGGCGCCCCCGCCTGGCCGCGCCACCTGCGGGCCGTCGCCGCCGAACTGCGCCACCGCCGCGACGTGCTCGCGGGGGCCCTGCGGCGCGAGCTGCCCGGGGTGGAGCTGCCGCACCTGCCGCGCGGGAGCTATCAGCTGTGGGTCCGGCCCCCGGGCGGCGGTGACGACGCGGAGTTCGCGGCGGCGGCCCTGCGCGCCGGGGTCGCGGTCGCGCCCGGCCGCCCGTACTTCTGCGCCGAGCCACCGGCCGCGTACGTCCGGATGGGCTTCGCCGGGGTCTCGGGACCGGGGGAGCTGGTGGAGGCCGTCCAGCGCCTGCGCGGGGGGCTGCACTGGCCCTGACCTGCGGCGGGACGGCCAAAACCCGGTTGAGCGGCGCTGCGGCGCGCGCCTAACCTGCGGCCCATGAACGAGATCGTGATCACCTCCCTCGCCCGCCGTCCCGAACTGGCCTCCCGGCTGTGGGACATGCAGGACTCCTGGCCGCGGTTCTCCCAGCACGACTCCGTGGCCTGGCTGCTCTACCCGCGCCTGGTCGCCGAGTTCCCGGAGTACGTGTTCATCGCCACCGACGGAGACGAGGTGGTGGCGCGCGCCTTCAGCGTGCCGTTCGCGCTGCACTGCGCCGAGCGCGGCGGCGCGCTGCCCGCCCAGGGCTGGGACCGGGTCCTGATGTGGGCCTTCTCCGACCAGCGCCGGGGGATCCGGCCCGACACGGTGAGCGCCCTGGAGATCTCCGTGGCCACCGGCCGCCAGGGGCAGGGGCTCTCCGGGCGGATGCTGGCCGCGATGCGCGAGGGCGCCCGGGCCGCCGGGTTCACGGAGGTCGTGGCCCCGGTCCGGCCCAGCGGCAAGCCCGCCGAACCGCAGACGCCGATGTCCGAGTACGCGTACCGCACCCGCGAGGACGGCCTCCCCTACGACCCGTGGCTGCGGGTCCACATCCGGGCCGGGGCCGTCATCGACTCCGTGGCCCCGCTGTCGATGACCGTCACCGGCTCCCTCGCCCAGTGGCGCGAGTGGACCGGACTGCCCTTCGACGAACCCGGACAGATCCGCGTACCCGGCGCGCTGAGCCTCGTCCACTGCGAGCCGGAGCACGACTACGCGGTCTACGTGGAACCCAACGTCTGGGTCCGCCACCGGCTGGAGCCCGCGTCCGGCGCCTGACGAAAACACCCCCGTCCGGTCCGCGGCCGCCGCCGAGGGCTGTCCCGTAATCCCCGGCGGGGATTACGGGACAGCCCTTAGGTTGCCGCCATGACCGAGATTCGTGTGGCGGGCGCGGCCGACGGGGACGCGCTCGGGGAGATCCACGCCGCCGCCTGGGGGGCCGCGTACGGCCCCTTCTTCACCCCGCAGTTCGCCGCCGCCGGCGTTGCCGACCGGCGCGCCCGCTGGCACGGCCGGGTCGCCGACGGCCCGGGGACCGTCCTGCTGGCCCTCGCCGACGGCCGGCCCCTGGCCTTGTCCTGGTACCTCCCCTCGGGCACCCGCCCCCCGGGCACGGCCGAGATCCTCAGCTTCTACGCCCACCCCGACGGCTGGGGCACTGGCGTCGCCGCGGCCCTGATGACGGGCACGCTGGCCCGGCTGCGCGCGGACGGCTTCACCTGCGCGCACCTGTGGACCCTGCGCGACACGCCCCGCTCCCGCCGCTTCTACGCCAAGTCCGGCTTCACCGAGACCGGCGCCTCGCGCCTGTGCGACTTCGGCGACGGGCACCCCCTTGAACAGGTCGAATACGAGCGGGACCGTGGAGGTGACGGACCCTGGAAGGCCTTTGCATAAACCTGCATAGGTACGTATAGTCATGCCATCGAAGAGGAGGGTCCGATGGTGGTACGTGTAGCGGTGGCCGGAGCGAGCGGATACGCGGGCGGCGAGGTCCTGCGCCTGCTGCTCTCCCACCCCGAGGTGGAGATCGGCGCGCTGACCGGACACTCCAACGCCGGGCAGCTCCTCGGTGGCCTCCAGCCGCACCTGGTCCCCCTCGCCGGCCGGACCCTCGAGCCGACGACCGCCGACGCCCTCGCAGGCCATGACGTCGTCTTCCTCGCGCTGCCGCACGGACAGTCCGCCGCCGTCGCCGCCGAACTCGGCGACGACGTGCTCGTCGTCGACATGGGCGCCGACCACCGGCTGAAGGACTCCGCCGACTGGGACCGCTTCTACGGCGCCCCGCACGCCGGGACCTGGCCCTACGGCCTTCCCGAGCTCCCCGGCGCCCGGGCCGCCCTCGCCGGCACCAAGCGCATCGCCGTCCCCGGCTGCTTCCCCACCGCCGTCTCGCTCGCGCTCTACCCCGCCTACCAGGCGCGGCTCGCCGAGCCCGACGCCGTGGTCGTCGCCGCGACCGGCACCTCCGGAGCGGGCAAGGCCCTCAAGCCGCACCTGCTCGGCTCCGAGGTCATGGGCACCGTGACCCCCTACGGCGTCGGCGGCGTCCACCGCCACACCCCCGAGATGGTGCAGAACCTCTCCCCCCTCGCCGGGGAGAAGGTCTCCGTCTCCTTCACCCCCCACCTGGTGCCCATGCCGCGCGGCATCCTCGCCACCTGCTCGGCCAAGGCCCGCCCCGGCACCACCGCGGAATCGCTGCGCGCCGCCTACGAGAAGGCGTACGCGGACGAGACCTTCGTCCAGCTCCTCCCCGAGGGCGCCTGGCCGACCACCAAGGCGGTGTACGGCTCCAACTCCGTGCACCTCCAGGTCGCCTACGACGAGTCCGCGCAGCGCGTCATCGCCATCAGCGCCATCGACAACCTGACCAAGGGCACCGCCGGCGGCGCGGTGCAGAGCATGAACATCGCCCTCGGCCTCCCCGAGGCGACGGGACTTTCCACGATCGGAGTCGCACCGTGAGCAGGGGGCACCTCCCAGCGGTAGCCGGGGGAGCACGCGCAGCCACCGGGCTGCAGACGACCATGATGGCCGCGCCGGCGCGCTGCGCGGGCGGAGAAGCGAACGAGGAGATGCTGTGAGCGTCACGGCAGCACAGGGATTCACGGCGGCGGGCATCGCCGCCGGGATCAAGGCGAACGGCAACCCCGACCTGGCCCTCGTGGTCAACAACGGGCCGCGGCTGGCCGCCGCCGGCGTGTTCACGTCCAACCGCGTCAAGGCCGCCCCGGTCCTCTGGTCCGAGCAGGTTCTGCGCGGCGGCACGGTCAGCGCCGTCGTCCTCAACTCCGGCGGCGCCAACGCCTGCACCGGCCCCAAGGGCTTCCAGGACACCCACGCCACCGCCGAGAAGGCCGCGGCCACTCTCAACGAGCACGGTCTCGGCGGCGAGCACAACGCCGGCGAGATCGCCGTCGCCTCCACCGGGCTGATCGGCGTCCTGCTCCCGATGGACAAGCTGCTGCCCGGCATCGAGACGGCCGCCGCCGCCCTGTCCGCCGACGGCGGCGAGGCCGCCGCCATCGCCATCAAGACCACCGACACCGTGCACAAGACGGCCACGGCCGGCCAGGACGGCTGGACCGTCGGCGGCATGGCCAAGGGCGCGGGCATGCTCGCCCCCGGCCTGGCCACCATGCTCGTCGTCCTCACCACCGACGCCGACCTGGACTCCGCCACCCTGGACAAGGCGCTGCGCGACGCCACCCGCACCACCTTCGACCGGGTCGACTCCGACGGCTGCATGTCCACCAACGACACCGTCCTGCTGCTCGCTTCGGGCGCCTCCGGCCAGGTCCCCGTCTACGAGGACTTCGCCCGGGCCGTCCGCACCGTTTGCGACGACCTGGCCCGCCAGCTCATCGGCGACGCCGAGGGCGCCAGCAAGGACATCCGCATCGAGGTGATCGGCGCGGCCAGCGAGGAGGACGCGGTCGAGGTCGGCCGGTCCATCGCCCGCAACAACCTGCTCAAGTGCGCCATCCACGGCGAGGACCCCAACTGGGGCCGGGTGCTCTCCGCCATCGGCACCACGAAGGCCGCCTTCGACCCGGACCGCCTGAACGTCGCCATCAACGGCGTATGGGTCTGCAAGAACGGCTCGGTCGGCGAGGACCGCGACCTGGTCTCCATGAAGGACCGCGAGGTGCACATCACCGCGGACCTGTCCACCGGCACCGAGTCGGCGGTCATCTGGGCCAACGACCTCACGGCCGAGTACGTCCACGAGAACAGCGCGTACTCCTCATGAGCGCCGCGAGGAAGCACACCGCGCTGCCCAAGGCGCAGACCCTCATCGAGGCCCTGCCCTGGCTCACCCGCCACAACGGCAAGATCGTCGTCGTCAAGTTCGGCGGCAACGCCATGATCGACGAGGACCTGAAGGCGGCCTTCGCCCAGGACGTGGTCTTCCTGCGCCAGGCCGGCCTCAGGCCCGTCGTGGTCCACGGCGGCGGCCCGCAGATCAAGGCCCAGCTCGCCAAGGAAGGCCTGGTCAGCGAGTTCAAGGCGGGCTTGCGCGTCACCACGCCCGAGGCGATGGACATCGTCCGGATGGTGCTGGCCGGACAGGTCCAGCGCGAGCTGGTCGGGCTGCTCAACCAGCACGGCCCGCTCGCCGTCGGCATGACCGGCGAGGACGCCCACACCATCACCGCCACCCAGCACAAGCCGGAGATCGAGGGCGAGCTCGTCGACATCGGCCGGGTCGGGGAGATCACCTCCATCGACACCGGAGCGATCCGGGCCCTGCTCGCCGACGGCCGGATCCCGGTCGTCTCCTCCATCGCCCGCAGCGCCGACGACGGCCACGTCTACAACGTCAACGCCGACACCGCGGCCGCCGCCCTGGCCGCCGCGCTGGGCGCCGAGACGCTGATGGTCCTCACCGACGTGGAGGGCCTCTACGCGGACTGGCCCAACAGCGACGAGGTGATCAGCCGGCTCACCGTCAGCGAGCTGGAAAAGCTGCTGCCCGAGCTGTCCAGCGGCATGGTGCCCAAGATGGAGGGCTGCCTGCACGCCGTGCGCGGCGGCGTCCCCACGGCCCGCGTCCTCGACGGACGCGTCCCGCACTCGATCCTGCTGGAGATCTTCACCGACCAGGGCATCGGCACGATGGTCGTGCCCGACCCGCAGCCCGGAACCGACCGGCCCGACGCACCGCAAGGGGGAGCGCAGTGACGCACAACGAGGACTACGCCGCCCGCTGGCAGGGCGCGCTCACCGACAACTACGGCACCCCGGCGGTGGCCCTGGTCCGCGGCGAGGGAGCGCAGGTCTGGGACGCCGACGGCAAGCAGTACACCGACTACGTCGGCGGCATCGCGGTCAACGCCCTCGGCCACGCCCACCCGGCGATCGTCGAGGCCGTCACCACCCAGATCCAGACCCTGGGCCACGTCTCCAACCTCTTCGCCTCCGAGCCGGTCATCGCCCTCGGCGAGCGGCTGCTCCAGCTGTTCGGCCGCGAGGGACGGGTCTTCTTCTGCAACTCCGGCACAGAGGCGGTCGAGGCCGTCTTCAAGATCGGTCGGCTCACGGGGCGGACCCACATGGTCGCCACCGACGGCGGCTTCCACGGCCGGACCATGGGCGCCCTCGCCCTCACCGGCCAGCCCAAGAAGCAGACCCCGTTCCTGCCGCTGCCGGGCGAGGTCACCCACGTCCCCTACGGTGACGTCGAGGCGCTGCGGGCCGCCGTCACCGAGGAGACCGCGCTCGTCCTCATCGAGCCCGTCCAGGGTGAGAACGGCGTGGTCGTCCCGCCCGCCGGCTACCTGAGCGCCGCCCGCGAGATCACCCGGGCGACGGGTACCCTGCTCGCCCTCGACGAGGTCCAGACCGGCATCGGCCGCTGCGGCACCTGGTTCGAGTACCAGCAGCACGAAGGCGTCGACCCCGACCTGGTCACCCTCGCCAAGGGCCTGGGCGGCGGCCTGCCCATCGGCGCCGTGGCCGCCTTCGGCCCCACGGCCGGGCTCCTGCAGCCGGGCCAGCACGGCACCACCTTCGGCGGGAACCCGGTCGCCTGCGCCGCCGGCCTCGCGGTGATCGACACCATCGCCACCGACGGACTCCTCGACCGGGTCAAGGCCCGCGGCGAGCGGCTGCGCTCCGGAATCGAAGCCTCCGGTCACGGGCTGGTCTCCCACGTCCGCGGCTCGGGCCTGTTGCTGGGTATCGTGCTGACGGAGCCCCTCGCACCGAAGGTGCAGCTGGCGGCTCAGCAGGCCGGATTCCTGGTCAACGCGCCCGCCCCCGACGTCGTACGGCTGATGCCCCCGTTCGTCATCACCGAGGCCGAGGTCGACGCGTTCGTCCGGGCACTTCCCGGCATCCTCGACGAAGCGGGACGATCCGGAGAATGAGACGACGATGAGCCAGGCGCAGGAACACGAGCAGAACGGCGGCCCTTCCGTTCCGCAGACCCGCACCGCCCGCCACCGCCGGATCGTGGACATCCTCAACCGGCAGCCGGTCCGCTCCCAGAGCCAGCTGGCCAAGCTGCTCGCCGACGACGGGCTGAGCGTCACCCAGGCGACGCTCTCCCGCGACCTCGACGAGCTGGGCGCGGTGAAGATCCGCAACACCGGCGGCGAGCTGATCTACGCGGTCCCCAGCGAGGGCGGCTTCCGCACCCCGCAGGCCCCGCTCGGCGAGTCGGCGAAGGAGGAGCGCATGCGGCGCCTCTCCGGCGAGCTGCTGATCTCGGCGGAGGCCTCCGCGAACCTCGTGGTCCTGCGCACCCCGCCGGGGGCGGCGCAGTTCCTCGCCTCGGCCATCGACCAGGCCGAACTCCACGCCGTCCTCGGCACCATCGCCGGCGACGACACCCTGATGCTCATCAGCCGTGACCCCTCCGGCGGCCAGGCCCTGGCCGACCACATGCTGCGCCTGGCGCAGAAGGAGGGCTAGGGGCCCGGGGCCAGGAGCCCGGGTTCCGGGGTTTCAGTACCGGGTCACCGCCAGGGGGCCGTCCTCCGTACCGATGGCGATGTGCGGGGCGCGGCGCGGGTTCGCCCAGCGCAGCAGCTCGCGCATCGCGCCCCGCGGCACCGAGACGCAGCCGGCCGTGGCGCCCCTGCCGTCGACGTGCAGGAAGATGCCGGCGCCCCGGCCGCGTACGGGGCGCTCGTAGTTGAAGCCGATGACCAGCGCGTGCGCGTACTGCTCCGCGTACGCCACCAGGTGCTCGGACTCACCCGGCGCGCAGTCGGCGGGCAGCGGCTCCGTCCAGCGGTTGTAGGCGGCGGAGGCGTTGTCCTGGCACCACCACGAACGGTCCGTCACCCGCCGGTAGGCGTACCCCGTCCCGGCCGGGGCGTGCGCGATGCCGAAGGCGTACGGAAGGCCGTACAGGCCGGTCGGGGTGGTGTTGGTGCCCTGGGTCCGGGTGGTCCCCTCGGTCAGACCGTTCGCGCCGAACCGGGCGGGCGCGCGCCCCGCCTCGTACCAGCGGCCCGCGCGCCGGTCCCACCAGGTCAGCACGCCGGTGGTCGACCCGGGGGCGGGGGCGACGGCCGTGATCAGCTGGCTGCCGCCGCCGGTGTCGGCGAGACGTTCGGGCAGTGGATCCGGGCCGTGCGGCCACAGCCCGGCGAGGACCAGCGAGCCGGCGACGAGAGCGTTACGCAGCACACGCCCGACGGTACGGGCCGACGGGCCCGAGCCCGGCGCAGGCAGGCCGCCACCACCCGATCGGCCGCCCCCCGCCCGTCCCACACGGGGCCCTGCCGCCGGCGGCCCGTTCCGGGTTCCCCCGCCTCGGGTCCGCCTCCGGCGCGGTGGGGCCGGCCACGCGCGGGCCGGTCCTGCCCTGGGGCGGCCCGGGGCCGGAGGTCCGTCCGTCGGCGGGCCGGCCCGGGTTCCCCCGCCTCGGGTTCGCCTCCGGCGCGGTGGGGCCGGCCATGCGCGGGCCGGTCCTGCCTTCGGGCGGCCCGCCGGCCCGTCCGTCGGCAGGCCGGGACCGGCCGTCCGGGCGATGGCCGGTCGCCGGGCCGGTCCCGGCGGCGGCGTCAGGGGCGGGGGCCCGGGGCCGGGCGGCTCCAGGGCGGGCGGGTCAGCCGCAGCTCGTCGGCGCCAAGGAGCTTCGCCGCTCGCGCGAGCAGTCCGCCCAGCTCCGTCTGGGCCGCCTCGCCCTCGTCCAGGGTGACGAGCCAGTTCCAGCCGGCCACCCGCTCCCGTGCGCGGCGCCGCGTACCGGGGTCCGGGTCGTCCAACAGGGCGACCGACGCCCGGAGTTCGGCGCTCCCGCCCCGGCCCTGCAGCAGCCGGAAGGCCGCCCTGCGGGTGTGCGGGCGCCACTCCGGACCGGTACGGGCGGCCAGCGCGGCCGCGTCCAGCCGCCACGCCACCGGCAGCAGCTGCAGCGCGGCCTCGCGGGCCACCGAAGCCGACGAGTCGTCAAGCAGCGGCAGCAGCACCCCGTCCTCCAGGACGACGCCCGCCCGGCGCAGCCCGGCCAGGGCGGCGCCCCGCACCGGTCCGGCGGGGTGGGCCAGCAGGCCGCGCAGCAGCGCCCGGTCGGCCGGCTCCGCCACCTCGCAGTAGCCCGTCACCGCGTACCGGCTCACCTGCTCGGGGTCCATGAGCAGCGCCCGGTAGTGCGCGTACGGGTCGCCGCCCTCCTGGCGCAGCAGCCAGCGGGCGCAGGCGCGCACCGACCCCGCCCGGTCGGCGAGGTACCGGTCCGCCTCCGCCGCCCGCCCGGCCCGGCGCAGGGCAGTGACCCCCGCGCCCCGTACGGCCGGCAGGCGCGATCCCAGCAGGGTGTCGACCGCCTCGTCGTCCGGCCCGTCGGTCGCCATCGCCGCCAGGACGGCGTCGGTCCACATCCGGCCGAGTGCCGGATCCGGCTCGGCGGCGGCCCGCCGGGCGAGTTCCCGTACGCCGTACCGGCCGGTGGCGAGGGCCACCCGGGCGGCGAAGCGGCGGGTCGGCAGGTCGGGGCTGCGGCCCAGCCGGTCGAGCATGCCCGCGCGCTGCGGGGCGGTCAGCGAGTTCCAGCTCCAGGTGGTCGCGGCCTGCCCGGGCCGCCACCACGCGGCGAGGAGGGAGTACCGGCCGGCCAGGGCGGCCTCCAGCTGCTGCACCGCCCAGCCGCCGTGCTCGCGCCCGCCCAGCCGCAGGAAGAGCGGGGTGAGTTCGGTCAGCGCGTGGGCGGCGTCGTAGGGCACCGGGCGGCCCAGCGCCCTGCGGGCCCGGTCCCGGGTCCGGGCGGGGTAGTTGGCCAGCACCCGGCCCAGCACCCGGCGGGCGCGCTCGCGCACCTGCGGGACCCAGTCGGCGCACCGGATCAGGACGAGCTGCAGGGGCGGGTTGCGCCACGCGGCGAGCGCGGAGGCGCGGATCCGTCCGTCGGGGTGGCACAGCCGCGCCTCCAGCCGGTTCACGGGTGCGGGCGCCCCCGGCAAGCGCTGGAGGCGGCGCACCTCCTCGTCGAAGGCGGTCCAGGCCTCGGGCCCGTTGCCCAGCAGCCGGCCCGCCACCGGGGCGGTGTCCCCGCGCACCAGCCCCTGCGCCACGCTCCGGCCCCTGGCCGCGTTCTCGGCCGCGCTCCACACCATGTCCTCCCCCGGCTGGTTCCGCCCCGATCGTAGGCGGCGCCCCCCGGGCCCCGCCCGCGATATACGGGCTGGTCAGCGTCGGGGGCGGGCCACTTGATTGACGAAACATGCAGAGCAATGCATAGTTATGCTTGTTCTTGCCGTGGACCGCCGCGCGTCGCGACCCCGCCTGAATCGTTTGACGCTGTACCCGGACGGCCTCCCCGCAACCTCCGCGGCGGGGAGGCCGTCCACTTCCACCTCATGAGGAGCAGTAGCTGTGAGCAGCAACAACGGTGACGTCCGGCTCTGGGGCGGCCGGTTCGCCGACGGCCCTTCGGAGGCCCTCGCGAAGCTGTCCGCGTCGGTCCACTTCGACTGGCGACTGGCGCCCTACGACATCGCCGGCTCCCGCGCCCACGCCCGGGTGCTCGCCAAGGCGGGCCTGCTCACGGCCGAGGAACTCGACCGCATGATCGCGGGCCTCGACCGGCTGGAGGCCGACGTGGCCGACGGCTCCTTCGTGGGCACCGTCGCCGACGAGGACGTGCACACCGCCCTGGAGCGGGGCCTGCTGGAGCGGCTCGGCCCCGACCTGGGCGGCAAGCTGCGGGCCGGGCGTTCGCGCAACGACCAGGTGGCCACCCTCTTCCGGATGTACCTGCGCGACCACGCGCGGATCATCGGCGGCCTGATCGCCGACCTCCAGGACGCCCTCGTCGGCCTGGCGGAGGCGCACCCGGACGTGGCGATGCCCGGCCGGACCCACCTCCAGCACGCGCAGCCCGTCCTCTTCGCCCACCACGTCCTCGCGCACGTGCAGTCCCTCTCCCGGGACGCCGAGCGGCTGCGCCAGTGGGACACCCGCACGGCGGTCTCCCCGTACGGCTCGGGCGCGCTGGCCGGCTCCTCCCTCGGCCTGGACCCGGAGGCGGTCGCCGCGGACCTGGGCTTCGAGCGCGGCTCGGTGGGCAACTCGATCGACGGCACGGCCTCGCGGGACTTCGTCGCCGAGTTCGCGTTCGTCACCGCGATGATCGGGATCAACCTCTCCCGGATCGCCGAGGAGATCATCCTGTGGAACACGAAGGAGTTCTCCTTCGTCACCCTCCACGACGCCTTCTCCACCGGCTCCTCGATCATGCCGCAGAAGAAGAACCCGGACATCGCGGAGCTGGCCCGCGGCAAGTCGGGCCGCCTCATCGGCAACCTGACGGGCCTGCTGGCCACGCTCAAGGCGCTGCCGCTGGCCTACAACCGGGACCTCCAGGAGGACAAGGAGCCCGTCTTCGACTCCTGCGACACCCTGGAGGTGCTGCTGCCGGCCTTCACCGGGATGATGGCCACCCTCACCGTCAACCGGGAGCGGATGGAGGAGCTGGCCCCGGCCGGCTTCTCCCTGGCGACCGACATCGCGGAGTGGCTGGTCAAGCAGGGCGTGCCCTTCCGGGTGGCGCACGAGGTGGCCGGCGAGTGCGTCAAGGTCTGCGAGGCCGAGGGCATCGAGCTCGACGAGCTCACCGACGCCCAGTTCGCGAAGATCTCGGAGCACCTGACCCCCGAGGTCCGCACCGTCCTCAACGTCCCCGGCGCCCTCGCCTCCCGCAACGGCCGCGGCGGCACCGCCCCGTCGGCGGTGGCGGTCCAGCTCACCGAGCTGAAGGCCGACCTGGTCATCCAGCACGCCTGGGCGGTCCACAAGCAGTAGCCGAAACGCCCGGAGGGGCGGTACGGACCCGCGCGGGTCCGTACCGCCCCTCCGGCGTGCGGGGGTGTCAGCAGACGACGGTGATCGAGAACGGGCGGTCGCTGTCCACGGCGGCGCTGCCGGCGGCGGACGGCGTCGCGGTGCGGATGAAGAGGGTGTTGCCGTTCACCTGGCCGACCAGGATCGAGGAGCTGCCCGGGCCCGGATCGTTGCCGCCGTTGGTGTTGATCGTGCCGAGCAGTGCACAGCCGCCCAGCCCGGAGGCGGTGGTGATGTTGTAGCGGCCGATGCCGAACTTGTTGATGCCGGTGATGCCCTGGCCGCCGAGGACCTGGCCGTTGGCGGCGACCTTGGCCCAGGCCGTGGTCGTGGCCAGGGCCTGGGACGGGAGCCGCGGCTCGGCCGAGGCGGTGGACGCGACGACCGCGCCGCCGACCGCGAGCGCCACCGAGGCGGCGCCGAGGACCAGCTTCTTCGATCCGTTCATGGAACATCTCCCCTGCGGAATCAATGGAGCGGAAATCAGTGGACCGGTGCGGGCGGCCCACCCCGGGAAGGGCTCGCCGGGAAGGACTCTTCCGGCTCCCGGGGCACCGGCGAAAGCCCGGACGGCAGAGGGTCACTCCAAATGATCAAGCTGCGCATCAACGCCGCCGGATGCGGGGAGTGATGACCGAATGACGTAAGGTCACCGAGCCGCCCACGCGGCCAGCGCGTCGAAGTCCGGCCGGGTCAGGCCGATCCGCTCGTCGACGTGCATCAGCAGCGCGTGCGCCGGATGGCGCTGCCCGACGTACTCGCGGTCCATGACCGTGATGTCGTCGTCTATCCAGGCGAAGGGCCGCGCGCCCGCGTACTCCAGGACGTACTGCGTCTTCCAGAACGTCCCGCGCGGCGCCCGGCCGTGCATCACCGGCCAGTCGATGAACGGCAGCCGGGGCAGGCCCAGGTGCGGGCCTATCCAGTCGTTCGCCTCGTCCTTCCAGGTGGTGGCCCAGACGAGCTCGTACGCCTCCGCCAGCGCCAGCAGCTCGGCCCCGTGGCCGTGGTTGAGCCAGACCCGCAGCGGTTTGCCGTCCGTGAACCCCGTGGGGCGCATCCGGTGGGTGGTGTAGCCCTCGGGGCGGCGGTGGGGCCGGGCCCCGTACGGGTTCAGCGGTCCGTCGACGTCGATCAGCAGCAGTGGCTTCATGGGCGCACTTTTCCTTCCCGGCCGCCCTCTCGGCAGCCCGTTTTCCGGCGAGTGAGACATTGGCGTCTCATTTGAGGTATGGTTGTCTCATGGCCATGGATCGTGACCAGGTGCTCCGCGACGCGGCGGCTCTGCTCTCCCGCAAATCGACCGCGACGATGGACGAGGTGGCCCGCGCCGCCGGAATCGGCCGCGCGACCCTCCACCGGCACTTCGCCGGGCGCGACGCCCTCGTACGGGCCCTGGAGGAGTTCGGCATCCGCCGGTTCGAGATCGCCTTCGACCGGGCCCGCCTCGACGAGGGCACGGCCGTGGAGGCGCTGCACCGGCTCGTCGCCGAGACCGAGACCGACGCCCAGCTGCTGGCCTTCCTCGTCACCGAGAACCAGCTCTTCGAGGGCGACCAGGTCAACGAGGGCTGGGCCCGCCTCGATGCCCGCGTCAGCGCGCTCTTCCGGCGCGGCCAGCAGGAGGGCCACATCCGGATCGACCTGAGCCCGGCCTGGCTCACCGAGGCCCTCTACGGCCTCATCGGCACCTGCGCCTGGGCCGTCATGGACGGCCGGGTCGCGGCCAAGGACTTCCAATACATGATCACCGAGTTGCTGCTCGGTGGCGCACGACGGAGTGTGGAGTGATGACCAGAACCGAACAGCTGAACCGGCGGGCGGGGGCGGAGGGGAAGAGCCGCGGACGCTGGCTGGCACTCTCCGTGCTCGTCCTGGCCGTCCTGCTGGTCGCGGTCGACGCCACCGTACTCGGCCTCGCGACCCCTTCCCTCAGCGAGGACCTGAAGCCGTCCGGCACCCAGCTGCTGTGGATCGGCGACATCTACTCCTTCGTCATCGCCGGCCTGCTCGTCTCCATGGGCTCCCTCGGCGACCGCATCGGCCGCAAGAAGCTGCTGCTGATCGGCGCCACCGCCTTCGGCGCCGTCTCCGTCCTGAACGCGTACGCCACCAGCCCCGAGATGATGATCGCGGCCCGGGCGCTGCTCGGCGTCGCCGGCGCCACCCTGATGCCGTCCACCCTCGCCCTGATCCGCAACATCTTCCACGACCCCAAGGAACGCAGCCTCGCCATCGGCATCTGGGGCGCCACCGCCTCCGCCGGCGCGGCCGTCGGACCGGTCGTCGGCGGAGCCCTGCTCCAGCACTTCTGGTGGGGCTCGGTCTTCCTGATCAACCTGCCCGTGATGGCCGTCCTCGTCGTCGTCGGCGTCAAGCTGCTGCCCGAGTCCAAGAACCCGGTCGCCGGCCCCTGGGACCTGTCCAGCGTCGCCCTCTCCCTCGTCGGCGTCATCGGCGTGGTCTACGCCGTCAAGGAAGTCGCCACCCACGGCCCGACCTGGGGCGTCGGCGCCGCCGCCGTCCTCGGCGCGGCCTGCCTCTACGCCTTCGTGCGCCGCCAGTTCACCCTGACCTCGCCGCTGCTCGACATGCGGCTCTTCAAGCACCGCGGCTTCTCCGGTGCGGTCCTCGCCGACCTGCTGACCGTCTTCGGCCTCTCCGGCCTGGTCTTCTTCCTCTCCCAGTTCCTCCAGCTGGTCCAGGGCCGCGACCCCCTGGAAGCGGGCCTGGCCGAACTGCCCGCCGCCATCGGCGCGGTCGCCACCGGCCTGGTCGCCGGCCGGTACGCCCGCCGCTACTCGGTCCGGGTCATCGTGGCCGGCGGTCTCGCCGCCATGGGCCTGGCCCTGGCGGCGCTCACCCTGATCCACCAGAACAGCGGCTACCCGCTGCTCGGGGCGTCCCTGCTCGTCGTCGGCCTCGGCGCCGGCTTCTCCTTCACCGTCACCGCCGACGTGATCCTCTCCAGCGTGCCCAAGGAGCAGGCCGGCTCGGCCTCGGCCGTCTCCGAGACCGCCTACGAGCTGGGCGCCGCCCTCGGCATCGCCCTCCTCGGCTCCATCGTCACCGGCGTCTACCAGGGCTTCACCGCCCCCGCCTCGGTCCCGGGCCCGGTGGCCGACGCGGCCCACGAGTCCCTCGGCGGAGCCGTCGAAGCCGCCAGGGCCGTGGACCCGCAGACCGCCCACACCATGGTCAGCGCGGCCCAGGAGGCCTTCGTGGACGGGCTGCGGCTCGCCTCCGGCGTCGGCGCGGCCGTCCTGCTCGCCACCGCCGTGGCGGCCTGGTTCCTGCTCAAGGGGCAGGAGCTCCAGGACGGCGTCGAACACTGACGTCACGCCAGAGAGTGGCGCCCCGACGGAAGTTGACAGCCCGTCGGGGCGCAGGACACCATCCCGGCGATGGAGATCACCGACCTGACCCCCGCCGAACGCCGTATACGGGACGCCTTCCCCCGCGGTGAGGGCGTCGACTTCCGCGAGGGTCCGGGCGAGGACGCCAGCGACGGGCACGGCTGGGGACCCGAGCGGACCGTGCGCGCCGACGTGCTGGCCGCCCTGCTGCTCGCCGGCCCCGCCGCGCCGGGGCAGGTGGCCGAGCTCAACGTCAGGGGCGCCCGGATCACCGGCAAGCTCAACCTCAAGTACGCCGACGTCGAGCACGCGATCCGGCTGCGCGGCTGCTGGTTCGAACGCAAACCCCAGCTCTACGGGGCCCGGCTGCGCGCCGTCGCCTTCACCGGCTCGGCGCTGCCGGGACTCACCGCCTCGACGGTCGGTGTCGACCTCGCCCTCCGGCTGACCGGCTGCCGCTTCACCGGGCCCGTCCGCCTCGCGGGGGCCCGGATTGCGGGCAACCTCTACCTCCAGGACGCGGTGATCCGCCCCGCCGGACCCGCCGCCGGGGCGGACGCCGACGAGCCCGACGAGCCCCCGCTCCAGCTCGAACACGCCGAGGTGGGCACCGACCTCGTCGCCGACGGGCTTACCGTCCACGGCCAGTTTCGTGTCAACGGCGCCACCGTCGCCGGACAGATCAGCCTGGACCGGGCCAGGCTCCTCGCCCCCGGCGGGATCGCCCTGCACGCCGAGACCGTCTCCGTCGGCACCGACCTGCGCGGCCACCGGCTGGAGGCCGAGGGAATGTTCAACCTCACCGGGGCCCGGATCCCCGGCCAGCTGATGCTCACGCGCGCCCGTCTCGCCAACCCCGGCGGGGTGGCCGTGCGCGCCAGCAGCTGCGCCATAGGCGAGCTGTGGCTGCGCAAGTGCCCGCCCATCGACGGCATCGTCAACCTGCGCCGCAGCCAGCTGGACATGCTCTACGCCGAACCGGACACCTGGCCGCCGGTGGTCCGCACCGAGGGGCTCGGCTACCGGGTACTGCACCCGCTCCTGCCCGCCGAGCAGCGGCTGCCGCTGCTGGAGCGCGAGGAGTCCGGGTACCTCCCGTACGGCTACGAGCAGCTCGCCGCCGCCTACCGCACCGTCGGCGACGAGACCGCCGCCCGCAGCGTCCAGCTCGCCAAGCTCCGCCGCCACCGGAACACCCTGCCCCGGCACGCCCGCCTGTGGGGCCTCCTCCAGGACGTCACCGTCGGCTACGGCTTCCGGCCGCTGCGCGCGGCGGGCTGGCTCCTGCTGCTGGTCCTGACGGGCTCGGTCGCGTACGGGCTGCACCACCCGAGGCCGCTGAAGCCGGGGGAGGCCCCCGACTTCAACCCGGTGTTCTACACGATCGACCTGCTGCTGCCCATCATCGGCTTCGGCCAGGAGGAGGCCTTCGCGCCGAGCGGCTGGTACCAGTGGCTGTCGTACCTGCTGGTCGTGACCGGCTGGATCCTCGCCACCACCACGGCGGCGGGCGTCAGCCGGTCACTCCAGCGCCAGTGAGCGCTACGCGGCTTCCTTGGCCTTGGTCGCGTACATGTCCACGTACTCCTGCCCCGACAGCCGCATGACCTCGGCCATCACCGAGTCGGTGACGGCGCGCAGCACGTAGCGGTCGCGGTCCATGCCCTCGTAGCGGGAGAACTCCATCGGCTCGCCGAAGCGGATGGTGACCCGGCCCGGGCGGGGCATGCCCTTGCCGCCGGGCTGGAGCTTGTCCGTGCCGATCATCGCGAACGGGACCACGGGGGCGCCCGTCATCAGGGTGAGGCGGGCGATGCCGGTCCGGCCGCGGTAGAGGCGGCCGTCGGGGGAGCGGGTCCCCTCCGGGTAGATCCCGAAGATCTTGCCCTCCTCCAGGATCCGGCGGCCCGTCATCAGCGCGGCGACGCCGCCGTTCGCGCCGTCCCGGTCCACCGGGATCATGCCGGCGCCGGTGAAGAACCACGCCATCAGCCGGCCCTTGACGCCCTTGCCCGTCACGTACTCGTCCTTGCCGATGAAGTGCACCGTGCGGTCGCACACCAGCGGCAGGATCATCGAGTCGATGAAGGTCAGGTGATTGCCCGCCAGGATCACCGGACCGGTGCCCGGAATGTTCTCCAGCCCCTCCACCCTGGTGCGGAACATCATGCGCATGGCCGATCCGACAGTGGCTTTGATGAGCGCGGTACGGAACAACGTGAGCCCTCCGGCATCGAAAAGCGGTTTCGCACCACACGGCGGTAGTGCAGGTGAGGACGATACTCGCGGGTCACCGCTGATCGCACATCGGGTTCACGAGGTGGATACGCGGTGTTGACGTGTGTTTCCGCCATGTTCCATGCGACCGCACCCGTCAGCCATCCCCCTTGCCTACCATCGGCTCGCCGATTTCCAAAAGAAGCCGAGCCCTTTCCAAACATTTCCGAACAAGGAGTGGCACTGATGATGCAAGGTGGGACAGCCCGGCGCACCGTCCTGGGAGCAGCGGTCCTCGCGGCCGGAACCGGAATCACCACGCTCGGCGCGGGCACCGCCTCCGCGAGCGAGGCCGGGCACGGCGACGGCGGCTACCGCGACCTCCCCGTCCCCCTGGTCATCGGCCACCGCGGCTCCAGCGGCTACCGGCCCGAGCACACCCTCGGCTCCTACCAACTCGCCCTCGACCTCGGCGCCGACGTCGTCGAACAGGACCTCGTCCCCACCAAGGACGGCCACCTGGTCTGCCGCCACGAGAACGAGATCGGCGGCACCACCGACGTCGCCGACCACCCCGGGTTCGCCGGCCGCCGCACCACCAAGACCGTCGACGGGGTCTCCGTCACCGGCTGGTTCACCGAGGACTTCACCCTGGCCGAGCTGCGCACCCTGCGCGCCAAGGAGCGCATTCCGGCCATCCGCCAGCGCAACACCCTCTACGACGGCCGCTGGCCCGTCCCCACCTTCGAAGAGGTCCTGCGCTGGGCCGACCGCGAGGGCAAGCGGCGCGGCAAGCGCGTTTGGCTGCACGTCGAGACCAAGCACCCCACCTACTTCCGCGGCCTCGGCCTCGGCCTGGAGGAACCCCTCGCCGCCCTGCTGCGCCGCTACGGCCGCGACGGCCGGAACGCCGCCGTCTTCCTCCAGTCCTTCGAGCCCTCCAGCATCCAGCGGCTCTCCCGCCTGGTGTCCGCCCCGCGCGTGGTGCTGCTCTCCGCCGCGAACACCCGGCCCTGGGACTTCGAGGTGGCCAAGGACCCCCGCACCGTCGCCGACCTGGTCAAGCCCGAGGGCCTGAAGTGGATCTCCGGCTTCGCCCAGGGCATCGGCCCCACCCTGGACCTCATCGTCCCGCGCGGCGCCGACGGCAAGCTCGGCGCCCCCACCACCCTGGTGCGCGACGCCCACGCCCGCGGCCTCGTCCTGCACCCCTACACCGCCCGCAACGAGAACACCTTCCTGCCGGCCGAATACCGCAAGGGCACCGACCCGAACGCCTACGGCGACGCCTTCGGCGCCTTCCAGCGGTACTTCGAGCTCGGCATCGACGGCATCTTCACCGACAACCCCGACACCGGACTCCTCGCCGCCGAGGCCTTCCGCCCCGGACGCGGCGTCAACCGCTAGCCCCCCGGCCACGTACGGGTGGGCCGGGTCCGGCGGGGAAACCGCCCGGCCCGGCCCCCGCGTCCCGCCCGGCATGGACCTGCGACGCGAATCGGAACTCATCGAGGAACTGCGCCCGCTGCTCTCCGCCGAGGCGGCCGCGGAAGCCCCCGCCGCCGGGGTCGACGCCGCCGACCTGGAACAGGCCGTCTGGGTGAGGCTGCTCGAACAGGGCCCGACCGGCCCCGGCCCGGCCGGCCGGGCCCGCTGGCTGCGGCGGGCCGTGCGCGCCGAGGCCCGGCTCGCCCGGCGCCGGGCGCGGCGGGAGGTCCCGTACGGAACCGCCCCCGCACCCACCGCCGAACCCGAGGACGCCCTGCTGCACGGGGAGGAGAACCGCGCCCTCCGATCGGCGGTCGCCCGATTGCCGGGACGCTGCCCCGAGCTGATAGCCGCACTTCTGTCGCCCAGGGACCTCACATACCGTGAAATCGCAGGAGAGTTGGGTATCTCACAAGGAAGTTTAGGGCCGGTACGTTCCCGTTGCCTGGGATGTCTGCGCAGAATGCTCGCTGGAGAGGTTGCGGCTCCTGGCCCGTGGGGAAAGGAGCGGTAGACCAGAGAGCTACCGGTGAGCGGGAGGCATGCGCACATGGGCATGAGCGTGACCATTTCGGCGGCGGCCGCCGAAGACGCCGAGCAGATCTTCAAGCTGCAGTACCTGGCGTTCCAGCGGGAGGCCGAGCTGTACGGGAACTACCTCATCCAGCCGCTCACCCAGTCCCTGGACTCCCTGAAGGAGGAGCTGGCCACGGACACCGTCCTGGTGGCCCGGCTCGGTGACGAAGTGGTCGGCGCGGTGCGCGGCAGCGTCGGCGAGGACGGCACGGCCAGCATCGCCAAGCTGTGCGTCCACCCCCGCCTCCAGGGCCACGGCCTCGGCGCCCGGCTGCTGCGCGCGGTCGAGGAGGCCCTCGCCGGCCACGGCGGCACCACCCGCTTCCGCCTGCACACCGGTCACAAGAGCGAGTCCAACCTGCGGCTCTACCGCAAGGCCGGCTACGCCAAGGTCGGCAACCGCACCGCCTCCGACGGGGTGCACCTGGTGATCCTGGAGAAGGACGCCGAGGTCCCCGCCGACTACACCGTCAGCGCCTGAGCCCGAAGGGTCCGCCTCAGCGACTGGCGCGCAGCCAGAGCATCCCGGTGACCGGAAGGATCACCGGGATGAACAGGTAGCCCATCCCGAAGTCCGACCACACGGTCGCGTCGGGGAAGGCCTCGGGCCGGATCAGCGTCCAGGTGCCGACGGTCAGCACGCCCGCGAGCTCGGCGCCGCAGCACACCAGTGCCGCCCGCCGGGCCCGGTCGCCGCCGCGCACGAGCGAGTACGTGATGAAGGCGTAGACCAGCGCGGCCGCCGCCGACAGGGAGTAGGCCAGCGGGGCCCGGTCGAACTCGGTGGAGATCTGGTAGGCCGAACGCGAGACCGCGCCGACCACCATGACCCCGTAGAGCCACACCAGCAGCAGCCCCGGGCCGGAGACCAGCCGCTTGCGGGCTTCCGGCGAGGCGGTCGTCGTGTCAGGCACCGGCGGATCCCCAGATGTCGTAGAGGCGCACCTCGAGCACGGCGAGGACGACCGCGCCCGCGGCCACCGTCACCGAACCCCACTTGGTGCGCTCGGTCAGCGAGAGCAGCCCGGCGGCCGGGACCGCCGCGAAGGCGCCCACCAGGTAGGCCACGAACAGCACCGTGCCCTGTTCGGGCTTCTCGCCCCGGCCCAGCTGGACCAGGCCGACCACCAGCTGGGCCAGTGCCAGCAGGGTCACCACGGCCATGCCGATGAAGTGCCAGTCCTTGGTCGGCTGGTCCCGCCATACGGCGTGGCCGCACCAGGCGGCGAGGGCGAGGGCGGCCACACCGAGGGCGGCCGTCAGGGCGTCGAGCATGCTGCGAGGGTATTACGGCCCCGGGACCGGCCGTGCAGGGGGCGGCGACGGGACGACAACGGGGCTGCGACGGGCCGACGACGGGGCGCTGACGGGGCGGCGGAGGGCCGGCGAGGGTGGCCTTGGCCACAGCCGTCGCCCCCGCCCGGCGCCGCCCGGGCCCGCCGGGCGGAGTCCGCTCGCCCGTGCCGGGACTGGCCGGGAGGGCTCTCGGACCGCTCGGGACGGGGCGCCGGAGACGACCGGTCCCGTCCGGAATGCGATCGGAATATGTCCGCTATCCGGACAGCATTGATCGGTGAACCGGCATGTCTGCTTTACTGGGCCCATGACCACGACGAGCAGCCGCACCCTTGCGACCGAGGCGACGATGACGCCCGGTGCTCGTTGTATGTGTCGAATGTGCGCCTTCTGAGGGCCCCTTCCCCCGCGGTCTCGCGCCCCGAAGCGAGACGAGGCGAGCCACTCCGCCGCCCAGGTCACCGCTGACCTCCGGCCCGGACCCGCTCCAGCCCGCGCACGCGTCGACGCGACTCCTTTGTGACGGTTCGACCCGTATCGCGTCCCCAGATGTTTGCCCCGTGCACGGTCCCGCACGCCGTGCACTCGACAGCGACGGAAATCCTGTGATCACCACATCGGGCCTCACGAAGGTCTACCAGTCCCGTGGCCGCGAGGTCACCGCCCTGGACGGCGTCGACCTCCACGTCCGCGAGGGCGAGGTCTACGGAGTCATCGGCCAGAGCGGCGCCGGCAAGTCCTCCCTCATCCGCTGCGTGAACCTGCTGGAACGCCCCACCACCGGCACCGTCACCGTCGACGGCGTCGAGCTCACCGCCCTCGCCGGCCGCGGCCGGCGCGCCGGCAAGGAGCTCCGCGAGGCCCGCAGCCGCATCGGCATGGTCTTCCAGCACTTCAACCTGCTCTCCTCCCGGACCGTCCAGGCCAACATCGAACTCCCTCTGGAGATCCTCGGCGTGGACCGCCGAGAGCGCTCCCGCAAGGCCCTGGAGCTCCTGGACCTCGTCGGCCTCGCCGACAAGGCCAAGGCCTACCCCACCCAGCTCTCCGGCGGCCAGAAGCAGCGCGTCGGCATCGCCCGCGCCCTGGCCGGCGACCCCAAGGTGCTCCTCTCCGACGAGGCCACCAGCGCCCTCGACCCCGAGACCACCCGCTCCATCCTCCAGCTCCTGCGCGACCTGAACCGCCAGCTCGGCCTCACCGTCCTGCTCATCACGCACGAGATGGACGTCGTCAAGAGCATCTGCGACTCCGCCGCCCTGATGAAGAAGGGCCGGATCATCGAGTCCGGCACCGTCTCCGAGCTCCTCGCCACCCCCGGCTCCGAGCTCGCCGCCGAACTCTTCCCCGTCAGCGGCACCGCCACCGGCCCCGAGCGCACGGTCGTCGACGTCACCTTCCACGGCGAGGCCGCCACCCAGCCGGTCATCTCCCAGCTCTCCCGCACGTACAACATCGACATCTCGATCCTCGGCGCCGCGATGGACACCGTCGCCGGCCGCCAGATCGGCCGCATGCGCATCGAACTGCCCGGCCGCTACGAGGACAACGTCGTACCCGTCGGCTTCCTGCGCGAGCAGGGCCTCCAGGTCGACGTGGTCGACGGGACGGCCCCCGCCACGGACGAAATCGACGACGAACTGGCCGAACTGGTCAAGGACGGTGCCAAGTGACCTGGTCCGAGATGCAGCCCCTGCTCACCCAGGGCACGTACGACACCCTCTACATGGTCCTGTGGTCCACCCTGGTGACCGTCCTCGGCGGACTGCCCATCGGCATCCTCCTCGTCCTCACCGACAAGGGCGGCCTCCTGCGCAACCAGCCGCTCAACAAGGCCCTCGGCGTGATCGTGAACATAGGCCGCTCGCTGCCGTTCATCATCCTGCTGATCGCCCTGATCCCCGTCACCACGGCCGTCGTCGGCACCTTCATCGGCCCCACCGCCATGATCGTCCCGCTCGCCATCGGCGCCATCCCCTTCTTCGCCCGCCTCGTCGAGACCGCCGTCCGCGAGGTCGACCACGGCCTGATCGAAGCCGTCGAGTCCATGGGCGGCGGCATCCCGACCCTCGTCGGCAAGGTCCTGCTCCCGCAGGCCCTGCCCTCCCTGGTCGCCGCCGTCACCACCACCGTCATCACCCTCGTCGGCTACTCCGCCATGGCCGGCGCCGTCGGCGGCGAAGGACTCGGCTCCAAGGCCATCACCTACGGCTTCCAGCGCTTCGAGACCGGCTTCATGGTCGCCACCGTCGTGGTCCTGATCGCCCTCGTCACGGTGATCCAGCTGATCGGCGACGGCGTGGTGCGCGTCCTCGCCCGCCGCGGCCGGACAGCCTGAGCCCGCCCCGGGCCGCCCCTGAGTTTCCCCACCCGAGAAAGCCCGCACTTGTCGTGCCTGGGCCACCACCAGCGGGTCCCCACCACGGACCCGTACCCGCAAGAAAGGCACTCTTCGTGCGTAAGAACACCAAGCTCACCGCCATCGCCGCCGCCTCCGCCGCGCTCGCCCTCGGCCTCACCGCCTGCGGCAGCTCCTCGGACCCGTCCTCCACCAAGGCCGACGGCGGCAAGGTCGACGAGAGCAAGCCCCTGGTCATCGCCGCCTCCCCGAGCCCCCACGCCGACATCCTGAACTTCGTCAAGGACAAGCTCGCGGCCAAGGAAGGCCTCAAGCTGGAGGTGAAGGAGTTCACGGACTACGTCCTGCCCAACACCGCCACCGAGCAGGGCCAGGTCGACGGCAACTACTTCCAGCACAAGCCGTACCTCGACGACTTCAACAAGAAGAACGGCACCCACATCGTGCCCGTCGTGAACGTGCACCTGGAGCCCCTCGGCCTCTACTCCAAGAAGGTCAAGGCCCTCACCGACATCAAGGCCGGCCAGACCATCGCCGTCCCCAACGACACCACCAACGAGGGCCGCGCCCTCCAGCTGCTCGCCGCGAACAAGCTGATCACCCTCAAGGACGGCGTCGGTACCAGCGCCAAGCTCTCCGACATCACCGACAAGAAGGGCCTGGAGTTCAAGGAGCTGGAGGCCGCCACGGTCCCGCGCGCCCTGAACGACGTCGACGCCGCCGTCATCAACGGCAACTACGCCCTCGAGGCCCACCTCTCGCCCGCCAAGGACGCCCTGGTCCTGGAGAAGGCCGAGGGCAACCCGTACGCGAACTTCCTGGCGGTCAAGGACGGCAACCAGAACGACCCGCGCATCCAGAAGCTCGCCAAGCTCCTGAACTCCGACGAGGTCAAGAAGTTCATCCAGGACAAGTACCAGGGCTCCGTCATCCCCGCCTTCGGAACCCCGGCCGCCTGAGCGACCGCCCGGCGAACCGGCTGAGCGACCGCCCGCCGGACCGGCCGGCCAACCGCCCGGCCCACGCCGGATCCACGGCCCCGCGCGCCCTCCCGGGCACGCGGGGCCGAGGGCTGCCCGGACACCGCCCCGGCCGTGCCCGCTTCCGGGCAGCCCGGCCCTGCACATCCCCGGGCCGATGCTGCATGCTGTGGCCTACGACCCGCCAAAACGGTCCGTCTCAGGCATGGAGCTGCGCATGACTACCACCTTCCCGGACGTCACCATCAGCACGGACCGGCTGGTGCTGCGCCCCTTCGAGGAGGAGGACGTCACCGCGCTCGCCGAGATGATGAACGACGAGCAGGTCACCGCCTGGACCCCGGCCCCGCACCCCTACACCCGCGCCGACGCCCACGCCTGGGCCACCGACCGCTCCCACGCCGAACGCACCACGGGCCGCGGCATCGTCCTCGCCGTCACCGAATTCCTCACCCACCGCCTCGTCGGCAGCGTCCACCTCCGCGACACCGACTGGCGCACCCGCACCACCGAGATCCGCTACGTCACCGCCCCCTGGGCCCGCGGCGAGGGCTACGCCAGCGAATCCGTCCTCGCCGTCGCCCGCTGGCTCTTCCGCGAGCAGCAGTTCGAGAGACTCGAACTGCGCACCGCCGCCGACAACACCGCCGCCCAGCAGGTCGCCCAGAAGATCGGCTGCATCAGCGAAGGCGTCCTGCGCAACGCCTGGACCGTCCGCACCCAGTCCGCCGACGGCAGCTGGGCCGACACCCGCACCGACCTCATCGTGTGGAGCCTGGTCCCCGAGGACCTCGACGACGCCGGCACCGACCCCTACGGCGAGGAGTACGGCGCCTACGAGACCCACGACAGCCACGAGGCCCGCCAGTCCCGCGCCGGCCACCCCGCCCACGCCGCCACCGCGGACCGCAGCCGTCCCGTGACCAGGTAGTCTCGCAGTGCGCGACCCCGACGAAACTTCGCCTGCCCCCACCCCAGGAGACTGACGACGATGGCCGACCGGGTCACGGTGATCGGCTGGGACGGCTCCCCCCTGACCGCGGCCGCCCGGTCCGCGCTCTCCGCGGCCACCCTCGTGGCCGGCGCCGCCCACCACCTCGCGCTCCCCGAAGTCCCGCCCGGCGCCGAACGCATCCGCCTCGGCAGCCTCGGCCTCGCCGCCCGCCGCATCGCCGGCCACCGCGGCACCGCCGTCGTCCTCGCCGACGGGGACCCCGGCTTCTTCGGTGTCGTACGCACCCTGCGCGCCCCCGAACACGGCCTGGAAGTAGAGGTCGTCCCCGCCGTCTCCTCCGTCGCCGCCGCCTTCGCCCGTGCCGGAATGCCCTGGGACGACGCCCAGGTCGTCGTCGCCCACCCCCGCACCCTGCGCCGCGCCGTCAACGTCTGCCGCGCCCGCGGCAAGGTCGCCGTCCTCACCTCGCCCGGCGCCGGCCCCGCCGAACTCGCCCTGCTCCTCGAAGGGGTCCACCGGACCTTCGTCATCTGCGAGGAACTGGGCACCGACCGCGAACGCGTCACCGTCCTCACCTCCGACGCCGCCGCCGACCACACCTGGCGCGACCCCAACGTCGTCATCGTCATCGGCGGCGCCGGACACCCCGCAGCCGCCGACGCCCCCTGGCTCCTCGGCCAGAACCCCGCCCAGAACCCCGCCGCCGGACGCGGCTGGGCCCGCCCGCACACCGACCCGTACGCGGGGGAGGGGGAGTCGCCGCAGCTGCGCGCCGCCCAGCTCGCCCGCCTCGGCCCCCGTCCCGGCGACCTCGTCTGGGACATCGGCACCGGGCACGGCGCCCTCGCCGTCGACGCGGCCGCCTTCGGCGCCGCCGTCATCGCCGTCGACGCCGACCCGCGCGCCTGCGAACGCACAACCGCCGCCGCCCGCAGGCGCGGTGTACAGATCCAGGTCGTCACGGGCCGCGCTCCACACGTACTCGAGAACCTGCCCGAACCCGATGTCGTGCGGGTCGGGGGCGGCGGCGCCCCGGTCGTCGCCGCCGTCGCCGACCGCCGCCCCGAACGGATCGTCAGCCACGCCTCCACGCGCGACGAGGCCGAGGCGATCGGACGCACCCTCACCGAACACGGGTACGCCGTCGAATGCGCGCTCCTGCAGTCCGTCGGCCTCGACACCAGGACCTGGGCCGAACAGGAGCGTTCCGTCGTGTTCCTGCTGGCAGCCGAACGCCCCGTGAACCGCTGACAGGGAGCCCGGGGTAGGCTGGCCGATCGTCGTACCGCCAGGCAGGGGCACGACGTGGCGCAGTCCACAGCGGACCGTGCCGGTTTCCGGCCGACACGGTGGCCGACGGGCGCGACAATGCTCAGGAGTTGTCGTGCGGGCGCACACGAGACGTGGCGCCGGGCGGCGACCCCGCTCGTCGGGCCAGCAGGGCGCCGGGCGATTGAAGAGGCGAAGAGGCAACACCGATGGGCGAGGGGTAAGCATGACTGACACCGGCCAGGTCCCGGGCGAGGGTCACCCGGACAACGCGGGCATGGTGGATCAGCAGGGCGTTCCCGCTCCGGTCCCGCCGATGCCCCCGCTGCCGCCGATGCCCCCGGCCGGCTACGCCTTCCAGGACCTCGTCGACGACCCGGCCGAGGACGAGGAACTGCTGCTGATGCCCAGCGGGCACGGGCAGGGCTCCTGGAGCGACCCGCAGGTGGTCCCGCCGGTCCCCGCCTTCCCCGGCGAGTTCCCCGCGGACCAGGGTTACACCGAATACCCCCAGGCCGAGTACCAGCAGGCCGAGTACCCCCAGTCCCCGGCGCAGCCCCAGGCCGCCGGCTACCCCGAGCCGGGGCCCCTCGGCTTCCCGGAGCCCGGGTTCGCCATGCCGGGTCAGCAGCCGGTCGCGGGCCAGGAGCCGGTCCCGGGTCAGGAGGCCGTGCCCGGTGCTCAGGCGCCGGTCCCGGGTCAGCAGGCCGCGCCGGGTCAGCCCGTGCAGGGGCAGCCGATGCCGGGTCAGCCCCTGGCGGGCCAGGCCGTGCAGGACCACGCCCTGGCGGGCCAGCCGGCTCAGGACCACTCCCTCGCGGGTCAGCCGCTGCCCGGTCAGCCGATGCCCGGGCCGTCGCTCGGCTTCCCTGACGGCGCGTTCCCCGACCCCGCTTCCCCCGAAGGCTTCGCCGACCCCGCCGGGTACAGCGCAGGTGCGCACGAGACCGGCGGCCGTGACTCCGGCTCCCTGGACCTCGGCGGGCTCGTGGTCCCGCCCGCGGCCGCCGCCGCGGCCGGGCAGATCCCGCACGCCGCGCCCGTGACCCCGTCCCGCCGGCCCCTCCACATGGGACCGCCCGTGCCCGAGGCCACCGGGGGAGTCGTACGTTCCCTCGCGGACCGGGGGCCCGCCGCGGCGCCGGCCGCCACCGTGGCGCCGCCGATGCCGGCCGCCCCCGCCGTCGCCGTCCCGACCGGGGCCCCCGCCGTCGCCGTCGTCCCCGCCCCGGCGGCGGAAGCGGCCCCGGAGGCCGGACCGGACGCAGCCGCCGCCGAGGGTGCGACCGCCCCCGAGACCCCGCCGGGCGCCGAGCCCCTGGGCGTGGCCGAGCCGTCGGCCGCCGCCGAGGCCGGTGCGGGGACGCCGGGCGCGCCGGAGCCGGTTCCGGGTGCGGATGCGGCTCCCGGGGTGCCCGGGGTGCCTGCCGCGGGTCCCGAGTACCTTGACGTTCCGGGCGCGGAGGCGCCCGTGGCCCCGGCCGCCCCGGTCGCCGCGCAGCTGGGCGAGATCCCGCCGCAGGCCGGCGCGCCCTGGGCGGCGGAGCCCGCGGGTGCGGGTGCCGAGCAGGCGGCTCCGGGTGCGGCCGAGGGCCAGGGCGTCGTCGGACAGCCCGTGGCCGAGGGCCAGGCGGCGATCGACGGCCTGCCGGTGAACGAGGGCCAGGCCGCAGCCGACGCCCAGCCGGTGGCCGTGCTCGACGGCGGGCCCGGTGCCGACGGCCAGGCGGTGGCCGAGGGCCAGGCCGCAGCCGAGGCCCAGCCGGCCGCAGACGCCCAGCCGGCGGCCGAGGTGCAGGCCGCCGCGGCTGAAGGCGCGCCCGTGGCCGACGGCCAGGCCGTGGCCGAGCCTGCCGGGGCGCCGCAGGCCGTTGTGGCCGCGACGGAGGCGGGCGAGGCCGTCGAGGGCGCTGTGGCCACCGAGGCGGCCGCCGGGCCCGAGGGCGTCACCGCCCCCGAAGGCGCCCCCGCGCCGGTGGCCGAGGAGGCCCCGGCCGTCGCGGGCACGCCCGGCAACCCCGAGCCCGCCGAGGCGGCGCAGGCCCCCGAGGCCGCGGAGGCCCCGGCCGAGCCCGCCGCCGGGACCACCCCCGCAGACGCGGCGGTCCAGGTGGCCGACGCCCCCGCCGCGACCCCGGCCGAGCCGGCCGACCCCGCCGCGGAGGCCGACGTACCGGCCGAGCCGGCCCCCGGGTCCGCCGAGGCGGCGCAGCCCGTCGCCGCCGATGCCGAGCCGGCCGTCGGCGAGCCCGCCCCGGCCGACGGCGAAGCCGCCGCCGCACCCCGGCCCTCCGTCGGCGACCCGGCCCCCGGCTACGCCGACGCCGAGCGCGAGGCCGTCCTGCGCGTCATGCGCGAGCGGCGCGACATCCGCAACGGCTTCCGCACCGACCCGATCCCGCACGAGGTGCTGCTGCGCGTCCTGGAGGCCGCCCACCACGCCCCGAGCGTCGGCCACTCCCAGCCGTGGGACTTCGTCGTCATCCGCTCGGCCGAGACCCGCCGCACCATGCACGAGCTCGCCCAGCGCCAGCGCGAGGCCTACGCCAAGTCGCTGCCCAAGGGCCGGGCCAAGCAGTTCAAGGAACTGAAGATCGAGGCCATCCTCGACACCCCGGTCAACATCGTGGTCACCGCCGACCCCACCCGCGGCGGCCGCCACACCCTCGGCCGGCACACCCAGCCGCAGATGGCCCCGTACTCCTCCGCCCTCGCCGTCGAGAACCTCTGGCTCGCCGCGCGCGCCGAGGGCCTCGGCGTGGGCTGGGTCAGCTTCTTCGACGAGCGCGAGATGGTCCGCGCGCTCGGCCTCCCCGAGCACCTGGAGGTCGTCGCCTACCTGTGCGTCGGGTACGTCGACGAGTTCCCCGAGGAGCCGGAGCTGATGCAGGCGGGCTGGGCCCAGCGCCGTCCGCTGGCCTGGGTCGTGCACGAGGAGACGTACGGGCGCCGCGCGCTGCCCGGCGAGGCCCCGCACGACCTGCTCTCCGACACCGTCGCCGGAATCCGCCCGCTCGACGCCAAGGCGCTCGGCGAGGCCTGGGAGCGGCAGAAGCGTATGACGAAGCCCGCGGGCGCACTGGGCATGCTGGAGATCATCTCCGCGCAGCTGGCCGGCCTGTCGCGCGTCTGCCCGCCGCCGATCCCGGAGCCGGCCGCCGTCGCGATCTTCGCCGGCGACCACGGCGTCCACGCCCAGGGCGTCACGCCGTGGCCCCAGGAGGTCACCACGCAGATGGTGGCCAACTTCCTGGGCGGCGGGGCCGTCTGCAACGCCTTCGCCAACCAGGTCGGCGCCGAGGTGTGCGTCGTGGACGTCGGCGTGAAGGGCGACCTGCCGGCCACCCCGGGCCTGCTGCCCCGCAAGGTCCGCCCCGGCACGGACGACCTGTCGGCGGGCCCCGCGATGAGCCGCGAGGACGCCGTCGCGGCCATCGAGGTCGGCATCGAGACCGCGCGCGACCTCGTCGCGGCGGGCAACAAGGCCCTCCTGACGGGCGAGATGGGCATCGCGAACACCACGGTGTCCGCCGCCCTGATCTCCGTCTTCACGGGCGTCGACCCGGCGGAGGTCACCGGCCGCGGCACCGGCATCAACGACGAGACCCACGCCCGCAAGGTCGACGTGGTCCGCCGCGCCCTGGAGCTCCACCAGCCGGACGTGAACGACCCGATCGGCGTCCTGGCGGCCATCGGCGGCCTGGAGCACGCCGCGATCGTCGGCCTGATCCTCGGCGGCGCCTCCCTGCGCACGCCGGTCATCCTGGACGGCGTGAGCGCGGGCGCGGCCGCCCTGGTGGCCCGCGCCATCGCCCCCGAAGCCCTGTCGGCCTGCATCGCGGGCCACCGCAGCGCGGAACCGGGCCACGTGGCCGCCCTGAACAAGCTGGGCCTGCGCCCCCTGGTCGACCTGGACCTCCGCCTCGGCGAAGGCACGGGCGCCCTCCTGGCCCTCCCCCTGGTCCAGAGCGCGGCCCGCGCGATGCACGAGGTGGCCACGTTCGACTCGGCGGGCGTGACGGAGAAGTAGCCACCACGCGGATCGGGGCCGGACACCACGGGGTGTCCGGCCCCGCTGCTTTGGGCCCGCCATCTCCCCCTCGACGGGTGGGGGCCGGGCGGTGGCTGCCCACCCGCCTCCCTGGGTGCGGGGCGGTGGGTGGGGATCGGGATCCTGCCGGGCGGTGGCGGACAGCGAGCCGGGACCGGGGGGGCAGGGTCTGACCTGGGCGGTCTCAGAGAGGGGTTGGGGCTTTCCCGTCAGTCCCACTGTCCTTCCGGTTCGGGCCGCCCTGTCAAGGGCGCTCCTTCGTCGCGTCGCTTCGCGATGTCGCTGCGCTCCACCCTTGACAGCCCGACCCGCCCCGGAAAGACAAGGACTGCCGGGAAACCCCCAAAAGGACGGCACGGTCCATTGATGGACATACGGCGGGATCAGCGACCCTTCGGGGTCGTCGGGGGCCGCCTCGCCAAGCATCTGGGCCGACAGGATTGCCATCCGGGGCCGCAATCCGCGACAGATCGCTACGCGCTCCTCCCGTCTCAGCGTCCGCCTACCGCCTGGGGCCGATACCCGCAGGGAATGCCAATCAGGAACACATCCGGGACCGATGGGCGCATCAGATCGCTACGCGCTGCCCTGAATCGGCGTCCGGCGGCCGTCGAGGGCTGATACACGTGTCCCAGGACCAACAGACGGTCTTCTGATGTGCAGTATCCAGCCCAATGTCTTTGTGCGGCAGGTACGTTGCCAGCATGGCTGACTTCTTGATTGTGATCACGACCGTCCATACTCACGAGGCCGCCCGGAAGCTGTCGCGGTCGGCGGTGGAGGCGGGGTTGGCCGCCTCCGGGCAGGTGACCGGTCCGATCGAGACCACGTACAGGCACCTCGGCGAGGTGACCGAGGGGACCGAGTACCAGGTGGCGTTCCGGACAGCCGATGATTGCTGCGAGGCGTTGGAGAAACACCTCGCGGACAACCACCCGTACGACTCGCCGGAGGTCATCGCGTTCGGAATTGACGCTGGTCGTGCCGAGTACCTGGAGTGGATCACCCGCGCCACCCGCTAGGCCTTCACACGATCCAGCAGTGCGGTGACCGGGGCAAGGGCCCGGTGGGGCTCCAGCCGCCTGACCATCGCCCGAGCCCGTGCGGCCGGTCTGACCGAAGCCAGCCCCTCCGCGAGGTCGAGCACTCGACCCGTGATCGTGGCTGCGTGCTCGACTTCTCCTGCGTCCAGGTAGGCCGACGCGAGCCAGGAGAGGTACAGCGCTTTGTCTCGTGCCCGTGTGTCGTCGTAGCGGCTGAGGGCGTCCTCCAACGCGGGGATGGCCCGCAGCGGACGATGTAGCTCCGCCCAACACCTCCCAGTCATGATCGCGATTTCGTCACTGTCCACCCAGTAGGCCCAGTCCGGCGCTGACTCGTCGCTTTCCTCGTGGATGGCTTCTTCGGCCGTCTTAAGGGCGTAGTCCGCTGCTGAGGCATTGCCGGATGTCGCGTGCTGCCATGCCAGTCGGTCCGCCAGGAGGGCCCGTACGGCCGGCGTCGCGTTCGTGCCCAGCGCCTCGCACGCGGCCGTCGCAAACCTGACGCCGGAGTCGCCACCCACAGTCCACTCCAAGTACGCGAGGAAGGCCAGCGAGTTGCCTTCCAAGGAGGTGTTCCCGGCAGCCCGGGATGCCGCCAGGGCGGTCATGTAGTGGTTGCGGGCGGCCCCGTAGTGGCCGGCGTCGTATGCCGCCCATCCCGCCAGCTGAGCTTGTTCGGAGACGATTCCCCGAAGGGCACGCCCTGTGGTCTCCGAGTAGACACCTTCGTCGGCCAGCCGGATCGTGCTGTCGAGCTCACGCACGTACAACCGGTAGGTGTCACCACCGCCCGCGAAGTCGTCCAGTCGTCTGAGCCGGGCCGTTCTCTGGCTCAGCTGCCCCGGCACGTCGGCACCGATCCTCCGGCCCGCCGCCAGTAGCGACGATGGCTGTATGACGGCGATGCCAGCGCTGGCCATGAATCCTCGGCGGTTCACATCGTTCTCCTGGTCGCTCTGCTGCTCCTGACGGCGAAGCCGCCGCGCCAGCGCGACTGCGCGGCAAAGCTCTTCCTCCGGCACGCCGAACTCGGCCGCCAGCAGTGCCCGCGACGCGGGGTCCGGAAGTCGCTCGTGCGTTTCCCATCTCGACACCGCAGCCTGCTCCAGCGGGTATCCCCGCCGTGCGGAGAGGTCTGCGGCCAGACATTCCTGCGTCCGTCCGCTGGCCGTCCGCAGCCGACGAATCAGTTGGCCGATCGGCTCCGGATCGTTGCTCTCGCTCTTGGTCGTCATCGCCGTCCCTCGGCTGTCCCCGCCCGGAACTCAGCCTGGCCATAAAACGTGGCCATGTCCCCGGAATGGCCATGCCTCCTGGCCCATCCGTCCAAACGCTCAAGGCAGTTGACTGGTCACAGCCGCCCGTCCAAGACCGTGGAGAGGTGCAGTGTCCCCCCAGAACCGTAAGGATCAGCGCCAGACCGTGTGCACCTGCGTCAGTGCTCTGCCTCATCGCAGCAGTCCTTTCTGGAGGGTGCGGGCCGTGCCCCTGCCCAGCCAGGAACTCTTCGACCGCGCCCAAGCCGGCTGGGAGCGCTTCCTCGACTCCTTCGAGGAGCCGCCCCATGAGTGAGCAGTACGAGTACGTCCCTCACCGCCTCCTCCATCGCCGTGTCCGCGACATCGCCTCCGGGGCGGAGGGCGTCCTGATGGCCGTGATCAACGAGAACGTCTCGGATCGGGGTGCCGAGTACTGGATGGAGCTGGCCTATATCCGGGGGGCATCCGGCCGCGAGTTCACCACGGCCGTCGCCAACATCCAGCCCGCCTATGACGAGCCCCAGACGGCCTGCAGCCGCCGAGAACCGGGCAGCGCGTAGCGATCTGCCGCGCCCACAGGCCCCGGATGCCGCTCAGATTGGCATTTGGTGCAGGTATCAGCCCCAGCCGGGCGGCGGACGCCGAAATGGGAGGAGCGCGTAGCGATTTGTCGCGCCCACCGGCCCCGGATGACGGTCCCGTCGTCCTTTCCTGCGGGCATCATCCCCGGACGGTCGGCGGACGCTGGGACGGCAGGAGCGCGTAGCGATCTGTCGCGAATCGCGGCCCCGATCCACCGGCTCATCGGCCCGGATGCTTGGCGAGGCGGCCCCCGACGACCCCGAAGGGTCGCTGATACGGCCGTATGTCCAGTGAACGTCCGTCCCGTTCCTTTGGGGGTTTCCCGGCAGTCTTCGTTTTTCCGTGGCGGGACGGGCTGTCAAGAGTGGAGCGCAGCGACATCGCGTAGCGACGCGACGTAGGAGCGCTCTTGACAGGCCGGCCCGACGCGGAAGGACGATGAGACTGACGGGAAAGCCCCAACCGATCTCTGAGACCGTCCGGCCGAGACCCCGCCCCTCCCCACCCCCGGTCGGCCGTCCGGTCCCGCCCGGCGGGCTCCCGGCCCCACCCCACCGCCCGCAGGCCGGGAGGCGGGTGGGCAAGCGCCGTTCGGCCCCCGACCCCTCGCGGGGGAGACGGCGGGCCCGCACCGCGAGGGGGCGGCCCCGCCCCATCCCCGCCCGGCGGGGAGGCAGCCGCCGGCCTGCCCCGGACACGCCGCAGGGGCGAAAACCCCGCCCCCGCGTGGCGACGTCAAGCCGTGGCCGTGCCTCCGCCAATCTGCGCCCCCGCAGGTACCACCAGCGGCGATGGGTCGTATCGTGGTGGCGGACGGGCGCCCGCACGGTCCGTCAGCCGCTCCAGCGCAGCAGCGGCCCCGCCGAACACACCCGCCGCATCAGGAGCCGCAACCGCCATGGGAAACCCGGCACACCCCGCCTACCCCGTAGGACTGCGCCTGACCGGGCGCCGCGTCGTCGTCATCGGCGGCGGCCAGGTCGCCCAGCGCCGCCTGCCCGCCCTCGTCGCCGCCGGTGCGGACGTCCTGCTGGTGTCCCCGTCCGCCACCCCCTCCGTGGACGCGATGGCCGAGACCGGGGAGATCCGCTGGGAGCGGCGCCGCTACCAGGACGGCGACCTCGACGGTGCCTGGTACGCCCTGATCGCCACCCGCGACCGCGAGGCCAACGACCGTGCCTCCGCCGAGGCCGAGGCCAAGCGGGTCTGGTGCGTGCGCGCCGACGACGCCGAGGCGGCGACCGCCTGGACCCCCGCGACCGGCCGGGTCGAGGGCGTCACGGTGGCCGTGCTCAGCGGAAACGATCCGCGCCGCTCCGCGGCCGTACGCGACGCCGTGGTCGAGGGGCTGCGCGACGGCTCCCTCACCGCCGCCCGCCCGCACACCCCCGGAGTCGCCCTCGTCGGCGGCGGCCCGGGCGACCCGGACCTGATCACCGTGCGCGGCCGGCGCCTGCTCGCCGAGGCCGACGTCGTGATCGCCGACCGGCTCGGCCCCCGCGACCTCCTGGACGAGCTCCCGCCGCACGTCGAGGTCATCGACGCCGCGAAGATCCCGTACGGCCGTTTCATGGCCCAGGAGGCCATCAACAACGCCCTCATCGAGCACGCCAAGGCCGGCAAGGCCGTGGTCCGGCTCAAGGGCGGCGACCCCTACGTCTTCGGCCGCGGCATGGAAGAGCTCCAGGCCCTCGCCGAGCACGGCATCCCCTGCACGGTCGTGCCGGGCATCTCCAGCTCCATCTCGGTGCCGAGCGCGGCCGGGATCCCCGTGACCCACCGCGGCGTGGCGCACGAGTTCACCGTGGTCAGCGGCCACGTCGGCCCCGACGACCCGCGTTCCCTGGTCGACTGGGCCGCGCTGGCCAAGCTCACCGGCACCCTCGTCATCCTGATGGGCGTCGACAAGATCGGGCTGATCGCCGAGGCCCTGATCAAGCACGGCCGCCCCGCCGACACCCCGGTCGCGGTCGTCCAGGAGGGCACCACCGCCACCCAGCGCCGCGTGGACGCCACCCTCGCCACGGTCGGCGAGACCGTGCGCGCCGAGGAGGTCCGCCCGCCGGCCGTCATCGTCATCGGCGAGGTCGTCGCCGTGAACCCTCCCGGCGAGCTCCCCACCTTCCCCGTGCTCCCCGAGCCCCCCGCCACCGGCGCCTGACGGCCCGTTGGCACCACACCCAGGACAAGGCAGTATCACCCTGTGGCTGATCTCATCACCATCGAAGACCCCGAAGACCCCCGCCTGCGCGACTACACGGGCCTGACCGACGTGGAGCTGCGCCGGCGCAGAGAGCCCGCCGAGGGCCTGTTCATCGCCGAGGGCGAGAAGGTCATCCGGCGGGCCAGGGACGCCGGGTACGAGATGCGCTCGATGCTGCTCTCCGCCAAGTGGGTGGACGTCATGCGCGACGTCATCGACGAGATCCCGGCCCCGGTGTACGCCGTCAGCCCGGACCTCGCCGAGCGCGTCACCGGCTACCACGTGCACCGCGGCGCCCTGGCCTCGATGCAGCGCAAGCCGCTGCCCACGGCGCCGGAGCTGCTGGCTTCGGCCCGGCGGGTGGCCGTCATGGAGGCGGTGAACGACCACACCAACATCGGGGCCATCTTCCGCAGCGCCGCCGCCCTCGGAATGGACGCCGTCCTGCTGTCGCCGGACTGCGCGGACCCGCTGTACCGCCGCTCGGTGAAGGTGTCGATGGGTGCGGTGTTCTCCGTCCCCTACGCCCGCCTGGAGGCCTGGCCCAAGAGCCTGGACACGGTCCGCGAGGCGGGCTTCAAGCTGCTGGCGCTCACCCCGCACGAGAAGGCCTCGCCGATCGACGTGGCGGCCCCGCACACCCTGGAACGGGTGGCGCTGATGCTGGGCGCCGAGGGCGACGGCCTGTCGACGCAGGCGCTGGTCGCCGCCGACGAGTGGGTACGGATCCCCATGGCGCACGGCGTGGACTCGCTGAACGTGGGCGCGGCCGCGGCGGTGGCCTTCTACGCGGTGGCGGGCAGCGGCGGCAACGCCTGACCAGCGGCCCCCGCACCCCCTCCGCACAACGCACAACGCACAACCAGCCCGTCCCCCCCCGCACCCCCTCACACAACACACGACCAGCCCGCCCCCCCGCACAAACCGAAGGGGCGCCCCGCCGCAAGGCGGGGCGCCCCTTCGCCGCTACGCGCTCCCTCACAGCCGCTGCGCGAGCGCGATCCCCAGCGCCACCAGCAGGGTCACGACCACGAACACGATCAGCCGCTGCCGCATCAGCTTCGGGTCGGGCCGCGAAGGCCGCCGCCCGGTGCCGGTGGTACGGGGCCCGGTGCGCGGTCCCGTACGGCCCCCCGTGCGCCCCGCCGTCGACCCGGGGTGGCGGGAGCCCGACGGGCGCGGGCGCGCCCCGCTGTGCGGCCCCTGCGGCCGCGGGGCGGGCGTGGCGCCGGCCGGGCGGTCCCCGTGCCGCTCGCCGTGCCGCTCACCCGCACGCTCGCCGGCCCGATCGCCCAGCCGCTCGCCCGGGCCCCGGCCGCCGCCCCCGGTACGCCGCTCGGTGTCCTGCCCCGCGTACCCGGCGGCCCGCTCCGGCAGCCGGCCGGTGGACCGCTCGACGCGGGCACGCTGGGCCGGAGGGCGGCCGTCGCCCAGCCCCTGCGCCTCGCGGGCGGCGATCTCCTTGAGCCGCATCGACAGCTGCAGGGTGCTCGGCCGCTCCTCGGGGTCCTTGGCCAGGCAGGCCCGCACCAGCGGGGCCAGCGCGTCCGGGACGCCGACCAGGTGCGGCTCCTCGTGCACGACCCGGTACAGCATGACCTCGGAACTGCCGTGCCCGAAGGGGGAGTCGGCCATCGCGGCGTAGGCGAGGGTGGCGCCGAGGGAGAACACGTCCGTGGCCGGGGTGACGGCGGCGCCGCGCACCTGCTCGGGGGCGAGGAAGCCGGGGGAGCCGACGGCGGTGCCGACGTGGGTCAGGGTGCTGGCACCCGTGGCCCAGGCGATGCCGAAGTCGATGATCCGCGGCCCCTTGGGCGACAGCAGGATGTTCGAGGGCTTCAGGTCGCGGTGGACGACCCCGGCCTCGTGGACGGCGACCAGCCCTTCGGACAGCGCGGCGCCGATGGCGGCGATCTGTGCCGCCGTCAGGGGGCCTTCCTCGGCCACCTTGTCGTGCAGCGAGGGGCCGGGCACGTACTGGGTGGCGAACCAGGGCCGCTCGGCCTCCAGGTCCGCGGCCACCAGCCGGGCCGTGCACCCGCCGCGGATCCGCCGGGCGGCGGACACCTCGCGGGCGAACCGGGAGCGGAACTCCTGGTCCTCGGCCAGGTCGGGCCGGATCACCTTGAGGGCGACGCGCTGCCCGCGCCGGTCGGAGCCGAGGTAGACGACGCCCATGCCGCCGGCACCGAGCCGCCGGTGCAGTCTGAAGGAGCCGACGACACGCGGGTCCTCGCGCCGGAGCCGCATCATCGCCATGTCCACCCCGCTGACGGTCGCCTTGCTGACCTGGCACAGCTTACGGACCATCCGGCACCAGCGCTCAGAGGCCGCGCCCTCCGCGGAGGATTCGATCCTCAGTGCGGGGCAGGCCACTTGAGGGTGTGCCAGACAGGAAGACCCCCGTTCCGGTGACTTCGCCCCGCACCCCCAAGAGCCCTTCGGGCCAAGGGGATTGGCCTGTTCGCGCTCCCTTCGGGCAGCGGGGGCCGGGGGAGGGCGGCCGCGGCGCGCGACCGGAGCCGTCAGCACCCCGTACGAGGACACGCGTGCGCGGGGGGTGACGGAAGTGAGCGAAGTCACTACTCTCCGGTCATTCCCTCCGGGAAGACCCCCACCCGGGGGCAGCGATCTCCACCCAGGGGAGTAGGCCGCGGGCGTCCGCCTCATCCTCCTGGAGGCCCGGCAATGGGTACGAGGGCATGAGGCCAGCAGCCTTCCGGCCGCCTAGTGTTGAAGACAAGCGGCGGGTGGCGCACTCGTCCCCCGAGGTCACGAGCCCGCCGCTGCCAGACGACAGGGAGAGGACCATGGCGGACATCGCACGGCAGGGACGCAAGCTCTTCGCGTTCAACGGCCATGAGTCCGGTACGCGCCACCCGCTGGTGGCCGCGGCCATGGTCCTCCCCCTGGCCGCCCTCCTGCTCTTCCTCTTCGGGGGTTTCGATCAGGTGGCGGCACAGGCGTCGTCCGTGGGCGTGATGCTGGGGCGCTGAGCGGCGCTCCGGGTCCGGGAGAGCGGCCCGGGCCGGGACATCGGCCCGTCGAACCCCGTGGGGACGGGGGAACGGCGGACGGCAGTTGAAGGGTGTTGCCCGTACGGCTGGGGAGCCGGACGGGCAACACCCTTTTTCACGTCCCCACAGCCGCCCCACGGCAGAAGCCCCGGCCGTCGAGACGGCCGGGGCTTCCGGTGGCGGTGCGCGATACTGGGATTGAACCAGTGACCTCTTCCGTGTCAGGGAAGCGCTCTCCCGCTGAGCTAATCGCGCGGGCTACGGTACGGAACCGCAGGTCAATCAGGGTGTTGCTGGTACTGCGTGCGCGATACTGGGATTGAACCAGTGACCTCTTCCGTGTCAGGGAAGCGCTCTCCCGCTGAGCTAATCGCGCGGGATCCTTGCGGACCGGCCCTTTCGGACCAGTGGACGATACTGGGATTGAACCAGTGACCTCTTCCGTGTCAGGGAAGCGCTCTCCCGCTGAGCTAATCGTCCTTGGAGGTGGAGACGGGATTTGAACCCGTGTAGACGGCTTTGCAGGCCGTTGCCTCGCCTCTCGGCCACTCCACCTCGGAGTGCGCGGGGTCTCGGGAAGATCCCCCACTCAGAGCGGACGACGAGACTCGAACTCGCGACATCCACCTTGGCAAGGTGGTGCTCTACCAACTGAGCTACGTCCGCAGTGTCACCGTGTTCGCTCCGGGGTTTTTCCCCTTCGCTCCCTGGCGACGTGTTGAACTCTAGCGGATTCCCGGGCCAGCTCAAAAACGCGTTTCCGCAGCGTGCTGCCGACCCGATCACCAGAGGTCACCCGCCGGTCACCTCACCGGCGGCATCTCGCCACCGGTCATAGACTCGCAGCCGTGCACGACCTGCCTCCCCTGGCCCGCTTCGGCGGCCTCCTCGCGACCGACCTCCGAGACGTCACCAGCGATCCCTCGGCCCTCGACTCCACCGGGTTCTGGGTGGTGAGCGCGGACTTCGAAGGCCGGCTGGTCTGCGCGCGCTTCGGGGACATACGCCCCGACCCCGTGCCCGCGCCCGTCCCGGGGGCCTGGCGCGGACCCGCCGCCGACCGCTGGTCCTCCTCCCTCGACCGCTCCGCGTACGTCGCGGGGGTCCGCCGGATCCGCGAGTACATCGCGGCGGGGGAGGTCTACCAGGCCAACCTCTGCCGCGTGGTCTCCGCTCCGCTGCCCGACCCGGCCGCCGCCGACGTGGACGCCCTCACCGCCCTCCTCGCGCGCGGCAACCCGGCCCCCTACGCAGGAACGATTCGGCTCCGCGCCCACGGCGTGGAGATCGCCACCGCCTCCCCGGAGCTGTACCTGCGCCGGGCGGGCCGCCGCGTGGAGTCCGGACCGATCAAGGGCACCGGCCGCACCGCCGCCGACCTGCTGCCCAAGGACCACGCCGAGAACGTGATGATCGTGGACCTCGTCCGCAACGACCTGGGCCGCGTCTGCGCCACCGGCTCGGTCACCGTGCCCCAGCTGTGCGCCCTGGAGGAGCACCCCGGCCTGGTCCACCTGGTCTCCACCGTCAGCGGCGAGCTCGCCGAGGGCGCGGGCTGGCCCGAGCTGCTGGCCGCCACCTTCCCGCCCGGCTCCGTCACCGGCGCGCCCAAGTCCTCCGCCCTGAGGATCATCGAAGAGCTGGAGACCGCCCCGCGCGGCCCCTACTGTGGGGGCATCGGCTGGGTCGACGCCGACCGGGGCACCGCCGCGCTCGCCGTCGGCATCCGCACCTTCTGGATCGACCGCGAGGCCCCCGGCGGGCCCCGCCTGAGCTTCGGCACCGGCGCCGGGATCACCTGGGGCTCCGACCCCGAGCGGGAATGGGCCGAGACCGAGCTCAAGGCGGCCCGGCTGCTCGCGCTGGCCTCGGGCGGGCCCGCCCCGGGCGCGGACGAGACGACGCACGACCTGAGTGGAGGAACCGTACGGTGAGGATCTGGCTCGACGGAACACTGCGGGACGCCGACGACGCGAAGGTGTCCGTCCTCGACCACGGGCTGACCGTGGGCGACGGGGTCTTCGAGACCCTCAAGGCGCAGGACGGCACCCTCTTCGCCCTCACCCGGCACCTGGAGCGGCTGACCCGCTCCGCCCGCGGCCTCGGCCTGCCCGACCCCGACCTCGACGAGGTCCGCCGGGCCTGCGCCGCCGTCCTGGAGGCCAACCCGATGCCGCTCGGCCGGCTGCGGATCACCTACACCGGCGGCCTCTCCCCGCTCGGCTCCGACCGCGGCGAGACCGGGCCCACCCTGGTCGTCGCCGTCGGCGAGACCGCCCGCCGCCCGGACACCACGGCCGTGATCACCGTCCCCTGGGTGCGCAACGAGCGCTCGCCCCTGGCCGGCCTGAAGACCACCTCCTACGCCGAGAACGTGGTCGCCCTCGCCCGGGCGAACCGGGCGGGCGCCTCCGAGGCCCTTTTCGCCAACACGGTGGGGCAGCTCTGCGAGGGCACCGGCTCCAACGTCTTCGTCGTCCTCGACGGCGAACTGCACACCCCGCCCGTGGCCTCCGGCTGCCTCGCGGGCATCACCCGCGCCCTGGCCGCCGAATGGACCGGCGCCCACGAGACCGACCTGCCCCTCGACGTCCTGGAGCGGGCCGAGGAGGTCTTCCTGACCTCCACCCTGCGCGACGTCCAGGCCGTCCACCGCATCGACGGCCGCGTCCTGCCCGCCGCCCCCGGCCCGGTCACCGCCAAGGCCATGCGGGTCTTCGAGGAGCGCGCGGCGTCCGACATCGACCCCTGAGCCCCCCTTGAGCCCCCCTGAGCCCCCCGCCCGGGTGACACCGGCGCGCGGCGGGTAGAACGGGACGGATGACCACCACCCTGCGGCCGACCGGGCCGCTTCAGCACAGCGGGGGCGGCGGGCGCTCGCGCCCGTATGAGGTCCGCGTCAACAGCAGGCGGGTCGGAACGCTCCTGATCGCCGCCGACACGCCCTTCGGGCCGACGCTGGGGGAGATCCGCGACCTGGCCATCGACGAGGCGGACCGCCGCCGCGGCCGCGCCACGGTCGCCGCGCTGGCCGCCGAGGAGGTGCTGCGCGGCTGGGGCTGCCGCCGGGTGCGGATCTCCGTCCCGGCGGGCTCCCCGGGCGGCCTGCGGCTCGCCGGGTCCCTGGGATACGCGGAAACGGGCCGGAACATGGCCAAGGAGCTCCCCCAGGACCCGCCGGCCCTCTCCGAAGGGGTGCGGGGCCGGCCGATGACGCAGGCCGAGTACGCGGCGTGGGACGTCCGTGCCCGCGCGGAGTACGCGGCGAGCTGGACGGCCCGGGGCATGCGGCCGCAGGAGGCGCGGGCCAAGTCGGAGGCGGACCACGATGCGCAGCTCCCGCGCGGCCTGGACACCCCGGGCGTCACCTTCGCCGTCCTGGAGGCGGCCGGGACCCCGGTCGGGCACGTGTGGCTCGCGCCGCGCGGGGAGGGCGGCGCGGGGGCGTACGTGTACGACGTCGCGGTCGCCGAGGAGCACCGGGGCCGCGGCCACGGCCGGGACCTGATGCTCCTCGCGGAGCGCGCCGCGATCGCGCGGGGCCACCGCCTGCTGGCGCTGCACGTGTTCGCCGACAACACCCCGGCCCTGCGGCTGTACGAATCCCTCGGCTACCGGACCACGGAGGTGAACTACGCCAAGGAACTCCTCTGAGCCCTCCGGCTCAGCCGCCGGCCAGCAGCCGGTCGGCGATCTCCTCGATCCGGGCGCGCAGGCCCTCCTGGCTCTTGCCGCCGTCGAGGCGCTCGCCGCCGATCACGTAGGTCGGGGTGCCGGTCACGCCGATGGCCTTGCCCTCGGCCTGGTCGGCGTCGACGATCAGGATGTGCCGCCCGTCGATCAGGGCGGTGTCGAACTCCTCGGCGTCCAGGCCCAGTTCACGGGCCGCGTCGAGCAGTACGGCCTCGCCGCGCTCGCCGAGCTCGGCCGCCCTGGCCAGTACCGCCTCCGCGTACGGCCAGCCCTGCCCCTGCTCCAGGGCCTCCTCGGCGGCCTGCGCGGCGGCGAAGGCGTGCTTGTGCTTCTCCAGCGGGAAGTGGCGCAGCCGGATGTCCAGCCGGTCGCCGTAGCGGGCCCGCAGGGCGCGCACGTCGTCCAGAGCGCTGTGGCAGTCCGGGCACTGGAGTTCGCACCAGACGTCGAGGATCACGGAATCGGTCATACGGACAGTCTCCCAGACCACCCGTGCGGCACCGGGGGAGGAGATCCGACCCCGAGATGTCCCGGAGATCGGGCCGGGCGGGCGCGCGGGCATGGCCGCGACGGAGGCGGGCGGTGCAGGATGGAAGGGACAGAACGCCCGCCGCAGACCGCCGGAGGACCGCATGCTCGCCGAGACCATTTGTTCCGCGGTGTCCGCGGCGGGCCTGGGCATCGCCGCCGTGACCGCGTACCGCAGGCGGTTCCTGAGGGCCGTGCGGATCGCCGCGTACGCGCTGGTGCCGGTCGCCCTGGTGCTGACCGGGGTGGTGCAGTGGCTGTCCGGGGTCGTCTTCAAGCCGACCGTGTGGATCGGCTTCGGGCTGCTGGCCCTGGCCTGGGTGCTGTTCCTGGCCACCCGGGCGCTCGAACGGCGCGGCGCGGCGGGCGAGGCGGGCGCGGCGAAGCCCCGCGGGGCCGTCGCCCCGGCCGCCTCCGCGCCCGCCCTCGGCGGCGGGGCCGCCGGCCCGTCCCCGACGCCGCGGAGCGCTCCGGCGGAGGACTTCTCCGACATCGAGGCCATCCTCAAGAAGCACGGCATCTAGCGCACGGCAGCGCTCCCGCGCGGGAGAAGCCCGGGGAAACCACCCGAAGTGAGGAGAGACGGCTAACTACCGTGTGACGCATGGCGTGTTGGGGGCGCCGGGGGGTCGCACTGCGCGATCATCGCCCCGACATGCTCGACACATCCCAGGGTGAGCCGCAGGCTCCCGTTCCCGTTTCCGTTGCCGAGGCCCCCGCGCCCCTCGGGCCCCCCGAACCGCGCGGCTGCCTCTTCGCCCTGTCCCAGCCGCCGCTGATGATCTTCCTGGCGGTGATCGGGCTACTGCTCCTGCTCGCCGCCGTGCACGACCTCTACCTGCTCTGACGCGTGCTCCGGGTGGCTGTCGGCACCCTTGCGGCGCGCCCGGTACGCGGCCACGTGCAGCCGGTTCCCGCAGGTCCGGCTGTCGCAGTAGCGGCGCGAGCGGTTGCGGGAGAGGTCCACGAAGGCCCGCCGGCAGTCCGGGGCCTCGCAGCGGCGCAGCCGCTCCTGCTCGCCGGAGACCACGATGAAGGCCAGCGCCATGCCCCCGTCCGCCGCCAGGTGGTCGCCCACCGAGGCGCCCGGCGCGAAGTAGTGCACGTGCCAGTCGTAGCCGTCGTGGTCGGTCAGCCGGGGGGTGGTGCCGGCGGTGGCCACCAGCTCGTTGATCAGCACGGCCGCGGCGCGGGAGTTCGGCGCGGCGAAGACCTGGGCGAACTTGCCCCGTACCGTCCGGACCCCGGCGAGGTCGCGGGCGGTGAGCTCGCCGACGTCGCTGATCGCGTACTCCTTGACGAAGCCGCGCAGGGCGGCGACGTCCGCCAGCCCGTCGGGCCGGCCGGGCTCGGCCGCTGTGTTGACCAGCGCGACGACGACGTCGAGCGCGCGACGGGTGTCGTGGGGGATCTGCACGGGGTCGCTCCCTGGATGCCGGCCTGGCGGCGACGGGCCGCTGCCGCCGCTGGGGGCCGACTCTAGCGGTTGGCGTCAACAAGGCGCCCGGGCAGCGCGACGGCGCCGCCCTCGCGGGTGGCTCCCGCGGGGACAGCGCCGGTGCTGCCGTATGGGGTTGTCCGTGCGGCACCGTCGCCCCGAGTCGGACGGTGCCGGGCGGCTGGGGGCCTGGCTCAGCTTTCGGCCAGGATGTGGGAGAGCTCCTTGTCGAGGTCGAAGTGCCGGTGCTCGGTCCCGGGCGGGACCGCGGCATCCGTGCGCTTCAGGAACGACTCGAGGGCTCGGGCGGGTGCTTCCAGCAGCGCTTCTCCCTCCGGTGAGCTCAGGGCGATGCAGACGACGCCCTGACCATGGCTGCGGGACGGCCAGACGCGGACGTCGCCGGTACCGGTAGGCCGGTGGAGGCCCTCAGCGAGGAGGTCGCGGGCGAACACCCATTCGACCGTCTCCTCGGCGCCGGTGTGGAAGGTGGCGTGCACGGCGTAGGGATCGGCCGTGTCATACCGCAGGCCCGCGGGAACAGGCAGTGAGGACTCGCTCGACACAACGAGGCGCAGGTGCAGCTCGCAGCTGACCGTGGTGTTCATAAGCGCCAGGGCCTTTCGCTCAGTGTGCGCTCGGGGATTCGCACGTCGGCGAAATCGACATGCCACCTACGGTGCCGTTGTAAACCCCTCTGACCGTTTTGCGGACCTCTGGGTCCCTCGGACGGCGGATCCAAAGCCGCATTCACGTGTGCTTCCGGCTCCGGTAGATTCGGTGCCATGGATACGGGGAGTGACCGCGGAACCAACGAATCCGCTACGGGCGAGACGGCCGCCGAGGAAGCGCCGCACGTCTCGAAGGCGCCCGCCTTCATCAAGGCCAACCGCAGCCTGCACCTGAGCTGGCAGGTCGGCGTCTTCGTCGTCGGCCTGGTCGTCATCGGCGCCGGCATCGCGATGCTCGTCCTGCCGGGGCCCGGCTGGGTCGCGATCTTCGCCGGCCTGGCGATCTGGGCCACCGAGTTCGCGTGGGCCCACCTCGTCCTGCGCTGGACCAAGCGCAAGGTCACCGAGGCCGCGCAGAAGGCCCTCGACCCGAAGGTCCGGCGCCGCAACATCATCCTCACCAGCGCCGGCCTGGTCATCGCGGGCGCGCTGGTCGGCTTCTACCTCTGGAAGTACGGCTTCACCCTGCCGTGGAACCTCAAGGACCAGTGATCGTCCGGAGGTGGTCATGGAGCACCGCTGACATGCGGTAATGTTTGCGGTGTGCCCGGGCGATTAGCTCAGCGGGAGAGCACTTCGTTCACACCGAAGGGGTCACTGGTTCGATCCCAGTATCGCCCACCCGGAGCAGAGGCCCCGGAGATTCGCAAGAGTCTCCGGGGCCTCTGCCGTACCCGCCCGCCCCTCAGCGCAGCCGGCCGAAGGCCTCGCGCAGCCGGCGGGCCTCCCGCAGCCGCCTCTCGTACGTCGCCCCCACCGCCAGCAGCAGCACACCCGCGAGCGCCGGCGGCACCCAGCGCGGCAGCAGACCCGCCACCTGCACCACGTACGGGGCCAGCTCGTGCACCGCGACCCCCGCCAGGGTGACCCCGCCCAGCAGCAACGGCGCCCGCAGCCGCCGGTGCGCACCCGCCAGCGTCACCGCGAGCGCCCCCAGCCCCAGCAGCAGCGGGCGGGGCCAGTACGGGTCCCCCCAGACGGCGGCCAGGCTCGGCAGCAGCGCCACCCCCAGACCCGGGCCGTACGCCGCCCAGGACGAGGCCTCCGGGTCGCGGCGGCGGCGCACGAGCCCCACCGCCAGGGCCGCCGCCGACGCCGGCAGCGCGTACGCCTCCGGCACCGCCACCCCCGACGCCGCCAGCCGCACCCAGACGGCCGCCACGCCCAGGACCCCCGCCGCCGGACCCAGCCCCCGCCGGTCGGCCCGCAGCGCCCCCGCCGCGCAGAGCGCCCCGCCCAGCGCGAGCACCAGCGCCAGCACCGGGAGGTCACCGGTCGCCAGGACCACCCCGAGCACCCCCGCCCCCGCCGCGGAGACCTCCGCCGGGACGCGCACCGTCCCCAGCGCCGGCCCGAAGGCCACCACCGCCGAGGGAAGGGCCACCACCGCCACCCCCGTCCAGGCGGGCGCCACGCCGCCCAGCGCGCCCAGCGCCACCACCGTCGCCGCCGCGTACCCGACGGCCGCCACCGCGCAGACGCCCCGCACCGCCGCGCGAGCGCCCCCGTACGCCGCTCCGAGCGCGCCTGCGGCACCCAGCACCCCGAACACCGCCAACGTGGCCGCACGGCCGTCCAGAGCCGCCAGGGACACCCCGAAGGCCCCCGCCCCCGCACACCAGCCGGCCGCCCACGCGACGGCCGGCTCCGCGGCCCGCAAGGCCACCGCCCCGGCCGCGAGCGCCAGCGCCAGCTCCACCCCGAGCCCCACCGCCCCCGGCAGCCCCGCCCCCGCGGCCGCCACGAACAGCCCGGCCCACGCACACACCACCGCCCCGGCCCGGGCGGCCGGACCCGGCAGGCCCACCGCGCTCCGGCGGGACGGCCCGCCCGCCGGGGCCTGCGCAGCGCCCGGCGCCGTCGCGGTATCCGCGCCCGGCCCGGCGGCCGCCGGGCCGTACCCCCCGCGGGGCCCGGCTCCGGACGGCCCGGGTCCGCCCGCCCGGAGCCGGGGGAGGAGGACGAAGGCCCCCGCCGCCAGCAGCAGCGTCACCGCGAGCCCCGCCCCCCGCCCCTCCGGGCGCGGGGCCGACCCCGACCAGACCTCGGCCGGCACCGCCAGCCGCGCCGCCAGCAGCCACGCCACCACCGGCAGCCCCGCCAGCGCGCCCAGGGCGGCCACCCCCGCCCCCGCCAGGGCCGGCCCGCGCCGCACCGCCGCCGGGAGCGCGTCCACCCGTACCGCGGCCACCAGCGCGACCCCCGCCGCCACCCGCACCGCCACCGCCCACCACACGTCCGCCCACCCGGCCGGAACCAGCGCCCCCACCGCCGACACCGCCGCCAGACCCCCGCCACCGAGGCCGCCACGGCCCGCGGCTCCCGCCAGGCCACCGCCACGCCCAGCAGCGCCCCCGCCGCCAGCAGCAGCGCCGGACCGGCCGCCCCGGGCTCCGCCAGCGAACCCGCCAGCCCCGCCGCCAGCGCCGACCCGCCCAGCACCCCCGAGCCCACCCACGCCGGCACCCGCACCGCCCGCCGGACCACCGCCACCGCCGCCACCGCGTCCAGCGCGGCCGTCGCCAGCAGCGCCCAGCCCGTACCCGTCAGGTCCGCCCCCGCAGCGGCCGCCGCCAGCGGCAACGGCAGCTGCGCCGCCCCCACCGCGGCGAGCGGCGCCGACCGCAGCCCGCGCAGCGCCGCCCCGTACCCCGCCCAGAGCGCCGCCAGCACCGCGGCCGCCCACGCCGCGTAGGCGGGACCGTCGCTGCCGGGCAGGTCGGCCGCGTGCAGCGCGTACGCGTCCAGCACCGTCAGCGCCAGCGCCACCGCCGTCACCGCCTCGGCCGTCGAGCGCAGCCCCCGCCGCAGCAGCACGGCGGGCGCCGCCAGCGCCGCCGCCGTCACCAGGCCCAGCACCGCCGAGCGGCCCCCGATGCCCAGGGAACCCCAGCTGAACAGGGTGAACGCCAGGGCGGCCACCGCCAGCAGGACCGCGCCCAGTACCAACAGCACGTTCTGGGCACTCGGCTTCGACTCGGGCGGGGCGGAAGGGGTGGAAGCGCCGGAAGAGGCCGGCGGGGCGAACGGAGCCCCGGCGGGGCCGAAGGCACCCGCCCCCGGCCCCGGCTGCACCCCGCCCGGCTGCCACAGCAGCCGCAGCAGCCAGTCCCGGCGGGCCAGCAAGTGCAGCCGCCGGGCGTCCAGTCGGGCCAGTTCGGCGTCGATGAGCGCCAGCTCGCGGGCCGGCGGCAGAGGTGTGTCCATGCCCGGAGTGTGGCGCCCGTCACGCCGTCAGGACATGGGCGGGCGTACTCAGATCGCCCCTGAGTACCCGCGGTGCCGCCCGGCGCATCCCACCCGTTCCCCGTCCCGGGCGGCCTTCACGGAAAACCGCCCCGGCGCCGCCGGGCGGAGGTCCAGACTGGGAACATGCCCCGCTGGACGCACTACAGCTTCCGCAGCGTGTGGGACCTCGACGCCCCGCCCGCCCTCGTCTACTCCCTGCTGGAGGACCCGCGGCACTACCCCGGCTGGTGGCCACAGGTCCGCCGGGTCGCGCAGACCGACGCGCAGTCCGGGACCGCCGTGATCCGCTCCGTCCTCCCCTACGAGATCCACGTCACCCTCACCGGCCTGCTGCGCGCCCCCGCCCGGGGCGTCCTGGAAGTGGCACTGGACGGGGACCTCGAAGGCTGGGCGCGGTGGACCGTACGCCCGCGCGGCGGCCCCGGCGCCCGCCGCACCCGGGCCGTCTACGAGCAGGAGGTCGACGTACGGGCCCCGCTGCTGCGGCGGTTCGCGCTCGCCGGACGGCCCGCCCTGCGGCTCAACCACGCGCTGATGATGCGGGCCGGACGGCGCGGCCTCGCGGCCAGGCTGACCGCCCCGCCCGAAGCGGTTTGAACAGACCCCGAGGCTCTTGTATTGTTCAGTGCGTTCCCGGGCGATTAGCTCAGCGGGAGAGCACTTCGTTCACACCGAAGGGGTCACTGGTTCGATCCCAGTATCGCCCACCGGGACAGGCCGGTCCGTCTGACGACGGACCGGCCTTCCGCATTCCACGGCCCCGTCCGCCAGGGCCCGCTCAGGCCGCCGCCGGAACCTCCGGGCGCAGCGGCCAGTGCGGATCCACCGCCTCCGGAGTGCCCTGCCGCGCGAACCACGCCTGGAGCCCGCGCGCCTGCGCCGCGTGCCACACCGCCTGGAGCTGGTGCAGCTCCGCCGGGGTCAGCCGCTCCAGCCGCGCCGCGAACCGCCGCCCCACCGCCCGCACCAGCTCCAGCGAGGCCATCGCGTCCGCCGAGGCGTCGTGCGCCCCCTCCAGCTCTATCCCGTAGTGCGCGCACAGGTCCGTCAGCGTCCGGCGGCCCTTGCGGTAGCGGTCCAGGTGCTTGTCCAGCACCCGCGGATCCAGCACCGTCAGCGGCCGGTCGTCCAGGTACCGCGCGAGCGACGACGCCCGGTGCCGGCGCAACTCCCGGTCCAGCAGCGTCAGATCGAACGGCGCGTTCATCACCACCACCGGCCGGCCCGCCATCTGCTGCTCGCTCAGCGCGCGGGCTATCTCCTCCACCACCGGCGCCGGCCAGCGGCCGTTGCGCTGAAGGTGCTCGTCGGTCAGGCCGTGCACTTCCGTGGCACCCCGGGGCACCGGGATGCCGGGATTGACCAGCCAGCGCGTGGCGCGCACCCGGCCGCCCGCGCACTCCTGCACGACGAGCGCGGCGGACACGATCCGGTCCTGCTCGACGTCCACCCCGGTGGTCTCCGTGTCGAAGGCGGCCAGCGGCCCCTCGTACCAGCGTGTCATGGCGAACTCCTCGTCCCCGATCGGCAGACGGGGCGTACCGGGCGCCACCGCCCCGGGACCTGCCGCCCCCGCCGATTCCGTGATACCCGGGCTGTTTGCCCCGTACGCCGTTTGCGCCGAGCCGGGTGCGGAGACAACTCACCTGGGGGGTCGTACACGTGACCGGCCGTCACCCCGCACGTCGACACACCACCACCACACGCACGGCAGAGCCCGGAAGGCATGGGGAGCCGGCCATGGCGCTCGCGCAGCCCGAACCGGGCGGGGTGCTGGACGCGGACACCGGAGCGAGGACCGGTCCGCTGCGCGGCACGCTCGCCACCACCGCCTGCATGGAAACCCTCCAGGTGGGATACCTGCACGCCGTCGCGGCCGCCGCCGGCTGCTCGCTGTCCCAGCCGTTCCCGGACAACGGCGTCGACTGGCACGTCAGCCACGGCGCGCCCGAACACGTCGTCGACGACGAGGTCACCATCAAGGTGCAGTTGAAGGCGACCTACCAGGTCCCGCCGCGGCCGGCCGGGCCCAGCTTCGGCTTCACCCTCGACAACGAGCACCTGGTGAAGCTGGCCCGCACCCCGGTGGCCGTGCACAAGATCCTCGTCGTGATGCTCGTACCGCGGGAGCGGGAGCAGTGGCTGAGCGCCGGGCACGACCGGCTCGACCTGAGGCACTGCTGCTACTGGACCAACCTCGCCGGGCACCCGGTGACCGGCCGGCGCCGGACCACCGTACGGATCCCGACCGCGCGGATCTTCGACGACCGGGCGCTGTGCGAGATCATGACCCGGGTCGGGTCGGGAGGGACACCCTGATGGACCGTCACGCACCGCGCCCGGAGCCGCGCCCGGCACCGCTGCCGCTGCCGCCGGTGCGGCCGGCCCTGCCCGGCACCCCCGATCCCGCGGAGGTCGACCCCCGGGTCCTCGGTGCGCTGCTGCACCGGCACGGCTGGCTGCGGCGCGGCGGCGCGGCGGGCCGGTACGGGCGCTGGACCCCGCCCGGGCAGGGCGGCACCAGCCTGCTCGTCCCCGAGACCCGGACCTTCCCCGACTGCGCGGACCTGCTGGAGGAGGCCCTGACCGCCCTGTCGCGCAGCGGGCTGGCGTCGGCGCGGGAGGTGCTGTTCGGGCTGAGCGTGCCCAGCGACGAGGTCCGCTGGGAGCGGGAGGTACCCGAGGCGCCGTACGGGTTCCAGGGCGAGGCCGCCTGGACCGCGCAGGAACGGCTGCGCTCGGCGGCCCGCCGGCTGCTGCTGGCCGGTGCCCTCGCCGAACGGGCCCGCGCCGGCTACCACGGGGCCCGCCACCGGGCGCAGGCCGAACGGGCCCTGGACCGGGTGCTGGTGGGGCCCGGCCCGGACGGGCGGCGGCTGGCCGCGTACGTGCCGGTGGACGGCGGGCGGGGGCTGGTCACGAGGCTGCACCACGCGCTGCACGCGGCCCGCGAGGCGGTGGACTACCAGCGGGCCACCGGCGGCATGGAAGCCTTCGACGCGGCCGTCGCGGCCGGCGTCAGCCGGGAGCTCGCCGACGCGCTGATCGCCCTCGTCCACGGTTCGGAGGGGGCGCGGATCGCGTTGGCCTGGGCCCCCGCGGCCGGGGTCCCCGCCGGGTGCGCGGCGCGGCCTGAGCCGGTGGAGTTCTCGCCCGGCGACCTGCCCGTGCTCCGCGAGGCCTCGGCCCGCTACACCCGGTCCGAGCCGGCCGTCGCCGTGCGGCTGGCGGGGGCGGTGGTGCGGATGCGGCGGGCGGCTGCGGGGGGCGGGGGGACGGTCCGGCTGCGGGTGCTGGCCGGGGCGGAGGTCCCCTACGTACGGGCCGCGCTGGGGGAGGAGGCGTACCGGATCGCCGTCCACGCCCACCTGGCCGGCCTCCCGGTCCGGATCAGCGGCCGCCTCTCGCGGCGCGGCGGCTTCCGCCGGCTGACGGACGCCGCGGACGTGACCCCCGTCCCGCTGGACGAGGTGGAGCGGGACCGGCTGATGAAGTCCCTGGACGCGGCCTTCGACCCCGAGGACGTACTCCCCTCGGACGACTGAGCCGCCCCCGGCGGGGAGCCGGGGCGTGTTCCGGAGGACCTGCCCGGCCCGCGACGCCCGGCGCCGCGCCCCGCCGCGTGGCCGGGACCGCCCGAGTGCGTCCGGTCCGCGGGCGGCCCTCCGCCCCGGGGCGCACGGCGCCGGACGCCGCAGGCCACGCCCTCCGGCGCCCGGCGCTACTGCTCGCGCCCGCCCCGGGGGGTGTCCGCCGGGCCGGCGCCGGGGTGTGCGGGGGTGCGCGTGAAGGAGGCCATCCGCAGGCCGGGGACCGGGGAGAAGCCGGCGCCCCGGACGAAGCCCAGGCGTTCGTACAGGGTCACCGCCGGGGTGTTGTCCGCGCCGGTGGCGACCTCGACCGTCCGGTCCGGGAAGAGTTCCCCCAGCGCGTGCCGCAGGAGCAGCGAGGCTACCCCCCGGCGGAACCAGGCGGGGTCCACGCAGAGCCGGTCGAGGCCGACGGGGCCGGCGGGCCCCGGGTCCTCCCAGGCCAGGAACCCGGCGATCGTCCCGTCCGGGCCGACCGCCCCCAGCCACTCCAGCCCCCGCCCCCGCATGTCGTCGAGGCTCTCGCCCAGCGCGGGGATCCCGTCGAACCCGATCAGCTCCGCTTCCACGGCGTACGCGGCCCGCCCGATCCGGTGCACGGCGACGGCCGTCGCCTCGTCGGCCAGGTCCAGCGGACGGACGTACGGGTTCGGCATGGGCGGGGATCCCCTCGGGGCGCGGCGGACGAGGCCCGGCCACGCTACCCGCGCCCCCGGCGCCAGGCCCCGGCATTTTCCCGCCGCCGTCGCCGCGGGACCCGGAACAACCGTTTAGCGGCGCGGCCACTCCGCTCGGTACGATTCACACGCGCCGGAACCACCGGCGCTTTCCCGCCCGGCTGCCGCCGGGGCGGGCACCCAGAGTTCAGGAGAAACCGGTGTCAGACGTCCGTGTGATCATCCAACGCGATTCCGAGCGGGACGAGCGCGTGGTGACCACGGGCACCACGGCGGCCGAGCTGTTCGCCGCCGAGCGCACCGTCATCGCCGCGCGCGTCGCGGGCGAGCTGAAGGACCTCTCCTACGAGGTCCAGGACGGGGAGACCGTCGAGCCGGTGGAGATCTCCTCCGAGGACGGCCTGAACATCCTGCGCCACTCGACCGCGCACGTCATGGCGCAGGCCGTGCAGGAGCTGTTCCCCGAGGCCAAGCTGGGCATCGGCCCGCCGGTCCGCGACGGCTTCTACTACGACTTCGACGTCGCCCGCCCCTTCACCCCCGATGACCTCAAGGCCATCGAGAAGAAGATGCAGGAGATCCAGAAGCGCGGGCAGCGGTTCGCCCGCCGCGTGGTCTCCGACGAGGCGGCGCGCGAGGAGCTGGCGGACGAGCCGTACAAGCTGGAGCTCATCGGCATCAAGGGCTCCGCGTCGACCGACGACGGCGCGAACGTCGAGGTGGGCGGCGGCGAGCTGACCATCTACGACAACCTCGACGCCAAGACCGGCGAGCTGTGCTGGAAGGACCTCTGCCGCGGTCCCCACCTGCCCACCACCCGCAACATCCCGGCGTTCAAGCTGATGCGCAACGCGGCCGCCTACTGGCGCGGCAGCGAGAAGAACCCGATGCTCCAGCGCATCTACGGCACCGCCTGGCCCTCGAAGGACGAGCTGAAGGCCCACCTCGACTTCCTCGCCGAGGCCGAGAAGCGCGACCACCGCAAGCTCGGCAACGAGCTCGACCTCTTCTCCATCCCGGACGAGATCGGCTCCGGCCTCGCCGTCTTCCACCCGCGCGGCGGCATCATCCGCCGGACCATGGAGGACTACTCGCGCCGCCGGCACGAGGAGGAGGGCTACGAGTTCGTCTACTCCCCGCACGCCACCAAGGGCGCCCTCTTCGAGAAGAGCGGCCACCTGGACTGGTACGCGGAGGGCATGTACCCCCCCATGCAGCTCGACGGTGGTACCGACTACTACCTCAAGCCCATGAACTGCCCGATGCACAACCTGATCTTCGACGCGCGCGGGCGCTCCTACCGTGAGCTGCCGCTGCGCCTGTTCGAGTTCGGCACCGTGTACCGGTACGAGAAGTCCGGCGTGGTCCACGGCCTGACCCGGGCCCGCGGCTTCACCCAGGACGACGCGCACATCTACTGCACCCGTGAGCAGATGGCCGAGGAGCTCGACCGCACCCTCACCTTCGTGCTGAACCTGCTGCGCGACTACGGTCTGACCGACTTCTACCTGGAGCTGTCCACCAAGGACCCGGAGAAGTTCGTCGGCTCGGACGAGGTCTGGGAGGAGGCCACCGCGGTCCTCCAGCAGGTCGCCGAGAAGCAGGGCCTCCCGCTGACCCCCGACCCGGGCGGCGCGGCCTTCTACGGCCCGAAGATCTCCGTGCAGGCGCGTGACGCCATCGGCCGCACCTGGCAGATGTCGACCGTGCAGCTGGACTTCAACCTGCCGGAGCGGTTCAACCTGGAGTACACCGCGCCGGACGGCTCCCGCCAGCGCCCGGTCATGATCCACCGCGCGCTGTTCGGCTCGATCGAGCGGTTCTTCGCGGTGCTGCTGGAGCACTACGCGGGCGCCATGCCGCCGTGGCTGGCCCCGGTCCAGGCGGTCGGCATCCCGATCGGCGACGGGCACGTGGAGTACCTGCAGGAGTTCGCCGCCGAGGCGAAGAAGCAGGGCCTGCGGGTGGAGGTGGACGCCTCCTCCGACCGGATGCAGAAGAAGATCCGCAACCACCAGAAGCTCAAGGTCCCGTTCATGATCATCGTCGGCGACGAGGACATGGCCGCGGGCACCGTCTCCTTCCGCTACCGCGACGGTTCGCAGGAGAACGGCATCCCGAAGGACGAGGCGCTGGCGAAGCTGGCCAAGGTCGTCGCGGACCGCGTCCAGGTCTGACCCGGCCCGAAGGCCCCCGGAGCGATCACCCGCTGATCACTTTCCGGGGGCCTTCCTCGTTCGCCGGGGCAAGGTCATATGCTGCGTCCTATGACGATTGAGCCGGAGCAGCAGAACGGTGTGGGTACGCACGACGGGTTCCAGCGTCTGTGGACGCCCCACCGGATGGCCTACATCCAGGGCGAGAACAAGCCGACCGGCCCGGAGGCCGGGGACGGCTGCCCCTTCTGCGGGATTCCGGAGATGTCCGACCAGGACGGCCTGATCGTCGCGCGCGGCAAGCACGTCTACGCCGTGCTGAACCTGTACCCGTACAACGGCGGCCACCTGATGGTCGTCCCGTACCGGCACGTCGCCGACTACACCGAGCTCGACGGCCCCGAGACGGCCGAGCTGGCCGACCTCACCAAGCGGGCCATGGTCGCGCTGCGCAAGGCCTCCGGGGCGCACGGCTTCAACATCGGCATGAACCAGGGTTCCGCCGCCGGCGCCGGCATCGCCGCGCACCTGCACCAGCACATCGTGCCCCGCTGGGGCGGGGACACGAACTTCATGCCGATCGTCGGCCACACCCGGGTCCTGCCGCAGCTCCTCGCGGACACCCGCCAGATGCTCTCCGACGCCTGGCCGAACGACTAGGTCGTCTCTCCCGAAGCGCGGGCCGCCCGCCGCTCCGCCAGGACCGCCTCCACGTCGAACTCGGCGATGCCCAGCGGCGGTCCCGGCGGGGGCCGGCGCAGCGCGGTGCGGATCTTCTCGTTGACCTCCGCCAGGACCTCCCTGGCCCGGCGCTCGGTCGGGGCCGCCAGGGCCGTCTCGTGCGCGTCCTCGGCCTCCTTGCGCAGGGCCAGCGAGGGCGGCAGCGGGGTGCAGCCCTCGCGGTGCAGCTTCCCCTTGATCCACCACAGTTCGTCGTACGGGGCGTCCAGGGAGGCCAGCGGCTTGCCCAGGCCCGGCAGCCGGGCGAAGTCGCCCCGGTCGGCGGCCTCTCTGATCTGCCGGTCCACGAAGGACTCGAAGCTGACTCCGGGCGGCTTGCGCTCGGTCACGGCGGCACCTCCCCGGGGCGGATCGGACCCCTCCAGCCTACCTACGCGTCGTAGACGTCCGCCTTGCGCGGGGCCGGCTCCTGGATCAGGCCGTTCATGATCGAGGAGCGGTTGGTGAAGGCCGACGTGTCCACGCCGTTCTCGTCCAGCACCCTGAAGGCCGCCGCGTGCACCGCGCGCAGGACCGGGGCCACGGTGCGCAGGGCGTCGTCCGCCATGAAGCGGTGGCGCCACATCGAGCTCGCCCAGACGTGCCGCAGGCCGAAGGGCTCGGGCAGGACCAGCTTGCCGCCGAAGTAGTCCAGCAGCGGCGGGTACCAGGTCAGGGGGGCGCGCACGGCGAGGCGTACGACCTCGCTCGCGTCCACCAGGGGCAGCGGGCGCTCCACCGTCTCCCAGAAGCGAATGGACTTGGGGACCTCGACGACCGGGGGCTTGGACTTGGTGGTGAACAGGCCGTGCACGGGGCCCAGGGCGTGGGCGGTGACGTCCACGCGCAGGGTCTTGTAGAGCACGGTGACGGTGACCAGCATCGTGATGACGAGCTGACCGTCCCACAGCGGCCACTGGATGCCCAGGTAGTGCCGGTTGCCGGCGCTGAACTGCTGTTCGTTGCAGATCCGGGTGATCTCGTGCGGCTTGATCATGAAGGTGTCCACGTCCTCGCCGCCGGGCCGGGCCACCTCGGCGGCGCCCTCGCCGACGGGGGTGACGATCCAGTGCTGGATCGAGGCGGGCGGGAAGCCTCCGGTGTGCAGGGGGCCGCGCTCCAGCTTGCGCAGTTCGGTGTCGATCGCGCGTATGACGTCCCAGCTGCGGAAGGGGTGGATGTCGTGGCCCTCGGTCTTGGGGGTCAGTTCCTCGGCCATCTGCCAGCTGCCCCAGCGGGTGCCCATGCCGAGGATGCCCTTGGGGCCGGCGTAGAAGACGGAGTTGCTGCGGTCCTCGGCGGTGAGCTTCGCCAGCTGGTGGCGCAGGTCCTCGCGGGCCTTCTCGTCCGGGTTGCCGGGGACGGCCTCCGGGATCTTGGCGGTGACCACGCCCCCGCCGCCGAGCAGGCCGTCCCAGCGGGAGCGCAGGTCGGCGGCGGTCCGCTCGCAGATCCGGCGGGCCCCGTACCAGCCGAGGACGGGGGCGACGATGGCGCCGAGCAGGTACAGCTCCAGCAGTCCGCTGCCGGGCTGGCGGTAGACCACCCGGTAGAGCAGGACGGCGGCCACGAGGGCGACGGCGACCAGCAGGGCGGTGCCGATCCAGCTGGTCTTCCTGCCCTCGCCCTTGGCCAGGGTCTTGCGCAGTTGGAAGAGCCCCAGCCACATCAGCAGGCCGGGCAGGAAGACCACTCCGCAGACCAGCATGATCAGGCGCAGCCGGCGGTCGCGCTCCTTGCGGATGCGCGAGGCGGCCAGGCAGTGTTCCACGACGGTCTGCGGGTCGGCGCCGAAGGACTGGATGAGCGGTTTGCGGCCGGCTCCCAGGGTGCGGGCCTCGACGGCGCGGCAGAAGGCCTCGCCGAGGTTGGGTTCGAACAGGGAGATCTTCGGGTCCTTCACCGAGGCCGGGTGGTTCTCGCTGTTGGCCCCGAGGATGTCCTTGAGCTTGGTGTCCTTGCCGCCGTCGCGGTACGCGGCGGAGGCGAGTGCGTTGGTCGCCGCGGTCTGGCCGCCGCCCCCCTGGAGGGGGATCTGTGCCCCGGGCCTGAAGTCGAAACCGTCGTCCGCCACCGCTGCCCCCATCGCCGTGCCACTGTGCTCTTTGCCTGTTGTGCCGTTGTGCCGTTGTGCTGGTCGTGCCGTCGTGCGTGTTGCGGACCGTTGTGCTCCGCGTCGCGCCGAAAAGCCTAACGGCGCGGCCGTCCCCATGGTCATGGGACAGGGAAATACCGCCCACCGCAAGCGGGTTGGGTGGGCGGTGACCGGAGCGCAGGGTGAGCGCCATGACTCCTAGGTCAATGGGCTTCCCTTCTCGGCCTGTTCGCGAACCTTGTCCGCAAGGTGCGGGGGCATCGGCTCGTGCCGGGCGTAGCCGCGGCCGAACCGGCCGGTGCCGTGCGTGACCGACCGCAGGTCCACTGCGTAGCGGCCGATCTCGATCTCGGGGACCTCCGCGCGCACCCGGGTCCGGCCGGGCTCGGCCTGTTCGGTGCCGACCACGCGGCCGCGCCGGCCGGCCAGGTCGCTCATGACCGGGCCCACGTACTCGTCGGGGACCACGACGTCGAGTTCGGCGACGGGCTCCAGCAGCTGGACGGCGGTCTGCGCGGCGGCCTCGCGCAGGGCGAGGGCGCCGGCCGTCTGGAAGGCGGCGTCGGAGGAGTCCACCGAGTGCGCCTTGCCGTCGAGCAGGGTGATCCGTACGTCGACCAGCGGGTAGCCGGCCGCGACCCCGCGGGCGGCCTGCGCCCGTACGCCCTTCTCCACGGACGGGATGAACGAGCGGGGCACCGCGCCGCCGACCACCTTGTCGACGAACTCGATGCCGCTGCCGGGCGGGAGCGGTTCCACCTCGATCTCGCAGATCGCGAACTGGCCGTGCCCGCCGGACTGCTTGACGTGCCGGCCGCGCCCGGCGGCCTTGGCGCCGAAGGTCTCGCGCAGGCTGACCTTGTGGGGGACGGGGTCGACCTGGACCCCGTAGCGGGTGCGCAGCCGTTCCAGGGCGACCTCCTGGTGGGCCTCGCCGAGGGACCACAGGACGAGCTGGTGGGTGTGCGGGTTCTGCTCCAGGCGCATCGTGGGGTCCTCGGCGACGAGCCGGGCCAGGCCCTGGGAGAGCTTGTCCTCGTCGGCCTTGCTGTGCGCCTCGATGGCGAGGGGGAGCAGCGGCTCGGGCATCGCCCACGGCTCCATCAGCAGGGGGGCGTCCTTGGCGGAGAGGGTGTCGCCGGTCTCGGCGCGGGTGAGTTTGGCCACGCAGGCGAGGTCGCCGGCGATGCAGGTGCCGAGGGTGCGCTGCTGTTTGCCGAAGGGGGAGGTGAGGGTGCCGACCCGCTCGTCCGCCTCGTGGAGGGAGCGGTCCTCGTGGAGCCGGTCCGCCAGGCCGTGCCCGGAGACGTGGACGGTCTCCTCGGGGCGCAGGGTGCCGGAGAAGACCCGGACGAGGGAGACGCGGCCGACGTAGGGGTCGGAGGAGGTCTTGACGACCTCGGCGAGGAGCGGCCCGGCGGGGTCGCAGACGACGTCGGGGCGCGGGCTGCCGTCGGGGGCGGTGACGGTGAGGGGGGCGCGTTCGGCGGGGGTGGGGAAGCCGCCGGTGATCAGTTCGAGGAGTTCCACCGTGCCCAGGCCCTGGCGGGCGCCGTCGGCGGCGGGGGCGGCCATCAGGACGGGGTGGAAGGTGCCGCGGGCGACGGCCCGCTCCAGGTCGTCGACCAGGGTCTTGACGTCGATGTCCTCGCCGCCGAGGTAGCGGTCCATGAGGGTCTCGTCCTCGCTCTCGGCGATGATCCCCTCGATGAGGCGGGCGCGGGCGCCCTCGATGAGGGCGAGCTCGGCGGGGTCCGGGTCGCGTTCGGCGCGTGCGCCGGAGCTGTAGTCGTAGACGCGCCGGGAGAGCAGGCCGAGCAGGCCGGTGACGGGGGAGTGGCCGTCGGGCCCGGGGGCGGCGAGCAGGGGGAGGTAGAGGGGGATGACGGCGTCCGGGTCGTCGGCGCCGAAGATCTCGCCGCACACGGAGGCCATCTGCGAGTAATCGGAGCGCGCTGCCTCCAAATGGGTGACGACGATGGCGCGCGGCATGCCGACGGCCTCGCACTCGTCCCAGACCATCCGGGTCGCCCCGTCGATCCCGTCGGCGGCGGAGACCACGAAGAGGGCCGCGTCGGCGGCGCGCAGACCGGCCCGCAGTTCCCCGACGAAGTCGGCGTATCCGGGGGTGTCCAGCAGGTTGATCTTGATTCCGGCCCATTCGACGGGGACCAGGGAGAGCTGGACGGAACGCTGGCGGCGCTGCTCGATCTCGTCGTAGTCCGAGACCGTGCCCCCGTCCTCGACCCGTCCGGCGCGGTTCACGGCCCCCGCGGTCAGGGCCAGGGCTTCGACCAGGGTGGTCTTGCCGGCGCCGCTGTGGCCGACCAGCACGACGTTCCGCACGGAGTCGGGGCGGTCGGCCGTCAGTGCCCTGCCGGCGGCCCCGGCTTGGTGTGATGTGGGTCCCATGGTGCTCGTGCCTCCCGGTGTCGCGGTGAAGGAGGGTGATCGGGGTCCTTCGAGCTTTGCACTGGCGTCACACTGCGTCCATACGTCGTACCGGTCACGGACGGCGGCGTGAAGACGCACCCGGCAGGGGGTGGCCGAAGCATTGCGCCCGGCGAACCGGAGGGTGCGGGGCGCCCCGCACCCGGGGTGCTGGCTACGATGGGCCAGCCGGTGGCCGATGTGGCCGCGCGGCCCAGCGACCCTCTGGGAAGGCCATGCTGAACAAGTACGCGCGTGCGTTCTTCACGCGTGTTCTCACGCCGTTCGCCGCATTTCTCCTCCGCCGGGGGGTGAGCCCGGACGCGGTCACGCTGATCGGCACCGCCGGCGTGGTGGCCGGGGCGCTGGTCTTCTTCCCCCGGGGCGAGTTCTTCTGGGGCACGATCACCATCACCCTCTTCGTCTTCTCCGACCTGGTGGACGGGAACATGGCCCGCCAGGCCGGGGTCTCCAGCCGCTGGGGCGCGTTCCTCGACTCCACCCTCGACCGGGTGGCCGACGCCGCCATCTTCGGCGGCCTCGCGCTCTGGTACGCGGGCTCCGGGAACGACAACGTGCTGTGCGCGGTGGCGATCTTCTGCCTGGCCAGCGGCCAGGTGGTCTCGTACACCAAGGCCCGCGGGGAGGCGATCGGCCTGCCCGTGGCCGTCAACGGGCTCGTGGAACGCGCCGAGCGCCTGGTGATCTCGCTGGTCGCGGCCGGTCTGTCCGGGTTGCAGACCTTCGGGGTGCCCTCCTGGATCGGCGTGCTGCTGCCCATCGCCCTGTGGGTGGTGGCGGCGGGCTCGCTCGTCACGCTGGTCCAGCGGGTGGTCACGGTACGCCGAGAGGCCGCCGAGGCCGACGCGGCGGCGCCCGCCGAGGGCGGCGCGCACTGATGGCCGGCGCCAAGGACAAGCTGGTCGACGGGTTGTACGGGCTGGGCTGGGCGGGCGTCAAGAAGCTGCCCGAGCCGGCGGCGGCGGCCCTCGGCCGCAAGATCGCCGACGTGGCCTGGAAGCGGCGGGGCAAGAGCGTGCTGCGGCTGGAGTCCAACCTGGCCCGGGTGGTGCCCGACGCCGGGCCCGAGCGCCTGCGCGCGCTCTCGCAGGCGGGCATGCGCTCGTACATGCGCTACTGGATGGAGTCCTTCCGGCTGCCCGCCATGGACCCCCGGCGGTTCGGCACGGACGTCTCGATAAAGGACGACCACATCCTGCGCGAGGCCCTCGCCTCCGGCCGCGGCGTGATCGTGGCCCTGCCGCACCTGGCCAACTGGGACCTGGCCGGAGCCTGGGTCACCGGGCACGTCGGCGTCCCCTTCACCACGGTCGCCGAGCGGCTGAGGCCCGAATCCCTCTACGACCGTTTCGTGGCCTACCGGGAGAGCCTGGGCATGGAGGTCCTGCCGCACAGCGGTGGGGCCGCCTTCGGCACCCTCGCGCGCCGGCTGCGCGCCGGCGGACTGATCTGCCTGGTCGCGGACCGGGACCTGTCCTCCTCCGGGGTCGAGGTGGACTTCTTCGGCGCCACCGCCCGGATGCCCGCCGGGCCCGCGCTGCTGGCCCAGCAGACCGGGGCCGCCCTGCTGCCGGTCACCCTGTACTACGGGGACGCGCCCAGGATGTACGGCCGGATCCACCCCGAGGTGGCCGTGCCCGCATCGGGGACCCGGGCCGAGAAGACCGCCACCATGACCCAGGTGGTGGCCGACGCCTTCGCCTCGGGGATCGCCAAGCACCCGGAGGACTGGCACATGCTCCAGCGGCTGTGGCTCGAGGACCTGGAGGAGCGCCCGAAGTGAAGATCGGCATCGTCTGCCCGTACTCGTGGGACGTACCGGGCGGCGTCCAGTTCCACATCCGCGACCTGGCCGAACACCTGATCAGGCTGGGCCACGAGGTGTCGGTCCTCGCCCCCGCCGACGACGAGACCCCGCTGCCGCCCTACGTGGTCTCGGCCGGCCGGGCCGTGCCGGTGCCCTACAACGGGTCCGTGGCCCGGCTGAACTTCGGTTTCCTGTCGGCGGCCCGCGTCCGGCGCTGGCTGCACGACGGCGTCTTCGACGTCATCCACATCCACGAGCCGGCCTCCCCCTCCCTCGGGCTGCTGTCCTGCTGGGCGGCGCAGGGGCCCATCGTGGCCACGTTCCACACCTCGAATCCCCGTTCCCGGGCGATGATCGCGGCGTATCCGATCCTCCAGCCGGCGCTGGAGAAGATCAGCGCCCGGATCGCGGTCAGCGAGTACGCCCGGCGCACCCTCGTCGAGCACCTCGGCGGGGACGCCGTGGTCATCCCCAACGGCGTCGACGTCGACTTCTTCGCGAAGGCCGAACCCAAGGCGGAGTGGGGCGGGCAGACCCTCGGCTTCATCGGCCGCATCGACGAGCCGCGCAAGGGCCTGCCGGTGCTCATGGCTGCCTTCCCGCGCATCGTGGAGGCGTGCCCCGACGTACGGCTCCTCGTGGCCGGCCGCGGCGACGAGGAGGAGGCCGTCGCCTCCCTGCCCGCCGGGCTCCGCTCCCGCGTGGAGTTCCTCGGCATGGTCTCCGACGAGGACAAGGCCCGGCTGCTGCGCAGCGTCGACGTGTACGTGGCCCCCAACACCGGCGGCGAGAGCTTCGGGATCATCCTGGTCGAGGCCCTGTCCGCCGGGGCGGCCGTCCTCGCCTCCGACCTCGACGCCTTCGCGCAGGTACTGGACCAGGGGGCCGCCGGGGAACTCTTCGCGAACGAGGACGCCGACTCCCTGGCGGACGCGGCGATCGCCCTGTTGCGCGACCCGGCCCGGCGCGCGGAGCTCAGCGCCCGCGGCTCGGCCCACGTCCGCCGCTTCGACTGGTCGACGGTCGGCGCGGACATCCTGGCCGTCTACGAGACGGTCACCGACGGCGCGGCCGCCGTGGGCGCCGACGAACGCGTCCCGCTGCGCACCCGCCTGGGCTTCTCCCGGGACACCCCCTAGCCTCCGGTAGTGTCGCCGCCCGTGATCGAAAACCTTGTCTGGATCGCGGTGGCGCTCGCCGTCGTCGGGGTCTACCTCAGCTGGACCGCCGGGCGGCTGGACCGGCTGCACACCCGGATGGACGCCGCCCGGGCCGCCCTGGACGCGCAGCTCGTGCGCCGCGCCTCCGTCGTCCTGGAGGTGGCCACCTCGGGGGCGCTCGACCCCGCCTCCTCCCTCGTGCTGTTCGAGGCCGCGCACGCCGCCCGGCAGGCCGAGGAGGAGCACCGGGAGGTCGCCGAGAGCGAGCTCAGCCAGGCGCTGCGCGCGGTGTTCGCCGACGCCGACCAGGTGGAGGTGCTCAAGGCCGCCCCCGGAGGCGTGGAGGCCGCCGAGGAACTGGCCGCCGCCGTGCGCCGGGTGCCGATGGCCCGGCGCTTCCTCAACGACGCCGTACGGGCCGCCCGCGCGCTGCGCAGGCACCGCAAGGTCCGCTGGTTCCGGCTGGCCGGACACGCGCCGTTCCCCTTGGCCTTCGAGATGGACGACGAGCCGCCGGCCGACCTCGCGGACCGTCCCGTCTGAGCGGGCCGGCGGGTGCCGTGGAGCCCGCCACGGGGCCGAACGGGGGTCCACCAGGGCCGCCGGGGACAAATCGAAGAGCCACCGGCTCCATATTGGCCCTTGTAGTGGACTGGTCGGTGGGGTTGTCTCTGCCGAGTAGTACCCGTCTCCCTTTCGAGTTCGTTTCGAGTGAGGTCAACCCGTGAGCACGCTTCCCACCTCCCCCCAGTCCGCTGAGTCGGCCATCGGCACCTCCCGCGTCAAGCGCGGCATGGCCGAGCAGCTCAAGGGCGGTGTGATCATGGACGTGGTCAACGCCGAGCAGGCGAAGATCGCCGAGGACGCCGGCGCCGTGGCCGTCATGGCCCTGGAGCGGGTTCCGGCCGACATCCGCAAGGACGGCGGCGTGGCCCGCATGTCGGACCCGAACATGATCGAGGAGATCATCGAGGCCGTCTCCATCCCGGTCATGGCCAAGTCGCGCATCGGCCACTTCGTCGAGGCCCAGGTGCTCCAGTCCCTCGGCGTCGACTACATCGACGAGTCCGAGGTCCTGACCCCGGCCGACGAGGTCAACCACTCCGACAAGTGGGCCTTCACCACCCCCTTCGTCTGTGGCGCCACCAACCTGGGCGAGGCCCTGCGCCGCATCGCCGAGGGCGCGGCCATGATCCGTTCGAAGGGCGAGGCCGGCACCGGCAACGTCGTCGAGGCCGTCCGCCACCTGCGCCAGATCAAGAACGAGATCGCCAAGCTGCGCGGCTTCGACAACAACGAGCTGTACGCCGCCGCCAAGGAGCTGCGCGCCCCGTACGAGCTCGTCAAGGAGGTCGCCGAGCTCGGCAAGCTCCCCGTCGTCCTGTTCTCCGCCGGTGGCGTCGCCACCCCGGCCGACGCCGCCCTGATGCGCCAGCTCGGCGCCGAGGGCGTCTTCGTCGGCTCCGGCATCTTCAAGTCCGGCGACCCGGCCAAGCGCGCCGCCGCCATCGTGAAGGCCACCACCTTCTTCGACGACCCGAAGGTCATCGCGGACGCCTCCCGCAACCTGGGCGAGGCCATGGTCGGCATCAACTGCGACACCCTCCCCGAGGCCGAGCGCTACGCCAACCGCGGCTGGTAAGGCACCCCACGATGAGCAACCCCCCCGTGATCGGTGTCCTGGCGCTCCAGGGCGACGTACGGGAGCACCTGATCGCCCTGGCCGCGGCGGACGCCGTGGCCAGGCCGGTCCGGCGTCCCGAGGAGCTCGCCGAGGTCGACGCGCTGGTCATCCCCGGCGGCGAGTCCACGACCATGTCGAAGCTCGCGGTCCTGTTCGGCATGCTGGAGCCGCTGCGCGAGCGCGTGCGCGCCGGCATGCCCGTCTACGGCACCTGCGCCGGCATGATCATGCTGGCCGACAAGCTGCTCGACGGCCGTGACGACCAGGAGACGCTCGGCGGCATCGACATGATCGTCCGCCGCAACGCCTTCGGCCGTCAGAACGAGTCCTTCGAGGCGAAGATCGACTTCGCGGGCATAGCGGACGGCCCCGTCGAGGGCGTCTTCATCCGCGCCCCCTGGGTCGAGTCGGTCGGCGCCTCCGCCGAGGTCCTGGCCACGTACGACGGCCACACGGTCGCCGTGCGCCAGGGCAACGTGCTGGCCACCTCGTTCCACCCGGAGCTGACCGGCGACGACCGAGTCCACGCGTACTTCGTCGACATGGTGCGCGCGGCGCTGTAATCAGGTCCCGGTAAGATCTGAGACGAACACTGTTGGTTACGCGAAGGAGACAGGCGGATGTCCGGCCACTCTAAATGGGCTACGACGAAGCACAAGAAGGCCGTGATCGATGCCAAGCGCGGCAAGCTCTTCGCGAAGCTGATCAAGAACATCGAGGTCGCGGCCCGTATGGGCGGCGCCGACATCGACGGCAACCCGACGCTGTACGACGCCGTCCAGAAGGCCAAGAAGCAGTCGGTCCCGAACAAGAACATCGACTCCGCGGTCAAGCGCGGCGGCGGCCTCGAGGCCGGCGGCGCCGACTACGAGACGATCATGTACGAAGGCTACGGCCCGAACGGTGTCGCGGTGCTCATCGAGTGCCTCACCGACAACCGCAACCGTGCCGCCTCCGACGTCCGCGTCGCCATGACCCGCAACGGCGGCTCGATGGCCGACCCGGGCTCGGTCTCGTACCTGTTCAACCGCAAGGGCGTCATCCTGCTGCCCAAGGCCGACCTCACCGAGGACGACGTCCTGGGCGCGGTCCTGGACGCCGGCGCCGAAGAGGTCAACGACAACGGCGACACCTGGGAGATCATCAGCGAGGCCACCGACCTGGTCGCGGTCCGCACCGCGCTCCAGGAGGCCGGCATCGACTACGACTCCGCCGACTCCAGCTTCGTCCCGACCATGCAGGTCGAGCTCGACGAAGAGGGCGCGCGCAAGATCTTCAAGCTGATCGACGCGCTGGAGGACAGCGACGACGTGCAGAACGTCTTCGCCAACTTCGACGTCTCGGACGAGGTCATGGAGAAGGTCGACGCCTAGTCGGCCGACTCGCACCGCTCGCGACGGCGGGCCGACAGGACACACCCTGTCGGCCCGCCGTCGCATTGTCAGTGCGGGCGGATAGCCTGCACGGACAGGCGAGCGATGACCGGACGAGGGGGCGCGGTGCGGGTACTGGGTGTGGACCCGGGGCTGACGCGGTGCGGTGTCGGCGTGGTCGAGGGGGTCGCCGGACGGCCCCTGACCATGATCGGCGTCGGGGTCGTACGGACCCCCGCGGACGCGGAGCTGGGGGACCGGCTCGTCGCCATCGAGCGCGGCATCGAGGACTGGCTCGACGAGCACCGGCCGGAGTTCGTCGCCGTGGAGCGGGTCTTCAGCCAGCACAACGTCCGCACGGTGATGGGCACCGCCCAGGCCAGCGCCGTCGCCATGCTGTGCGCGGCCCGCCGGGGGATACCCGTCGCCCTGCACACCCCCAGCGAGGTCAAGGCCGCCGTCACCGGCAGCGGCCGGGCCGACAAGGCACAGGTCGGGGCCATGGTGACCCGGCTGCTCCGGCTCGCCGAACCGCCCAGGCCGGCCGACGCCGCCGACGCGCTGGCCCTCGCCATCTGCCACATCTGGCGGGCCCCCGCCCAGAACCGTCTCCAGCAGGCGGTAGCCCAGCACGCCTCCGCCTTGAAAGGCCGTACGAGATGATCGCCTTCGTCAGCGGCCCGGTCGCCGCGCTCAGCCCCGCCCTGGCCGTGATCGAGGTCGGGGGAGTGGGCATGGCCGTGCAGTGCACCCCGGCCACCCTCGCCGGCCTGCGCGTCGGCGAGCCGGCCCGGCTGGCCACCTCGCTCGTGGTCCGTGAGGACTCCCTGACCCTGTACGGCTTCGCGGACGACGACGAACGCCAGGTCTTCGAACTCCTCCAGACCGCGAGCGGCGTCGGGCCCCGGCTGGCCCAGGCGATGCTCGGGGCGCACAGCCCGGACGCGCTGCGCCTGGCCGTCGAGTCGGGGGACGAGAAGGCGCTGATGGCGGTACCCGGGATCGGGAAGAAGGGGGCGCAGAAGCTGCTGCTGGAGCTCAAGGGGAAGCTCGGCTCGGCCTCCGCCGTGGTCGGCGCTCAGCGGGCCCCCGTGGCCTCCGGCCCCGCGCCGTGGACGGAACAGCTCACGGCGGCGCTCATCGGCCTCGGGTACGCCTCGCGGGAGGCGGAGGACGCGGTCTCGGCGGTGACGCCGCAGGCGGAGGCGGCCCTCGCCGCCGGCGGCTCGGCCCCCGTCCCCCAGCTGCTGCGGGCCGCCCTCCAGTCACTGAACCGGGCCCGGTGACGGGACGCCGCTGCGCGGGCGCGCAGCGGCGCACCGCAGCCACCGCAGCCGGTACGAACAAGAAGGCAGACTGACCCCGTGAACTGGGACGACGAAACCGACACCCCCGAGCCCGACCGCCTGGTCGCCGCCGCGGCCGACGGCGAGGACACCGCCGTCGAGGCCGCCCTGCGCCCCAAGGACCTCGGCGAGTTCGTCGGCCAGGAGAAGGTCCGCCAGCAGCTGGACCTCGTCCTGAAGGCGGCCCGCCAGCGCGGCGCCACCGCCGACCACGTCCTGCTCTCCGGCGCGCCCGGCCTCGGCAAGACCACACTCTCCATGATCATCGCCGCGGAGATGGGCGCGCCCATTCGCATCACCTCCGGCCCCGCCATCCAGCACGCCGGCGACCTCGCCGCGATCCTCTCCTCCCTCCAGGAGGGCGAGGTGCTCTTCCTCGACGAGATCCACCGCATGTCCCGGCCCGCCGAGGAAATGCTGTACATGGCCATGGAGGACTTCCGCGTCGACGTGATCGTCGGCAAGGGCCCCGGCGCCACCGCCATCCCGCTGGAGCTGCCGCCGTTCACCCTCGTCGGCGCCACCACCCGCGCCGGCCTGCTGCCCCCGCCCCTGCGGGACCGCTTCGGCTTCACCGGCCACATGGAGTTCTACGCCCCCGAGGAGCTCGAGCGCGTCGTCCACCGCTCCGCCCGCCTCCTCGACGTGGAGATCGACACCGCCGGCGCCGCCGAGATCGCCGGCCGCTCCCGCGGCACCCCCCGCATCGCCAACCGCCTGCTGCGCCGCGTCCGCGACTACGCCCAGGTCCGGGCCGACGGGGTGATCACCCGCGAGGTGGCCGCCACCGCCCTCCAGGTGTACGAGGTCGACGCGCGCGGCCTCGACCGGCTGGACCGGGCCGTGCTGGAGGCCCTGCTCAAGCTGTTCGGCGGCGGCCCCGTCGGGCTGTCCACCCTCGCCGTCGCCGTGGGGGAGGAGCGCGAGACCGTCGAGGAGGTCGCCGAGCCCTTCCTGGTGCGCGAGGGCCTGCTGGCCCGTACGCCGCGGGGCCGGGTCGCGACCCCCGCCGCATGGGCTCACCTGGGACTTGTTCCCCCACAGCACCCGGGCGGCGGATCAAGCGGACAACAGGGCCTGTTCGGGGTCTGACGGCGCGGAGGTTCGACCGGTCAGGAACTGCGGTGCCATGCTGGGCGTTGTTCCATCGGCGCTGACTCGCCTAGACTCCGCCGATGCCGACCCTTCGGGTCGGCGTGCCCACCCCCGTAGAAAAAGGCCGTCTCCCGGGCGGTCGTGCGAAGGATCTCCGTCCCGTGAATCTCGTGACACTCCTCCCGTTCATCGTGCTCATCGGGGCGATGTTCCTGATGACCCGCTCCGCGAAGAAGAAGCAGCAGCAGGCCGCGCAGATGCGTGACCACATGGCGCCCGGTACCGGCGTCCGCACCATCGGCGGCATGTACGCCACGGTCAAGGAGATCGGTGACGACACCGTCACCCTCGAGGTGGCCCCCGGCGTCCACGCGATCTACGCCAAGAACGCGATCGGCGCCGTGCTGGAGGACGAGGAGTACAACCGCATCGTCCACGGCATCACCGAGACCCCGGAGGACACTCCGGTCGTCCCCGACGACGCCTCCTCGCTGACCGGGGGCGACGCCCCCAAGCTCGACCTCGGCAAGAAGGACGAGCCCAAGGGCGACGACGAGCCGAAGGACGGCAAGACCGACGGCGAGCCCGGCGCCAAGTAGCGCCGGGCAGGGACCGCGGTGGTGCCCGACCGGCATCCGCCGCGGTTCCCGCAGTGAACTTCTGCGGGGGGCAGGGGTCCCCACCACACATTTCGTGGCCGTCCGCGCGCTGACCCGGCGCGCGACGGTTGGACAGGGAGATACGACAAGGTGGCAGCACCGAAGAAGGGCCGGCGGCCCACGGGGGCTCAGGGGAGGCCGGGGCGCGCCCTGGCCTTCATCCTGATCGCGATGGTGGCGCTCACCGCGGGGATGTTCCTCTCTCATCAGACCACCCCCCGTCTGGGCATCGACCTCGCGGGCGGTACGAGCATCACGCTCAAGGCGAAGAGCGAGCCCGGCAAGCCGGACGCGGTCAACGAGACCAACATGAACACGGCCGTCGGCATCATCGACCGCCGTGTCAACGGTCTCGGCGTCACGGAGGCCGAGGTCCAGACCCAGGGCCGCGACCACATCATCGTGAACATCCCCAAGGGGGTGAACGAGCAGCAGGCCCGCGAGCAGGTCGGTACCACCGCCCAGCTGTACTTCCGCCCCGTGCTCGCCTTCGCGGACGGCGCCCCCGCCGCCCCCGAGACCAAGCCGAGCGCGTCCCCGAGCCCCTCCGCGGGCGGGTCCGGTGCTCCGAAGGCCGAGGGAAGCTCCAAGCCCTCCGCTCCGGCCACCCCGTCGTCCAGCGCCACTTCCCAGGGCCGTGTGCTCAGCGAGGCCCTCAAGGCCCCGGGCACCCCCACTCCCTCGCCCTCGGCGAGCGAGTCGAAGAAGGCAGACGACAGCAAGGCCACGCCCTCCGCCTCGGCCCCGGCCCCCGTCCCGACCCCGCCGGTCGACCCCGCCGTGGCCGACCTGCAGGCGAAGTTCGCCGCGCTGGACTGCACCAAGGAGGACCAGCGCGCCGCCGCCGGCAAGGGCGCCAAGCCCGAAGAGCCGACGGTCGCCTGCGGCCAGCGCGGCAGCGCGTGGGGCAAGTGGATCCTCGGTCCGGCCCAGGTCGCCGGCACGGACGTGAAGGACGCCAAGGGCGTCATCGACCAGCAGCGCGGTCAGTGGATCGTGCAGATGCAGTTCACCGACAAGGGCGCCGACAAGTTCGCCAAGATCACCGGTGAGCTGGCCACCAAGCAGGCCCCGCAGAACCAGTTCGCGATCGTCCTTGACGGCAAGGTCATCTCCGACCCGTCCGTCAGCCAGGCGCTGACCGGCGGCAACGCCGAGATCTCCGGCGGCTTCACCCAGCAGTCCGCGCAGGACCTGGGCAACATGCTCTCCTACGGCGCCCTGCCGCTGTCCTTCCAGGAGGACAGCGTCACCACCGTCACCGCCGCGCTCGGCGGGGAGCAGCTGAAGGCCGGCCTGATCGCCGGCGCCATCGGCCTGGTCCTCGTCGTGATCTACCTGCTGGTCTACTACCGCGGTCTGGCCTTCATCGCGATCGTCAGCCTCATGGTGTCCGCGGTCCTCACGTACACGATCATGTCGCTGCTGGGCAAGGGCATCGGCTTCGCCCTGAACCTGCCCGCCGTCTGCGGCGCCATCGTCGCCATCGGCATCACGGCCGACTCGTTCATCGTGTACTTCGAGCGCATCCGTGACGAGATCCGCGAGGGCCGCACCCTGCGTCCGGCCGTCGAGCGCGCCTGGCCGCGCGCCCGGCGCACGATCCTGGTCTCCGACTTCGTGTCGTTCCTCGCCGCCGCGGTGCTCTTCATCGTCACCGTCGGCAAGGTCCAGGGCTTCGCCTTCACGCTGGGTCTGACCACCCTGCTCGACGTGGTCGTGGTGTTCCTGTTCACCAAGCCCGTCATGACCCTGCTGGCGCGGACGAAGTTCTTCTCCAGCGGTCACCCGTGGTCCGGGCTGGACCCGAAGCGGCTCGGCGCCAAGCCGCCGCTGCGCCGGTCCCGCCGCACCGGCCCCGTCCCCGCCCCCGTCGACGCAAAGGAGGCGTGAGATGTCGAAGCTGGGAGATCTCGGCGCCAAGCTGTACCGCGGTGAGGTCGGCTACGACTTCGTCGGCAAGCGCTTCGTCTGGTACGGCGTCTCCATCCTGATCACCATCACGGCCGCCGTGGCCCTGGCCGTCCAGGGCCTCAACATGGGCATCGAGTTCAAGGGCGGTGCCGTCTTCACCACCCCGAAGACGAGCGTGTCCGTGGCGCGGGCGACCGAGGCCGCCGACAAGGCCTCCGGCCAGCACTCGATCGTCCAGGAACTCGGCACCGGCGGGCTGCGCATCCAGATCTCCGGTCTGGACACGAAATCCGCCGCCTCCGTGAAGCAGCAGCTGGGCGCCGACCTCAAGGTCGACGCGGCCCAGATCAACGCGGACCTGGTCGGCCCGAGCTGGGGCGAGCAGATCGCGAACAAGGCCTGGACCGGCCTGGCGATCTTCATGGTCCTCGTGGTGGTCTACCTCGCCATCGCCTTCGAGTGGCGGATGGCCGTCGCCGCGCTGATCGCGCTGGTCCACGACCTCACCATCACCGTCGGCGTGTACGCGCTCGTCGGCTTCGAGGTCACCCCGGGCACCGTGATCGGTCTGCTGACCATCCTCGGTTACTCCCTCTACGACACCGTCGTCGTCTTCGACGGTCTCAAGGAGGGCGCGAAGGACATCACCAAGCAGACCCGCTACACCTTCAGCGACGTCGCCAACCGCAGCATCAACGGCACGCTGGTCCGCTCGATCAACACCACCGTCGTGGCGCTGCTCCCGGTCGCGGCCCTGCTGTTCATCGGCGGCGGCTTCCTCGGTGCGGGCATGCTCAACGACATCTCGCTGTCGCTGTTCGTCGGCCTCGCGGCCGGTGCGTACTCCTCGATCTTCATCGCCACCCCGCTGGTCGTGGACCTGAAGGAGCGCGAGCCGGCGATGAAGGCGCTGACCAAGCGGGTGCTCGCCAAGCGGGCGGCCGCGGCCGCCAAGGGCGAGGACGCCGACGCCGACACCGACGGCGGCGAGCCGCAGGTCGTGTCCCAGGGCGGCCAGGGGAGGCGGCGCCGGTGACCTCCCCCAGCTGCACCCCCGAGGTCCGCGAGCTGCTGCTCAGCCGGATCACGGACGTCCCGGACTACCCGAAGCCGGGTGTGGTGTTCAAGGACATCACCCCGCTGCTCGCCGACCCGAAGGCGTTCGGCGCGCTGACCGACACCCTGGTGGAGCTGGCCGGCCGGTACGGCGCGACGAAGATCGTCGGGCTGGAGGCGCGCGGGTTCATCCTCGCCGCCCCGGTCGCCGTGAAGGCGGGCATCGGCTTCGTCCCCGTGCGCAAGGCCGGCAAGCTGCCGGGGGCCACGCTCGCGCAGGCGTACGAGCTGGAGTACGGCACGGCGGAGATCGAGGTCCACGCGGAGGACCTGGCGGCCGGTGACCGGGTCATGGTCATCGACGACGTCCTCGCCACCGGTGGCACCGCCGAGGCCTCGCTGGCGCTGATCCGGCGGGCCGGGGCCGAGGTCGCCGGTGTGGCGGTCCTGATGGAGCTGTCGTTCCTCCCCGGGCGCGCGAAGCTGGCCGGGGCCCTCGCGGGGGCTCCGCTGGACGCGCTGATCGTGGTCTGACCTTGCTGCGCCGAAGCGGCGGGCGCCCGGATCCCCGGGCGCCCGCCGCTTTCGCGTGCGGCGCCGCACGGCGGCCGAGTGCGGCCTCGAGCGGCAGCGGCCGGCTGGGGCGGGCCTCGAACGGTGGCGGGGCGGCATATCGCGGAGCGGCCGGGGAGAACGGGCCGGCGGAACCCTCGCTACCATGGGTTATCCGGACCTGACCGGGGCTCCGGATCCTCCCCCGGAGCCTGTCCCGGGGGACCCCCAGAGGAGCGCTCTTGCCAGACGAGGTCCAGCCACTCCCCGCCGCGCAGCCCGACCCCAAGGCCGACCCCGCCGCGGCGGCCGCAGCCACGCCCCCGCCGGCCCCGCCGGTCAGGCCCCTCCCGGCCAAGCCGGCCGGGTCCTCCAACCGGGTGCGCGCCCGGCTGGCCCGCCTCGGCGTGCAGCGTTCCAACCCGTACAACCCGGTACTGGAACCCCTGCTCCGTATAGTCCGCAGCAACGACCCGAAGATCGAGTCGGCGACGCTGCGCCAGATCGAGCAGGCCTACCAGGTCGCCGAGCGCTGGCACCGCGGCCAGAAGCGCAAGAGCGGCGACCCGTACATCACCCACCCGCTCGCGGTGACCACGATCCTCGCCGAGCTGGGCATGGACCCCGCCACCCTGATGGCCGGGCTGCTGCACGACACGGTCGAGGACACCGAGTACGGGCTGGAGCAGCTGCGCCGGGACTTCGGCGACGCCGTGGCCCTCCTCGTCGACGGGGTGACCAAGCTCGACCGGGTCAAGTTCGGGGAGGCCGCCCAGGCCGAGACCGTGCGCAAGATGGTCGTCGCCATGGCCAAGGACCCCCGGGTCCTCGTCATCAAGCTCGCCGACCGCCTGCACAACATGCGCACGATGCGCTACCTGAAGCGGGAGAAGCAGGAGAAGAAGGCCCGCGAGACCCTCGAGATCTACGCGCCGCTGGCCCACCGCCTCGGCATGAACACGATCAAGTGGGAGCTGGAGGACCTCGCCTTCGCGATCCTCTACCCCAAGATGTACGACGAGATCGTGCGGCTCGTCGCCGAGCGGGCCCCCAAGCGCGACGAGTACCTGGCCCTCGTCACCGACGAGGTCATGGTCGACCTGCGCGCGGCCCGGATCAAGGCCACCGTCACCGGCAGACCCAAGCACTACTACAGCGTCTACCAGAAGATGATCGTCCGCGGCCGTGACTTCGCGGAGATCTACGACCTGGTGGGCATCCGCGTCCTCGTGGACACCGTCCGGGACTGCTACGCGGCCCTCGGTACCGTGCACGCGCGCTGGAACCCGGTCCCCGGCCGGTTCAAGGACTACATCGCGATGCCCAAGTTCAACATGTACCAGTCGCTCCACACGACGGTCATCGGACCCAACGGCAAGCCGGTCGAACTCCAGATCCGCACCTTCGACATGCACCGCCGCGCCGAGTACGGCATCGCCGCGCACTGGAAGTACAAGCAGCAGACCGTCGCCGGAGCCTCCAAGATCCGCACGGACGTCCCGCAGGCCGCCAAGGGCAGCGCCGGCCAGGACACCGTCAACGACATGGCCTGGCTGCGCCAGCTGCTGGACTGGCAGAAGGAGACCGAGGACCCGGGCGAGTTCCTCGACTCGCTGCGCTTCGACCTCTCCCGCAACGAGGTCTTCGTCTTCACCCCCAAGGGCGACGTCATCGCGCTGCCCGCCGGGGCGACCTCCGTGGACTTCGCGTACGCCGTCCACACCGAGGTCGGCCACCGCACCATAGGGGCCCGGGTCAACGGGCGGCTCGTCCCGCTCGAATCCACCCTGGACAACGGCGACCTGGTCGAGGTATTCACCTCCAAGGCCGAGGGCGCCGGCCCCTCCCGGGACTGGCTGGGCTTCGTCAAGTCCCCGCGGGCCCGCAACAAGATCCGCGCCTGGTTCTCCAAGGAGCGCCGCGACGAGGCCATCGAGCACGGCAAGGACGCCATCGCGCGGGCCATGCGCAAGCAGAACCTGCCGATCCAGCGGATCCTCACCGGCGACTCGCTCGTCACCCTCGCGCACGAGATGCGCTACCCCGACATCTCCTCGCTCTACGCGGCGATCGGCGAGGGCCACGTGGCCGCGCAGGGCGTCGTGCAGAAGCTGGTGCAGGCCCTCGGCGGCGAGGACGCAGCCAACGAGGACATCGAGGAGAGCGTCCCGCCCTCCCGCGCCCGTACCAAGCGGCGCGGCAACGCCGACCCGGGCGTGGTCGTCAAGGGCGTCGAGGACGTGTGGGTGAAGCTGGCCCGCTGCTGTACCCCGGTGCCCGGCGACCCGATCATCGGCTTCGTCACCCGTGGCAGTGGCGTATCGGTTCACCGCGCTGACTGCGTCAACGTCGACTCCCTCTCCCAGCAGCCCGAGCGGATGCTGGAGGTGGAGTGGGCCCCGACCCAGTCCTCCGTCTTCCTGGTCGCCATCCAGGTCGAGGCGCTGGACCGGTCCCGGCTGCTGTCGGACGTCACGCGGGTGCTGTCGGACCAGCACGTCAACATCCTCTCCGCGGCCGTGCAGACCTCCCGCGACCGGGTGGCCACCTCGCGGTTCACCTTCGAGATGGGCGACCCGAAGCACCTGGGCCACGTCCTGAAGGCCGTACGCGGCGTCGAGGGCGTCTACGACGTCTACCGCGTGACCTCGGCCCGCAGGCCGTAGCCCGGCCCGGGCGCGTACGACGGTGGGCGCCACCCCCGAGGGGTGGCGCCCACCGTCGTGTCCGGCGCGGCGGCCCGGTCAGGGGCAGCCCCACCAGACGAAGTTGAGGTTGCCGCCGAAGAGCGCGGACACGGCCGTGGCGGACCCGAGGATCCACACCACCGTGCTCCGCCGCGCCCTGGCCAGGGCGAGCGCGAACGGGAAGAGCAGCGGGAACGCGGGCATGATGAAGCGCATCTTCGAGAAGTAGAAGCCCGCCCCGCCCAGCGCCACCAGCATGATCATGGCTGCGAAGATCCACACCACCATGGGGGGCCGGCGCCGGCGCGTCATCAGCACGAACAGCACCACCGCGGTGACCACCGTCAGCGAGACCACCACGTGGTTGAGGGTGGTGTGCACCTCGGTGAAGGTCTTCTTCAGCTCGCTGAGGGTGTCGAAACCGCCGTCGTACACCGAACCCCAGCGGCGCTGGAGCTCGAAGTAGCCGTCCCAGCGCCCGAAGTGCCAGCCGACGTAGCCCACGTACCCGAACCAGCCCAGCGGGGCGATCAGCGAGGCGGCGACGATCCGCCCCACCGGGGGCCGCTGCGCACGGCGCTTGCGGAGCCACTGCACGTACTCCCAGACCCCCGCCAGCACCACGGCCGCGACGATCGCCGAACCCGAGGGCCGGGTGGCCCCCGCGAAGAAGGCCAGCACACCGGCCGTCAGCCAGGACTTCGTCATCACCGCGTACATCGCCCACACCGAAAGGGCGAGGAACAGCGGCTCGGTGTACGCCATCGACTGGACGAGCGCCGCCGGCACGATCGCGAACAGGGCGCAGGTGAAGAGGGCGACCCGGCGGCCGTAGATCTTGTCGGTGACGGCGAAGATGCCCCACGCGGCGATGACCGACGCGAGCATCGCCAGCCCCATCGCCACCCAGTTCATGGGCAGGTGCGTGACCAGCGAGGTGTACCGCACCAGCATCGGGTACACGGGGAAGAACGCCATCTGGCAGCTCGGCCCCGCGAACGCGCACGGCGAGGGGGTCGCCAGCGGGGTCGTCAGACCGTTCTCGGCGATGTGCAGGTAGTACACCGAGTCCCAGCGCCCGCCGAGGATCTCCAGCGGCCGCACGTCCTTGCGCACGGCCCAGATCGCCATCACGGCGAGACCGGTGGCCCGCAGGGCGATGTGGACCAGCAGCGCCTTCCGGGCACGCTTCAGGCTCGCGAGTACGCGCCGTCCGACACCACGCAGTCCGGAGTCCTTCTTGCCGGACAGCGGCTCGGCGACGAGAAGTGAGTCGGGGACATCAGCGCGTATCTGGGTATGCGTCACATTCGATCCTGGTCGTCGCCCGGCAGAAGGCCGCCGAGGCGGCACCGCACAACGTTACACAGGAGGAGGGTGCAACCCGCGCGCACCCTGTGTTGAAACCGCGTAACGAATCGGACGCACCCCAACCGCACGCAACCGGGCAACCGGGCCGGAACGCCCGTACACGGCGGACGGGCACCACCGGAGGGAACCGGTGGTGCCCGTCGGGTGCCCGTCCGAGGACGGCGGCCGGACCTCAGCCGCCGAACTCCTCCAGACCCTTCAGCGCCTGGTCCAGCAGGGCCTGGCGGCCCTCCAGCTCCCGGGACAGCTTGTCGGCCTTGGCGTTGTTGCCGGCCGCGCGCGCCGAGTCGATCTCACCGCGCAGCTTGTCGACGGCCGCCTGGAGCTGCCCCGTCAGACCGGCCGCACGGGCCCGCGCCTCCGGGTTCGTACGCCGCCACTCGCCCTCCTCGGCCTCCTGGATGGCCCGCTCCACGGCGTGCATCCGGCCCTCGACCTTGGGACGGGCGTCGCGCGGCACGTGGCCGACGGCCTCCCACCGCTCGTTGATGGAGCGGAACGCGGCCCGGGCCGCCTTCAGGTCCGTCACCGGGAGGAGCTGCTCCGCCTCGACGGCCAGCTCCTCCTTCAGCTTCAGGTTCTCGACCTGCTCCGCGTCCCGCTCCGCGAAGACCTCGCCGCGCGCCGCGAAGAACACGTCCTGCGCACCGCGGAAACGGTTCCAGAGGTCGTCCTCGGCCTCGCGCTGCGCCCGGCCCGCCGCCTTCCAGCTGTCCATCAGCTCGCGGTAGCGGGCGGCCGTCGGACCCCAGTCCGTCGACTTCGACAGCGCCTCGGCCTCGGCGACCAGCTTCTCCTTGGCCTTGCGGGCCTCCTCGCGCTGGGCGTCCAGCGCGGCGAAGTGCGCCTTGCGGCGCTTGGAGAAGGCCGACCGGGCGTGCGAGAAGCGGTGCCACAGCTCGTCGTCGGACTTGCGGTCGAGCCGGGGCAGGCCCTTCCAGATGTCCACCAGCGCGCGCAGCCGCTCGCCGGCACTGCGCCACTGGTCGCTCTGCGCCAGCTCCTCGGCCTCGGTCACCAGGGCGTCCTTGGCCGTACGGGCCTCGTCCGCCTGCTTGGCCTTCTGGACCTTGCGCTCCTCGCGCCGCGAGTCCACCGTCGCCACCAGCTTGTCCAGCCGGACGCGCAGGGCGTCGAGGTCACCGACGGCGTGGTGCTCGTCCACCTGCGTCCGCAGGTGGTCGATGGCCGTCTGGGCGTCCTTGGCGGACAGATCGGTGGTCCGCACCCGCCGTTCGAGGAGGCCGATCTCGACCACCAGGCCCTCGTACTTGCGCTCGAAGTAGGCCAGGGCCTCCTCGGGGGTGCCCGCCTGCCACGAGCCGACGACCTGCTCGCCCTCGGAAGTACGCACGTACACGGTGCCGGTCTCGTCGACTCGGCCCCACGGGTCGCTGCTCACAGCGCCTCCTCCACCTGATGCCGCACGGGGTCGTGTCCCCCTGGCATCGTCCACAGTTTCCTGGGGCGGGCAGCGCCCGCCCTGCACAACGCCAACATAGGCGACCGCCGGGCCGGCTGTCCGCATCCCGCACGACGGAATATCGCCGCAGGGGCCGCGGGGCCGGCCGGGGCGGGGCCGCCGGGTCCCGTCAGTCCTTCGTGACGGTGGCCTTCTCGATGTTCACGGGGGTCTTCGGGGCGCCGTCCTGGGCGCCGTCGGCGGTACCCGCCTTGGCGACCTCCTCCAGGACCTTCAGCCCCGCCGCGTCGATCTTCCCGAACGGGGTGTACGAGGGGGCGAGCGGGCTGTCCTTGTAGACGAGGAAGAACTGGCTGCCGCCGGTGCCGGGCTGGCCGGTGTTGGCCATCGCCACGGTGCCGGCCGGGTAGACCACCTGGCCCTGCTCGTTCGGCTTGCCCAGGGAGTCCAGGTTCTCGTCCGGGATCGTGTAGCCCGGGCCGCCCCGGCCGGTGCCCTCGGGGTCGCCGCACTGGAGCACGTAGATCCCGCTGGTCACCAGGCGGTGGCACTTGGTCTTGTCGAAGAAGTTCTTGTCGGCGAGCGACTTGAAGGAGTTCACCGTCTGCGGGGTCTTCGAGGCGTCCATCGCGAACTTGATCTCGCCCGCGCTGGTCTTCAGGTCGAAGGTGTACTTCGCCTTGTCGTCGATCGCCATCGCCGGGGACGGCGACTTCTTCGGCTCCGGCAGCGACGGGGAGGCCGAGGGCTCGGCCGACGCGTCCGTCTTGTCCTTGCTGTCGAACACACCGCCCGCGACGAGCCCGATCAGCGTCGCGATCACCGCGGCCGAGGCCGCACCGATGATCGCCAGTCGCTGCCGCGACCTGCGGCGGGCCTCCGCGCGGCGCTTCTGCTGGCGCTCGTACTTCTCCCTGGCGAGCTGTCGCCGACGCTGATCGCTCGTGACCACCGGGTCGTCTCCTTGTACGTCTCTGGTACCGCTGTCCGGGCTCGGTTAGGCCGTACCGTATATGGGTTCGCTGTGTGATGAGCGGCGCCGGTAGGCTCTGAGCAGCAGATTCCGAACTGCTGCCGCCCGACGGACGACGATTGAGGACGAACGTGCTGATTGCCGGATTCCCGGCCGGGGCCTGGGGGACCAACTGCTACCTGGTCGCCCCCGCCGCGGGTGAGGAGTGCGTCATCATCGACCCGGGCCACCAGGCCGCCCAGGGCGTCGAGGAGACGCTGAGGAAGCACCGCCTCAAGCCCGTCGCGGTCGTCCTGACCCACGGCCACCTCGATCATGTGGCCTCGGTGGTCCCGGTGTGCGGAGCGCACGACGTTCCCGCCTGGATCCACCCCGAGGACCGCTACATGATGAGCGACCCGGAGAAGGCCCTCGGCCGCTCCATCGGCATGCCGCTCATGGGAGAGCTCACCGTCGGCGAGCCGGACGACGTCCGCGAGCTGTCCGACGGCGCCGCCCTGAAGCTGGCCGGGATGGAGTTCTCGGTGGCGCACGCGCCCGGCCATACCAAGGGGTCGGTGACCTTCCGGATGCCCGAGCAGGCCGACGTACCGCCGGTCTTCTTCTCGGGCGACCTGCTCTTCGCCGGCTCCATCGGACGCACCGACCTGCCCGGCGGCTCCCACGCCGAGATGCTCCAGTCGCTGGCCCGCGTGTGCCTGCCGCTGGAGGACTCGACGGTGGTGCTGTCCGGCCACGGTCCCCAGACCACCATCGGCCGTGAGCGCGCGACCAACCCGTACCTGCGGGAGGTCGCCGCCGGCCTGGGGGACGGCACCGCCGCCCCACGACGAGGAATGTGACGAGTTTCGTGAGCACCTTCAAGGCCCCCAAGGGCACGTACGACCTGCTGCCGCCCCGCTCCGCCAGCTTCCTGGCGGTGCGCGAGGCGATCGCCGCGCCCCTGAAGAACTCCGGCTACGGATACGTCGAGACCCCCGGCTTCGAGGACGTCAAGCTGTTCTCCCGCGGCGTCGGCGAGTCCACCGACATCGTCAGCAAGGAGATGTACACCCTCACCACGAAGGGCGGCGACGAGCTCGCCCTGCGCCCCGAGGGCACCGCCTCCGTGCTGCGCGCGGCCCTCCAGGGCAACCTCCACAAGCTCGGCAGCCTGCCCGTCAAGCTCTGGTACTCCGGCTCGTACTACCGCTACGAGCGGGCCCAGGCGGGCCGCTACCGCCACTTCTCCCAGGTCGGCGCCGAGGCCATCGGCGCCGAGGACCCGGCGCTGGACGCCGAGCTGATCATCCTCGCCGACCAGGCGTACCGCTCGCTGGGCCTGCGCAACTTCCGCATCCTGCTGAACTCGCTCGGCGACAAGGAGTGCCGCCCGGTGTACCGGGAAGCGCTCCAGGGCTTCCTGCGCGGCCTCGACCTGGACGAGGAGACCGTCCGCCGGGCCGAGATCAACCCGCTGCGCGTCCTCGACGACAAGCGGCCCGACGTGCAGAAGCAGCTGGTCGGCGCACCCGTGCTGCGCGACTACCTCTGCGACGCCTGCAAGGCGTACCACGAGGAGGTCCGGACGCTGGTCACCGCCGCCGGGGTCGCCTTCGAGGACGACGAGAAGCTGGTCCGCGGCCTCGACTACTACACCCGCACCACCTTCGAGTTCGTCCACGACGGCCTGGGCTCGCAGTCCGCGGTCGGCGGCGGCGGCCGCTACGACGGCCTGTCCGAGATGATCGGCGGCCCGGCCCTGCCGTCCGTCGGCTGGGCGCTGGGCGTCGACCGGACCGTGCTCGCCCTGGAGGCCGAGGGCGTGGAGCTGGACATCCCGGCGGCCACGTCGGTCTTCGCGATCGCGCTGGGCGAGGCCAAGCCGGCCGTTTTCGGCCTGGTGACCGAGCTGCGCAAGGCGGGCGTCGCGGCGGACATGTCGTACGGGGGCAAGGGCCTCAAGGGCGCCATGAAGGACGCCAACCGCAGCGGTGCCCGCTTCGCGGTCGTCGCGGGCGACCGCGACCTCGCCGAGGGCGTGGTCCAGCTCAAGGACATGGAGTCCGGCGAGCAGGACGCCGTGGCGGTCGCCGGACTCGTCGCCGAGATCCGGGCCCGCCTGGCCTGACGCGGAACGCCACCGGGGGCGGGACGGGGAGCGCTCTCCCCGCCCCGCCCCCGCCGCTTTCCCACGCGTTCTCGACCGTCCTTATACCGGGCGAACGGAAGGCGGAGCCCGCGGTGCGGCACAATGGCCCCTGCTTGATGACCTTGCCGACGTGGGATGTGGAGCGGGCGGGATGACGACTACGGGTGCAGGCGCGGACACCGCTTCGCGGACCTACGGCGGGAGCCGGGCGCTGGCCCTGCTGCTGGTCATCACCGGAGCGGCGGCCCTGCTCGCCGCCTGGGTGATCACCATCGACAAGTTCAAGCTGCTGGAGGACCCGAATTTCACGCCGGGCTGCAGCCTGAACCCCGTCGTCTCCTGCGGCAACATCATGAAGAGCGAGCAGGCGTCGGCCTTCGGCTTCCCGAACCCGATGCTGGGGCTCGTCGCCTACGGGATCGTGATCTGCGTCGGCATGAGCCTGCTGGCCGGCGCCCGGTTCCGCCGCTGGTACTGGCTGACCCTGAACGCCGGCATGCTCTTCGGCGTCGGGTTCTGCGCCTGGCTGATGTACCAGTCGCTGTACCACATCAACTCGCTGTGCCTGTGGTGCTGCCTGGCCTGGGTCGCCACGATTCTGATGTTCTGGTACGTCACCTCCCACAACGTCCGCCAGGTCCTGATCCCCGCTCCCGGCTGGCTGCGCGGATTCCTGGACGAGTTCACCTGGGTGCTGCCCGTCCTGCACATCGGGATCATCGGGATGCTGATCCTGACCCGCTGGTGGGACTTCTGGACCTCCTGAGCCGCCGCGGCCGTCCCGGCGGTCCTGTCGGTGGCCTCGCATAGGCTCTGTGTGTGGAACCAGACCTCTTCACCGCCGCCGCCGAGGAACGCCAGGAGAAGGACCCGGCCAGCTCCCCCCTGGCCGTCCGGATGCGCCCGCGCACCCTGGACGAGGTGGTCGGCCAGCAGCACCTGCTGAAGCCCGGCTCACCGCTGCGCCGGCTGGTGGGGGAGGGCTCCGGGGGGCCGGCCGGATCCTCCTCGGTGATCCTCTGGGGCCCGCCGGGCATCGGCAAGACCACCCTCGCGTACGTGGTCAGCCAGGCCACGCAGAAGCGGTTCGTCGAGCTGTCGGCGATCACGGCGGGGGTCAAGGAGGTCCGGGCCGTCATCGAGGGCGCCAAGCGCGCCGCCGGCGGCTACGGCAAGGAGACCGTCCTCTTCCTCGACGAGATCCACCGCTTCAGCAAGGCGCAGCAGGACTCCCTCCTGCCGGCCGTGGAGAACCGCTGGGTCACCCTGATCGCGGCGACCACGGAGAACCCGTACTTCTCGATCATCTCCCCGCTGCTCTCGCGCTCCCTGCTGCTGACGCTGGAGCCGCTGACGGACGCCGACCTGAGCGGGTTGCTGCGGCGCGCCCTGGAGGAGGAGCGGGGGCTGGGCGGGGCGGTGTCGCTGCCCGCCGACGCCGAGGCCCACCTGCTGCGGATCGCCGGGGGCGACGCCCGGCGGGCGCTGACCGCCCTGGAGGCGGGGGCCGGCTCGGCCATCGCCAAGGGCGAGGAGGAGATCACCCTCCAGACGCTGGAGGAGGCCGTCGACCGGGCGGCGGTCCGCTACGACCGGGACGGCGACCAGCACTACGACGTGGCCAGCGCGCTGATCAAGTCGATCCGCGGCTCCGACGTGGACGCCGCGCTGCACTACCTGGCCCGGATGATCGAGGCCGGTGAGGACCCGCGGTTCATCGCCCGGCGGCTGATGATCTCGGCGAGCGAGGACATCGGCCTGGCGGACCCCACCGCCCTGCCGCTGGCGGTCGCGGCGGCCCAGGCGGTGGCGATGATCGGCTTCCCGGAGGCCGCGCTGACCCTGTCGCACGCCACGATCGCGCTGGCGCTGGCCCCGAAGTCCAACACCGCCACGACGGCGATCGGCGCGGCGCTGGCGGACGTCCGGGCCGGGCTGGCCGGGGCGGTGCCGGCGCACCTGCGGGACGGGCACTACAAGGGCGCGGCCAAGCTGGGGCACGCCGTCGGATACGTGTATCCGCACGACGTGCCGGGGGCGATCGCCGCGCAGCAGTACGCGCCGGACGAGATCCACGGCAAGCGGTACTACGAGCCGACGCGGTACGGGGCGGAAGCGCGGTACGCGGACGTGGTGGAGAAGGTCCGCGAACGCCTCCGCGGAGCCGGCTGACCCGTCCGGCGCGGGCGCGCCTGCGGCGCGAAATCCAGCCCCGCCGGCGTTTGAGGCGCGGGCGCGGAGCGCCGTGCCCGTAGCCGCGCCGGCGTTTGAGGCGGGAACGGTGGAAGGGCGGGTTGGGGACCGCTCCGCGCAGCGGCTCGTGTCGGGGCGCCGGGCCGTGGGACGCGGCCTAGAAGACTGATGAAGATGTTGGGTTCTGGCCCCGCCGCGTCAGCGGTGGGGCCAGACTCGTGTTGTGGTTCAAGGGGAGTGGGTCGGGGAGACGGTCGGACCTGATGTGTGGGCGACGTGCCGGGAGTTGATTCCGGCTGGGAGTGTGTTCGCGTTCCTGGCCGAGCACCGTGGCCGGTTGTTCCCCGCGGCGATGTTCGCGGACATGTATCCGTCGGCGAACGGGCGGCCGTCCATGCCGCCGCAGATTCTGGCCGCGGCGATCACATTGCAGGCCCTGCACGGCATGTCGGACTTCGAGACGGTCCAGGAACTGCGGTGTGACCTGCGGTGGAAGGCCGCGTGCGGGCTGGGACTGCATGACACCGCGTTCGACCCGTCGCTTCTGGCGTACTTCCGGCGCCGGCTGGCCCGCTCCACCAGCCCGAACCGGGCCTTCGAGGCCGTGCGGGAGGTCGTGAAGGCCACCGGTGTCCTCAGGGGCAAGCACCGGCGGGCACTGGACTCCACCGTGCTGGACGACGCGGTCGCCACCCAGGACACCGTCACCCAGATCATCGGCGCCATCCGGGTGGTGATCCGGGAAGTCCCCGGCGGCGCCGAGGCTGCCGCCGCGCAGTGCACCGCCCACGACTACACCGACCCGGGCAAACCCCGCATCACCTGGAACGATGCCCAGGCACGAGCCAACCTGGTCGACGCGCTCGTCGGCGACGCGGTCAGACTGCTCGGGCATCTGCCCGAGCAGGAACTGGGCGAGAAGGCAGCGAACGCGGTCGGCATCCTCGCGCTGGTCGCCGGGCAGGACGTGGAACCGGCCGAGGACTCCGACGGCCGTGACGGCCGCTGGCGCATCACCCAAGGGACCGCCCCGGACCGGATGATCTCCACCGTCGACCCCGAGTCCCGGCACATCCACAAGACCCGCTCCCATCAGCAGGACGGATACAAGGCCCACCTCGCCGTCGAGCCGGAGACCGGGTTATACACCGCCGTCGCCCTGCGGCCCGGGGCCGGGCCAGAGCACCACGAGGCAGCCGTCGGCCTTGAACTGCTGGCCGAGGAGGACACCCCGGTGGACGCCTTCGGTGACACCGCCTACTCCACCGGCGACGCCCGCCAGGCCCTCGAAGAGGCCGGACACCGGCTGTTCCTCAAACCCGCCCCGCTGCGGCCGGCCGTCCCAGACGGCTTCACCCTCGACGACTTCGCCATCGACACCTCCGCCGCCACCGTGACCTGCCCCCAAGGCCACACCGTCGGCCTGTCCGAGCCCGGCGGCCGCCACCACCAGCGCAGGGCCGTCTTCGGGAACGTGTGCACCCGATGCCCGCTGCGTGAGCAGTGCACCAAGGCCAAAGCCGGACGCGTCCTGACCATCCGCCCCCACCACGATCTCCAAGCCGCGGCCCGCCGCCAGGCCGCCACCGACCCCGCCTGGCAGGCCGACTACCGCCGCTGGCGGCCACCAGTCGAACGTGCCGTCGCCTGGCTCGTCCACCACGGCAACCGCCGACTCCGCTACCGGGGCACCATCAGCAACAACGCCTGGCTCCACACCCGAGCAGCCGCCCTCAACCTCCGCCGCCTGATCAACCTCGGACTCACTCACACAGGCGGCACCTGGCACCTCGCACCGGCCATCACATAACCAGAGGGGCCGCCCGGCCTACGGCCGGACGGCCCCTCAACAAGATCTTCATCAGTCTTCTAGGCTCCGACCATGGGACGGCGTCCGATCCTCACCGCCGCCGCAGCGGCACTGCTGCTGACCGGCTGCCACCACGGCGACACCTCAACGGCCCGGGCCAGCGCAGCGCCCCTCATGGCGAAGGTCCCGCTCAGCGGCCCGGGGTTCCCCCCGGACGCGCCGACGGCCAGGGCGGAGCTCAAGGGGCTCACGGTCCAGTGGGGCCGGAACTGGCAGACGTACCGCCGCGAGGAATTCGGCCGGTACTGGTCCGACGACACCGACGCCGTAGGCGGACGCAACGGCTGCGACACCCGCGACGACGTGCTGCGGCGGGACCTGTCCGACCTCCGCGAGGGGGACCGCAACCCCTGCGTCGTGGTGTCCGGGGTGCTGCACGACCCCTACACCGGCAAGGAGCTCCCGTACTCCTACCGCCGCGCCTCGCAGATCGAGACCGACCACGTCGTGGCGCTCGGCGCCGCCTGGCGGGCCGGGGCGTACGCGTGGACGCCCGCGCGCAGGCTGGAGTACGCCAACGACCTCGACGTGCTGCTCGCCGTGGACAAGCAGGCCAACCAGGACAAGGGCAGCAGCACCGCGGACAAGTGGCGGCCGCCCCGGCGGGCGTACTGGTGCGAGTACGCGCGCCGCTACACCGGCATCAAGGCCCGGTACACGCTCTCCGTCACCCCGCCGGAGAAGACGGCGCTGGAGGTGATGCTCGGCACCTGCCCTCAGTGAGCGGCGGCCGCGAACAGGGAGCGCATGGCGCGGCGCAGGCCGCAGACGTCCGCGACCGGCTCGGGGAAGTCGAAGCGGGCGTCGAAGGCGGCCTGGCCGGGCCCGCGGGTGAAGCGGACGCGCAGCCCCAGGCGGTCCAGGGCGAGCGGGACCGGGGTCAGCCCGGCCGCTTCCCGGGAGCCCAGCAGTCCGCACAGGCCGGCGAGCCGGTCGGGGTGGACGGTCGCCAGGTGCTGGAGGAGCTCCGCCTCGTGGGCCGTCATCGGATCCGGCTCGGCCGCCGCCAGCTCCTCCGGGTCCACCCGCCCGGCGCCCCACAGGTCGGCCACGGAGATCTCGCCGACCTCCAGGCGCAGCAGCATCCAGGCCGGACGGCCCGTACCGGGGGCGTCAAGGGGCTCCGACGGCTCCGACATCCCGAGCAGCTCGCCCACCGGGTGGCGCCCGGCCATGAGCGCGGCGCAGACGGCGCGGTCGTCCCCGCGGACCGGGGTCAGCCATCCGGCGAGCCGGGCGCGGCCCCGTATACGATGGGGCACGGACACCGGCGCCACGTCCGTGATCTCGATCACGGCGGGGAGGTCGTCGTCCTGGGCGTGAGCGGCGGCCCTGGCAGCCGCGGATTCCCCTGGCACAAGGAGAATCACGTCCCCGTCCGGGGTGACGGTCCGAGCGGCCGGCGCCCCTGTCCCGCACTCCTGCTGGTCACGGGTCCACACCTGGTCACGAGCACCCGGCAGAGTGAGGGATACTGAGGCGTTGGACTCTACGAGGGTTCGTACGCGTTCGGCTCCGGTGAGCTGCCGAACGCCTTCCCTGGGACGCGGCTGACCTTGCTTATCGTCGGCGCAAGCGGATTCTGTTTCGTCTGAATCCGAACTGCGTTGCGCACTGGGCAGGGGGATCCCATGTGGTCGAGACATTACGTCCTCCTCGCTAAGGTAAGCCTCACCTAACTTACATGGAGGTAGGTTCCCCGTGAACCAGAAGCGACCCAAGGTCAAGAAGTCTCGTGCCCTCGGCATCGCCCTGACGCCGAAGGCCGTCAAGTACTTCGAGGCCCGCCCCTACCCGCCGGGCGAGCACGGCCGTGGCCGCAAGCAGAACTCGGACTACAAGGTCCGTCTGCTGGAGAAGCAGCGTCTGCGCGCGCAGTACGACATCTCCGAGCGCCAGATGGCCCGCGCGTACGACCGCGCGAAGAAGGCCGAGGGCAAGACGGGCGAGGCGCTGGTCGTCGAGCTCGAGCGTCGTCTGGACGCCCTGGTCCTGCGTGCCGGCATCGCCCGCACCATCTACCAGGCCCGCCAGATGGTCGTCCACGGCCACATCGAGGTCAACGGCGGCAAGGTCGACAAGCCGTCGTTCCGCGTGCGTCCCGACGACGTCATCACGGTTCGCGAGCGCAGCCGCGAGAAGCACCCCTTCCAGGTTGCCCGCGAGGGTGGCTACGCCGGCGAGGGCGAGACCCCGCGCTACCTGCAGGTCAACCTGAAGGCCCTGGCCTTCCGCCTCGACCGCGACCCGAACCGCAAGGAAATCCCGGTCATCTGCGACGAGCAGCTCGTCGTCGAGTACTACGCCCGCTGATCCAGCGGCCGTAGCCACTCACAGGCTGGTCCGGCCCGCCGTCCCCTCCGGGGGGCGGCGGGCTTTGCCGTATCCGGGCGAGCGGCACCGGAATCCGGTTCTGCGGCGGATCTCCGGCGCGATAGGGTCGGAGCAGACTTATCCCGTAGGTTTTCCAGATTCAGGAAGCGGTGCAACGTGTCCGGTGGAGAGGTGGCCGGGATCATCGTGGCCGTCTTCTGGGCCATCCTGGTCTCCTTCCTCGCGGTGGCGCTGGCCAGGCTCGCCCAGGTGCTCAGGGCCACCACCAAGCTCGTGGCCGAGGTCACCGAGCAGGCCGTCCCGCTGCTGGCGGACGCCTCGACGACCGTCCGCTCCGCGCGCACCCAGCTCGACCGGGTCGACGCCATCGCGAGCGACGTCCAGGAGGTCACCTCCAACGCCTCCGCGCTGTCCTCCACCGTCGCCTCCACCTTCGGCGGCCCGCTCGTCAAGGTCGCCGCCTTCGGCTACGGGGTGCGCAAGGCCATGGGCAGGACCGACGCGGCGACCGAGCGCACCCCCCGGCGCACCGTGATCGTCGGCCGTACGGTGCCGGATCCCCGGCGCCGCAAGCAGAAGGGCTGAGACCTCCGATGTTCCGCCGAGCCTTCTGGTTCACCGCCGGCGCCGCCGCCGGCGTATGGGCCACCACCAAGGTCAACCGCCAGCTGAAGAAGCTGACGCCGGAGAGCCTCGCGGCCCAGGCGGCCGACAAGGCCGTGGAGGCGGGCCACCGCCTCAAGGACTTCGCCCTCGACGTCAAGGCGGGAATGACGCAGCGCGAGGACGAGCTGAACGACGCACTGGGCCTGACCCAGGACCCCGACCGGCCCGACAACGTCACCGCCCTCCCCGGGCCGCGGCGGCTGCGGGCCATCGGCAGCGACAGCACCACCCACCGATCGACCTACTCGTACAACCGGAATGAGGACCACTGATGGAGTCGGCTGAAATCCGCCGCCGCTGGCTGAGCTTCTTCGAGGAGCGCGGTCACACCGTTGTCCCTTCGGCGTCGCTCATCGCCGACGACCCGACTCTGCTGCTGGTCAACGCCGGCATGGTCCCGTTCAAGCCGTACTTCCTCGGTGAGACCAAGCCGCCGGCCCCGCGGGCCACCAGCGTGCAGAAGTGCGTCCGTACGCCGGACATCGAAGAGGTCGGCAAGACCACCCGCCACGGCACGTTCTTCCAGATGTGCGGCAACTTCTCCTTCGGCGACTACTTCAAGGAAGGCGCCATCAAGTACGCCTGGGAGCTGCTCACCAGCTCCGTGGCGGACGGCGGCTACGGCCTGGAGCCCGAGAAGCTCTGGATCACCGTCTACCTCGACGACGACGAGGCCGAGACGATCTGGCGCGAGGTGATCGGCGTCCCGGCCGAGCGGATCCAGCGCCTGGGCAAGAAGGACAACTTCTGGTCCATGGGCGTGCCCGGCCCCTGCGGCCCCTGCTCCGAGATCAACTACGACCGCGGCCCCGAGTTCGGCGTCGAGGGCGGCCCCGCCGTCAACGACGAGCGGTACGTGGAGATCTGGAACCTGGTCTTCATGCAGTACGAGCGCGGCGCCGGCGAGGGCAAGGAGGACTTCCCGATCCTCGGCGACCTGCCGTCGAAGAACATCGACACCGGCCTCGGCCTCGAACGCCTCGCGATGATCCTGCAGGGCGTGCAGAACATGTACGAGACCGACACCCTGCGCGTGGTCATGGACAAGGCCACCGAGCTGACCGGCGTGCGCTACGGCGCCGCCAAGGACAGCGACGTGTCGATGCGCGTGGTCGCCGACCACATCCGCACCTCCGTCATGCTCATCGGCGACGGCGTCACCCCCGGCAACGAGGGCCGCGGCTACGTGCTGCGCCGCATCATGCGCCGCGCCATCCGCAACATGCGCCTCATGGGTGCCACGGGTCCCGTCGTCCAGGACCTGGTCGACGTCGTGATCAACACGATGGGGCAGCAGTACCCGGAGCTCGTCACCGACCGCAAGCGCATCGAGACCGTCGCGCTCGCCGAAGAGGCCGCCTTCCTCAAGGCCCTCAAGGGCGGCACGAACATCCTCGACACCGCCGTGACCGAGACCAAGGCCGCCGGCGGCACGGTCCTCTCCGGCGACAAGGCGTTCCTGCTCCACGACACCTGGGGCTTCCCGATCGACCTCACCCTGGAGATGGCCGCCGAGCAGGGCCTCTCCGTGGACGAGTCCGGCTTCCGCCGCCTGATGCAGGAGCAGCGCGACCGCGCCAAGGCCGACGCCAAGGCCAAGAAGACCGGCCACGCCGACGTCTCCGCCTACCGCGAGATCGCCGACGGCTCCGGCGCCACCGAGTTCACCGGCTACGCCACCAACCAGGGCGAGGCCACCATCGTCGGCCTCCTGGTCAACGGCGTCTCCGCGCCCGCCGCCTCCGAGGGCGACGAGGTCGAGGTCGTCCTCGACCGCACCCCCTTCTACGCCGAGGGCGGCGGCCAGCTCGCCGACCAGGGCCGCATCAAGCTCGACACCGGTGCCGTCATCGAGGTCCGCGACGTCCAGCAGCCCGTCCCGGGCGTCTCCGTCCACAAGGGCTCCGTCCAGGTCGGCGAGGTCACGGTCGGCGCCTCCGCCTACGCCGCCATCGACGTCAAGCGCCGCCGGGCCATCGCCCGCGCCCACTCGGCCACCCACCTGACCCACCAGGCGCTGCGCGACGCCCTCGGCCCGACGGCCGCCCAGGCCGGCTCCGAGAACAGCCCCGGCCGCTTCCGCTTCGACTTCGGCTCGCCGAACGCCGTCCCCGGCACGGTGCTCACCGACGTCGAGCAGAAGATCAACGACGTGCTCTCCCGCGAGCTCGACGTCACCGCCGAGATCATGAGCATCGACGAGGCGAAGAAGCAGGGCGCCATCGCCGAGTTCGGCGAGAAGTACGGCGAGCGCGTGCGCGTCGTGACCATCGGCGACTTCTCCAAGGAGCTCTGCGGCGGCACGCACGTCGGCAACACCGCCCAGCTCGGCCTGGTGAAGCTGCTCGGCGAGTCCTCCATCGGCTCCGGCGTGCGCCGCGTCGAGGCCCTCGTCGGCGTGGACGCGTACAACTTCCTCGCCAAGGAGCACACGGTCGTCGCCCAGCTCCAGGAACTGGTCAAGGGCCGTCCGGAAGAGCTGCCGGAGAAGATCGCCTCCATGCTCGGCAAGCTGAAGGACGCCGAGAAGGAGATCGAGAAGTTCCGCGCGGAGAAGGTCCTCCAGGCCGCCGCCGGTCTCGCCTCCGGCGCCCAGGACATCCGCGGCGTCGCCCTCGTCGTCGGCCAGGTGCCGGACGGCACGGGCGCCGACGACCTGCGCAAGCTGGTCCTGGACGTCCGCGGCCGCATCCCCGGCGACCGCCCGGCCGTCGTCGCACTGTTCACCGTGGCGAACGACCGCCCGCTGACCGTCATCGCCACCAACGAGGCGGCCCGCGAGCGCGGCCTCAAGGCCGGTGACCTGGTCCGCACCGCCGCCAAGACCCTCGGCGGCGGCGGTGGCGGCAAGCCGGACGTGGCCCAGGGCGGCGGCCAGAACCCGGCCGCCGTGCCCGAGGCCATCGCCGCGGTCGAACGCCTCGTCGTCGAGACGGCCTGACGATGAGCCTGCGCCGCGGCCGCCGGCTGGCCATCGACGTCGGAGACGCCCGGATCGGGGTCGCCTCGTGCGACCCCGACGGGGTGCTGGCCACACCGGTCGAGACCGTCCCCGGCCGGGACGTCCCGGCCGCCCACCGGCGGCTGCGGCAGCTCGTCGAGGAGTACGAACCCCTCGAAGTCGTCGTCGGCCTCCCCCGCTCGCTCAGCGGGCGGGAGGGGCCGGCCGCGGCCAAGGTGCGTGCCTTTGCGAACGAACTGGCCAAGGGCATCAAGCCGGTGACGGTCCGTCTGGTGGACGAGCGGATGACCACGGTCACCGCCGCCCAGGGCCTGCGCGCCTCCGGGCGGAACGCGAAGAAGGGCAGGTCGGTCATCGACCAGGCCGCCGCTGTGGTCATCCTTCAGAACGCTCTTGAGACCGAACGGGTATCAGGTAATCCGCCTGGTGAGTGCGTCGAAGTGGTTGTCTGATCGCGATACGGTAACGTTCCGCGCGATGAGACGGCATTCGAACAGCCGTCGCCCACCACTCAAGAGGCGGAACCGGGTACCGCGGCCGACATGAGCCACGGACCACGTCTCGCGGCTCTAGGGGACCGATGACTGACTATGGCCGGGGCCACGGCTCCGAACCGTGGAACCCCCAGGACCCCCTCTACGGGGACCAGGGGTGGACCGCGCACCAGACGCAGCAGGGGCAGGTTCCCTACGGCGGTGACCCGCAGCAGTACCAGCACCCCCTGGAGCCGCAGCACCAGGACCTGCAGTACCAGCAGGCCCAGTACCAGCAGGAGTACACCCCGCAGTACCCGCAGCAGCCGCAGTACGCCGAGCAGCAGGCGTACGCGGTCCAGCACGCCCACGCCCAGCAGCAGGCGCTGTACGAGGGCCAGGGCCACGGGCAGGGCCCGGGCTGGGACGGCGGCCACGAACAGCAGTACATGGCCGCCGTCCAGACCGACCCCTACGCGGGCGCCGACCCGTACGCCCAGCAGTCCGCCGGGGCCTACCCCGGCGAGGCCCCCGACCTGTACGCGACCCCGGACGCCTTCCCGCCCCCGACGCCCCCCGGCCGGCGCCACCTGGAGCCGGATCCGGCCGAGGCGGAGGAGGAGTCGGAGGAGTCCCTGCTGCCCGTGGGCGGCGGCGCGGACGACGACGGCGACGAGCCGGTGTCCGGCGGCCGCCGGGCGGCCCGCGGCAAGGGCGGCAAGGGCGGCAAGGCGGGCAAGAAGAAGCAGAAGAAGCGCAGCGGCGCGGCCTGCCTGGTCGCCGCCGTGGTGATCGTGGGCATCGTCGGCGGTGGCGGCTACTACGGCTACGGCTACCTGAAGGACCGGTTCGGCGCGACCGAGGACTTCGCCGGCGAGGGCACCGACGAGATCGTCGACGTCGAGATCCCCAAGAACGCGGGCCTCGGCCAGATGGGCCGCATCCTCAAGGAAGCCGGCGTGGTCGCCAGCGCCCAGTCCTTCGTCGACGCGGCCGGCGCCAACCCCAAGGGCAAGTCGATCCAGCCCGGTGTCTACCCGATGAAGAAGAAGATGTCGGGTGCGGCCGCGGTCGCACTGATGATCGACCCCAGCAAGCTGGCCGTCATCACCATCCCCGAGGGCATGCGCAACTCCGACGTCTACAAGGCGATCGACAAGAAGCTCGGCAAACCCGAGGGCACCACCCGCGAGATCGCCTCGCGCGAGGCGAAGAACCTCGGCCTGCCGGCCTGGGCCGCGGCGAACCCCAAGATCCAGGACCCGCTCGAGGGCTTCCTGTACCCGATGCGGTACGACCTCAAGAAGGACAGCACCCCCGAGTCCCTGCTCAAGCAGATGGTCAAGAACGCCTCCGACAAGTACGCGGAGCTGGGCATCGAGGCCAAGGCCAAGGAACTCAACCTGGAGAACCCGCTCCAGGTGATCACCGTCGCGAGCCTCGTCAACGCCGAGGGCAAGAACCACGACGACTTCCGCAAGATGGCCGAGGTGGTCTACAACCGCCTCAAGAAGACCAACGACGTCACGAACCAGAAGCTCCAGTTCGACTCGACGTACAACTACGTCAAGAACCAGAGCGAGATCAACTTCAACCTGAAGGAAGCCCAGGCCTTCGACAACCCGTACAACACCCACTTCGTCAAGGGCCTCCCGCCCGGCCCGATCGACAACCCCGGCCTGGACGCGCTGACCGCTACGCTCAACCCCGATCACGGCGGCTGGATGTTCTTCGTGTCGGTCGACGGCAACAAGACGACCTTCACGAAGACCTACGACGAGCACCTGAAGCTCGTCGCGGAGTTCCAGGAGCGTCAGGCGCAGAAGAAGAACGGCGGGTAGCAGGACATGTCACGGACACGGGCCGCGGTGCTGGGTTCTCCCATCGAGCACTCCCTCTCACCGGTACTGCACCGGGCGGCCTACCGGGAGCTCGGCCTCGACGACTGGTCCTACGACCGGTTCGAGATCGGCGAGGCCGCGCTCCCCGGGTTCGTGTCCGGCCTCGGCCCCGAGTGGGCCGGGTTCTCCCTGACGATGCCGCTCAAGCGGGCGGTCATCCCGCTGCTGGACGAGATCAGCGACACCGCCGCCTCGGTGGAGGCGGTCAACACCCTCGTCCTCACCGAGGACGGCCGCCGCGTCGGCGACAACACCGACATCCCCGGCATAGTCGCGGCCCTGCGGGAACGCGGGGTCGAGAAGGTCCCCGCCGCGGCCGTCCTCGGCGCGGGCGCCACCGCCTCCTCGGCGCTGGCCGCCCTCGCGCGGATCTGCACCGGCGAGATCACCGCGTACGTCCGTTCCGGCGCCCGGGCCGACGAGATGCGCCGCTGGGGCGAGCGGCTCGGCGTGGAGGTCCGTACCGAGGACTGGTCGAGGGCCGCCCAGGCCCTGACGGCCCCGCTGGTGATCGCCACCACCCCGGCGGGCGCCACCGACGAACTGGCCGCCGCCGTACCCGCGGCCCCGGGCGCCCTCTTCGACGTCCTCTACGACCCGTGGCCCACCGCCCTCGCCGCCGCCTGGACCGGCCGCGGCGGCACCCTGCTCGGGGGCCTGGACCTGCTCGTCCACCAGGCCGTGCTCCAGGTGGAGCTGATGACCGGCCGCACCCCCGGCCCCCTGGCGGCCATGCGTGCGGCGGGAGAGCGGGCGCTCGCGGCCCGTTAGGGGCCTCCCGGCCGTGAGACGGCCGTCCGACAGCTGGACCGGATCACGGAGGAACCCCCGGGACGTGGGAGGATTCGGGTACCGGCGGTACCGGGCCCGCGCACCCGGCCCGTCGTGGCAGTGCCCGGCGCGAGCATGAGGAGCATCGTTGAGCAGGTTGCGTTGGCTGACCGCAGGAGAGTCGCACGGACCGGCCCTGGTCGCGACGCTGGAGGGCCTTCCCGCCGGCGTCCCGGTCACCACCGAGCTGGTGGCCGACCACCTGGCCCGCCGCCGGCTCGGCTATGGACGCGGTGCCCGGATGAAGTTCGAGCAGGACGAGATCACCTTCCTCGGCGGCGTCCGCCACGGCCTGTCCCAGGGCTCCCCGGTCGCCATCATGGTCGGCAACACCGAGTGGCCCAAGTGGGAGACGGTCATGTCGGCCGACCCCGTCGACCCCGCGCTGCTCAAGGACACCGGCCGCAACGCGCCGCTGACCCGCCCGCGCCCCGGCCACGCCGACCTCGCCGGCATGCAGAAGTACGGCTTCGACGAGGCCCGTCCGATCCTGGAGCGCGCCAGCGCCCGTGAGACCGCCGCCCGCGTCGCCCTCGGCGCCGTCGCCCGCTCCTTCGTCAAGGAGGTCGCGGGCATCGAGATCGTCTCGCACGTGGTCGAACTGGCCTCCGCCAAGGCCCCCTACGGCGTCTACCCGACCCCCGCCGACGTCGAGAAGCTGGATGCCGACCCGGTGCGCTGCCTCGACGCCGACGCGTCGAAGGCGATGGTCGCGGAGATCGACCAGGCCCACAAGGACGGCGACACCCTCGGCGGCGTCGTCGAGGTCCTCGCCTACGGCGTGCCCGTCGGCCTCGGCTCCCACGTCCACTGGGACCGCCGCCTCGACGCCCGCCTCGCCGCCGCGCTCATGGGCATCCAGGCCATCAAGGGCGTCGAGGTCGGCGACGGCTTCGAACTGGCCCGCGTGCCCGGCTCGAAGGCGCACGACGAGATCGTCTCCACCCCCGAGGGCATCAGGCGCACCTCCGGCCGCTCCGGCGGCACCGAGGGCGGCCTGACCACCGGTGAACTGCTGCGCGTGCGCGCCGCGATGAAGCCGATCGCGACCGTGCCGCGCGCCCTCGCCACCGTCGACGTGGCCACCGGCGAGGCGGCCGTGGCCCACCACCAGCGCTCCGACGTCTGCGCCGTGCCCGCCGCGGGCATCGTCGCCGAGGCCATGGTCGCGCTCGTCCTGGCCGACGCGGTCGTGGAGAAGTTCGGCGGCGACTCGGTCGCCGAGACCCGCCGCAACGTGCAGTCGTACCTCGACAACCTGCAGATCCGGTGACGGGCGGACCGCTCGTCGTCCTCGTCGGCCCCATGGGGTCCGGCAAGTCCACGGTGGGGGCGCTGCTCGCCGAGCGGCTCGGCGTCCCCTACCGGGACACGGACGCGGACATCGTCGCCGCCCAGGGCCGCGAGATCTCCGACATCTTCGTCGACGAGGGCGAGCCGTACTTCCGTGAGCTGGAGCGGGAGGCGGTCGCCGCCGCCCTCGCCGGGCACACGGGCGTCCTCGCCCTCGGCGGCGGCGCCGTCCTCGACGCGGGCACCCGCGCCCTGCTGGCCGGCCTGCCCGTCGCCTACCTGTCGATGGACGTCGAGGAGGCCGTGCGCCGCGTCGGCCTCGGCGCGGCCCGCCCCCTGCTGGCCGTCAACCCGCGCCGGCAGTGGCGCGAGCTGATGGAGGCCCGGCGCCCCCTGTACACCGAAGTCGCGCGCGTCGTGGTGGCCACGGACGAACGCACCCCCGAAGAGGTCGCCCAGGCGGTCCTCGACGCTCTGGAGTTGAAGGACGTATGACAGACCAGGTGACGCGGATCCAGGTCGGCGCCAGCGCAGGACACGACGCGTACGACGTGCTGGTCGGCCGGCAGCTGCTCGGCGAGCTCGGCGGCCTGATCGGCACCAGGGCCCAGCGGGTGGCCGTGATCCACCCCGAGGCCCTTGCCGAGACCGGCGAGGCGCTGCGCGCGGACCTGGCCGAACAGGGCTACGAGGCCATCGCCATCCAGGTGCCCAACGCCGAGGAGGCCAAGACCGTCGAGGTGGCGGCCTACTGCTGGAAGGCGCTGGGCCAGTCGAACTTCACCCGCACCGACGTGATCGTCGGCGTGGGCGGCGGCGCCACCACCGACCTGGCGGGCTTCGTCGCGGCCACGTGGCTGCGCGGCGTGCGCTGGATCGCCGTCCCGACCACCGTCCTGGCGATGGTCGACGCGGCCGTCGGCGGCAAGACCGGCATCAACACCGCCGAGGGCAAGAACCTCGTCGGCGCCTTCCACCCGCCGGCCGGTGTGCTGTGCGACCTCGCCGCGCTGGAGTCGCTGCCCGTCAACGACTACGTCAGCGGCCTCGCCGAGATCATCAAGGCCGGCTTCATCTCCGACCCGGTGATCCTCGACCTGATCGAGGAGGACCCGGCGGCGGCCCGCACGCCCGCCGGCCCGCACACGGCCGAGCTGATCGTCCGCTCCATCCAGGTCAAGGCCGACGTGGTCTCCAGCGACCTCAAGGAGTCGGGCCTGCGGGAGATCCTCAACTACGGCCACACCCTCGCGCACGCCATCGAGAAGAACGAGCGCTACAAGTGGCGCCACGGCGCGGCCGTCTCCGTCGGCATGGTCTTCGCCGCCGAACTCGGCCGCCTCGCCGGACGCCTGGACGACGCCACGGCCGACCGCCACAAGTCCGTCCTCGCCTCCGTCGGCCTGCCGCTGACCTACCGCGGCGACCAGTGGACCAAGCTGCTCCAGACCATGCAGGTCGACAAGAAGTCCCGCGGCAACCTGCTGCGCTTCATCGTCCTCGACGGACTGGGCAAGCCGACCGTCCTGGAGGGCCCCGACCCGGCCCACCTGATCGCCGCGTACGGCGAGGTGTCGGCGTGAGCCGCCCCGTCCTGGTGCTGAACGGCCCGAACCTGGGCCGGCTCGGCTCCCGCGAGCCCGACGTGTACGGGGCCACCTCGTACGCCGGCCTGGTCGAGAGCTGCCGCACCCTGGGCGCCGAACTCGGCTTCGACGTCGAGGTCCGCGAGACCAACGACGAGGGCGAGCTCGTGCGCTGGCTGCACGAGGCGGCGGACGGCAAGATCCCGGTCGTGATCAACCCGGGCGCCTTCACGCACTACTCGTACGCCATGCGGGACGCGGCCGCGCAGCGCACCGCCCCGCTGATCGAGGTGCACATCTCCAACCCGTACGCCCGGGAGGAGTTCCGGCACACCTCGGTCATCGCGGCCGTGGCGACCGGCACCGTCGCGGGCTTCGGCCTGGGCTCCTACCGGCTGGCGCTGCGCGCGCTGGCCGAAGAGGTCACGGGCTGAGATAACGTTCTCGCATCAGTCGCCTGAACGAGACGGAGTGGCGCGGATGCAGCACGGAGTGGGGGGCTGGGGCCCGCCGGGACAGCACCCGGCGCCGCCCCCGCCCCCGCCGATACCCCCCGCGCAGGGCTGGCCGGCGCCCCCGGTGCCCGAGGCGACCGGGCACATCCCGCTGCCCCCCGCCGCGGCCGCGCCGGCCGCTCCCCCCGCCGCGGGGACGGGCGGTGCCACGCTCGCCGTGCTGCTCATCGGCCCGGCGGGCGCCGGCAAGACCACCGTGGCCCGGCACTGGGCGGCGACCCGCCCGGTGCCCACCGCGCACATCAGCCTGGACGACGTCCGCGAATGGGTCCGCTCGGGCTTCGCGGACCCGCAGGCCGGCTGGAACGACCACTCCGAGGCCCAGTACCGCCTCGCCCGCCGCACCTGCGGCTTCGCCGCCCGCAACTTCCTGGCCAACGGCATCTCCTGCATCCTGGACGACGCCGTCTTCCCGGACCGGCCCGTGGTCGGCCTCGGCGGCTGGAAGCGCCACGTGGGGCCCGCCCTGCTGCCCGTCGTCCTGCTCCCGGGCCTGGAGATCGTCCTCGACCGCAACGCCGCCCGCTCCGGCAACCGGCGGCTGTCCGACGAGGAGGTCGCCCGCATCCACGGCCGGATGGCCGGCTGGTACGGCTCCGGGCTGCCGATCATCGACAACTCCCACCTCGACGTGGAAGCCACCGCGCGGGCCCTGGACGAGGCCCTGGCGCGGGCCCTGGCGAGCCCTCCGCGCTGGTAGGGGCCGCGGGGGAGGCCGGGCGCGGGCCCGTCCGGACGCGCTCGCCGGGCCGGATGCGCGGGGCGCTCGTAGGCTCGAAGACATGTCAGACGTGTACGCGGCCCGCAGGGGCCTGCTCCGCGAGCGCTGCGCCGCCGCGGGCAACTCCGCTGCCCTGATCACGCGTCCGGCGAACGTCCGCTACCTCACCGGGGCGTCCCCGCTGGGCGCCGTCCTGCTGGTCGGGCCCGCCGCCGACGAGCTCTTCTGCGCGTCCGCCCCCACCGGCGAGGCCGAGGAAGGACGCCTGGACGAGGGGCTGACGCTCAGCCTGCTGGGCGGCCCCGGGGCCGATCCGGCGGTGGCCGCGGCCGACCGCGCCGCCGCCGCGCGGGCGGACACCCTCGCCGTCGAGGAGCACCACCTCACCGTCGCCCGGCACCGCGCCGTCAGCTCCGTCGCGCCCCGGCTGCGGCTCGCCGACCTGGGCACCGCCGTGGAACAGCAGCGGCTGGTCAAGGACGAGGAGGAGATCGCCTGCCTGCGCATCGCCGCCGAGATCGCCGACCAGGCCCTCGGGGAGCTGCTGGAGTCGATCCTGGTCGGGCGCACCGAACGCCACCTGGCCCTGGAGCTGGAACGCAGGCTGGTCGACCACGGGGCGGACGGTCCCGCCTTCCCGACCTCCGTCGGCACCGGCCCGCACTCCGGCCGCTCCCGCCACCGGCCCTCGGACCGGCGGGTGGAGGAGGGCGACTTCCTGTCCGTCTGCCTCGGCGCGAACTACCGGGGCTACCGCTGCGAGATCGGCCGCACCTTCGTGATCGGCACCACTCCGGCCGACTGGCAGATCGAGCTGTACGACCTGGTCTTCGCCGCCCAGCGGGCCGGCCGGGAGGCGCTGCTGCCCGGCGCCGCCTACCGCGAAGTCGACCATGCCGCCCGGTCCGTGCTGGACTCGGCGGGCTACGGCGAGGAACTGGCGGGGTGCATGGGACACGGGGTCGGCCTCGAAAACGACGAGGACCCGCAGCTTGCACCTACGGCAATGGGTAAACTGGACGCTTGCGTGCCGGTCACCGTCGAACCGGGGGTTCACCTCCCCGGCCGGGGAGGTGTCCGGATCGATGACACGCTCGTCGTGCGCCCCGAGGCGGACGGCGGTCCCGAGCTACTCACCATTACGACCAAGGAGCTGCTCGCACTGTAGTCCGCTGTGCCGGGCCGTGTGCGCCTCCCTGGTCTTCCAGTGCAGGAGATTCCGCAACCGTGGCTTCCACGAACGACCTCAAGAACGGCATGGTGCTCAAGCTCGACGGTGACCAGCTCTGGTCCGTCGTCGAGTTCCAGCACGTCAAGCCCGGCAAGGGCCCGGCCTTCGTGCGCACCAAGCTCAAGAACGTGCTCTCGGGCAAGGTCGTCGACAAGACCTTCAACGCCGGTGTGAAGGTCGAGACGGCCACCATCGACCGCCGCGACATGCAGTTCTCGTACATGGACGGCGACTACTTCGTCTTCATGGACATGCAGACCTACGACCAGCTGATGGTCGACCGCAAGGCCGTCGGCGACGCCGCCAACTTCCTCATCGAGGGCTTCACCGCCTCGGTCGCGCAGCACGAGGGCGAGGTGCTCTACGTCGAGCTCCCGGCCGCCGTCGAGCTGACCATCTCCCACACCGACCCGGGCGTCCAGGGCGACCGCTCCACCGGCGGCACCAAGCCCGCCACGCTGGAGACCGGCCACGAGATCCAGGTCCCGCTCTTCGTCACCACCGGCGAGAAGATCAAGGTCGACACCCGCACCTCCGACTACCTCGGCCGGGTGAACAGCTAACCGTGGCTGCCCGGAGCAACGCGCGCAAGCGCGCCTTCCAGATCCTCTTCGAGGCCGACCAGCGCGGCGTGCCCGTGCGCGAGGTCCTCGCGGACTGGATCCGGCACGCGAATGCGGACGTCCGGCAGCCGCCGGTCAGCGCCTTCACGATGGACCTCGTCGAGGGCTACGCCGAGAAGGTGAACCGCATCGACGACCTGATCGTCACCTACGCCGTGGACTGGGAGCTCGACCGCATGCCGGTCGTCGACCGGAACATCCTGCGGCTGGGCGCCTACGAGCTGATCTGGGTCGACGAGACCCCGGACGCCGTGGCGATCGACGAGGCGGTGCAGCTGGCGAAGGAGTTCTCCACGGACGACTCGCCGGCCTTCGTCAACGGCCTGCTGGCCCGCTTCAAGGACCTGAAGCCGAGCCTGCGCCGCGGCGAGGGCTGACGAGCGCACCGCACATACGGAAGGGCCCGCGACGTCCGCGTCGCGGGCCCTTCCGTATGCCCGCCGGGTGCGGGCGCACGAAAACCGGCGGGTGCCGGGACCCTGGGGCCCCGGCACCCGCCGGTACGTTTCTGCTGGTGGCCGGAGCGGCCGGGGGACTAGATGTCCTCGTGGGCCACGGCGCGGCGCGCGTCGGCGTCCAGGACGCCCCAGCTGATCAGCTGCTCGGTCAGGACCGAGGGGGACTGGTCGTAGATGACGGCCAGGGTGCGCAGGTCGTCCTGGCGGATCGACAGCACCTTGCCGTTGTAGTCGCCGCGCTGGCTCTGGATGGTCGCGGCGTAACGCTGGAGCGGGCCGGCCTTCTCGGCGGGCACGCCCGCCAGGCGCTCCAGGTCGAGGCGGAGCTTCGGCGGCGGCTCGGCGGCCCCGCCCGGGGTCGTGCCCGGGAGCAGCTCCTGGACCGGAACCCCGTAGAAGTCCGCCAGCTCGGCGAGGCGCTGGACGGTCACGGCGCGGTCCCCGCGCTCGTAAGAACCGACCACCACGGCCTTCCAACGGCCCTGGGACTTCTCCTCGACACCGTGGAGGGAGAGGCCCTGCTGGGTGCGGATGGCGCGGAGCTTGGCCCCGAGCTGTTTGGCGTATTCGCTGGACATAACGCTCCCGGACGCTGTGACGTGCGGCTCCGCCGCGCGGCTGGTAACTCACTGTGAGGTTACGCAGCGTTACGTGGATGCGTCAAGCCGAATGGTCATCGACCCCCTCGTACGAGGGGGAGCGCGGGGCCTCGGTGCGCGGGTGTCCGCCGGGCCCTGGTACCGTGGACGGCGTACATCAGACGTCCTTTAAGGTCCGTCCCGTGAGGCGGAGAAGGAGGTCCTTTTCATGGACAGCCAGGTTTCCCAGGTCTCTCCCGATGAAGCGATGCGCCCCGTACTGGAGGCGCAGGACATCGCCCGGGTGCTGACCCGTATCGCCCACGAGATCGTCGAACGCGCCAAGGGCGCCGACGACGTGGTGCTCCTCGGCATCCCCACCCGCGGCGTGTACCTCGCCCGCCGGCTGGCCGCCAAGCTCGAGGAGATCACCGGGACGAAGATCCCGGTCGGCTCGCTCGACATCACCATGTACCGGGACGACCTGCGGATGAAGCCCGCCCGGGCCATCGGCCGCACCGAGATCCCCGGCGACGACATCGACGGCCGCCTCGTGGTCCTCGTCGACGACGTCCTCTTCTCCGGCCGCACCATCCGCGCCGCCCTCGACGCGCTCGGCGACCTCGGCCGCCCCCGCGCCGTCCAGCTCGCGGTCCTCGTCGACCGCGGCCACCGCGAACTTCCGATCCGCGCCGACTACGTGGGCAAGAACCTGCCCACCTCGCTGCGGGAGACCGTCAAGGTCCAGCTCCTGGAGGAGGACGGCCGCGACGCCGTGCTGCTCGGCCAGCGGACCGTCCAGGCAGCAGCGCAGTAGCCACCCCGGTACCGGGCCCCGCTGCGGGGTCCGTGCCCCGGCCTGCCCTGCCCGCACCACCGTCAGCCCCGTCTGCCTGCCCTCCTCCCGACTTACGGAGCACCCAGATGAAGCGCCACCTCATCTCGGCCGCCGACCTCACGCGCGACGACGCCGTCCTCATCCTCGACACCGCCGAGGAGATGGCGCGCGTCGCCGACCGGCCGATAAAGAAGCTGCCCACCCTGCGCGGCCGCACGATCTGCAACCTGTTCTTCGAGGACTCGACCCGCACCCGGATCTCCTTCGAAGCCGCCGAGAAGCGCCTCTCCGCCGACGTCATCAACTTCGCCGCGAAGGGCTCCAGCGTCTCCAAGGGCGAGTCCCTCAAGGACACCGCCCAGACCCTGGAGGCCATGGGCGTCGACGCGGTCGTCATCCGCCACCACGCCTCCGGCGCCCCCTACCGGCTCGCCAACTCCGGCTGGATCGACGCCCCGGTGATCAACGCCGGCGACGGCACCCACCAGCACCCCACACAGGCCCTGCTCGACGCCTTCACCATGCGCCGCCGCCTGGTCGGCCGCGACGCCGGTCTCGGCAAGGGCCTCGACGGCCGCCGGATCACCATCGTCGGCGACGTCCTCCACAGCCGCGTGGCCCGCTCCAACGTCGACCTGCTGCACACCCTCGGCGCCGAGGTCACCCTGGTGGCCCCGCCCACCCTGGTGCCGGTCGGCGTCGAGAACTGGCCCTGCGAGGTCTCGTACAGCCTGGACGAGGTGCTGCCGAAGTCCGACGCGGTCATGATGCTGCGCGTCCAGCGCGAGCGGATGAACGCCGCCTTCTTCCCGACCGAGCGCGAGTACTCCCGCCGCTACGGCCTGGACGGCGCCCGCATGGCCCGGATGCCCGAGCACGCCATCGTGATGCACCCCGGCCCCATGGTCCGCGGCATGGAGATCACCGCCGAGGTCGCCGACTCCGACCGCTGCACGGTCGTCGAGCAGGTCGCCAACGGCGTCTCCATCCGCATGGCCGTCCTGTACCTGCTGCTCGGAGGCTCCGAGCCCGCCGTCACCACCAGCACCGCCGCCCGCACCGAGGAGAACAAGTAACCATGAGCAAGATCCTTATCCGCGGTGCGCAGGTCCTCGGCGGCGAGGCGCAGGACGTCCTGATCGACGGCGAGACCATCGCCGAGGTCGGAGCCGGGCTCTCCGCCGAGGGCGTCGACACCGTCATCGAGGCCGCCGGCCAGGTCCTCCTCCCGGGCCTCGTCGACCTGCACACCCACCTGCGCGAGCCCGGCCGCGAGGACTCCGAGACCGTCCTGACCGGCACCCGCGCCGCCGCCTCCGGCGGCTACACCGCCGTCTTCGCGATGGCCAACACCTTCCCCGTCGCCGACACCGCCGGTGTCGTCGAGCAGGTGTGGCGCCTGGGCAAGGAGTCCGGCTACTGCGACGTGCAGCCCATCGGCGCCGTCACCGTCGGCCTGGAGGGCAAGCAGCTCTCCGAGCTGGGCGCCATGCACGAGTCCGCCGCCCGCGTCACCGTCTTCTCCGACGACGGCAAGTGCGTGGACGACGCCGTGATCATGCGCCGCGCCCTGGAGTACGTGAAGGCCTTCGGCGGCGTCGTCGCCCAGCACGCCCAGGAGCCCCGCCTCACCGAGGGCGCCCAGATGAACGAGGGCACCGTCTCCGCGGAGCTCGGCCTCGGTGGCTGGCCGGCCGTCGCCGAGGAGTCGATCATCGCCCGCGACGTCCTCCTCGCCGAGCACGTCGGCTCCCGCGTGCACATCTGCCACCTCTCCACCGCCGGCTCCGTCGAGATCGTCCGCTGGGCCAAGTCCCGCGGCATCGACGTCACCGCCGAGGTCACCCCGCACCACCTGCTCCTCACCGACGAGCTGGTGCGCTCGTACAACCCGGTCTACAAGGTCAACCCGCCGCTGCGCACCGAGCGCGACGTGATGGCCCTGCGCGAGGCGCTCGCCGACGGCACGATCGACATCGTCGCCACCGACCACGCCCCGCACCCGCACGAGGACAAGGACTGCGAGTGGGCCGCCGCCGCCATGGGCATGGTGGGCCTGGAGACCGCGCTCTCCGTCGTCCAGCAGACGATGGTGGAGACCGGGATGCTGGACTGGGCCGGCGTCGCCGAGCGCATGTCCTTCGCCCCCGCCCGCATCGGCGGCCTGTCCCACCAGCACGGCCGGCCCGTCTCGGCAGGTGAACCCGCGAACCTGACCTTGGTCGATACCTCGTACCGTGGTCTCGTGGACCCCGCACACTTCGCCTCCCGCAGCCGCAACACGCCCTACGAGGGCCGCGAGCTGCCGGGGCGCGTCACCCACACCTTCCTGCGGGGCCGCGCAACGGTCGTGGACGGGAAGCTCGCGTGACACCTGCAGTGATCCAACTGGCCGCCGAGGCCGCCGAACGACAGTCGGCGGAGGTGACGGACTGGGGCGCGCGCATCGCGTGGGTGATCGGTCTGCTCGTCTTCATCGCCTTCGTCTACTGGCTGATGCGGCAGGGCTGGAAATGGCGCGGTGCCCTGCAGAACGACCTGCCGGAACTGCCCGCCGCCCCCGGCGGCCTCCCCGAGCACCGGCTGGCCCTGACCGGCCGGTACCACGGGTCCACCACCGCCGGGCAGTGGCTCGACCGGATCGTCGCCCACGGTCTGGGAGTGCGCAGCCGCGTGGAGCTCACCCTCACCGACGTGGGGCTCGACGTGGTCCGTCCGGGTGCCACCGACTTCTTCGTACCGGCCCCGCAGCTGCGCGGCGCCCGCCTCGACAAGGGAATCGCGGGCAAGGTACTCACCGAGGGCGGTCTGCTCGTCGTCACCTGGGCGCACGGCGACAAGCTGATCGACTCCGGATTCCGCTCCGACCGGGCGGCCGAGCACGCCGCCTGGGTCGAGGCGATCAACTCCATGAACACATCCATCACGACGGAAGGCGCCGAACGATGACGACCTCCACCAGGGGAGCAGCCAAAGCTCCCGCCGTACTCGTCCTGGAGGACGGCCGGATCTTCCGCGGCCGCGCCTACGGCGCAGTGGGGGAGACCTTCGGCGAGGCCGTGTTCTCCACCGGCATGACCGGCTACCAGGAGACCCTCACCGACCCGTCGTACCACCGGCAGGTCGTCGTGATGACCGCCCCCCACGTGGGCAACACCGGCGTCAACGACGAGGACCCCGAGTCCTCCCGCATCTGGGTCTCCGGCTACGTCGTGCGCGACCCCGCACGCATCCCGTCCAACTGGCGCTCGCAGCGCTCGCTGGACGAGGAGCTCGTCAAGCAGGGCGTCGTCGGCATCAGCGGCATCGACACCCGCGCCCTGACCCGGCACCTGCGCGAGCGCGGCGCCATGCGCGTCGGCATCTTCTCGGGCGAGGAGCTCGTCAGCGGCACGACCGACGCCGCCCTGCTGGCGAAGGTCCAGGCACAGCCGCAGATGAAGGGCGCGAACCTCTCCGCCGAGGTCGCCACCAAGGAGGCGTACGTCGTCCCCGCGATCGGCGAGAAGCGCTTCACCGTCGCCGCCGTCGACCTCGGCATCAAGGGCATGACCCCGCACCGGATGGCCGAGCGCGGCATCGAGGTCCACGTGCTGCCCGCCACCGCCACCGTCGAGGACGTGTACGCGGTCAACCCGGACGGTGTGTTCTTCTCCAACGGCCCGGGCGACCCGGCCACCGCCGACGGCCCCGTCGCCGTCATGCAGGGCGTCCTGGAGCGCAAGACCCCGCTCTTCGGCATCTGCTTCGGCAACCAGATCCTGGGCCGCGCGCTCGGCTTCGGCACCTACAAGCTGAAGTACGGCCACCGCGGCATCAACCAGCCGGTCCAGGACCGCACCACCGGCAAGGTCGAGGTCACCGCGCACAACCACGGCTTCGCCGTCGACGCGCCCCTCGACAAGGTGTCCGAGACCCCCTTCGGCCGCGCCGAGGTCTCCCACGTCTGCCTGAACGACAACGTCGTCGAAGGCCTCCAGCTGCTCGACCAGCCGGCCTTCAGCGTCCAGTACCACCCCGAAGCGGCAGCCGGCCCGCACGACGCCGCCTACCTCTTCGACCGCTTCGTCAGCCTTATGGAGGCCGAGCGTGCCTAAGCGCACCGATATCCAGTCCGTCCTGGTCATCGGCTCCGGCCCGATCGTCATCGGCCAGGCCGCCGAGTTCGACTACTCCGGCACCCAGGCCTGCCGCATCCTCAAGGCCGAGGGCCTGCGGGTCATCCTGGTGAACTCCAACCCCGCGACGATCATGACCGACCCGGAGATCGCCGACGCCACGTACGTCGAGCCGATCACCCCCGAGTTCGTCGAGAAGATCATCGCCAAGGAGCGCCCCGACGCGCTCCTGCCCACCCTCGGCGGCCAGACCGCGCTCAACACCGCGATCTCCATGCACGAGCAGGGCGTCCTGGAGAAGTACGGCGTCGAGCTCATCGGCGCCAACGTCGAGGCCATCAACAAGGGCGAGGACCGCGACCTCTTCAAGGGCGTCGTCGAGGCCGTCAAGGCCAAGATCGGCCACGGCGAGTCCGCCCGCTCGGTCATCTGCCACTCGATGGACGACGTCCTGGCGGGCGTCGAGACCCTCGGCGGCTACCCCGTCGTCGTGCGCCCCTCCTTCACCATGGGCGGCGCCGGCTCCGGCTTCGCCCACGACGAGGACGAGCTGCGCCGCATCGCCGGACAGGGCCTCACGCTCTCCCCGACCACCGAGGTCCTCCTGGAGGAGTCCATCCTCGGCTGGAAGGAGTACGAGCTGGAGCTGATGCGCGACACCAAGGACAACGTGGTCGTCGTCTGCTCCATCGAGAACTTCGACCCGATGGGCGTCCACACCGGCGACTCCATCACCGTCGCCCCGGCGATGACCCTCACCGACCGCGAGTACCAGCGGCTGCGCGACATCGGCATCGCGATCATCCGCGAGGTCGGCGTCGACACCGGCGGCTGCAACATCCAGTTCGCGATCAACCCGGACGACGGCCGCGTCATCGTCATCGAGATGAACCCGCGCGTGTCCCGTTCGTCGGCGCTCGCGTCGAAGGCCACCGGCTTCCCGATCGCCAAGATCGCCGCCAAGCTGGCCATCGGCTACACGCTGGACGAGGTCCCCAACGACATCACCGAGAAGACCCCGGCCTCCTTCGAGCCGACCCTCGACTACGTCGTCGTCAAGGCCCCGCGCTTCGCCTTCGAGAAGTTCCCGGCCGCCGACGCCACCCTCACCACCACCATGAAGTCGGTGGGCGAGGCCATGGCCATCGGCCGCAACTTCACCGAGGCCCTCCAGAAGGCCCTGCGCTCCCTGGAGAAGAAGGGCTCGCAGTTCACCTTCGTCGGCGAGCCCGGCGACAAGGAGGAGCTGCTGCGCGTCGCGGTCCGCCCGACCGACGGCCGCATCAACACCGTCATGCAGGCCATCCGTGCCGGTGCCACCCAGGAGGAGGTGTTCGAGGCCACGAAGATCGACCCGTGGTTCGTCGACCAGCTCTTCCTGATCAAGGAGATCGCGGACGAGCTCGGCTCCGTCGAGAAGCTGGAGCCCGAGATCCTGGCCGAGGCCAAGCGCCACGGCTTCTCCGACGCCCAGATCGCCGAGATCCGCGGCCTGCGCGAGGACGTCGTCCGCGAGGTCCGCCACGCCCTCGGCGTCCGCCCGGTCTACAAGACGGTCGACACCTGCGCCGCCGAGTTCGCCGCGAAGACCCCGTACTTCTACTCGTCCTACGACGAGGAGTCCGAGGTCGCCCCGCGCACCAAGCCCGCGGTGATCATCCTGGGCTCCGGCCCGAACCGCATCGGCCAGGGCATCGAGTTCGACTACTCCTGCGTCCACGCCTCCTTCGCCCTCAGCGACGCCGGCTACGAGACCGTGATGGTCAACTGCAACCCCGAGACCGTCTCCACGGACTACGACACCTCCGACCGCCTGTACTTCGAGCCGCTGACGCTCGAAGACGTGCTGGAGATCGTCCACGCCGAGTCGCTGGCCGGCCCCATCGCCGGCGTCGTCGTCCAGCTCGGCGGCCAGACCCCCCTCGGTCTCGCCCAGGCCCTCAAGGACAACGGCGTCCCCGTCGTCGGCACCTCGCCCGAGGCCATCCACGCCGCCGAGGACCGCGGCGCCTTCGGCCGCGTCCTGGCCGAGGCCGGCCTGCCCGCCCCCAAGCACGGCACCGCCACCACCTTCGCGGGCGCGAAGGCGATCGCCGACGAGATCGGCTACCCGGTCCTCGTCCGCCCGTCCTACGTGCTCGGCGGCCGCGGCATGGAGATCGTCTACGACGAGACCCGCCTGGAGTCGTACATCGCGGAGTCGACCGAGATCTCCCCGACCCGCCCCGTGCTGGTCGACCGGTTCCTCGACGACGCCATCGAGATCGACGTGGACGCCCTCTACGACGGCGAGGAGCTCTACCTCGGCGGCGTGATGGAGCACATCGAGGAAGCCGGCATCCACTCCGGCGACTCGGCCTGCGCCCTGCCCCCGATCACCCTCGGCGGCTACGACATCAAGCGCCTGCGCGCCTCCACCGAGGCCATCGCCAAGGGCGTCGGCGTCCGCGGCCTGATCAACATCCAGTTCGCGATGGCGGGCGACATCCTCTACGTCCTGGAGGCCAACCCGCGCGCCTCCCGGACCGTGCCCTTCACCTCGAAGGCCACCGCCGTCCCGCTGGCGAAGGCCGCCGCCCGCATCGGGCTCGGCGCCACCATCGCCGAGCTGCGCGCCGAGGGCATGCTCCCCAAGGAGGGCGACGGCGGCACCCTGCCGCTGGACGCGCCGATCTCCGTCAAGGAGGCCGTCATGCCGTGGTCGCGCTTCCGCGACATCCACGGCCGCGGCGTCGACACGGTCCTCGGCCCGGAGATGCGCTCCACCGGCGAGGTCATGGGCATTGACTCGGTCTTCGGAACGGCCTACGCCAAGTCCCAGGCCGGCGCCTACGGCCCGCTGCCGACCAAGGGCCGCGCCTTCATCTCGGTCGCCAACCGCGACAAGCGCTCGATGATCTTCCCGGCGCGCGAGCTGGTCGCCCACGGCTTCGAGCTGATGGCGACCTCCGGCACCGCGGAGGTGCTGCGCCGCAACGGCATCAACGCCACCATCGTGCGCAAGCTCAGCGAGGGCGAGGGCCCGGACGGCGAGAAGACCATCGTCCAGCTGATCCACGACGGCCAGGTCGACCTGATCGTCAACACCCCGTACGGCACCGGCGGCCGCCTCGACGGCTACGAGATCCGTACGGCGGCCGTGGCGCGCGGCGTCCCGTGCCTGACGACGGTCCAGGCGCTCGCCGCCGCCGTCCAGGGCATCGAGGCGCTCGGTCGCGGCGAGGTGGGCGTGCGCTCCCTCCAGGAGCACGCGAAGCACCTGAACGCCTCCCGCGACTAGCAGCCCGTACGAAAGGGGGGACACCGGCCAGAGCGACCGGTGTCCCCCCCTTTCACGAGGTCCTTCCGAGCACACAAGGGACGCAAGGGATAAACCGGACGATGTACAAACTGTTCTTCGAGCTCGTCTTCAAGCGGATGGACCCCGAGCGGGCGCACTACACGGCCTTCCGCTGGATCCGCCTCGCCGCCCGTACCCCGGTGCTGCGCACCTTCGTCGCCGCGGCCCTGGCCCCGCGCTACGAGGGGCTGCGCACGGAGGCCCTGGGCCTGCGCATGCACGGCCCCTTCGGGCTCGCCGCCGGCTTCGACAAGAACGCCGTCGCCATCGACGGCATGGCCATGCTCGGCTTCGACCACGTCGAGATCGGCACGGTCACCGGCCAGGCCCAGCCCGGCAACCCCAAGAAGCGGCTCTTCCGCCTGGTCCCCGACCGCGCGCTGATCAACCGCATGGGCTTCAACAACGAGGGCTCCGAGGCCGTCGCGGCCCGCCTGGCGGCCCGCAACCCGGTCTTCAAGACCGTGGTCGGCGTCAACATCGGCAAGACCAAGGTGGTCCCGGAGGCCGAGGCCGCCGCCGACTACGTGGTCTCCACCGAGCGCCTCGCCCGGCACGCGGACTACCTCGTCGTCAACGTCTCCTCGCCCAACACCCCGGGCCTGCGCAACCTCCAGGCCACGGAGTCCCTCCGCCCGCTGCTGACCGCCGTGCGCGAGGCCGCCGACCGGTCGGTCACCGGCCGCCGCGTCCCGCTGCTGGTCAAGATCGCCCCGGACCTGGCCGACGAGGACGTGGACGCCGTCGCCGACCTGGCCCTGGAGCTGGGCCTGGACGGCATCATCGCCACCAACACCACCATCGCCCGCGAGGGCCTGGGCCTGAAGTCCGACCCCGCCCTGGTCCAGGAGACCGGCGGGCTGTCCGGCGCCCCCGTCAAGGAGCGCTCCCTGGAGGTCCTGCGCCGCCTGTACGCCCGCGTGGGCGACCGGATCACCCTGGTCGGCGTCGGCGGCATCGAGAACGCCGAGGACGCCTGGCAGCGCATCCTGGCGGGCGCCACCCTGATCCAGGGCTACAGCGCCTTCATCTACGAGGGCCCGTTCTACGCCCGCGCCATCCACAAGGGCCTCGCCGCACGCCTGGCCGCCAGCCCGTACGCGACCCTGGCCGAGGCCGTGGGCGCCGAGACCCGAAAGGCCGCCCAGTGACCTCCCAGACCCCTCTGACCCCCTTCGGAGCCCGTCTGCGGGCCGCGATGGACGCGCGCGGCCCCCTGTGCGTCGGCATCGACCCGCACGCCGCCCTGCTGGACTCCTGGGGCCTGGCGGACGACATCGCGGGCCTGGAGCGGTTCTCCCGCACGGTGGTGGAGGCGCTCGCCGATTCGGTGGCGGTCTTCAAGCCGCAGGCCGCCTTCTTCGAGCGGTTCGGCTCGCGCGGCGTGGCGGTGCTGGAGCGGACCGTGGCGGACGCCCGGGCGGCCGGGACCCTGGTGGTGATGGACGCCAAGCGCGGGGACATCGGCTCCACGATGGCCGCGTACGCCTCCGCCTTCCTGGACCCGTCCTCCCCGCTGTTCTCGGACGCGCTGACGGTCTCCCCGTACCTGGGCTACGGCTCGCTGAAGCCGGCCGTGGACCTGGCCCGCGAGTCCGGCGCCGGGCTCTTCGTGCTGGCCCTCACCTCCAACCCGGAGGGCGCCGAGGTCCAGCGGGCCGTGCGCGAGGACGGCCGCTCCATCGGGGCGACCATGCTGGCGCACCTGGCGGCGGAGAACGCCGGGGCGGAGCCGATGGGCTCCTTCGGCGCGGTGGTCGGCGCCACCCTGGGCGACCTGTCCTCCTTCGACCTGGACATCAACGGCCCCCTGCTGGCCCCCGGCATCGGCGCCCAGGGCGCGACCGCGGCGGACCTCCCGGCGGTCTTCGGCGCGGCCGTGGGCAACGTCGTCCCGAACGTCTCTCGAGGCGTCCTCAAGCACGGGCCGGACACCGCCGCCCTGCGGGCCTCCGCGAAGCGGTTCGCGGACGAGATCCGCGAGGCCGTGGCGGTCTGAGCGGACGGGTCGCGGACCGGCGCGGAGCACCCACCGGGCACGGGCTGACGAAAATCGAACGTCTTTCCCCGGACAAAACCGGGGTGGTATGTCCGTGATGTACGGTTCAGTGGAGGCTGACCAGGACTTTTCGTCCGTTCTCGCTGACTGGAGCGGCCTTGGCCGCTAGTCTCCGACCAGAGTGAACGCGCAGCGAACGAGTTCCATCGCTGTTCGGGAGCTCGCCCGGCGTGGTGCCCGAGGGCTCCCCGCCGGTCCGTATCCGACAGTTCGACATCCGAGGTGACGTAGGCGTGGCTCTTCCGCCCCTTACCCCTGAACAGCGCGCAGCAGCGCTCGAAAAGGCCGCCGCGGCTCGCCGGGAGCGGGCCGAGGTGAAGAATCGACTCAAGCACTCCGGCGCCTCTCTCCACGACGTCATCAAGACGGGCCAGGAGAACGACGTCATCGGCAAGATGAAGGTCTCCGCCCTTCTCGAGTCGCTGCCCGGCGTCGGCAAGGTCCGCGCCAAGCAGATCATGGAGCGCCTCGGCATCTCCGAGTCCCGGCGTGTCCGAGGTCTCGGCTCCAACCAGATCGCCTCTCTGGAGCGTGAGTTCGGCGGTAGCGGCGCCTGAGGCGTCGCCCGAAGTTCTCCCGGCGTTCTCAGGCAGTCCCGAGAACCTGGATAATCGCTCTATGGCAGCAGAGGTTCGTCCGCGGCTGACCGTGCTCTCCGGCCCCTCGGGGGTCGGCAAGAGCACGGTCGTCGCGCATATGCGCAAGGTCCACCCCGAGGTCTGGCTCTCGGTGTCGGCCACCACCCGCAAGCCGCGGCCCGGTGAGCGACACGGAGTCCAGTACTTCTTCGTCAACGACGACGAGTTCGACAAGCTGATCGCCAACGGCGAGCTGCTGGAGTGGGCCGAGTTCGCGGGCAACCGCTACGGCACACCGCGCGGCGCGGTCCTGGAACGCCTCGACAACGGCGAACCGGTCCTCCTGGAGATCGACCTCCAGGGCGCCCGGCTCGTCCGCGAGTCGATGCCGGAGGCACAGCTGGTCTTCCTCGCCCCGCCGAGCTGGGACGAGCTGGTCCGCCGGCTCACCGGCCGGGGCACCGAGACCGCGGAGGTCATCGAGCGCCGGCTCGACACCGCCAAGGTCGAACTCGCTGCCGAGTCCGAGTTCGACACCACCCTGGTCAACACCTCCGTCGAGGACGTAGCACGTGAGCTGCTAGCCTTGATGGAAGTTGTCTGATCTTTTATCCATCTTCGGAAGGTAGAGCGTGTCCTCTTCCATCACCGCGCCCGAGGGCATCATCAACCCGCCGATCGACGAGCTGCTCGAGGCCACTGACTCGAAGTACAGCCTCGTGATCTACGCGGCCAAGCGTGCGCGTCAGATCAACGCGTACTACTCGCAGCTCGGTGAGGGCCTGCTGGAGTACGTCGGCCCGCTGGTGGACACCCACGTCCACGAGAAGCCGCTCTCGATCGCCCTGCGCGAGATCAACGCGGGTCTGCTGACCTCCGAGGCCATCGAGGCCCCGGCCCAGTAAGGCACGCACATCGCACACCACAGGCCCGGCAGCACGGCTGCCGGGCCTGTGGTGTGTCATAGGTACGGACGCAACCGATCACGGGAGAAGCAGTGGACAAGCCGAAGGTCGTGCTGGGAGTCAGCGGCGGCATCGCCGCCTACAAGGCGTGCGAGCTGCTGCGCCGGCTGACCGAGTCCGGGCACGAGGTGCGGGTGGTGCCCACGGCCGCCTCCCTGAACTTCGTCGGCGAGGCCACCTGGGCGGCGCTCTCCGGCAACCCGGCCTCCACCGAGGTCTGGGAGAGCGTGAACGAGGTGCCCCACGTGCGGATCGGCCAGGGCGCCGACCTCGTGGTCGTCGCCCCGGCCACCGCCGACATGCTGGCCAAGGCCGCCCACGGCCTGGCCGACGACCTCCTCACCAACACCCTGCTCACCGCCCGCTGCCCGGTGGTCTTCGCCCCCGCGATGCACACCGAGATGTGGGAGCACCCCGCCACCCAGGAGAACGTCGCCACCCTGCGCCGCCGCGGCGCGGTGGTCATCGAGCCCGCCGTCGGCCGCCTGACCGGCAAGGACACCGGCAAGGGCCGGCTCCCCGACCCCGAGGAGATCTTCGAGGTCTGCCGGGCCGTCCTCGCGCGCGGCGCCGCCGCCCCCGACCTGGCCGGACGGCACGTGGTCATCAGCGCGGGCGGCACCCGCGAGCCCCTGGACCCGGTCCGCTTCCTCGGCAACCGCTCCTCCGGCAAGCAGGGCTACGCGCTGGCCCGCACCGCCGTGGCGCGCGGGGCCCGGGTCACCCTGGTGGCCGCCAACACCGCGCTGGCCGACCCCGCCGGGGCGGACGTCGTACGCGTGGGCACGGCCCTCCAGCTGCGCGAGGCGGTGCTGGCGGCGGCCGCCGACGCCGACGCCGTGGTGATGGCCGCCGCCGTGGCCGACTTCCGGCCCGCCGCGTACGCCGACGGCAAGATCAAGAAGCAGGAGGGGCGGGAGCCCGACCCGGTGGCGCTCGTGCGCAACCCGGACGTGCTCGCCGAGATCTCCGCCGAGCGGGCCCTGAAGGGTCAGGTCGTGGTCGGATTCGCCGCCGAGACGGACGACGTGCTCGACAACGGCCGGGCCAAGCTCCGCCGCAAGGGCTGCGACCTCCTCGTCGTCAACGAGGTCGGCGCGAGCAAGACCTTCGGATCTGAGGAGAACGAAGCCGTCATCCTGGCCTCCGATGGTGGCGAGGTGCAGGTTCCCCATGGTCCGAAGGAAGCCCTGGCGGATGTCATTTGGGACCAGGTCGCGCCGCGGCTCGCACCCCCGAGCGAGCTCCGACGCGCCTGAGCGTTTCTCTTCTCGCCGGGAAATCCGTACGTCAGAATGGAGTGCCGCAGGTCACACGGCTCCCATAAGGCGAGACGGGTGGTCCGGCGAACGGTGGCGACCGATAAACTGCATCTGGAACGTGACCGGGCGCAGCCCCCGGTATCGTTCCGCCAAATGATCAGCCAGCAGCCGCTGCAACCCCAGGGAGCATTGTGTCCCGTCGTCTGTTCACCTCGGAGTCCGTGACCGAGGGTCACCCCGACAAGATCGCTGACCAGATCAGCGACACGATCCTCGACGCCCTCCTCACCGAGGACCCGACCTCGCGCGTGGCCGTGGAGACCCTCATCACCACCGGCCTGGTGCACATCGCGGGCGAGGTGACGACGAAGGCGTACGCCCCGATCGCCCAGCTCGTCCGCGACAAGATCCTCGAGATCGGCTACGACTCCTCGAAGAAGGGCTTCGACGGCGCCTCCTGCGGCGTCTCGGTGTCCATCGGCGCGCAGTCCCCGGACATCGCCCAGGGCGTCGACACGGCCTACGAGTCGCGTGTCGAGGGCGACGAGGACGAGCTCGACAAGCAGGGCGCCGGCGACCAGGGCCTGATGTTCGGCTACGCCTGCGACGAGACCCCCGAGCTGATGCCGCTGCCGATCCACATCGCGCACCGGCTCTCGCGGCGCCTGTCCGAGGTCCGCAAGAACGGGACCATCCCGTACCTGCGCCCCGACGGCAAGACCCAGGTCACCATCGAGTACGACGGCGACAAGGCCGTGCGCCTGGACACGGTCGTCGTGTCCACGCAGCACGCGGCGGACATCGACCTGGACTCGCTGCTCGCCCCCGACATCCGCGAGTTCGTCGTCGAGCACGTGCTCGCGCAGCTCGTCGAGGACGGCATCAAGCTGGACACCGAGGGCTACCGGCTGCTGGTGAACCCGACCGGCCGCTTCGAGATCGGCGGCCCGATGGGCGACGCCGGCCTGACCGGCCGCAAGATCATCATCGACACGTACGGCGGCATGGCCCGCCACGGCGGCGGCGCCTTCTCCGGCAAGGACCCGTCGAAGGTCGACCGCTCCGCCGCGTACGCCATGCGCTGGGTCGCCAAGAACGTCGTCGCCGCCGGCCTCGCGGCGCGCTGCGAGGTCCAGGTCGCGTACGCGATCGGCAAGGCCGAGCCCGTCGGCCTGTTCGTCGAGACCTTCGGCACCGCCAAGGTCGACGTGCAGAAGATCGAGGACGCGATCGGCGAGGTCTTCGACCTCCGCCCGGCCGCCATCATCCGCGACCTCGACCTGCTGCGCCCGATCTACGCGCAGACCGCCGCCTACGGCCACTTCGGCCGCGAGCTCCCCGACTTCACCTGGGAGCGCACCGACCGCGTCGACGCCCTGCGCGCCGCCGCCGGTCTGTAAGCGGCACCCCGCTCCACCCGATACCGCCCCGGACCCGCAGGTCCGGGGCGGTATCGCGTTGCGGCCCCGGCCCGCCCCGCGTAGGCTGCACGCGCCCTCCCGGTGCGAGGGGTGACGGCTTCATCTGGAGCCGGGCGCGAGCCCGGTGTTGAAGGACCGCGGTACCGCCGCCGCCCGCCGAGACCTCGGGAGGGCTCCGACTGTCGGTGCCCTTTGGTAAGAATGCTGCTGTGAGCAGCGAGAACGCACCCGACGCAGACGGCCCCGGCGGCCCGCCGCAGCAGCTCGCGCTCATCCGGGAGATGGTCGCCGAGGCGAAGGCCAAGGCGCCCAAGGCCAAGCCGCGCACCTGGCGCGGGGCCGCGCTCGCCGAGGAGCTGCCGGTGGCGCGCGTCCTCGTGAACAAGGGCGTCCTCCACCTCGACCGGCTCTTCGACTACGCCGTCCCCGCCGAGCTCTCCGAGGCCGCCCGCCCCGGCGTCCGCGTCCGCGTCCGCTTCGGCGCCGGCGCCCACCGGGTGCACGGCGGCCGCCGTGAGGGCGGCGGGCTCATCGACGGCTTCATCGTCGAGCGGCGCGCCGAGTCGGACTACGAGGGGGCGCTGGCCGCCCTCGCCCAGGTCGTCTCGCCCGAGGTGGTCCTCGGCCCCCGCATGCTGGCCCTGGCCCGGGCCGTCGCCGACCGGTACGCGGGCAGCCTGGCCGACGTCCTCCAACTGGCCCTGCCCCCGCGCAACGCCCGCGCCGAGGCCAAGCCCTCCCCGGACCCGCTGCCCCCGCCCGCCCCGCCCGAACCCGGCGGCTGGACCCGGTACGGCGCCGGGCCCGCCTTCCTGCGCGCCCTGGCCGGCGGCGGTACCCCCCGCGCGGTGTGGACCGCCCTGCCCGGCCCCGGCTGGGCCGACGAGCTGGCCCGTGCCATGGCGGCCACCCTCGCCTCCGGCCGCGGCGCCCTGGCCGTGGTCCCCGACGGGCGGACGGCCGCCCGGGTCGACGCCGCCCTGACCGCCCTGCTGGGCCAGGGGCGGCACGCGCTGCTGACCGCCGACTCCGGGCCGGAGAAGCGCTACCGGGAGTGGCTCGCGGTCAACCGGGGCTCGGTCCGGGCCGTGGTCGGCACCCGGGCGGCGATGTTCGCGCCCGTCCGGGACCTCGGGCTGGTCGCGGTCTGGGACGACGGCGACTCCAGCCACGGCGACGACCACGCCCCCTTCCCGCACGTCCGCGAGGTCCTGGAGCTGCGCGCGGTCACCGACGGCTGCGCCTTCCTCGTCGGGAGCACCAGCTGCACCGTCGAGGCCGCCCAGCTGGTCGAGTCCGGCTGGGCCCGTCCGCTGACCGCCGACCGGGAGACGGTGCGTGCCGCCGCCCCCCGCATCCGTACCGTCGGCGACGAACTGCTGGCCCGCGACGGGGCCGCCCGGGCGGCCCGGTTGCCGAGCCTGGCCTGGGAGACCGTCCGGGAAGGCCTGAAGAGCGGGCCCGTGCTGGTCCAGGTGCCCCGGCGCGGGTACGTGCCCCGGCTGGCGTGCGAGCGCTGCCGCACCCCGGCCCGCTGCACCGTGTGCGCCGGGCCGCTGGAGGCCCCCGACGAGCGGGACCTGCACTGCGGCTGGTGCGGGCGGGGCGAGCCGGCCTGGCACTGCGAGGAGTGCGGATCGTTCCGGCTGCGGGCCCAGGTGGTGGGCGCGCGGCGGACCGCGGAGGAGCTGGGCCGGGCCTTCCCGGCCGTGCCGGTACGGACCTCGGGGCGCGACCACGTCCTGGACGAGGTGCCGGACCGCCCGGCGCTGGTGGTCTCCACCCCCGGCGCCGAGCCGGTCGCGGCGGGCGCCGGTTACGCGGCGGCGCTGCTGCTGGACGGCTGGGCGATGCTGACCCGGCCCGACCTGCGGGCCGGGGAGGACGCGCTGCGGCGCTGGATCGCCGCCGCCTCGCTGGTCCGGGCGGACGGCCAGGTCGTGGTCGTCGCCGAGCCGACGCTGCGGCCGGTCCAGGCGCTGGTGCGGTGGGATCCCGTGGGGCATGCGGTGCGGGAGCTCGCGGAGCGGGCGCAGCTGGGGTTCCCGCCGGTGTCGCGGATGGCGGCGGTGGCGGGGCGGGGGGAGGCGGTGGAGGCCTTCCTCGCGGCCGCGGACCTGCCGGCGGATGCGGAGGTGCTGGGGCCGGTACCGCTGCCCGGGCGGCGGGGGGAGGCCTCGCCGGGGGAGCGGGCGCTGGTGCGGGTCCCGCCGGGGAGCGGGGCGGCGTTGGCGGCGGCGTTGAAGTCGGCCCAGGCTGCGCGGATGGCGCGCGGGGTGCCGGTCGCCGACGCGGTCCGGGTGCGGATCGATCCGCCGGACATCGGCTGAGGCCGCCCGCGGGTGCGGGTGGTACCGCTGCGAGGAGCCGTCTTCCCGCCCCGCCCTTCCCCCGTTCCTCCTTCAGCGGTAGCCGGGGAGGAACGGGCGAAGGGCGGGCAGGGGGCGGCCCCACAGGGCCGCCTTACGAGCGGGCGGCCTCTGCGGGGCCGGGGGGCCGTCGGGGGTCGGCGTCCCGGCGGCGGGGCGGGGTCAGCCGTTGCGGGGCCCGGGGAAGGCCGACTGACGGGGAGCCGGAGCCGCAGCGGCCTGGCTGTCCTCGCGGACCGGCTGCGGCGGCACGGAGCGGGCCGCCGGAATGGTCGGCAGCGGGCCCAGCGTCCGCGTCGTGGTGCCCTCGGCCGGCGGCTCCGCCGCCTCCGCGGCCTGCGCCCGCCGCGCCCCGTACCGGCGGTGCACGGCCTGCTTGGTGACGCCGAGCGCCGACCCGACCGCGTCCCAGGAGAAGCCCAGGGAACGGTCGAAGTCCACCGCAGCGGTGACGAGCGTCTCGACGCTGTCCCGCAGCTCCTGTGCGAGGCGGACGGTGGGTGCGGGCGCCCTGCCGTAGACGACGAAGCCCGTGGAGGGCCCGGAGCGGCGCGGGCGGTACACGTTGCCGAGCTGGGCGGTGAGCGTACGCAGTGCGTCCACCTGCCGGCGAACCCGCTCGATGTCCCGCACCAGGAGGTGCAGACTGGCCCGCGCTTGGGCGTCATGGGTGGCGTGGTCGGCCATGGAGAAGCCTCTCGAACCGGTGCTGAAGAGCGGATCGGGCCGCAGACACCGTTCAGAATCGCGGCCCGTTTCGGTCAATCTCTCTTGACCAACGCGCCAACGTGCGCCCAGGTCACGCCTTGGGGGCGTGTCGGCATATGCGAGAGGCGCGTGTGTGTGCGTACGCCCCCGATCCCGCAGGTGGGCCCGGGGGACCACGCCCCCTAGACTGGACCGCTGCTGACGCCGAGATAGCGAGGTAGGACCCAGTGAAGCTCGTCTTCGCAGGCACCCCCGAGGTCGCCGTGCCCGCCCTGGACGCCCTGATCGCCTCCGGGCGGCACGAGGTCGCGGCCGTCGTCACCCGGCCCGACGCACCGGCCGGCCGCGGCCGGCGGCTGGTCGCCAGCCCGGTGGCCGAGCGGGCCGAGGAGGCGGGCATCGAGGTCCTCAAGCCGGTCCGCCCGCGCGACCCGGAGTTCCAGGAGCGGCTCCGCGAGATCGCCCCGGACTGCTGCCCCGTCGTCGCCTACGGCGCCCTGATCCCCAAGAGCGCCCTGGACATCCCCGTCCACGGCTGGGTCAACCTGCACTTCTCGCTGCTGCCCGCCTGGCGCGGTGCCGCCCCCGTCCAGCAGGCGATCATGGCCGGCGACCAGGTCACCGGGGCCTCCACCTTCCGGATCGAGGAGGGGCTCGACACCGGCCCGGTCTTCGGGGTTCTCACCGAGGACATCCGCCCGACCGACACCAGCGGCGACCTGCTGACCCGCCTCGCCTTCGCCGGCGCCGGGCTGCTGACCGCGACCATGGACGGCATCGAGGACGGCTCCCTGCGCGCCGTCGAGCAGCCCGCCGAGGGGGTCTCCCTCGCGCCGAAGATCACCGTCGAGGACGCCCGCGTCGACTGGAACGCCCCCGCGCTGCGCGCCGACCGGGTCGTGCGCGGCTGCACCCCGGCGCCGGGCGCCTGGACGGTCTTCCGCGGCGAGCGCCTCAAGCTGGTCTCCGTCGGGCTGGTCCCCGACCGCACGGACCTGGCGCCCGGCGTCCTGGCCCCCGCCAAGAACAACGTGTACGTCGGCACCGGCTCGCACGCCGTCGAGCTGCTCTGGGTGCAGCCGCAGGGCAAGAAGCCGATGAAGGGCGCCGACTGGGCCCGCGGGGTGCGCATCGCTCCCGGCGAGCGCCTGGGCGGGACCGACGTAGGCTGATTCCATCCGCGCCCGCCCCCGGCGGGGGCGGGCGCGACACCCCGTGACACCGCGGTACCCCGCGACACCGCAGCACCCCGAAGCACCTCGTACCTCCGGAGCACCTTCCACGTGAGCGAAAAGTCCCCCCAGCCCCGTCGCAGCCCCGGCCAGGGCGGCCGGCCGGCCAAGCCCTACCGCCGGCCCCAGAAGGACCCCGTCCGGATGCTGGCCTTCGAGGCGCTGCGGGCGGTGGACGAGCGCGACGCGTACGCCAACCTCGTCCTGCCCCCGCTGCTGAAGAAGGCCCGCCAGGACGAGAAGTTCCAGGCGCGCGACGCCGCCCTGGCCACGGAGCTGGTCTACGGGACCCTGCGCCGCCAGGGCACCTACGACGCGGTCATCGCCGCCTGCGTCGACCGGCCGCTGCGCGAGGTGGACCCGCCGGTGCTGGACGTGCTGTCGCTCGGCGCCCACCAGCTGCTGGGCACCCGCATCCCCACGCACGCCGCCGTCTCCGCGAGCGTGGAGCTGGCCCGGGTGGTGCTCGGCGACGGCCGGGCCAAGTTCGTCAACGCCGTCCTGCGCAAGATCGCCGCGCACGACCTCGACGGCTGGCTGGAGCGGGTCGCGCCGCCGTACGAGGAGGACGCCGAGGAGCACCTCGCGGTCTACCACTCCCACCCCCGCTGGGTGGTCAGCGCCCTGTGGGACGCCCTGGGCGGCGGCCGCGCAGGCATCGAGGACCTCCTGGAGGCGGACAACGAGCGGCCCGAGGTCACCCTGGTGGCCCGGCCGGGCCGGTCCACGCCCGAGGAGCTGGTGGAGGCGCTCGGCGAGGAGTCGGCGCTGCCGGGCCGCTGGTCCCCGTACGCCGTGCGGATGGCCGAGGGCGGTGAGCCCGGCGCGCTGGAGGCGGTCCGCGAGGGCCGCGCCGGCGTGCAGGACGAGGGTAGCCAGCTGGTGGCCATGGCCCTGGCGGCGGCTCCGGTCGAGGGCCGCGACGAGCGCTGGCTGGACGGCTGCGCGGGCCCGGGCGGCAAGGCGTCCCTGCTGGGCGCGCTGGCCGCGCAGCGGGGGGCGTTCCTGCTGGCCTCCGAGAAGCAGCCGCACCGGGCGCGCCTCGTGGAGCGGTCGCTGGCCGGCAACCCGGGCCCGTACCAGGTCATCGCCGCCGACGGCACCCGCCCGCCGTGGCGCCCGGGCTCCTTCGACCGGGTGCTGATGGACGTGCCCTGCTCCGGCCTGGGCGCGCTGCGCCGCCGCCCGGAGGCCCGCTGGCGGCGCCGCCCGCAGGACCTGGAGGGCTTCGCACCGCTCCAGCGCGCCCTGCTGCGCGAGGCCCTGTCCGCGGTGCGGGTCGGCGGCGTCGTGGGCTACGCCACCTGCTCCCCGCACCTGGCGGAGACCCGGGTCGTGGTGGAGGACGTCCTCAAGGGCCGCGGCGCGGGCAACGTCCCGGTGGCGGCCGAGCTGATCGACGCCCGCCCGTACATGGAGGGCGTCCCGGCCCTCGGCGACGGCCCGGACGTCCAGCTGTGGCCCCACCTCCACGGCACGGACGCCATGTACCTGGCCCTCCTCCGCCGCACGGCGTAGCGGCACCTTCCGCCGCCGGCCTCCCGCCTCGGCGGTGAGAGGCGGTCGTCGCCGGCTACCCGGGAGAGCACACGGTCGCACAGGTGGCGGCTTCTGCCACCGGCGCGGTGCGCGTTGCGGTGACGACCCCCTCCGAGGGGCGGGCGCCCGTCGGCGGATGACGTGCCGTTGCCCCTCATCCGAACGGTGCGGGGCGCTCCGGCTGTGGGCCGTCGTCGTCGGCGGGCCGCTCGACGCCCGCGCACCAGACGCGGAGGATGCGGCGGGTGGCGCGGATGTCGGTGAGGGGGTCGCCGTCGATCAGGAGGAGGTCGGCGCGGTGGCCGGGGCGGATGGTGCCGCGGTCGGTGAGGCCGAAGTGGCGGGCCGGGAGGACCGTGGCGGCGCGCAGGGCGTCCAGGGGGGACAGGCCGGCGTCCACGAGGAGTTCCAGTTCGTGGTGGAGGCTGCTGCCGTGGGGCGGGGTGAAGGGGACGCCCGGGGTGGCGTTGGAGTCGGTGCCGGCGAGGACGCGGACGCCCGCCCGGTGCAGGGCGGCCGTGCTCGCGCGGGCCCGGTCGTAGTGCTCCAGGCCCGGCAGTCCCGCCGCGGCGAGGCCCTCCATCATGGTCAGGGTCGGTACGGCGGCCCGTCCGGCGGCGTGCATCCGGGCCGTCGCCGCCGCGTCGAGGGGGCGGTCCGCCGGGACGTGGGTGAGCACGTCGGCGCCGGCCCGCTGCGCCATGGCGTAGGCCTCGGAGGCGGCGGTGTGGGCGACGACGAGCCGGCCGTGCGCGTGCGCGGCGGTGACCAGGGCGTCGAGGGTGGCCTGGTCCAGGGCCCCGGGGCCGGGCCGCTCCGCCACGATCTTGATGTAGTCCGCGCCCTCGGCCACCCGGGCCGCCACGAAGCGCTCCGCGTCCGCGGGGCCGGTGACGACGCTGTCCGCCGGCACCCCGGGCATCCGGGAGTGCAGGCCGCCCGCCGCGATGGCGAGGGTGCCGGGGCTGCGGATGTCGGTGAGTCCCGGTGCGGCGCGCAGGGAGTCGACCAGGGCCGGGGGCCAGGTGGCCATGTCGAGGGCGGTGGTGACGCCGTGGTCGCGCAGCTGCCGCAGGTTCTCGGGGCCGTGCAGGTGCACGTGCGAGTCGATCAGCCCGGGGAGGAGGACGGCGCCCCCGGCGTCGACCTCCCGTGCCCCGTCGGGGCCGGCGGCGATCACCCCGCCGTCGATGACGACCGTGGCGGGGCCGAGGAGCCGTCGGCCGTCGAAGACCCGGGCGTTCGTCAGAGCCGTCTTCACGCGGTCATTCTTCCGCGGACCGCCGGCTGTGGGCGGGGGACACGAGGGACCGGATCAGGGCCCGGGGACGTGTCGTCGTGGTCACACTCGACACTGAAGGGTCAGGCGGAACCGGCGAGTGGATCACTTAAGCGGTGCTACGGAAACCGCGAGTTCCGGGGCCGTGGCCTGAAGTGGCCGGGGGCATGGCAGGCTTGGGGCATGGCCGTTCAGATCAATCCCAGCATCCTGTCCGCCGACTTCGCCCGCCTCGCCGAGGAGGCCAGGGCCGTCGAGGGGGCCGACTGGCTGCACGTCGACGTCATGGACAACCACTTCGTCCCGAACCTCACGCTCGGCGTACCGGTCGTGGAGTCCCTGAGCCGTGCCACGGACATCCCGCTCGACCTGCACCTGATGATCGAGGACCCCGACCGCTGGGCGCCGCAGTACGTGGAGGCCGGCGCCGGCTCGGTGACCTTCCACGCCGAGGCCGCCGCGGCCCCGGTGCGCCTCGCGCGCGAGATCCGCGCCCAGGGCGCCCGGGCGGCGATGGCCCTCAAGCCCGGCACCCCGATCGAGCAGTACGAGGACATCCTCCCCGAGCTCGACATGGTGCTGATCATGACCGTCGAGCCCGGCTTCGGCGGCCAGTCCTTCCTCGACATCATGCTGCCCAAGGTCCGCCGGACCCGGGAGCTCATCGCCAAGCACGGACTGGACCTGTGGCTCCAGGTCGACGGCGGGGTCTCGGCCACCACCATCGAGCGGGTCGCCGAGGCCGGCGCCGACGTGTTCGTGGCGGGCAGCGCGGTCTACGGGGCGGTCGATCCGGCCGCCGCGGTGCGGACTCTGCGTGACCAGGCGGGTGCGGCGATCGCCGCCGCCCCCTGGGCCTGCGACCACTGAACCGATCGTTGGTGAACGGCTCGGTGAACGGATGTCGTCCAGGCTGATCAATGGCCGTTGGATCTGACAGGATGAACGGCGAGTCGAGAGTGTGAACACGACAGTGTGAACAGCAGTGAGGAGAGCGCGGTGTCTGCAATGTCGGCGGGACGGTCAGCCCTGCGGATGGGACCCGCGGAGCTGGTGCAGGCGGCGGCCATGGCACGCCGCTTCTACCTGGAGGGCAAGTCCAAGATCCAGATCGCCGAGGAGTTCGGCGTGAGCCGCTTCAAGGTGGCCCGGGTCCTGGAGACCGCCCTCGAACGCGACCTCGTGCGCATCGAGATCCGGGTACCGGCGGAACTGGACGCGGAGCGCTCCGACGCGCTCCGCGCCCGGTACGGGCTGCGGCACGCCGTCGTGGTCGAGTCCCCGGCCGACGCGAGCGAGGACGCGCCCGATCCGGAGAACCTCGGGGCGGTCGCGGCCGACCTGCTGGGCGAGCTGGTCAACGAGGGCGACGTCCTCGGGCTGGCCTGGGGGCGGTCGACCATCCACATGGCCGCCTCCCTGCACCGGCTGCCGCCGTGCACGGTCGTCCAGCTGACCGGCGTGTACGACGCGGGGACGGCCGAGCGCGGGTCCGTGGAGGCCGTACGGCGCGCCGCACAGGTCTCCGGCGGCGACGCGCACCCGATCTACGCCCCGATGCTGCTGCCCGACCCGGCGACGGCGGCGGCGCTGCGCAACCAGACGGGCATCGCGCGGGCCTTCGAGTACTTCGACAAGGTCACCGTGGCGGCCGTGTCCATCGGCTCCTGGGAGCCGGGGATCTCGACCGTGCACGACATGCTCACGGACGAGGAGCGGGCGCACTACGCCTCCCTGGGCGTGGCGGCCGAGATGTCGGCCCACCTGTTCGACGCGGAGGGCCGCAGGGTCGGCCGCGACCTCGGCGAGCGGTGCATCACGGTCGAGGCCGACCGGCTGCGCCGGATCCCGGAGGTCGTGGCGATCGCGGGCGGGCTGCGCAAGGCCGCCGCGATCGGGGCGGTGCTCCGCTCGGGCCTCGTGACCAGCCTGGTGACGGACACGGCGGTGGCGGACTACCTGCTGACCGAGTCCGCCCCGGGGCTGCGGCCGGCGCTGGAGCGGGCCGATCCGGACGAGCTGTAGGCCGCGTTGGGCGGAGGGTGTCGCAATCGATACCCGGAGCCGGGGTCGGAATGCGGCTCCTGCACGCATACTGGCTTCAATGACCAGGCCCGCGGCGTCCCGCCGCCACTTGCCGTCCAGTCCCTTCAAAGCCCTCGTGGAGCCGCCCGTAAGGGAGTTCGGCGTGGGCGACCGGGTGAACCACGATGAGCACGGCCTCGGCCGGGTCGTCGGAGTCGAAGAGGGTGTAGCGGTACTCGTCGACTTCGGCTCGGTCCGCAGACGTGTCCTGAGCCCGTACTCCAGGATGGTGGTGCTGTGAGCCACGCATCGCCGTTCGCGTAAATATCGGATATTTGGCACGATCGAGGCATGATCTTTCGGAGCGTGCCCCGGTCGCTGTCGCGCGCGCTGGGGGCCCTGTTCCTCTGCGTGGCGCTCGTGGGCGCCGGGGGCTGCGGCGGTGGGCCCGCCCCCGCCGCACCGCCGTCGCCCAGGACCGGCGCCACCGCGCCCGCGTGGGCCAAGGGGATGGCCACCGTACGGGCCGACGCGCTGCCGCCGCAGGCGCGCGAGGTGCTGGCGCTCATCGACAAGGGCGGCCCGTACGCCTACCGGCAGGACGGCGCGGTCTTCGGGAACTTCGAGAAGGTCCTGCCGAAGCAGAAGCGCGGCTACTACCACGAGTACACGGTCAAGACCCCGGGGGAGCGCGACCGGGGGGCCCGCCGGATCGTCACGGGCGAGGGCGGGGAGTTCTACTACACGGACGACCACTACGAGACCTTCAAGGCGGTTCTGCGATGACCCTCGCCCCGCAGCCGCTCGCCCCCGCCCTGGCCGCCGCCGAGGCGGCCGGCTGGACGACCGTACGGCTGGACCTGGACGGCGTGCGCAGCAAGGCCGCCCTGATGCGGCGCTGCGCGGCGGCGCTCGAGGTGCCGCAGTGGTTCGGCGGCAACTGGGACGCCCTCGCCGACGCGCTGATCGACCTGTCCTGGCTGCCGGACGCGCCGGGCCGGCTGCTGGCGGTGACCTCCTGGCGCGGGTACGCCGCGGAGCGGGCCGAGGACTGGGCCACCCTGGGGGAGATCCTGGAGGAGGCCGTCGACTTCTGGCGGGAGCAGGACGGGGCGCCCGTGCTGACGGTGCTGCTGGCCGGGCCGGCGGCCTGACGGGCGCCGGCCCGGCGCCGGTCAGCTCGTGCCCGGGCGGAACAGCTGGTCCTCCACCGCGCGCAGGTCGAGGTTCCAGTAGGTGACCTTGGCGGCGTGCCCGGCGTTGAGGGTGCCGGTCCGCGCCGCCAGCAAGAGGTCGAGCCGGCCCACGTCCCTGTTGCTGCCCGGGGCCCGGTCCTGGTAGCCGAGGGACAGCGAGTCCACGGCGGTCGTCGCCTCGCCCCCGCGGAAGAGGTAGACCCCCGCGTACGCCTCCTGTCCGGGTGCGATCGTGGCGATCGCCCGCGGCGGCGTGCCGTAGGGGCCGAGCGGGCCCTTGATGGTGGCCCCGAACCCGACGTACGGGTAGTGGTAGAGGGTGCAGGGCTTGCCGCTGACGTTGGTGGCCGTGACGAGGACGTTCTGCCCGGAGTCCTGGCGCCAGAGCGAGAGGCCGATCGAGAGGTCGTTGTCGTTGCAGGCGGTGCCGCCGTCAGAACCCTTCGACGGGGCGGCCGTGCCCCCGCTCCCCGGGGCGGCCGACGGCGCGGCGACGCCGGACGCGCCGGGCGTGGCGGGCGTGGCGGCGGAAGCGGCCGGGGTGGTGCTGGCGAACCCCGGCGGGCACGGCTGCTCCACGGACCGTTGCCGATTCGGGGCGGGACGTTGCCGTTACGCCCAAATGGACGTGGACCCTCCGGTCGGGGGCCGGCGCGGGCCGGCCCCCGGCCGGGGTGTCACTCCGCCGGTGCGGACTTCGGGATCCACGGCGGGGTCTGGCCCCAGGACCAGACCGGGACCTTGGCCGCGTCCACCGGCGGCGGGTTGGGGCCGGAGTAGATCAGGGCCATCCGGGTGCCCCACTCGATGTAGTAGACGAACACCGCCCGGAACTCGGGGTCCGTCGGGAGGCCGACCTCGTCGGCCGTGTCCAGCAGCAGGTCCACCCAGCGGCGGCGCTGCTGCTCCGTGATGCCGCGCCCCAGGTGCTTGGTGGCCATGTGCATGTGGCCGCCGTGGTGTGCCGAGTAGTCGGCCGGGCCGCCGAAGACCTCCGACAGCCAGACCGCGACGTGTTGCGGGTGCTCCGCGTCCATGCCCGCGAAGACCGGGGCCAGGATCTCGTCTTGCAGGGCATGACCGTAGAAGACGTCGGTGAGGCGGCGCATGGCCTCCGCGCCGCCCATCCACTCGTAGATCGTGGGCGTGGTGCTCATGACTGACCGGCGGCCTTCCCCGGGCCGGCCACGTCGGTGACGGTGTAGTGCTGCATCTCCTCGATGTTCGTCACGTACGGGCGGATCGCCTGGAAGAACGCCGGGAAGTGCTCGCCCTTGCGGAAGCCGTTGAGGTGGGCGTCGACCGAGGTCCAGCGGATCCGCAGGATGTACCGCTCGGTGTCCTCGGTGTTGTGCGCCAGCTCGTAGTCGATGCACTCGGGCGAGGCCGCCAGGGCCTCGGCCGCGCGGGAGTACGCCTCCTCGAACGCCTGCTGGTCCTGCGAGGCGATCCGGTAGCGGATGTACTCGACGGTGGTGGTCATGGTGTGCGTGCCTCTCCCTGGGATCAGGTCGTCCCGGATACTTTCCGGGATCATCAGTGCCCGGTGGGGATTTCCGTCACTCCGGCTGAGACTTCTGGATGTCGGGGCCCTGCGCGCGGACCTGGCGGACCTTGTCCAGGGACTCGCGCAGCTCCCGGAGCCATGCGTCGGTGTTCTCCCCGACGAGGCGGACGCACCAGGCCAGCGCGTCCGCCCGGCTGCGCGCCACCCCGGCGGCGACCAGGGTGTCGAGCACCTGGCGCTCGGACTGGCGCAGCCGGGTCATGACGGGGACCGCGAGGTGGGTGAAGAGGACGGTCTCCCCACCCGCCTCCACGCCCCAGGCGACCTTGCGGCGGTAGAGCTCCTCGGCCTCGCGGGCCACCTCCATGCGCTGCTCGCGCGTGCGCTCGCGGAACTCCTTGACCGACTCGGACGCCGGGACGGTGCCGATGACGGTGATCTCCTCCCGGTCGACGGTGACCGAGACGAGGGACTCGTAGACGTCCACCGGCAGGCGCTCGGCGAACCACGCGCGGAGCTTCTCGCTCTGTTCGGCTGTAATCATGTAATCAACGTTGCATCCGCTCTCCTCGTGATCGCAAGGGTCCGGGTGTTCGCCCTCGGCTTCAGCCCATCGAGCGGTAGCGGTGGATCAGCGAGACGGCCATGGCCCCCTCGCCCACGCCCGAGGCGACCCGCTTGACCGAGTGGGCCCGTACGTCGCCCGCCGCGAAGACCCCGGGGACGCTGGTCTCCAGCGGGTAGGGGGCGCGCTCCAGGCTCCACTCCGCCGGCAGCTCCCCGCCGTTGGCGATCAGGTCGGAGCCGGTGAGGACGAAGCCGTACTCGTCGCGTTCGACCACCCCGGACAGCCAGTCGGTGTGCGGGCGGGCGCCGATGAACGTGAACATGAACCGGGCCGGGACCTCCCGGTCCTCGCCGGTGTCCGCGTCGTGCAGGGTGATCCGCTCCAGGTGCTCCCCGCCGTCCAGGGCGGTGACGGTCGTGCGGACCTTCACCTCGATGTTCGGGGTGCGCTCGATCTCGTCGATCAAGTAGCGGGACATGCTCGCGTCCAGGGAGGCCGCACGGACCAGGATGGTCACCCGGGCCGCGTACTTGGCGAAGTGCACCGCCGCCTGCCCGGCCGAGTTGGCGCCGCCCACGATGAACACGTGCTGGGAGATGCAGGCCGAGCTCTCCGTGGTCGCCGCCCCGTAGTACAGGCCCGCGCCCTCGAAGCGGTCCGCGCCGGGGGCCTCCAGGCGGTTGTAGGAGACCCCGGTCGCCAGCAGCACCGTCTCCGCGCTGATCTCCGTGCCGTCCGCCAGGGTCAGGATCTTCGCCGGGTCGTCCCGGGTGAGGGAGACCACCTCCACCGGGTGCAGGATCTCGGCGCCGAAGCGGGAGGCCTGGATGGTGGCCCGGCGGGTCAGGTCCCCGCCGGAGAGGCCCGAGGGGAAGCCGAGGTAGTTCTCGATCAGGCTGGAGGTGCCGGCCTGCCCGCCCGGGGCGCGGGAGTCCAGCATCAGCGTGGACAGCCCCTCGGACGCCGCGTACACCCCGGCGGCCAGGCCCGCCGGGCCGGCGCCGACGATCACGCACTCGTAGTGCGGGCGGGAGGCGGTGGTGGACAGGCCCAGGTGCCGGGCGAGTTCGGCGTCGGTCGGCGCGGCGAGCACCGAGCCGTCCGGGAAGCGCACCAGCGGCAGCGCCGCCCCCGCCTGGGCGTCGGCGATCACCGTCAGCGCCTCGGGGTCCCGCTCCACGTTCAGGAAGCGGAACGGCTGCCCGTTGCGGGTGAAGAAGTCCCGGACGGCGTGGGTGCCGGGGGAGACCAGGTGGCCCGCGACGATGATCCCGTCGTAGGCCGGCCGGTACGTGGCCAGCCAGTCCGACAGCAGGTCGTCCAGGACTGGGAAGAGCCGCTCGTGCGGCGGGTCCCAGGGCTTGAGCAGGTAGTAGTCCAGCCGGACCCGGTTGATGGCGGTGATGGCCGCGTCCGTCTCCGCGTACGCCGTCAGCAGCACCCGGCGCGCGTCCGGGAAGCGGCTGACCGCCTCCAGCAGGAACTCCACCCCGGTGACGTCGGGCATCCGCTGGTCGACGAGGAACAGTGCGGGGTCGTGGCCACGCTCGTCGAGGGAGTCGAGGATCTTCAGGGCGTCGGCAGCCGAGGAGGCGCCCAGCACCCGGTAGCGGTCGCCGTAGGCGCTGCGCAGGTCGCGGCGGACCGCCCTCAGCACCTGCGGGTCGTCGTCCACCGCCAGGATCACGGGCTTGCGGCTCTCGGCCCGCTCCGGGGACGCGGCCGTGCTCGCGGCCGGGGTCGCGGGGGAGGCGGGGCTCCCCTGGGCGGCGTTCACGCCGGCTCCAGCATCAGCTGGTCGGCGTAGCACCAGGCCCAGTCCTCACCGGGCTCGTGCGAGGCCGCGATCGGGTGGGCCGTCGCCCTGTAGTGCCTGGTGGCGTGGCGGTTCTTCGAGGAGTCGCAGCATCCGACGTGCCCGCAGCTCAGGCACATCCGCAGGTGCACCCAGACGTCCCCCAGGCGCAGGCACTCCTCACAGCCGTCCGCGGATGGCTTCACCGGACGTATCTGGTCGACGTGTGTGCACAACAGGTCCTTCGTCATCGTCCCCGTCCCTCTCCTCACGCACTCCTGACCCGGCGCGCCCGCCCATCACGGGGCGTCCAGACCATAAAACGGGGATCTTGAAATGGTTCAGCGATCCGGCCGAGGTCAGGAAGTCCGGCGCGTACTTCCTGACCTCGCCGGACTACTAGGTGAGGTGCCGCCACCACCTTGCCCGCTACCTCACGAAGTCGCATTCCCGCCCTTTGACGCGGGCTCCGGCCGCACGCAGTGTGGTGGACGCAAACACAACAGGCCGCGCCTGGAGGAATCCGTGAGCAGAAAGATTCTGGTCATTGTCTCCGAACACGGTTACTGGTCCGAGGAACTGATCGGTCCCGTTTCGAAGTTCGACGAGCAGGGCTACGAGATCACATTCGCCACGCCGACCGGAAAGCGCGCCCACGCGCTTCCGCCGAGCCTCGACCCCAGCTTCGTCGACCCTCCGCTCGGCCGCTCGGTCACCTCGGAGGAGAACGCCCGGCTGGGCCGGGAGTTCGAGCAGTCGAGCCGCCTCGACTCGCCCCTCGACATCGAGGCGTGGGTGCCGGAACGCCCGTACACGAGCGACGAGGCCTACCTGCGCAAGCTGGAGCAGTACCACCGGGACCTGGAGAAGCTCGAGGCCGACATCGCCGGCTACGACGCGATCCTGATCGTCGGCGGCAGCGGTCCCATCGTCGACCTCGCCAACAACGAGCGGGTCCACGCCCTGATCCTCGCCTTCAAGAACGCCGGCAAGGTCGTGGCCGCCGAGTGCTACGGCGTCGCCTGCCTGGCCTTCGCCCGCGACTGGGGCGACCGCAAGAGCATCATCTGGGGCAAGCACGTCACGGGCCACTGCAAGGAGTACGACTACAAGGACGGCACCGGATTTCTCGGCACCGACTTCAACATGGGCCCGCCGCCGTACCCGCTGGAGTACATCCTGCGCGACGCGACCGGCCCGCGCGGCGCCTATCACGGGAATTTCGGCCACCCGCTGTCCGTGATAGTCGACTATCCCTTCGTCACCGGCCGCTCCACCCCCGACTCGTACCTCACGGGGCAGAAGATCGTGGAAGTCCTGGAGAACGGCCTCACCCGTTACGGGTGGTAGGGGAATGAGGGGGAGTCCGATGAATTCCGAAGCCACTCCCGGACGGGAAAGGCTGATCGAGCAGTTCAAGGCCGACGGCCTGACGGTGATGTTCGGAAATCCGGGAACGGTGGAACAGGGATTCCTCGACGCGGCGGACGCGGCGGCGGACTTCCACTACGTCCTGGCCCTCCAGGAGACCGTGGCCGCCGGCATCGCCGACGGCTACGCCCGGGCCACCGGCGGTGCGGCCCTGCTCCAGCTGCACTCCGGCGTGGGGCTGGGCAACGGCATCGGCATGCTCTACCAGTCGCTGCGCGGCCACACCCCGCTGGTCGTGGTCGCCGGCGACGCCGGGGTGCGCTACGACGCCATGGACGCCCAGATGGCCAGTGACCTGGTGGCCATGGCCAGGCCCGTGACCAAGTACGCGACCCGGGTCACCGACCCCCGGTCCGTGCTGCGCACGATCCGGCGGGCCGTGAAGATCGCCCTCACCCCGCCGCGCGGCCCGGTGTTCGTGGCCCTGCCCATGGACGTGCTGGACGAGCTCAACTCCGAACCCGTCCTGCCCGCCACCGTGCCGCTGACCGACGTGGCGCCCTCGCCGGCCTCGGTGGGCCGGGCGGCGGAGCTGCTCGCCTCCGCCGAACGCCCCGTGCTCCTCGTCGGGGACGGGGTCTCGCTCTCCGGGGCCCAGGCCGAACTCGCCGCCGTCGCCGAGCTGCTGGGCGCCGACGTGTACGAGGTCGACTCCTCCGAGGTCAACATCGCGGCCTCGCACCCGCTGCGCCGCGGCCAGACCGGCCACATGTTCGGCCCGCACAGCAAGGAGCTGGTCGGGGAGGCCGACGGGGTGCTGATCGTCGGCACCTACGTCTTCCCCGAGGTGTTCCCCGAACTGGAGAACCCCTTCCGGCCCGGCGCCAGGGTCGTGCACATCGACCTGAACGCCTACGAGATCGCCAAGAACCACCCCGTCGACCTCGGGCTCGCCGCCGACCCGCGCCAGGCGCTGCGCGCGCTGGCCGGCGTGCTGGAACAGCGGCTCACCCCGCAGCGGCGCGCGGCGGCGGCCGCGCGGCTCCAGGCGAGGACCGGGGAGCGGGCCGACGCCGCCCGGCAGCCGTCCCCGGACGAGGACACGCCGATGGCCGTCTTCCTGCGGAGGCTGGCCGAGCGCACCGGCGGGGACCTGATCGTCTTCGACGAGGCGCTGACCACCTCCCCGCTCGTCACCCGGTACCTGCCGCCCGAGCGCCCGGGCGACTACCACCTCACCCGGGGCGGTTCGCTGGGCGTGGGCTTCCCGGGGGCGGTCGGCGCCAAGCTGGCCCGCCCCGACCGGCTCGTCGTCGGCTTCGCGGGCGACGGCGGGTCCATGTACACCTACCAGGCGCTGTGGACGGCGGTCCGGCACGGTATCGACGCCAAGTTCGTGGTCTGCAACAACCGCAAGTACCGGCTGCTCGACGACAACATCGCCCAGTACTGGCGGGAACGGGACATCGCCGGACACCCCTTCCCGGGCTCCTTCGACCTCTCCCGCCCCGAGATCGACTTCGCGGGGCTCGCCCGGGCGCTGGGCGCCGACGGGACGCGGGTGGAGAAGCCGGACGAGGCGGCCGCCGCCGTGGACCGGATGCTGGCCCACCCCGGCCCGTACCTCGTCGACGTCCAGATCTGAACCGACCGGACCACACCGAACAGGAGGAGACCGCATGCCCGCCGAGCGGCTGACCGAGGACGCGATCCGCACCTTCGCCGAGAACTGGTACGTGGCCCTGGACCGCCACCTCCCGCTGGAGCAGGTCCTCGCCCTCATCACCGAGGACCTGGAGTTCAAGGTCCCCGAGGACACCTTCCTCGGCCACCAGGGCTTCGGCCGCTGGTACGACGCCGTCACCCACCGCTTCTTCGACGAGGTGCACACGGTCACCAAGGTGGAGCCGGTCATCGAGGGCGACCGGGCGATCGTCCGCGTCCTCGTCAACTGGCAGGCCAAGATCTGGGACCCGCCGGCCGCCCGCAGCCAGTGGCTCGGCTTCGACGCCGACCAGACCTGGACCGTGGTGGCGGGCGCGGACGGCCCGCTGATCAAGCAGTACACCGTCAACGAACTGGCGCCGATGCCCGGTTCGGGCTCGCTCTGAAAGGGCCGCGGCGATGACCGAAGTGACCCGCGAGCGGGTCGAGGCCGCCTACCGGGCCCTCGGCTCCGGAGACCGCGCGCGCATCCTGGAGTACTACTCCGAGGACCTGCGCTGGCTGGTGCCCGGCAACCACCCGCTGGCCGGCTGGTACGAGAGCCTGGACGCCTTCCTGGAGCTGATGGGCCAGACCCACAAGCTCACCGGCGGCACCTTCCGCATGGAGCTGGAAGCGGTCCTGACCGGGCCGGACTGCAGCGCCGACGTCTGCCGCAACACCGCCCTGCGGGACGGCGCGGACCCGGCGGCCGGCTCCCCGTACGAGCGGATGGACTACCCGGTCTTCCACTTCATGAAGTGGCGCGACGGGCGGATCGTCGAGGGCCGCGACGGGCTCTTCGGCGACACGGCCAGTGCCTTCAGCCAGTTCTGGGCGCCCTTCGCGCCGGACGGCACCCGCAGGGACCGATAGGGGGATGAGAGACCGATGGACGCCCGAGAGAGCGTGACCGAAGTCCTTCGAAAGTACTACGAGTACGCCAACGCCGGGGACTGGGACCGCTGGTGCGACCTGTTCGCCGAGGACCAGGTCATGGACGAGCAGCTCGCCGGACACATCGAGGGCCTGGAGACCCTGCGGTCGATGATGAAGGGCATGGGGGCCATGTACCGGGTCTTCCGCAACGAGCCCGTGCACTTCCTGGTCGACGGGGAGAAGGCCGCGGCCGTCTCCCACATCACCGCCGAAAGCCCGTCGGGGCAGGCCATCGAGGCCGAGGTGATGAACTTCTTCCGGATCGTGGACGGCCGGATCGCCTACATGGCCAACTTCCACGACACCGTTCCCTTCCAGGTGCTGAGCCAGGACTGAGGGGAACCGGACCCGTGGCCACAGACCAGTACGACTACGTGATCGTCGGCTCCGGCACCGCCGGCAGCGTCCTCGCCCACCGCCTCTCCGCCGACCCGGACGTCTCCGTCCTGGTCCTGGAGGCCGGCGGGAACCGCATCCCGCCCGAGGTGGACGACCCGTCCTCCTGGTACAAGCTGCTCGGCGGCCCCGTCGACTGGGGCTACACCAGCGTCCCGCAGCCGGGCCTCGGCGGGCGGCGGACCTACGAGCCGCGCGGCAAGGCGCCCGGCGGCAGCAGCAACCTCTACATCATGATGCACATCCGGGGCCACGCCTCGGACTTCGACAACTGGGCCTACCAGGGCGCGGCCGGCTGGGCGTACGAGGACGTGCTGCCGTACTTCGCGCTGCTGGAGGACCAGGAGGACGCCACCGCCCCCACCACCGGCACCGGCGGCCCCCAGCGGGTCACCAACGCCGGGCGGCACGGCCCCAACCCGGTCTCCCGCGCCTTCATCGAGGCCGCCGTCGAACTCGGCCACCAGGAGATCGCCGACTTCAACACCGACGGCCCCCGCCGCGGCCTCTTCGGCACCGGCTGGCACCACATCGACGTGGCCGACGGCCGCCGCCAGGGCACCCTGGCCGCCTACCTGGAGCCGGCCCTCGCCCGCCCCAACCTGACCCTGCGCACCAGCGCGCAGACCACCCGGCTGCTCTTCGACGGGGACACCTGCACGGGCGTCGAGTACGTCCAGCTCCGGCCCCCGGCCGAGATCCCCGGCCGGACGGTACGCGACGGCCACAGCACCGCCGCGGCCCCCGGACTGCACACCGTGCGGGCCCGCCGGGAGGTGATCGTGGCCGCCGGGGCGATCGAGTCCCCGAAGCTGCTGCTGCTCTCCGGCATCGGCCACCCCGAGCAGCTGCGCGAGCACGGCATCGAGGTCACCGCGGCCCTGCCCGGGGTCGGCGAGAACTTCCACAACCACGTCCTGACCGGGCTGATGGCCGAGGTCACCCAGGAACTCCCGGCGCCGGCGCAGAACCTGTCGGAGAGCGCGCTGTTCCTGTCCTCCCGGCCCGGACTGCCCGCCCCGGACCTCCAGATCGCCTTCGTCCACGTCCCCTTCGACGTGATCGTCGGCCGCAGCCACCCGAACACGGTGTCCATCCTGCCCGGCGTCGTCCGCCCGGTCTCGCGCGGCTCCGTCCGGCTGGCGAGCGCCGACCCGCTCGCCCACCCGCTGATCAACCCGAACTACCTGGGCGACCGCTGGGACCTCGAACGGATGGTGCAGGGCGTCAAGCTCGCCCGGGAGATCTTCGCCACCTCCGCCTTCTCGCCCTGGTACAAGCAGGAGCTCCAGCCGGGGCCCGGCGCCGTCACCGACGAAGACCTGCGGACCTTCGTACGGCAGAAGGCCGAGAGCTACCACCACCAGGCGGGCTCCTGCCGGATGGGCGTCGACGACCTCTGCGTGGTCGACCCCGAACTGCGGGTGCACGGCGTACGGAACCTGCGCGTCGTGGACGCGAGCGTGATGCCGGCGGTCCCGTCGGGCAACTGCCACACCGCCATTGCGATGATCGCCGAACGCGCGGCGGACTTCCTCACCGGCCGGAACAGGGGGGCCCGACGTGCCTGACGTCGTACTGCGCGAGGGCGCGCTGAGCGGGACGCGGATCGCGGTCCTGGTCGAGAGCGACTTCTACGAGCCGGAGATCTTCTACTACCAGCGCCGGTTCGCCGAGGAGGGCGCCGAGGTCGACTTCCTGACCCGGCTGTGGGGCAACGACTCCATCACCTTCTCCGGGCACGAGTACCGGGCGCCGTTCACCGCCGAGAAGTCCCTGGAGGGGCTGGACGACGAGGAACTGCGCCGGTACGCCGCGGTCATCGTGCCCTCGGGCATGGTGGCCGACCGGCTGCGCTACACCGAGGACGTGGACGTGCTGGCGCCCGCGACCGAGTTCCTGCGCCGGGCCTTCGAGGAACCGACCGTCCTCAAGGGGATCATCTGCCACGGCATGTGGCTGGCCTCGTCCATCCCGGACAAGGTCCGCGGCCGCAAGGTGGTCTGCCACAACAACCTCATCGGCGACGTCCGCAACATGGGTGCCGAGTACGTCGACGAGGACGTGGTGGTCGACGGGGACCTGGTCACCGGCCGCACCGGCGGCCACCACCACCTCTTCGCCCGCCGGATCATCGAACTGCTCGCGGCGCGCCGGGGCCGGGGGAACGCCTGATGGCCGGCACCGGGCAGCGCGCGATGGTCTGGTCGCACGTGGGCCTCAACTGCGCCGACCAGAAGAGCACCGAGGAGTTCTACACCCGGTACTTCGGCTTCACCCGGGCCCGGGTGGTCGACCTCGGGGAGGCCCGGATCGTGTTCCTGCGCAAGGGGGACGCGTACCTGGAGCTCTTCGAGTCGCCGGTGGGCCCGGCCCGCCCGGCACACGACGACGGGCCGCCGGCCCCCGGCCGGATCCGGCACCTGGCCTTCCAGACGGACGACGTCGACGCCTTCCTCGCCGAACTGGGCGAGGCGGCCGACGTGACCCTGGGGCCGCTGGACTTCGACGACTTCATCTGCGGCTGGCGGACCGTGTGGGTCCGCGATCCCGACGGGGTGATCGTCGAGGTCAGTCAGGGATTCGAGGACGACAGCTCACACGACAAGGACGGTGCATGACATGGCGGGCACGCCCGGCTTCTCCTTCTCCGACACGATCGCGGGCTACGTCGTCCGCTTCGACTCCGCGTCGCGGCTGCTGCGCCTGCGGACCGCCGACGACCGGGAGTTCGACGTCTCGCTCGCCTCGGGTCCCAGCGCCGAGCTGGTGCGCAACCTGGACGAGCCGTACGTCGACGCCTCCGGGCACGTCGACGAGATGCTCTCGGCCGGCCGGTTCCTCTTCGCCTACGGGGTCCACTACCCCGAGCAGGGCGGCCGCTTCGACGCCAAGCGGCTGGTTTTCCTGGGCCGCAGCGCCGAGGACTACCGCTTCGAGGAGGCCGGCTGGTGGGTCAAGCAGATCGAGTCCCTCGCCGACTTCTACAAGCGGGCGCAGTTCGGTGACGGGCCGGTGGACTTCACGCAGTACCGCACCGAGATCCGGCTCGGCGGCGACAAGACCGCCAGCCACGTCCAGGAGACCGACACCATCTCCCGCCTGGTCTACGGCATGGCCTCGGCCTACCTGCTGACCGGCAAGGACGAGTACCTGGAGATCGCCGAACGCGGCACCGAGTACCTGCGCAAGCACATGCGGGTCGTGGACAGCGAGGAAGACGTCGTCTACTGGTACCACGGCATCAGCGTCGACGGGGACAGCGAGCGCAAGCTGTTCACCTCGGAGTTCTCCGACGACTACGACGCGATCCCGATGTACGAGCAGATCTACGCCCTGGCCGGCCCGATCCAGACCTACCGGGTCACCGGCGACGTCCGGATCAAGAACGACGCCGACGCCACCATCCGGCTGTTCGACAAGTTCTTCCACGACCCGGAGCAGGGCGGGTACTTCTCGCACATCGACCCGATCCTCTTCAGCCCCGACCACGAGTCCCTGGGCGAGAACGCCGAACGCAAGAACTGGAACTCCGTCGGCGACCACGCGCCCGCCTACCTGATCAACCTGTACCTGGCGACCGGCGACCAGAAGTACGCCGATTTCCTCGAGTACACCTTCGACACCATCGCGGACAAGTTCCCGGACTACAAGAACAGCCCGTTCGTCCAGGAGCGCTTCTTCCGCGACTGGTCGCACGACACCGCGCACAGCTGGCAGCAGAACCGCGCGGTCGTCGGGCACAACCTGAAGATCGCCTGGAACCTGATGCGGATGAACTCGCTGAAGGCCAAGCCCGCCTACCAGGAGCTCGCCCGCAAGATCGGCGAGATCATGCCCGCCGTCGGCAGCGACCGCCAGCGCGGCGGCTGGTACGACGTCGTGGAACGGGTGAAGGAGGGGGACCAGGAGGCGTACCGTTTCGCCTGGCACGACCGCAAGGCCTGGTGGCAGCAGGAGCAGGCGATCCTCGCCTACCTCATCCTGAACGGCACCGTCGGCGGCGAGGCGAACCTGCGCGAGGCACGCCAGGCGCAGGCCTTCTACAACACCTTCTTCCTCGACCACGACGAGGGAGCCGTGTACTTCAACGTGCTCGCCAGCGGCACGCCGTACCTGCTCGGCACCGAGCGGCTCAAGGGCAGCCACTCGATGTCCATGTACCACTCGGCGGAGCTGTGCTACCTCGCCGCCGTCTACAACAACCTGCTCATCAACGGCCGGGAGATGGACTTCCACTTCCAGCCCGACCCGGCCGACCTGCCCGGCCGGACCCTGCGCGTCTCGCCCGACCTGCTGCCCGCGGGCTCGGTGCGGATCGCGTCGGTGGAGATCGACGAGAAGCCGTACGAGGAGTTCGACGCGGACGAGCTGACCGTCCACCTCCCCGACGTCCAGGGGCGGGTCAAGGTCAAGGTCCGGCTCCGGCCGGTGGCCCAGAAGTAATGCCCAACGGGGGGCGCCCCAACCAGAGGGGAAGCACGACATGAGTCTGAACCTGAAGGAACGCCGGAACAAGACGGGCACCGTGCTCGTCGCCACCGGCGAGATCAACAGCGAGACCTCCGGCACCCTGCTGGAGACCCTGCTGCCGCTCGTCCGCGAGGGCCGGGCGCTGCGCATCGACCTGACCGCCGTCACCTACGTCTCCAGCGCCGGCCTGCGCACCCTGCTGGTCGTCTACCGCGAGGCCCAGCACGCCGGCGTCGCCGTCACCCTGTACGGGGTGAGCGAGGAAGTCCGGTTCGTCATGTCGGCCACCGGCTTCCTCGACTTCTTCGAGACCGGCCAGGCCGCGGCCGCCGCCGGGCGGGCCAGGGCCGCGCGATGAGCGAGGCCCGCTCCGAACGAGTGCTGCGCGTGGACGCGTACCCGACCCACGAAGTGGGCGGGTACCGCGTCCGCGCGGGCAAGCCGTTCCCCTTCGGGGCCAACGTGGTCCCCGGCGGGGTCAGCTTCTCCGTCTTCTCCGACCAGGCCACCTCCATGACCCTGGTCATCTACAAGCGCGGAGAGCCCGAGCCGATGGCCGAGCTGGAATTCCCCGACGAGTTCCGCACCGGCAGCGTCTTCTCCATGACGGTCTTCGGCCTCGACCACGAGAACATCGAGTACGGCTACCGGGCCGACGGCCCCTTCGACCCGGCCACCGGCCACCGCTTCGACGCCCGCCAGGTCCTCTCCGACCCCTACGCCCGGCTGATCGCCGGCCGCGACGTGTGGGGCGTGGAGCCGGACCGCAGCCGCGGCTACCAGTACCGCTCGCGGGTCTGCCTCCAGGACTTCGACTGGGGCGACGACACCCCGCTGGGGATCCCCGCCGAGGACCTCGTCGTCTACGAGGCCCACGTCCGAGGCTTCACCCGGCACCCCTCCTCGCAGGTCACCGCCCCCGGCACCTTCGCGGGGCTGCGGGAGAAGATCCCGTACCTCAAGGAGCTCGGGGTCAACTGCATCGAGCTGCTTCCCGTCTTCGAGTTCGACGAGAGCGACAACCCGCGCAGCAACCCGGAGACCGGCGAGAAGCTCTACGACTACTGGGGCTACAACACCGTCTCCTTCTTCGCGCCCAAGGCCGGCTACGCGGCCACCGGACGCTACGGGATGCAGGGCGACGAGTTCCGCACCCTGATCAAGGACCTGCACGCGGCCGGCATCGAGGTCATCCTCGACGTCGTCTTCAACCACACCGCCGAGGGCAACGAGCAGGGCCCCACCATCTCCTTCAAGGGCCTCGACAACGCCACGTACTACATGCTCACGCCCGAGGGGTACTACTTCAACTTCAGCGGCACCGGCAACACGGTCAACTGCAACCACCCCGTCGTGCGCAACTACGTGCTCGACTGCCTGCGCCACTGGGTCGCCGACTACCACGTCGACGGCTTCCGCTTCGACCTCGCGGCCATCCTCGGCCGGGACCTGGACGGCACCCCGCTGCCCAACCCGCCGCTGCTGGAGATGCTCGCCTTCGACCCCGTCCTGCGGCACACCAAGCTGATCGCCGAGGCCTGGGACGCGGGCGGCCTCTACGAGGTCGGCAACTTCCCGGCCTACGGCCGCTGGGCCGAGTGGAACGGCAAGTACCGCGACACCGTGCGCCGCTTCCTCAAGGGCGACCCCGGGGTCACGGGGGAGCTGGCCACCCGGATAGCCGGCTCGCCCGACCTCTACTCCAGCCGCGGGACCACCGCATCCGTCAACTTCCTGACGGCCCACGACGGTTTCACCCTGGCCGACCTCGTCTCGTACAACGACAAGCACAACGAGGCCAACGGCGAGGGCAACAACGACGGGGCCAACGACAACAACAGCTGGAACTGCGGGGCCGAGGGCCCCACGGACGACCCCGCCGTCAACGCCCTGCGGCTGCGCCAGATGAAGAACGCCCTGGCCATCCTGCTCACCAGCCAGGGCATCCCGATGCTGCTGTCCGGGGACGAGGTCGCCCGCACCCAGCAGGGCAACAACAACACCTACTGCCAGGACAACGAACTGTCCTGGTTCGACTGGGACCAGGTCGACGAGAACGCCGAACTGCTCCGCTTCACCCGCGAGCTGATCGCCTTCAGGGGCCGCCACCGCGAGCTGCGCTCCACCACCCACCCCACCGGCCGGCTCCGCGACGGCCTCGGGCTGCCGGACATCAGCTGGCACGGGGAGCGGGCCTGGCAGCCCGACTGGTCGCCGGAGAGCCGCCTGATCGCGGTGGCCCGCTGCGGCACCTCCGACGAGGACGTGGTGTACGTGGCCATGAACTCCCACTGGGAGGCGCACGACCTGGAACTGCCCGCCCTGCCCCACGGCCGCAGCTGGCACCTGTTCGCCGACACCGGCGCCGAGGCCCCGCACGACATCCGCACCCCGGGGACCGAGCAGGAGCTCGACAACGCCGGCAAGTACCTGATCGGCCCGCGCTCGGTCGTGATCCTGGTCGGCCGCGCCAACGACCCCGAGTGACCGAAGGAGACCTGACATGCCGCTTTCCGTGTCCCTGAGCATCGAGGGCGACACCACCGTGATCGAACTGACGGGCGAGCTGGACGCCAAGACCGCGCCGGACTTCCACCAGACCATCGAGAAGGCCGCCGGCCACGGCACCAGCACCGTCGAGATCCGGATGGCGGGCGTCGGCTACATGGCCAGCGCCGGGCTGCGCTCCTTGGTCTTCGCCCAGCAGAAGGTGGCGGACCACGTCACCATCAAGGTGGTCGGCGCCATCGAGCCCGTCTCGCGGACCATCCGCACGGCCGGACTCGACCGCAGCATCCTGCTGGCCGATGACTGAGCACACGGCCCGGGCCGGTGAGTGACGTGGTCGAACTGGCGAGGAAGCCCGCCGTGCTGGAGGTGCCCGCGACGCTGGGGGCACTGGGCGAGATCGCCGCGTTCGTCCTGCGGCTCGCCGCCCGGGCCGGCCTCGGCACCGGGGCGACGTACCGGATCCGGCTGGCCGTGGACGAACTGGCCACCAACATCGTGATGCACGGGTACCGGGGCGGCGAGGGACGGATCACCGTCCTGGGCCGCTCCGGTCCCGACGGGGTGCGGATCGTCATCGAGGACACCGCCCCCGCGTTCGACCCCGTCGCAGGCCGCCTGCCGCCCGCCCCCGGGGTCCCCCCGGAACGGCGCAGGGTCGGCGGCCTCGGCATCCACCTGGCCCTGACCAGCGTGGATGCGTACACCTATGCCCGCAGGGACGGCCGCAACATCAGCACGCTGACCGTCAAGGCCGAGGGGACGGACGCATGCCCTCCACGACCGTGATCATCCTCGACGTGCACCCGCTGCCCCCGGCCGGACTGCTCGAAGCGCTCCGGCTGATGGACGCCGAACTCGTCACCCCCACCCTCCCGCTCCTGCTGCGCGGCCGCCTGGACGCGCTGCCCGCGGGGGACGTCCTGCTCGTCCCCGCCGAAGCCGACGGGGACACCGTGCGCACCGTCGTGCGCCGGCTGCGCCGCTGGGCCGGGGCCCCGATCGTGGTCGCCTGGACCGTCGCCGACTTCGCCGCCCTGGAGCGGCACGTCCGCCTCGGCCACGACTACCTCGTCCCGCCCTTCCTGCCCGCCCTGGTCGCGGCCCGGCTGCGCAGCTGCACCGAACGCGCCGGACTCGGCCGCACCGTGCAGGAGGCCGACGCCCGCGCCGAACTCATGGGCTACGAGAAGGAACTGGAGATCGGCCGGGAGATCCAGGCCGGCTTCCTGCCCGAATCGCTGCCCGTCCCCGCAGGCTGGGAGATCGACGTCCGCTTCCGGCCGGCCCGCCAGGTCGCCGGGGACTTCTACGACGTCTTCGAGATCTCCCGGGGCCGCAGACTGGCCCTCGTCGTCGCCGACGTCTGCGACAAGGGAGTGGGCGCCGCCCTCTTCATGGCGCTCATCCGCTCCCTGCTGCGCCACACCGCCGAGAACAGCGGCCTGCAGCACCTGATGGCCGCCGGCCGCAGCGGCGGCAGCCGGCGCACCCCGGTGGTCGGCGCCACCCCGCTGCTCAACGCGGTCACCGCCACCAACGGCTACCTCACCCGCAACCACCTCAGGCAGGGGTACTTCGCCACCCTCTTCTTCGGCGTCCTGGACCCCCGCACCGGCAGCCTCGTCTACATCAACGGCGGTCACAACCCGCCGCTGCTGCTCTCCGGCGACGGCTCCGGCACCCGGGCCCTGGAGGTCACGGGACCTGCGGTCGGGGTCCTCCCCGACTGCGTCTACACCCTCGGCTACGCCCAGCTCGACCCGGGCGACACCCTTTTCGTGTTCACCGACGGAGTGCCCGAGGCACGCTGCCCCGAAGGCTACTTCCTCGGTGACGACAGGATGCTCGAACTGCTCGCCGGCCCCCCGGCGAGCGGCCGGGACGTGGTCGACCTGATGGACCGGGCGGTGCGCGAGCACACCGGCACCGCCGAACAGCACGACGACGTCACCATGCTGGCCCTGCACCGGCCACGTGCGGCGCGGGGGCCGCATGCGGACGGCGCGGGCTACCGGGTGGTGGCGTGATGACCCGGACCATCGTGGTGCACTCGCACCGCGGCGGCACCGGGAAGTCCTCGGTGCTGGCCAACCTCGCCCTGCTGCTGGCCGCGGCCGGACAGCGGGTCGGGGTGGTCGACACCGACCTCCAGTCGCCCACCCTGGACCTGCTGTTCGGGGTCGCGCCGGGCACCGGCTCGCTGGCCGACTACCTGCTCGGCCGCTGCGAGATCGAGGCCGCCGCCCGGCGCACCTCGGTGGCCGGCCTGTACGTCGTACCGGCCCGGACCGGGACGGCGGCCCTGCGGGAGCTGATGGCCACCGGGTACGACGTCGGCCTGCTCCCGGAGGGCTTCGAGCGGCTGGCGCGCAGCCACGCGCTGGACGTCCTGCTGCTCGACACGCACGCAGGGCTCAACAACGAGTCGGTGACCGCCATGGGCAGCGCCGACGTCGTACTGATCATGACGAGGGCGGACCGCGTGGACCTCTCCGGGGTCGAGGAGACCATCGCCCTCGCCGGGCGGCTGGCCTGCCGGCGCGCCCTCGTCCTGAGCATGGCGCCCGAGGGCGTCGACCACCAAGCCGTCCGCCGGCGCGCCGAGGAGGTATACGGCACCCCCCTGGCCGGAATCCTCCCGTACGTACCGGAAATGGCGGCCCTCTACGGCGAGCGCATATTCGCCGAAGCGTTCCCCGACCACCCCCTGGTCGGCGAATTCCGCACGATCCTCACGGCGTTGGACGCACGTGACGAAGTATCGCGGGCCTGACGTCACCCCCTTACGCCCCTCCTCCAGGGGCGTGTTGAATCGGCAGCGAATCCAGAACAAGGAGAGAATCATGAGGATTCTCGTCGTCTTGACGGCAAAGGCCACCCTCCATCTCCTGGACGGGGAGCAGCACCCCTCGGGCTTCTGGGCCGAGGAATTCGTGGTCCCCTACACCCTCTTCCAGGCCGCCGGCCACACCGTCGACGTGGCGACGATCGGGGGCGCCACCCCCACGGTCGACCAGACCAGCATCGACCCCGGCTTCCTGCGGTACGTCCGCCCGGAGGGCTCGCCCGACGAGGACGCCGCCAACGCGGCCGAGTACGTCCGCGTCATCGAGCAGGCCCCCCAGCTGCGCAGCCCCCTCGCGATCGAGTCCCTCGGCGAGAAGGACGTCGCCGGGTACGACGCCCTCTACATCAGCGGCGGCCACGGGGCCATCGGGGACCTGCCGAAGTCCGACGAGCTCGCGCAGGTGCTGCGCTGGGCCATCGCCCAGGACAAGCCCCTCGCCACCGTCTGCCACGGCCACACCGCCCTGCTCGCCCTGCGCGACGGGGAGGGCCGCTGGCCCTTCGAGGGCTACCGGATGACGGCGTTCTCCCATGACGAGGAACTGGTCACCAACATGGCCGGCCGACTCCCGCTGATCCTGGAGGCCGAGCTGACCAGACTCGGCGCCCGCTACGAGAAGGCCGACGTCATCTGGGACTCCCACGTCGTCGTCGACCGCAAGCTCACCACCGGCCAGAACCCCTACTCCTCCAAGGCCCTCGCCGAGACGTTCCTGCGCCGGCTCGAAGAGGCGTAGGGCCTGTCCGACCATTCCCACCGGGGCCGGCCCGCCCGGCACGCACGCTCGCCGCACGGCCGAAACGCCCAAGTAGCTCCGCTACGAGGGCGTCCCGGCCGCACGCCGATCGCACGCACCGAACGACCCGGCCTGATCCGGCGCGAATGGTCGGTCAGGCCCTAGCCCCCGCGACACCGGAAGGTGCAGCCATGACCAAGCGCGAGCTCAGCGGCCACCCGCTGGCCCACCCCGGGAAGCTGTTCATCGGCGGCCAGTGGGTCCCGGCCCGGGACGGCCGCACGGAACCGGACATCAGCCCGATCGACGGACAGGAGATCGTACCGGTGGCCCAGGCCGCCGCGACCGACGCGGACGCCGCCGTCGCGGCCGCCCGCACGGCGTACGAGGAGGGCCCGTGGAGCCGGCTGTCGGCCCAGGAGCGAGCGCTGCGGCTCAACCGCGTCGGTGAGCTGATCGAACGGGACCTGGAGGAGATCGCCCTGCTGGAAACGGTGGACATGGGCAAGCCGTTCGCCTTCTCCAGCACCGTCGACGCACCCATGGCCGCCCAGCTGATGCACTACTACGCGGGCGCGGTCACCAGGGTCGACGGCTCCTCCAGGGCCCCCGCCGGCGGCCAGCTCGCCTACACCCTGCGCGAGCCGCTGGGCGTGGTCTGCGCCATCACCCCGTTCAACTTCCCGCTGCTGCTGTCGATGACGAAGATCGCCCCGGCCCTCGCGGCCGGGAACACGGTGGTCCACAAGCCCTCCCCGGCCACCCCGCTCACCGCCCTGAAGATCGCCGAGCTGTTCCAGGAGGCGGAGATCCCCGACGGGGTGCTGAACGTGGTCACCGGGCCCGGCGTGGAGCTCGGCGAAACCCTCACCGGCCACCCCGGCATCGACAAGATCGCCTTCACCGGCTCCACCGCCGTCGGACAGTCGATCATCCGCAAGTCGGCCGGCACCCTGAAGAAGGTCACGATGGAACTCGGCGGCAAGTCCGCCAACATCGTCTTCGCCGACGCCGACCTCGACGCCGCCGAGGAACTGGCCTTCTTCGGCATCTACTACAACAAGGGCGAGATCTGCACGGCCGGCTCCCGGCTGCTGCTCCAGCGCCCCATCCACGACGAACTGGTCGAACGCCTGGTCCGCCGGGCCGCCGCCCTCAAGCCCGGGGACCCGCGCGACCCGGACACCCTCTTCGGGCCGCTGGCCCACCGCGCCCAGTTCGACAAGGTCAGCTCCTACATCGAGGTGGGCGAGAAGGAAGGCGCCCTCCTGCGCACCGGCGGCACCGGCTGGACCCCCGAGGGCGCCTCCAGCCAGGGCCTGTACTTCCTGCCTACCGTCTTCACCGGCGTCGACAACGGGATGCGGATCGCCCAGGAGGAGATCTTCGGCCCCGTCCTGTCGGTCATCCCCTTCGACACCGAGGAGGACGCCGTGCGCATCGCCAACGACAGCGCGTACGGCCTCGCCGCCGGCGTCCACACCAAGGACCTGCGCCGGGCCCACCGGGTCGCCTCGCAGATCAAGGCCGGCACCGTCTGGGTCAATTGCTACAACCAGTACGACCCCTCCGTCCCCTACGGCGGCTACAAGGCCTCCGGCTACGGCCGCGAGTGCGGCCCGGAGTCCCTGGAGAGCTACACCCAGACCAAGTCGGTCTGGATCGGCATGGACTGAACGGACCCGACGTCCGGCACCGCCGGACCGAGCGATCGAGGAGCATCGATGCGGACAGGCGTCATCGGCACCGGACGGATCGGCTCGACCCTCGCGAGGATCCTGGTGGCGGCAGGCCACGAGGTGGTCCTCGCCAACGCCACCGGGCCGGAATCACTCGCCCCCCTGCTGGCCGAACTGGGCCCTGCCGCCACCGCGGCACGCCCCGCCCCGGCCGCGGGACGGGCCGACCTCCTGGTGCTGATGGTGCCGTACGCGAGCGTGCGCGGGCTGCTGCCCCCGCACGTCGTGCAGGACAAGGTGCTGGTGGACGCCACCAACGCGTTCAGCGGCCCCGGCACCCCCGCCGACCTGGGCGGGCGCACCTCCAGCGAACTGGTCGCCGAGTGGTACCCCGGTGCCCGGGTCGTGAAATCCCTGAACACCATGCATTTCGAAACCCTGGCCACTGCCGGCAAATCCGCAGGGGAACGCCTCGCGCATTACACGGCGGGCGACGACCCCAAAGCGAAGGAAATCGTCGCGGGAATCATCGCCGATCTCGGATTCGCCGCCGTCGACACCGGATCGCTGCACTCCGGAGGAATTCTCCAGCAGCCCGGCGGCCCCCTCTTCAACCGGTCGCTCACGGAAGCGCAGGCGCTCGCATGGATCTGACACCCGCCCCCACCCTGACCCTCCACGTGAACGGGAGACCCGAGGAGTTCGCGGCCCGGCCGAGCGAACTCCTCGTGGAACGGCTCCGCGACGGACTCGGGCTGACCGGCACCAAGGTCGGCTGCGACACCGGCCAGTGCGGCACCTGCGTGGTCCGCCTCGACGGCCGGTCCGTCAAGAGCTGCCTGGTCCTGACCGCCTCCGCCGCCGGCTCCGAGGTCACCACCATCGAGGGGGTGTCCGAGCGGGGCGGTGAACTGACCGGCCTCCAGGAGGCCCTGCGCCAGGAGCACGGCACCCAGTGCGGGTTCTGCACCCCCGGGATGGTGATGGCCCTCGGCGAGCTCGTGGAGAACACCACTCCCGGAACGGCGCCCACCGAGCCCGAGATCCGCGAGTGGCTCACCGGCAACCTGTGCCGCTGCACCGGCTACCACAGCGTGGTCCGCGGCGTGCAGCGCGCCTGCGCCGCGCCGCCGCCGGCCCCTTCCGCCGGGTCCGCCGTGCCCGCGGCCGAGGGGCGGTGAGGGGGATGACCACCGTGACGGGGGAGAGCACCACCGCGGGCACCGTCCTCGGGCAGCCGCTCGACAGCCGCGAGGACCCGCAACTGCTGCGCGGCGAAGCCGTGTACGTGGCGGACATCGACCTGCCCGGCACCGCCCACATGGCCATCCTCGGCAGCCCGGTCGCCCACGCGAGGATCCTCTCCATCGACACCGCGGCGGCCGAGCGGCTGCCGGGCGTCCTGAAGGTGGCCACCGCCGCCGACTTCACCGACGTCATGCCGCTGCCCTGCATCTGGATACCCGGCGGGGTGGAGAGCCACTTCCCGCCCCACCCCTACGGACTGCCCGGCGCCCGCCCGGTCCTCACCGGGGACACCGTCCGGCACGTCGGCGATCCCGTGGCCGTCGTCGTCGCCGAGACCCCGCGCCAGGCCGCCGCCGCCCTCGCCGCGATCGACGTGGCCTACGAACCGCTGCCCGTGGTCACCCGGGCCGACGAAGCCCTCGCCGAGGGGGCGCCCCAGCTGCACGAGGCCGTCCCCGGCAACCTCAACGCGTACTGGACCTGCGGCGACAAGGACCGCACCGACGCGGCGATCGCCCGCGCCGAGGTCACCGTCGAGCTGGACCTCGTCAACCAGCGCACCATCAACAGCCCCATCGAACCGCGCGGGGCCGTCGGCGACTACAACGCCGCCACCGGCGAGTACACCCTCTACGCCTCCACCCAGGGCCCGCACAACCACCGGTTCCTGCTCTCCGCGCTGGTCCTCGGCATCCCGTTCAACAAGCTCCGCGTGATCGCCCCGACCGTCGGCGGGAGCTTCGGCACCAAGGGCTACCTCTACCCCGACATGGCGCTGGTCCTGCTGCTCTCCAAGGCGCTCGGCCGGCCCGTCAAATGGGTCGACACCCGCACCGGGCTGATGAACTCCACCGTCCAGGGCCGCGACCACCGCCAGCACGTCACCCTCGCCGGCACCCGCGACGGCCGGATCACCGCCGTGCGCTGCACCAGCTACGCCAACCTCGGCGCCTACCCCTCCACCATCGGCCCCGGCGTCGCCACCGCCCTGATGGGCCGCTCCATCAGCGGCATGTACGAGATCCCCGCCGCCTTCTGCGAGGTGTACGCCGCCTTCACCAACACGGTCTCCCTCGGCGCCCAGCGCGGCAGCGGACGCGCCGAGGCCGCCTTCCTGATGGAACGCCTCGTCGACCGGTACGCCGCCGAGATCGGCATGGACCCGGCGGAGGTCCGCCGCAGGAACCTGGTGCCCAAGGAGAAGTTCCCGTACGACAACGGCCTCGGCTGGACCTACGACTCCGGGAACTACGCGCCCAACTTCGAGCGGGCCCTGGAGCTGGCCGGGTACGCCGGCATGCCCGCCCGCAAGGCGGCGGCCCGCGCCCGCGGCAAGCGCCTGGGCGTCGGCATCGCCACCTACGTGGCCATCTGCGGGGTCGGCCCCTCGACCCGGATGTCCAAGGAGGGCATGCTCGGCGGCACCTGGGAGAGCGCCAACATCCGCGTCCACCCCACCGGCGAGGTCACCGTCACCGTCGGCTCCGCCTCCACCGGCCAGAGCCACGGCACCGTCTTCGCGATGGTCGCCGCCGACGAACTCGGCATCGACCCGGCGCAGGTCCAGGTGTACGAGGGGGACACCCTCAAGGCCCCGTACGGGCAGGGCACCTACGGCTCCCGCTCCTACAGCATGGCCGCCCCCGCCGTCGCCCTCACCGCCCGCAAGATCAAGGCCAAGCTGATCAAGGCCGGGGCCGTCTTCCTGAACGTCCCCGAGGACAAGGTCGTCTACGAGCACGGCGGCGTCCACGAGGCCGGAAACCCGGAGAACGCCAAGACCTTCGCCGAACTGGCCATGGCCATGTGGTACGGCTGGGGCCTGCCCCCCGAGATCGAACCGGCCCTGGACGAGACCACCCACTTCGACCCGCCGGACTTCAACTACCCCTTCGGCACGCACGTCGCGGTGGTCGAGATCGACGAACTCACCGGTGAGACCGAGGTGGTCGACTACACCGCCGTGGACGACGCCGGGAACATCGGGAACCCGAAGATCGTCCACGGCCAGATCGAGGGCAGCATCGTGCACGGCCTGGGCCAGGCCCTGATGGAGGCCGCCGAGTACGACGAGAACGGCATCCTGCTCAGCTCCGACCTGACCCACTACGCCCTGCCCCGGGCGGCCGACGTGCCCTTCTTCACCCTCGACCGGACCGTCACCCCCTCCCCGCACAACCCGCTCGGCGCCAAGGGCGCGGGCGAGATCGCCACCGTGCCGCCCGCCGCCGCCGTCGTCAACGCGGTGGTCGACGCCCTCGCCGACCTGGGCGTCCAGCACATCGACATGCCGCTGACCCCCGAGAAGGTCTGGCGCGTACTGGAAGGAGGGGCCCGGTGATCCTCGCCGACTTCGACTACGTCCGGCCCGCCTCCCTCGAAGAGGCCCTCGACCTCCTCGCCGGCACGGACGGGGCCCGGGTGCTCGCCGGCGGCCAGAGCCTGCTGCCCGCCCTGCGCACCGGAGCCGACCGGGCCCGCCTGCTGGTCGACCTGCGCCACCTCGCGGCCCTGCACGGGGTCGCACGGACCGGCGGCGAGCTGCGGATCGGGGCGCTGACCACCCTCGCCGAGCTCGCCGCGCACCCGCAGGTGCGGGCCGGGGCCCCGGAGCTGGCCGCCGCGGCCCGCGCCAACGGCGACCCCCAGGTCCGCAACCTCGGCACCGTCGGCGGCAACCTGGCCGCCGCCGAGCGCCCCACCGACCTGCCCGTCGCCGCCATCGCCGCCGGCGCACGGGCCGAACTGGCCGGACCCGGCGGGACCCGAACCGTCCCGGCCGAGGAACTGGCCGCCTCCGGGGTGCCCGCCGGGGAGGTGCTGACCGCCCTGCTGGTGCCCGCCGCCGGAGGGGCGGCCGCCTTCGAGAAGACCGCCGACCGGGCCACCCGCTACCCGCTGTGCGCCGCCGCCGTACGGATCACCCCCGACGGGCCGCGGATCGCGGTCACCGGAGCCACCCCCCGCGCCCTGCGCCTGCGCGGGGTCGAGGACCGGCTGCGCGGGGGCGTCTACACGACGGGGGCGGTGCTCGCGGCGTTCCGCGCCGAGCCCAGGGAGCTGTTCGTCCCCGGGCGCGGTACCTCGGCCGAGTACCTCGGCCATCTCGCGGGCGTGCTCACCGCCCGCGCGCTGGCCCGGGCGGCGGCCCACAGCAGCGCCTGAGACGGCCCGCCGGGGCAGGGCGGGGGAGTGGAGTTGACGAGCGTGCCCGAACCGACCGAGACGACGACCACGGGAGACGTCCTGCACCCAGCCGGCGGCCGCGCGGCGGCCGGGCCGAGACCGTCCGGCTTCTGGGTGGTGGGCGCGGTCCTCGTCCTGCTGATGCTCTCCTCCTCCGTGCCCTCCGCCCTCTACGTGCTCTACCAGCAGCGTTGGGGACTGTCCTCCGGCGTCGTCACGGTGGTCTTCGCCGTGTACGCCGTCACCGTCCTCGCCGGGCTGCTGCTGTTCGGCTCGCTCTCCGACACCCTGGGGCGCCGGCCCGTCCTCGCCGCGGGGCTGGTCCTCGCGATCGTCTCGATGGGACTGTTCGCCGGGGCCGGGGGACTCGGCCTGCTGCTCGCCGCCCGCGCCGTACAGGGGCTGGCGGTGGGCCTGGCCACCGGGGCGATGGGGGCGGCCCTGCTGGAACTCAGCCCGCGCTCGCGGCCCGCCCTCGGGGCGCAGGTCAACAGCGCGGGACCGACCGTCGGCATCGGCCTCGGCGGGCTCGGGGCGGGACTGCTCGTCCAGTACGCGCCCGCCCCGACCGTGCTGAGCTACCTGCTGCTGGTCGTCGCCTTCGCGGCCACCCTGGTCGGGGTGGTCCGGATGGGCGAGAGCGCGCCCGGCGCCGGGGGCCGGCTCCGGGTGGCACCGCGCCGGATCCGCGTACCGCCCGCCATACGGCGCAGGTTCGCCGTGCTGGTGCTGACGATCGTGGCCGTCTGGACCGTCGGCGGCTTCTACCTCTCGCTCGGGCCGCACCTGGCCCTGTCCCTGCTCCACACCACCAACTACCTGGCCGGCGGGGCCACGGTGGCCCTGCTCGCCGGCTCCGCCACCGCCGCCCAGCTGCTGCTGGGCCGCACCGCACCGCTGCGCACCGCCGTGCTCGGGCTGCTCGGGCTGATCGCCGGGCTCGCCCTGGTGCTGCTGGCGCTCGGCCTCGGCTCGGCGCCCGTGTTCCTCGCCGCCACCGCCGTCCTCGGCAGCGGCTGGGGAGCGGCGTTCCTCGGCTCCTTCCGCGCGATCAGCACCCTCGCCGAACCCGAACACCGCGGCGAACTGACCGCCGCCGTCTACGTCTTCGCCTATCTCGCCATGAGCGTCCCGGCGGTCCTCGCCGGACTCCTGACCAACATCCACGGCCTGCAGCGCACCTCCGTCGGCTTCATGGCCGCCGTCGCCGCGGTGTGCGCGCTGGCCCTGTTCACGACCCTGCGGCTGGCGGCGCGCACCAGGGCCGAGGGGAGCACCCTGTGACCACTGTGAGCACCAAGGAGCTGCGGACCACCCTGCAGGGGCTGGAGATCTTCGCCGCCCTCACCGAGGACCAGCTGGACTGGCTCGTCTCGGTCTCCCACCTGCGCGTCCTGGCCGACGGGGAGGTCCTCTTCCGCGACGGGGACGAGGCCACCTGCTTCCACGTGCTGGTCTCCGGCGGGCTGGTCGTCACCAAGGTCGTCGACGGCCGGGAGGAGGTCCTGACCCGGCACTCCACCGAGGAGGAGAGCGCCGCCGCGGACGAGCACGACGGCAAGCCCACCGCCGCCCACCGGTTCACCGGGGAGCTGCCCCTGCTCACGGACGGCTCCTACGTGGCCACCGCCTCCGCCAGCGGCCCGGCGACCACCGTCGTGGCCTATCCCAAGCCGGTGTTCTTCGAGATGCTGACCCGTTGCAACGGGGTGGCCGCCGTACTGATTCCCGTGCTGGCCTGGCGGATCAAGTCCTCCGAGGTCCAGGCCCGCAAACGGGCCACCGTCGAGGCGCTGGGCACGCTGGCCGCCGGCCTGGCGCACGAGCTCAACAACCCGGCCGCCGCCGTGGCCCGCGCCGCGCAGGAGCTGGTGCCCGCCCTGGACCGGCTGACCGCCACCGCGTACGGGTGGGGGGCGGCCGCCACGGACGCGGAGCGCGGCGTGCTGGAGCGGCTGGCCGGGGAGCTGGACCGGCTCCCGCCGCCCGAGACCACCGACCCGCTGGCCCAGGCCGACGCCGAGGAGGAGATCACCGACTGGGCGCAGGAGGCCGGAGCGGCCCGGCCGGGACTGCTCGGCTCCGGGGCCTCCGACCTCGGGCTGGAGCTCGAATGGCTGCTGGAGCGGCTGGAGGGGATCGGCGAGGCCTCCCTGGCCGCCGCCCTGGACCACCTGGCGGCGCTGCTGGAGGCCCGTTCGCTGGCCGCCGAGCTGCGCGCGGCCGGGCCCCGCATCTCCCAGCTGGTCGCGGCCACCCGGGACTACGCCAACCTCGACCGGGCTCCCGAGCAGCGGTTCGCGGTGACCGACGGCCTGGAGAACACCCTGGTCGTGCTCCGCTCCAAGCTCGCCGGGATCACCATCGTCCGCGCCTACGAACCGGACCTGCCGGAGCTGACCGGGTACCCGGGGGAGCTCAACCAGGTGTGGACCAACCTGGTCGACAACGCGGCCGAGGCCATGGAGGGCGCGGGCACGCTGACCCTGCGCTGCCACGCCGAGGGCGTCTGCATGGTCGTGGAGATCACCGACACCGGCCGGGGCATCCCCGAGGACGTCCTGCCGCGCATCTTCGAGCCCTTCTACACGACCAAGGACGTGGGCAAGGGCACCGGTCTGGGGCTGCACCTCAGCTACCGGATCGTGACCCAGCGCCACCACGGGTCGATCACGGCCCGCTCCCGGCCGGGCGAGACCCGGATGCTCGTACGCCTGCCCCTGGCGGGCTGAGCCGGCGCCCCGGTCGGCCCGCCCCCGCGAACCGTCACCCCGCAAGCCGTCACCCACTCCCACCGAAAGGAAGTCGAACATGGCCAAGTACGACATCTCCGCGCTGCACCCGGTCTTCGTCCGCCAGATGGACGCCCTGGCCGCGCTGGACATCGAGGCGGTGATGAAGAACTACACCGAGGACGCCGTCCTGGTCCGCTTCGAGGGGGCCTCGGTGGGCATCGAGGCCGTTCGCGAGACGTTCACCGGCTATCTCACCCTCAAGCCCACGCTGGTCGAACTCCAGGAGTACATCGAGACCGACGACACCATCTTCTACCGGGCGATCATGAACCTGAACGGCGCTCCGGAGCAGGCGTTCGGGACACTCGTCGTCCGCGATGGCCGGATCTGGCGCCAGACGGCCGGCTTCGGCAGCTGACCGCCCTTTCGTGGGTAGCGTGGGCGGGGAGGGCGCGGGCGGCCCTCCCCGCGCACGTGAGGGAAATGTGAAGGGGAGGTCATGGAGCAGGAAACCAACCGGGTGGAGGCGTTCAGCGACGGCGTATTCGCCATCGTGATCACCATTCTGGTGCTGGAGTTAAAGGTTCCGGAAGAGCGGGGGTCCGCCCTGTGGCATGGGCTCCGGGAGCAATGGCCGCACTATGCCGCGTATCTGGTGAGTTTCCTCATCATCGGCGTGATGTGGGTGAACCACCACACGATCTTCAGTCACCTCAAGCGGGTCGACCGGCCCCTGTTGTTCCTGAATCTGCTGGTGCTGATGGTGGTTTCGGTGATTCCCTACACCACCAACATCCTCGCCGAGCACCTCATGGACGGGGATTCGGCCAACGTCGCCGCGATCCTCTACAGTTCGTGGACCGTCGTGTACGCCCTCGCGTTCCTGGGCTTCTGGTGGTACGTGACCAAGGTCGGCCACCTCTTCCACGAAGCGGTGGACAAGGACGGGGCCCGGGCCACCCGCGTCCGATTCGGGCTGGGTGCGGTCGCCTACCCCTTGACTGTGATTCTGTCCTTCTTCTCCGCACCTCTCACTCTCGTCGCACACTTCCTGATCGCCCTCTACTACGCGGCGAACCAGATCCCCATCCCGCTCGTGGTAGAGGAAGAGCGGCTCGAATCTGGCAGCGACCTCAGGAAGTAGCCGCAGGGCCCTACGGCCGTTCTCGGCCGTCAAGTAGGGTCAAGGTCTGATCTGGTCGCGGGGGAGGCTCCAGATGGTTCGCGCAGTGGTGCCGGAAGATTCCACCACGGAAATATCCGAATTGATCGACGAATTGATCTCGCTATTCTTCGAGTCATTACCGCGGCGGGACCAGCGAAACTGGGCCCGCGTTTATCTCGACGGTCTGGTCCGGACCAGCGGGAAGAAAACGATCCGCAACATCGCCGGAACGGGGGCCAGTTCCGTGGAACAGAGCCTCCAGCAGTTCATCAGCAAGTCGCCGTGGGACTGGACCCCGGTGAGGCGGTCCCTCGCCCAGCACCTCGAACGCACCGCACAGCGCCCGCTGGCCTGGGTCGTCCAGCCCATGGTCATCGAGAAGGCCGGCGACCGCTCCGTGGGAGTCGGCAGGCAGTTCGTGCCCCAGCTCGGCCGCACCGCCAACTGCCAGCAGGCCGGCGGGATCTGGCTCGCCTCCAGCGAGGCCAGCTTCCCCGTCGAATGGACCCTCACCCTGCCCGGTCCCTGGACCAGCGAACTGCTGCGCCGCCGCCGGGCCGGCATCCCCGACACCGCACGCTCCCAGACACCCGCGCTGGACGCCGTCCACGCCGTCCAGCGCATGGCCGCCGGCTGGCAGCTCCAGCGCCGCCCGGTCGTCATGGAGGTCTCCAACTCCGATCTCCCTCCCGTCCTCGACGCCTTCACGCTCCAGGACATCCCCTTCGTCCTGAAGGTCGACGGCTCCCTGCCCGTCTCCTTCGGCGGCGCGGGCCGCCACAAGCCCGGCCCGTACACCGCACCCGCCCGCGAACTGATCGACTCGCTGCGCTCCCAGCGCCGCGTCGTCGAATGGACCCGGCACGGCCGGGCCGAGGGATCGGTCACCCTGCTCACCTCGGCCCACATCCTCGCCACCCCCGCCGAGGACCGGCCCGCGCCCGCCCCGCCCACCCCGCTGCTCCTGCTCGGCGCCTGGACCGAGGCCTCCCTGCTGCCCTCCGAGTTCTGGATCACCAACATCGGGGACCGGCCGCTCGCCCAGCTCTTCCTGCTCGCCAAACTCACCGACCGGGTCGCCCTGGACTTCACCGAGACCTGCGAACCCGTAGGCATCCGCGACTTCGAGGGCCGCTCCTTCCGCGGCTGGCACCACCACGCCACCCTCGCCAGCGTCGCCCACGCGGCCCGCCTGCTGGGCACCGGCGGTCGGCACCCCGACCCGGTGTCCCTCGCCTCGCCCGCCCGCTACCCGGGCGGACGCCCTCCCGGCCGGCCCCCCGCCGTCCTCCCGCCGCGGCCCCTGATCCCCGGCCAGTCCGCGCGCCGCGCGTACATCCGCTGATGCTCGACATCGCCGGACCCCTGCGCACCTGGTGCGCCGAACGCCGCGAGTTCGCCCTGGCCACCGTGGTCGCCGTCAGCGGCAGCGCGCCCCGCGGCCCCGGCGCCAGCCTGGCCGTGGACGCCGACGGCACCGCGCTCGGCTCCCTCTCCGGGGGCTGCGTGGAGTCCGCCGCCCACGAGCTCTGCCTGGACGCCATCGCCTCGGGCCGCGGCGGCGTCCACCGCTTCGGCTACAGCGACGACGACGCCTTCGCGGTGGGGCTGACCTGCGGCGGGGTCCTGGACGTGCTGGTCACCCCGGTACGCGGCCAGGACCCCGTCCGCCCCGTCCTCGGCTCGGTGCTCGACGCCGCCGCCGGCGGGGGCCGGGCCGCGCTGGCCCGGGTGGTCTGCGGACCGCCGGGCCAGCTCGGCCGGGCCCTGGCCGTCCACGTCGACGGCTCCTGGGAGGGCGGCCTCGACGGCGGAGCCGCCCTGGACCGGGCCGCCGCCGAACGGGTCCGGGCCCTGCTGCTCGCCGGCCGGACCGGCACCGCCGAGCTGGGCACCGCCGGCGGGCTGTGCGGCGAGCCCCTCACCCTGCTGGTGGAATCCGCCGCCGAACCGCCCCGGCTGATCGTCTACGGGGCCGTCGACCACGCCTCCGCCCTGGCCCGGATGGGGGCCTTCCTCGGCCACCGGGTCACCGTCTGCGACGCCCGGCCCGTCTTCGCCACCCCCGAGCGCTTCCCCGGCGCCGACGAGGTGGTCGTGGACTGGCCCCACCGCCACCTGGCCGCCGAACGCGACGCCGGGCGCCTGGACACCCGTACGGCCGTGTGCGTCCTGACCCACGACGCCAAGTTCGACGTACCCGTCCTCGCCCTGGCCCTGCGGCTCCCGCTCGCCTACGTCGGGGCCATGGGCTCGCGCCGCACCCACGCCGAGCGCACCGGACGGCTGCGGGCCGAGGGGGTGACCGAGGCCGAGCTGGCCCGCCTCAGATCGCCCATCGGCCTCGACCTGGGCGGGCGCACCCCCGAGGAGACGGCCCTCGCCATCGCCGCCGAGCTCACCGCCGTCCGCCACGGGGCCACGGCGGCCCCGCTCACCGGGGGCCTGCACCCCCTCCACCGCCCTTTCGGGACCAACGTCTCGTAGGAAAGGACCACCCGGCCCGGAATGTCCTGGACGATCGGCCCGGGCGGCATGAACCCCGGGCCGTGGGAGAATGAAGTACGTGCGTTTCCTCGGCTGCCTTCTGTCGAGGTACCTCCGATCGACTGGGATGTTCAGCACGTGCGTTTCCTCAATGACCTGAAGCCGCCGTACGACCTGACGTACGACGATGTGTTCATGGTGCCGAGCCGCTCCGCGGTCGGCTCCCGCCAGGGCGTGGACCTGGCCTCGCCCGACGGCACCGGCACCACCATTCCGCTCGTGGTCGCCAACATGACCGCGATCGCCGGCCGGCGCATGGCCGAGACCGTCGCCCGCCGCGGTGGAATCGTCGTCATCCCGCAGGACATCCCGATCGAGGTCGTCACCGACGTCATCTCCTGGGTCAAGACCCGCCACCTCGTGCTCGACACCCCGATCACGCTGGCGCCCACCCAGACCGTCGCCGACGCGCTGTCCCTGCTGCCCAAGCGCGCCCACGGCGCGGGCGTCGTCGTGGACGCCGACCACCGCCCCGTCGGCGTGGTCACCGACCACGACCTCACCGGCGTGGACCGCTTCACCCAGCTCTCCGAGGTCATGTCGAAGGAGCTCCTGCTCATCGACGCCGACATCGACCCCCGCGAGGCCTTCAACCAGCTCGACGCCGGCCACCGCAAGCTGGCCCCGGCCGTCGACAAGGACGGCAGGCTGGTCGGCATCCTGACCCGCAAGGGCGCCCTGCGCGCGACCCTGTACACCCCGGCCACCGACGCCGGCGGCAAGCTGCGCATCGCCGCCGCCATCGGCATCAACGGCGACTTCGTGGGCAAGGCCAAGCAGCTCCTCGACGCCGGCGTGGACACCCTCGTCATCGACACGGCCCACGGCCACCAGGAGTCGATGATCAACGCGATCAAGGCCGTCCGCGCGCTGGACCCGCAGGTCCCGATCGTGGCCGGCAACATCGTCGCCGCCGAGGGCGTCAAGGACCTCATCGACGCCGGCGCCGACATCATCAAGGTCGGCGTGGGCCCCGGTGCCATGTGCACCACCCGCATGATGACCGGCGTGGGCCGCCCGCAGTTCTCCGCGGTCCTGGAGTGCGCCGCCGAGGCGAAGAAGTACGGCAAGCACGTCTGGGCCGACGGCGGCGTCCGCCACCCGCGCGACGTGGCCATGGCCCTCGCGGCCGGCGCCTCCAACGTCATGATCGGCTCCTGGTTCGCCGGCACGTACGAGTCCCCGGGCGACCTCCAGCAGGCCGCCGACGGCCGCCTGTACAAGGAGTCCTTCGGCATGGCCTCCGCCCGCGCCGTGCGCAACCGCACCTCGGAGGAGTCCGCCTACGACCGCGCCCGCAAGGCGCTGTTCGAGGAGGGCATCTCCACCTCCCGCATGTTCCTCGACCCGGCCCGTCCGGGCGTCGAGGACCTGATCGACTCGATCATCGCCGGTGTCCGCTCCTCCTGCACCTACGCGGGCGCGGGCTCCCTCGCCGAGTTCGAGGAGAAGGCCGTCGTCGGCATCCAGTCCGCCGCCGGCTACGCCGAGGGCAAGCCGCTGCACGCCAGCTGGAGCTAGTCCTCCCGGGCTCCGCCCGACGCCCCGCCCCCCGCCGGACCGGCCGGGGGGCGGGGCGTCGTCGTGTGCACCCCCGCCCGGTACTTGGGGATCCGGACCGTGACCTTCATACCCGCGCCCACACCCGTCTCTACCACCAGCCCGTAGTCGTCCCCGTACACCTGCCGCATCCGCTCGTCCACGTTCGGCAGCCCGATCCCCGACGAGGAACCCGCCCGGTCCCCGGCCAGGATCCGGCGCAGCCGGGCCGGATCCATGCCCACGCCGTTGTCCTCGATCGTCAGCACCGCCTCCGCGCCCGCGTCCCGGGCCGCGATCGTGATCCGGCACTCCCCGGCGGAGTCCTCCACCCCGTGCTTGACGGCGTTCTCCACCAGCGGCTGCAGACACAGGAACGGCAGCGCCACCGGCAGCACCTCCGGCGCCACCTGCAACGTCACCTTCAGCCGGTCCCCGAACCGGGCCCCGGCCAGCGCCAGATACCGCTCGATGGACCGCAGCTCCTCGGCCAGGGTGGTGAACTCCCCGTGCCGGCGGAAGGAGTAGCGGGTGAAGTCCGCGAACTCCAGCAGCAGCTCGCGCGCCCGCTCCGGATCGGTCCGCACGAACGAGGCGATCGCCGCGAGGGAGTTGAAGATGAAGTGCGGGGAGATCTGCGCCCGCAACGCCTTGATCTCCGCCTCCATCAGCCGGGTCCGCGCCCGGTCCAGCTCCGACAGCTCCAGCTGGACGGAGACCCAGCGCGCCACCTCCGTCGCCGCCCGCACCAGTACCGCCGACTCCCGCGACCCGTACGCGACCAGCGCGCCCAGCACCCCGTCCTCACCGGTCAGCGGGGCGAACACCGCCCACTTCAGCGGGCAGTCCGGCCGCGGGCACTCCGTGCGCACGCTCTGGCTGCGCCCCGACTCCAGCATCACCGCCACCCGGGCCATCGCCCGCCGCTGGTGGTGGTCGGCGCCCGGCCCGTCCCAGGCCAGCACCGCCTCCCGGTCCGTCAGGCACAGCGCCTCCGTGCCCAGCAGCGAACGCAGCCGCCGCGCCGCCTTGCGGGCGGCGTCCTGGGTCAGCCCGGCGCGCAGCGGGGGAGCGGCCAGCGAGGCGGTGTACAGGGTGTGGAACGTCGCCCGCTCCACCGGGGTCCCCAGTCCCGGCCCGGCCGCCCGCTCCCCGCGACGCCCGGCCTGCCACCGGCCGCCCGCCCAGCCCAGGCCCACGAGCAGCACCGCCCCAGCCGCGGCCAGCACCGCCTGCGCGGCCGCGGTCACCAGGCACCCCCGCCGGACCGCCGGGCCCCGGCCACGTCCTCCGGGAGGTGGAGCCGCGCCAGTGCCGCCCCCACCGCGGCCGGGACCCGGGACCGGGTGGCCAGCGACACCGACACCATCGTCAGGAACCCCAGCGGCACGGACCACACCGCCGGCCAGGCCAGCAGCGCGTGCGCCCACCCCCGCGGGACCAGCCCGCTGCGGGTGGCCACCACCGCGCCCAGCGCCGCCCCGCCACCGGTGAGCAGGCCCGCCACCGCGCCGGGCGGGGTCAGCCCCCGCCACCAGATGCCCAGCACCAGCAACGGACAGAAGGAGGACGCCGACACCGCGAAGGCCAGCCCGACCGCGTCCGCGACCGGCACCTGGGTGGTCACGAACCCGCCCGCCAGCGGCACCGCCATCGCCACCACGACCGCGAACCGGAAACTGCCCACCCCCCGCCGGGGGAGCACGTCCTGGTGCAGCACCCCGGCCACCGCCATGGTCAGCCCCGAGGCCGTCGACAGGAACGCCGCGAAGGCGCCCCCGGCCAGCAGCGCCCCCAGCAGGTCGCCGAGCAGCCCGCCGAGCATCCGCTCCGGCAGCACCAGCACCACCGCGTCGGCGTCCCCGGTCAGCGCCAGCTCGGGCGCGTAGATCCGGCCCAGGGCCCCGTACACCTGCGGCAGCAGGTAGAACACCCCGAGCAGGCCGAGCACGACCAGGGTGGTGCGGCGGGCGGCCCGCCCGTCGGGGCTGGTGTAGAAGCGGACGGCGACGTGCGGCAGGCCCATGGTGCCGAGGAAGGTGGCCAGGATCAGCCCGTAGGTGGCGTACAGCCGGTGCTCCCGCTCCCCGCCGGACAGCGGCTTCGACCAGCCCGGGGTGTCCCGGACGGCCCCGGCGGGGGAGTCGGGGACGGCCGAGCCGGCGGCGAACTCCAGCCGGGTGCGGGCCTGGACGGAGTGCCGGCCGGGCTCCAGCGTCAGCGGGGCGTCCCGGTAGGCGCGCCCGTCCACCCGGCCCGTCACCTCCAGGGCCAGCGGCTCGCGCACCGACAGCCGGACGTCCTCCCCGAGGGTGACGGCGGTGTGCTCGCGGAAGACGGCCGGGGCGTCGAAGGAGGCGCGGGGCGCGCCGTCGCCCGCCCAGGCGGCGACCAGGAAGAAGGCGGGCACCAGCAGGGCGGTGAGCTTGAGCCAGTACTGGAAGGCCTGCACGAAGGTGATGCTGCGCATCCCGCCCGCCGCGACCGCCGCCGTGACCACGCAGGCGACGACCAGACCGCCCGCCCAGGGCGGCGCCCCGGTCAGCACCTCCAGGGTCAGCCCCGCCCCCTGGAGCTGCGGCAGCAGGTACAGCCAGCCGACGCCGAGCACGAACAGCACCGCGATGCGCCGCACCCCCTGGGACTGGAGCCGGTCCTCGGCGAAGTCCGGCAGCGTGTACGCCCCGGAGCGGCGCAGCGGGGCCGCGACGAACACCAGCAGGACGAGGTACCCGGCGGTGTACCCGACGGGGTACCAGAGCATCTCCGGGCCCTGGAGCAGCACCAGCCCGGCGACCCCGAGGAAGGAGGCGGCGGACAGGTACTCCCCGCCGATGGCGGCCGCGTTGAGCCGGGGGCCCACGGTGCGGGAGGCGACGTAGAAGTCGGAGGTGGTCCGCGATATCCGCAGCCCGAGCGCGCCGACGAGCACCGTGGCCAGCACGACGACGGTGACCGCGGTCAGCGCGTACGTCTGGTTCACGGGGGTCCTTCGACGGGCGGGGGAGGGGATCATGGGAGTCTACGCAGCCCCCGGGCCCCGGAACAGGCGCGTTCCGGCCCTTGACCCGGGGTGGGTGCGCCCTGCCCCCCGCCGGGCTGCGGCCGCCGTGGCGCGGGCGGGTCAGAGGGCCGGGTCGCGGTGTTCCGCGCAGTCGCGGAGGGCGATCTCCAGTTCCACGTACGACTCTTCGGCCCGGCGGAAGGCCAGCGTCAGGGCCGCCTCCGCGCTCGCCGGCAGCTGCTCGCGGGTGCCCTCCCGGGCCTCGTACAGCACGTCGGCCCAGCGGGCGGCGGCGCTGCGCAGGCGGGCCAGCAGTGCCTCGGCCTCCGCGGGGCCGGCGGCCCGGGTGCGGGGCAGTCCGGTCAGCGCGTCAAGCAGCGCCTCGATCTCGGACATTTCGCTCCTCCCGGGGCCGGAAGATCCACGATACGGCGGCCCCGGGGGCGGCGGGCCCGAACGCCCCGCCGCTGCGGCCGACGGGCCCGGTGGATCGCCGTACGCCCCTCCCCGAGCGACGAACGGCGTCTTGGTACGCCGGACGGTCGTCCGGGCACGGAGGCGTGAGCCGGTGGCACGGGAGGGCGCACGGGGGCGGGGCGGACGGGTCAGCCCGTCGCCTGGCGCATCAGGAGGTCGCGGAGCTGGCGGGCGTGGCGCCGGCTCACCTGGAGTTCGGCCGGGCCGACGCGGACGCTGGTGGTGCCCGCGTCGACGCGCAGTTCGTCTATCCGGCTCAGCGCCACCAGATGCCGCCGGTGGATGCGGACGAAACCCCGGGCCGCCCAGCGTTCCTCCAGCGTCGACAGCGGGATGCGCACCAGGTGGCTGCCCCCGTCGGTGTGCAGCCGCGCGTAGTCGCCCTGGGCCTCCACGTACGCGATGTCCGCGATGGCCACGAACCGGGTGACCCCGCCCAGTTCGACGGCGATCTGCTCGGGCGCCCGGTCGGCGGCGCCTTCCTCGGGAGCGGGCCTGCGCTGTTCCGGGACGGCCGCAGCGGGCGGCGCCGTCTCCTCGGGGCCGCCGAGCAGGGCACGGGCCCGCCGGACGGCCTCCGCCAGCCGCTCGGGACGCACGGGCTTGAGCAGGTAGTCCACCGCCTTGAGGTCGAAGGCCTGGACGGCGAAGCCCTCGTGCGCGGTGACGAACACGATCAGCGGTGGCCGCGCGAACCCGGCCAGCAGCCGGGCGACGTCCAGCCCGGTCAGCCCGGCCATCTGGATGTCCAGGAACACCACGTCGATGGCGTCGGGCCCGTCGGGCCCGCTCTCCACCGCCCGGGTGATCCGGCGCAGCGCTTCGGTGGCGTCCGAGGCCCCCTCCGCACTGAGCACCCGGTCGTCGGAGCGCAGCAGGTAGAGGAGTTCCTCGAGCAGGGGCTTCTCGTCGTCGACGGCCAGTACGCGCAGCATGGGCCGAGTCTAGGCACGGCCCCCGCCCGGGGGGGAGGAGGGCGGGGGCCGTGCGGCCGGTGTGCGGGGGGACCGGGACTCCGGTGGAACTCCGGGGCTACTGGGCGCCGATGAGCTTGCCGTCGGGGGCGACGGCGTACCAGGTGCCGCCCACGCCCTGGCCGTTGGCCTCGCCGGGCGCCTTGTCGCCGGTGAAGGTGTAGACGGGCCAGCAGTTGACGGTCTGCTGCTTCTTGCCGTCGGGGCGGTCGAGGACCAGGTAGTTCTTCTCGGCGATCCCCTCGCCCCGCGCCGCCGGGGCGACGACCGGCCACTTGGCGAGGCAGTCTCCGGTGCACTTGGAGACCATCGGCCAGGCGGTGTCGGGCTTGAAGCGGTAGACGGTCATGCCGTTGCCGTCGACGACGTGTTCGCCGAGCCGGGGGTCCTTGGCCACCGTCAGCGCGCCGGCCGCCTGGCCCGGTGCCCCGGCCGGAGCGGGGGCCGCCGCCTTGGCCGCCTTCTTGCCGTCCGGCGCGAGGGCGAACCAGGTGCCGCCGACGCCCTGCCCGTTCAGGTCGCCGGGCTTGGTGTCCTTGGCGAAGCGGTACGCGGGCCAGCCGGCCACGGTCAGCTGCTTGCTGCCGTCCCCCCGGACCACCTCGCCCAGCACGGCGGGGTCCATGCCCGCCGCGGCGGTCGCGTCGCCCGCCGGGACTGCCGGCCAGGCCTTGGCGCAGTCCCCGTCGCAGTGGGAGGCCGGGGGCTTCGCGGTGTCCTTGTCGAAGCGGTACAGGGTGAACCCGGCGCTGTCGGTGAGCACCGGCCCGAGCTTGTCGGTGGTGGAGACGGCGAGCGCGCCCGCGGGCTTGGCCCCGGTGTCCCCGGCGGGCTTGTCGCCGGCGTAGGGGTCGGCGGCGGGAGCGGCGGCGGCGGCCCCGGCCGGCTTGGCCGCGTCGGCCTTGTCGGCCTTGGCGTCCCCGTTGCAGGCGGTCGCGGCCAGAGCGACGACGACCGCGACCGCGGCCAGGGTGGTTCCGCGCTTGATGCCCATGGTGATCTCTCCCGTGTGTGTTTCCGCCGGGTCCGGGGGCTCGTCCGCCGCCGGACCCGTCAACTCGTGCGGAACACGGCCCCGGGGGAGCGCGGCGTTCACCGGGGGCGGTATGGCGTGTTTCACTCACCCGCCGTCGAACCCGGCCCGCCGCAGGGCCGTGACCACAGCGAGGCCGAGGATCCGGTGTCCGGCGTCGTTGGGGTGCAGCCCGTCGGCGAGGTGTTCGGGCCCCAGCAGGTCCCGGCCCGGCAGCAGGGCCAGGCGTCCGTCCCCGGCGGCGATCCGGTCGCGGGCGGCCCGTTCCATGGCGTCGCGCAGGGCGCCCAGGGTGGCGCCGAGCCGGTTCGGGGTGCGTTCGGCGTCCGGGCGCAGCACGGGGGAGAGCAGCAGCAGCGGGGTCCGGGGGTGGCCCTGGCGGATCAGGTCGAGGAAGACGCGGGTGGTCTCGTACAGCAGGGCGGGCGTGTAGGGGACGCGGGTCCAGCAGTTCGTGCCGAAGGCGAGGGTGAGGACGTCGGCGGGGAGGGCCGCCAGCTGCTCGGCGGTGGCCAGCTCCCCGCGCGCGGCGCCCGCGTACCCGAGGTTCACGGTGTCCCAGCCGAGCGCCCGCCCGGCGACGGCGGGCCAGCCGTGGGCGGGGCGGGTGGACCACCAGCCCTCGGTGATCGAGTCCCCGTGCACCACCCACCGCGGGGCGGGCGGGGCCGGGGCGAGGGTCCCGCCGACCCCGCGCACCCCCAGGACCCGCGGGGACTGCGCCTCGGGCGGGTGGACGGTGAAGGGCCCGGGCCCGCCGGGCAGGGGGACGCGTACGACGGCCTCTGCGGCGGGGTCGGTGAAGACCTCGTGGACCAGCCCGTGGCGGTCCCACAGGCAGAAGCCGTGGGCGAGGTCGCGCAGGGCGTCCGTGGGGCCGGGGACGGCGGCCCGGTAGTGGATCTCCACCGCCCGCGCCCCGTGGGCCGTGAACTCCAGCCGGACCCCGATCGGCAGGGTGGCCCGCTCGCCGGTGTCCCAGGGCAGCCGCTCGGTGTCGGCCGGGTCGGCCCGGACCGGCCGGTCCCGGTCCAGCCAGGCGATCCCGCGCAGGAAGGGGCCCGGATCGAGCCAGGCCGTGGCCGTGCCGTCTGCGTCCATGGCGGCACGCTGCGACAATTCTGACGGGCTGTCAAGAACGGCGATCAGGGGAGTCCGCGCATTGATCGAACATCCGCGTGCAACAAAGGACCATCCAGGACAGATCCGCGCAACGATCGTGCGCCAATGTGCAAGGATGGTGCATTACGGGCGGTATCACTCAGCTCGTAGGCTCACCCCCTGTACGTGGAGTGGCGCGGACCGCCTGCTCGGCGGTCCCCCCATGCCCAGACGGGCTCCCATCCGTCTGTCAACTGCTCCGGACCGCTGCGGTCGACGCCCGAACCGTCCCCATCCCGCAGTGTCAAAGGAGTCCCCTCGTGCTCGATCAGGGCCAGGCACCCCCGCTCTCCCAGGAGACGCGCAAGCCCGTGAACCCGCTCATGCGGCGCAAGCCGGTCGAGCGGCTCGTCTCCGAGGGCGGGCAGGGCGAGGGCGGCTCGCTGCGCCGCTCGCTCACCATGTGGCAGCTGACCATGATCAGCATCGGCGCCACCCTGGGCACCGGCATCTTCGTCGTCCTCGGCACCGCCGCCCCCAAGGCCGGCCCCGCCGTGACGATCTCCTTCGTCCTCGCGGGCCTGACCGCCCTGTTCTCGGCCCTCTCCTACGCCGAGCTGGCCGGCTCCGTCCCGGTCTCCGGCTCCTCGTACTCCTACGCGTACGCCACCATGGGCGAGCTCATCGCCTGGATCTGCGGCTGGTGCCTGGTCCTGGAGTACGCCGTCTCCGTCGCGGCCGTGGCCGTCGGCTGGGGCCAGTACCTCAACGAGTTCCTCGACGGGACCATAGGCGTCACCATCCCGGGGTCGGTCTCCGCGCCGCTGGGCGACGGCGGGTACATCAACCTGCCGGCCCTGGTCGTCGTCCTGCTCTCCATGGTCTTCCTGATGCGCGGCGCCAAGGAGAGCGCCACCGTCAACTCGATCATGGTCGCGGTGAAGATCGTCACCCTGCTGCTCTTCATCGGCATCGGCGTCATGGGCATCAAGGCCGGCAACTACACCCCGCTCGCCCCCCTGGGCATGAGCGGCATCGCCGCCGGCGCCTCCACGCTCTTCTTCTCCTACATCGGCTTCGACGCAGCCTCCACCGCGGGCGAGGAGGCCAAGGACCCGAAGAAGGACCTGCCGCGCGCGATCATGCTGTCGCTGGCCGTCGTCACCGTCCTCTACGTCCTCGTCGCCTTCGTCGCCGTCGGCGCCATGCCGTGGAAGGACTTCGCGGGCACCGAGGCCGCGCTCGCCCAGATCATGACCGACGTCACCGGCACCAGCGTCTGGGGCGTCGTCCTCGCCGCCGGCGCCATCGTCGCGATCTTCTCCGTCGTCTTCGCCGTCCTCTACGGCCAGACCCGCATCCTCTTCGCGATGTCCCGCGACGGCCTCGTCCCCAAGGTCTTCGCCAAGGTCGACGAGAAGACCGGCGCCCCCCGCGCCAACGTGGTCATCGTGTCCCTCTTCTGCGGCGTCCTCGCGGCCTTCATCCCGCTGGGCAAGCTCGCCGACGCCACCAGCATCGGCACCCTCTTCGCCTTCGGCCTGGTCAACGTCGCCGTGATCATCCTGCGCCGCACCAAGCCCGACATGCCGCGCACCTTCAAGGTGGCGCTCTTCCCGGTCACGCCCATCCTGGGCGCCATCGCCTGCGGCTACATGATGTTCGAGCTCGATGCCGCCACCTGGATGGTCTTCGGTGGCTGGATGATCGTGGGCCTCGTGTTCTACTTCCTGTACGGCATCCGCCGCTCCCGTCTGGCCACGGAAGAAGAAGTGGCCACAGCAGAGAAGTGATCCATCCGCAGTGCGACTGAACGATCTCGACGAACGTATCGTGCACGCCCTCGCCGAGGACGCCCGCCGCTCCTACGCCGACATCGGCTCCGAGGTCGGCCTCTCCGCCCCCGCCGTCAAGCGGCGCGTGGACCGGCTGCGCGCCGAAGGCGCCATCACCGGGTTCACCGTCCGCGTGGACCCGGCGGCCATGGGCTGGGAGACCGAGGGCTTCATCGAGATCTACTGTCGCCACAACACCTCCCCGGACGACATCCGGCGGGGGCTGGAGCGGTACCCCGAGGTGGTGTCCGCGTCGACCGTCACCGGCGACGCGGACGCCCTCGTCCAGGTCTTCGCCTCCGACATGCGCCACTTCGAGCGGGTCCTGGAACGCATCGCGGGCGAGCCCTTCGTGGAGCGGACCAAGTCCGTCCTCGTCCTGTCGCCCCTGCTGCGCCGCTTCACCTCGGGAGCACCCGCGTAGCGTCCGCGCCCCCGCCCCCGGCGGGGGCGTCGCCGTATCCGTCGTATCCCCGCGGAGGGGCCGGCCCACCGGCTGAGGGCACACGGGGACGGAAGCCGGGCGGACCGCCGGCCGGCCGCTGATCTGCGTGTTCATCGCTTCGGCCGGCCGGTGCCCGCCCGGGCCCCCGTCTGCGCCGACGCTACGGGAGGCCCGGGCGGCACTCAATGAACCGCGTGTTAAACCGTGGGACGTAGACCGGGCTACGGCCGGATCGCGGGGGCCGCGGGCGTGCGCAGCCCGATGAAGACCGGCTCCCGGCGGAGCACGAAGCCCATCGACTCGTACAGCCGGATCGCCGGGATGTTTTCCGCGGCCGCGTGCAGGAACGGGACGTCCCCGCGCTCCCGGATCCCCGCGGCCACCGCACGGATCAGCAGTCCGGCCAGCCCCCGGCCGCGGTGGTCCGGGTGGGTGCACACCGCGCTGATCTCCGTCCAGCCCGGCGGCCGCATCCGCTCCCCGGCCATCGCCACCAGCCGGCCCTCACGGCGGATCCCCAGGTACGTGCCCAGCTCGACGGTGCGCGGCAGGAAGGGGCCCGGCTCGGTCAGCTCCACCAGCGCCGTCATCTCGGCCACGTCGGCCGGCCCCAGCCGCACCGCCTCCGGCGCGGCCTCGGCCCGTACCGCGGACCCGTCCAGCTGCACGCCCGGGATGCACCGCACCGTCTCCCAGCCGGCCGGCGGCGTCGGCAGACCGGTCAGCCACACCTCCCGGCCCGGGCCCACCAGTGCCGCCAGGTCCGCCCAGGCGGCCGGATCGGCCGGGTCGGCGACGGCCGCGAACGGGTTCGCCGCCGGCAGGTAGCGGGCGGCCCCGCGCCCGGAGTACTCGGCGAAAGCGCGGTGCGGGCCCGTCAGCGCGGCCCAGACCGGGTTGTCCAACGGGGCGGCGGGGTTCTCGGGGGACATGCGGTGCGGGGTCCTTCCTCGGTGACGGCCGCCCTCGGCCTCCCCGCGCGGCGGCACGGGACAGGGGCGACGGCGGAAGGGTATGCCCCCGCAGCCCCCGGGAGCAGCGGATTTACGGGCGGGCTCCGGCGCCCCCAGGACCCCCGCGCAACGATTCGCCGCGGAAGCGGTGGAAAGCGCAACGAATCGATGAGGCCGACGCAACGCTGACGGCTTGTCCCGGTCGAACGCCCGAACGTACCGTTTTACGACCCCCACCCCACCTGTCACAGAGGTACGCCCATGCCCCCGCTGCGCACCGCACTCCTCCAGAGCTCCGGACGGCTCGGCGACAGCGCCGAGAACCTGAAGCGGCTCGACGAGGCCGCGGCGCGCGCCGCACAGGGCGGGGCCGGGCTCCTCGTGACCTCGGAGATGTACCTGACCGGCTACGCGCTGGAGGTCGGGGACATCGCGGGCCTGGCCGAGCCGGCCGACGGCGAATCGGCCCACGCCATCGGGGGCATCGCCCGGCGCCACGGGATCGCCGTCCTCTACGGCTACCCCGAGCGCGACGGCGACACGGTCTACAACTCGGCCCAGCTCATCGGCCCCGACGGGGCCCGGCTGGCGAACTACCGCAAGACCCACCTGTTCGGCTGCTTCGAGCAGGAGGCCTTCACCCCCGGCGACACCCCCGTCGTCCAGGCGGACCTCAACGGCCTCCGCGTCGGCATCATGATCTGCTACGACGTGGAGTTCCCCGAGAACGTACGAGCCCACGCGCTCGCCGGGACCGACCTCCTCCTGGTCCCGACCGCGCAGATGCACCCGTTCCAGTTCGTCGCCGAACAGCTGGTCCCCGTCCGGGCCTTCGAGAACCAGATGTACATCGCGTACGTCAACCGGACCGGCCCCGAGGGCGAGTTCGAGTTCGTCGGCCTCAGCTGCCTCGCCGGCCCGGACGGGGCCACCCGCACCCGCGCCGGCCGCGGCGAGGAGATGGTCCAGGGCGAGGTCGACCCCGAGCTGCTCCGGGCCTCGCGCGAAACCAACCCGTACCTGCGCGACCGCCGCCCCGGGCTCTACGCCTCCCTCGTCTGAGGCCCGCCCGCACCCGCTCTTCCCCGCCCGCCCAGCCCTGCCTGCTCTGCCGCAAGGAGACGTACCCCCATGACGTCCACGGTGCCCACCACCGCCGTTCCGCACGGCGACGGACAGCTCCCGCCGATCACCATGTTCGGCCCGGACTTCCCGTACGCGTACGACGACTTCCTCGCCCACCCGGCGGGCCTGGGCCAGATACCGGCGACCGAGCACGGCACCGAGGTCGCCGTCATCGGCGGCGGCCTGTCCGGCATCATCTCCGCCTACGAGCTGATGAAGATGGGCCTCAAGCCCGTCGTCTACGAGGCCGACCAGATCGGCGGCCGCCTGCGCACCGTCGGCTTCGAGGGCCCGGGCACCGAGGGCCTCACGGCGGAGATGGGCGCCATGCGCTTCCCGCCCTCCTCCACGGCCCTGCAGCACTACATCGACCTGGTGGGCCTGCAGACCCAGCCCTTCCCGAACCCGCTCGCCGAGGCCACCCCCTCGACGGTCGTGGACCTCAAGGGCGAGACCCACTACGCCGAGACCATCGCCGACCTCCCGCAGGTCTACCGCGACGTCTCCGCCGCCTGGAACGCCTGCCTCGACGAGGGCGCCGACTTCTCCGACATGAACCAGGCGATGCGCGAGCGGGACGTCCCGCGCATCCGCGAGATCTGGGCCAAGCTCGTCGAGAAGCTCGACAACCAGACCTTCTACGGCTTCCTGTGCGAGTCGGAGGCCTTCCAGTCCTTCCGCATGCGCGAGATCTTCGGCCAGGTCGGCTTCGGCACCGGCGGCTGGGACACCGACTTCCCGAACTCCATCCTGGAGATCCTGCGCGTCGTCTACACCGAGGCCGACGACCACCACCGCGGCATCGTGGGCGGCTCGCAGCAGCTGCCGCTGCGCCTGTGGGAGCGCGAGCCCGAGAAGATCGTCCACTGGGCCCAGGGCACCTCGCTGTCCTCCCTGCACGAGGGCGCCCCGCGCCCGGCCGTGACCCGGCTGCACCGCACCGCGGGCAACCGCATCACGGTCACCGACGCGAACGGCGACATCCGCACCTACCGTGCCGCGATCTTCACCGCGCAGTCCTGGATGCTGCTGTCCAAGATCGCCTGTGACGACACGCTGTTCCCGATCGACCACTGGACGGCGATCGAGCGCACCCACTACATGGAGAGCTCGAAGCTCTTCATCCCCGTGGACCGCCCGTTCTGGCTGGACAAGGACGAGGAGACGGGCCGCGACGTCATGTCGATGACCCTCACGGACCGCATGACCCGCGGTACGTACCTCCTGGACAACGGTCCGGACCAGCCGGCCGTCATCTGCCTCTCGTACACCTGGTGCGACGACAGCCTCAAGTGGCTGCCGCTGTCCGCGAACGAGCGGATGGAGGTCATGCTCAAGTCCCTCGGCGAGATCTACCCCAAGGTCGACATCCGCCGCCACATCATCGGCAACCCGGTGACCGTGTCGTGGGAGAACGAGCCCTACTTCATGGGCGCGTTCAAGGCCAACCTGCCGGGCCACTACCGCTACCAGCGCCGCCTGTTCACCCACTTCATGCAGGACCGCCTCCCCGAGGACAAGCGCGGCATCTTCCTCGCGGGCGACGACATCTCCTGGACGGCCGGCTGGGCCGAGGGCGCCGTCCAGACCGCCCTGAACGCGGTCTGGGGCGTCATGCACCACCTCGGCGGCTCCACGGACGCCACCAACCCCGGTCCGGGCGACGTCTACGACGAGATCGCCCCGGTCGAACTCCCGGAGGACTGACCCCCTTCACGCGCCGCTCGCACGGCTCGGCCCCGGCGGGCCTCCCCGGCTTCGCGCCGCTGCGCCGGACTCCGTCCGTCGGCCCCGCCGGGCACCCGTTCCCGCCCCGAGGGCCGGTGGGGCTGACACCAGCCCCGCCGGCCCTCGGGGCGCTGTGCTCACCCGAGCGGAGGGACCGGCTCACACCTCGCGCGCCCAGATCAGGCGCTGCCGGTGCCGGAAGCCCGCGCGGACGTCGCCGCGCTGCGGCCCGTGCGGCAGCGGGGGCGGCCGTCGGCCCAGTCCGAGGCCGCACCCCGCGCACAGGGTGTACCGCCCGTGGCCGCTGCCGTCCCACTGCACCGTTCCCCGGTCCCGCGCGCACACGGGGCACGCCCCGTCCCGCCTCTGGTCGCCCTCGACGTCCAGGCGGCCCCGCATCACCCCGGGCATCACTTCGGCGAGGCAGACCCCGGGATGGAACTCCGGGTTCGGCCAGAACAGCCCCTGCGCGGGCTCCGGCGGCTCCGGCCTGCGCACTCCGGCCCGCTTCTGGGCCCGCCGGCCCACCCGCCACACCGCCATGGCGTCCAGCCACAGCAGCCGCGCCTCGTGCAGCTCCTCCACCGCCCGCACCAGCGACCCGGGGTCCTCGCCCAGTTCCCGGGGGATCCCGGCGCTGCGGCACAGGTGGTGGTAGGTGGCGTAGAAGCCGTACGGACAGAACACCGTCAGGCAGGTGCGCAGCGCCGACAGCCGCCGGTGGGGCGGGAGCGAGGCGTCGTGCACCCGGAGCCGGTGCGTGGCGAAGCTGGGCATCCGCACAGCCTAGGAAGGGGGCGCTCCGGCCGCACCGGGGTTTCAGCCCGTCGGGGTCAGCAGGCAGCGGCCCACCAGGCCCACGCCCGCGTCCAGGGATTCCTCGAACTCCTCCGCCAGGTCGGGGGAGCGGCGCAGGGCCCACAGGAGGCGGGCCGCCGCCCAGGCGCCCGCGCGGGCGCGTTCCAGGCTCCAGGAGCCCAGCAGGTGCGTCAGCGGGTCGGCGATCTCCAGGAGGTCCGGGCCCGGCATGAGGTCCTCCCGGATGCGTTCCTCCAGGGAGACCAGGGTGTCGCCGACCCGGTGGAAGTCCGCCTCCAGGGCCGTCGGCGTGCAGTCCAGCACCCGGCAGGTGGACACCACCGCCAGGGCCAGGTCGTGCCCGATGTGGGCGTTGATCCCGGCCAGCGCGTACTGGAGCGGGCGCACCCCGGGGTGGCGGCGGTACTGCAGGAGCGGGCGCCAGCAGGCCGGCGCACGCTCCGACTCCACCGCCGTCAGGTACCGCTCCGCGAACCGCACGCTCAGCGTCTCGGCCCGCCGGGGCTCGGGGAAGCCCCCGCGCCCGATCCGCTCGTGCAGGGTCTGCGTCACGGTCAGGTACACCCGGTTGAAGACGGCCACGCCGTCCTGCGCCGGCAGCCGCTCGTCGAGGACGCGCATCCGCGCGAGTACCGCTTCCATGGAGGACAGCGTCACAGCCCCCGCGCCCGGCGCGGGGAACTTGGCCGTGGGCTTCGCCGGTTCGGGCGAAACACCGTCAACCCCGCTTGTCCCGGGGTTCCTCGGCGGCGTCGTCGTAGGCGGACGTGCCCGAGTCCAGCAGCGGCTCCTGCCGCTTGAGGTGCTCCGGGGCGAAGTAGCGCAGCGCGTGGTAGCCGGTGATCACCACGATGGTGCCGAGCGCGATGCCGCCCAGCTCGAAGCTGTCGCTGAAGTGCAGCTTGACCCCGCCGACGCCGATGATGATGCCCGCGGCGGCCGGGACCAGGTTCAGCGGATTGCGCAGGTCCACCCGGCCGTGGAGCCAGATCTGCGCGCCGAGCAGGCCGATCATGCCGTACAGGATCACGGTGATGCCGCCCAGCACCCCGCCGGGGATCGCCGCGACGACCGCGCCGAACTTCGGGCACAGGCCGAAGAGCAGCGCGAAGCCGGCCGCCGCCCAGTAGGCCGCCGTGGAGTAGACCCGGGTGGCGGCCATGACCCCGATGTTCTCGGAGTACGTGGTGTTCGGCGGGCCGCCCACCGCCGTGGACAGCATGGACGCCGCGCCGTCGGCGGCGATGGCCGTGCCGAGCTTGTCGTCGAGCGGGTCGCCCGTCATCTCGCCGACGGCCTTGATGTGCCCGGCGTTCTCGGCGATCAGCGCGACCACCACCGGCAGCGCGATCAGGATCGCCGACCACTGGAACGACGGCCCGTGCAGGGCGGGCAGCCCGATCCAGTCGGCCTTGCCCACCCCCGAGAGGTCCAGCCGCCAGTGGTCCACGGCCTCGGTCCCGCCCGCCGGGGAGTGGATCTTGCCGAAGACCAGGTCGGAGACCCACGAGATCCCGTACCCGAACACCAGGCCCAGGAAGATCGCGATCCGCGACCAGAACCCGCGCAGGCACACCACCGCCAGCCCGGTGAACAGCATCGTCAGCAGCGCCGTCCACTGGTCCTGCGGCCAGTACGTGGCCGCCGTCACCGGCGCCAGGTTGAACCCGATCAGCATGACGACCGCGCCCGTCACCACCGGCGGCATCGCCGCGTGGATGATCCGCGCCCCGAACCGCTGCACGGCCATACCCGCCAGGAACAGGGCCGCGCCGACCACGAACACCGCGCCCGTGACCACCGCGCTGTCCCCGCCGCCGGCCCGGATCGCCGCCGCCACGCCCACGAAGGACAGGGAACAGCCCAGGTAGGAGGGGACCCGTCCGCGCGTGGCGAGCAGGAAGACGGCGGTGGCGATGCCCGACATCATGATGGCCAGGTTCGGGTCCAGGCCCATCAACACCGGCGAAACGAAACTGGCGCCGAACATCGCGACCACGTGCTGGGCGCCGAGCCCGGCGGTGCGCGGCCACGACAGCCGCTCGTCCGGCCGCACCACCGCGCCGGGGGCGGGGGTCCGCCCGTCTCCGTGCAGGGTCCAGCGCAGGCCGAAACCCATGTTCCACCACTTCCGTTCCGCCGAGAGGTCAAGGATCATGACCGCAGGGCGGCCAGCCATATATTACGGCCGGATAGCAGCGGGTTCGTCCCGATTGACGGCATGCGCGCCGCCGCCCGCCCCGGCCTTCGGCCGCAGCACCGCCGCCCCCGCGACCAGCGCGCACGCCAGCAGCGTCACCAGGCCGAACGAGACCACCAGCGAGGTCGCGTCCGCCACCGCCCCGATCGCCGAAGGGGCGATCAGCCCCGAGGTGTACGTGATGGTCGCGACCCCCGCGATGGCCTGCGCCGGGGCCGGCCCGCTGCGCGCCGCCGCCGCGAAGGCCAGCGGCACCACCACCGCGATGCCGAGCCCGATCATCCCGAACCCCGCCATGGCCGCCACCGGCTGGCGGACCGTCACCACCAGCAGCCCGCCGGCGCCGGCCAGTGCGCCGCCCGCCCGGACCGTGCGCACCGCCCCGAACCGGTCCACGACGCGGTCCCCGGCCAGCCGGGCCACGGCCATGGTCAGCGCGAACGCGGTGGTGGAGGCCGCGGCCACACCGGCCCCGGTGCCCAGCACGTCCCGCAGGAACACCGCCGACCAGTCCAGGCTCGCCCCCTCGGCGAACACCGCGCAGAATCCCACGGCCCCGATCAGCACGGCCGCCTTCGGGGGCCGGGCGAAGCGCGGCGGCGCCTGCTCCTGCGGCCGGCTGCGCAGGTCCAGCACCCCGCGCACGGCGACCAGCCCGGCCGCGGTCAGGGCGAGGGCGGCGATCAGGTGGTGCAGCCGGGCGTCGGTCGCGGTGTGCGCGGCGACCGTGCCGGCGGCCGAGCCGAGCAGGGCGCCGACGCTCCACATCCCGTGCAGCGAGGACATGATCGAGCGGCCGAGCCGGTCCTCGGTCTCCACCCCGAGCGCGTTCATGGCCACATCCGACAGGCCGGCGGCGGCCCCGTAGGCGAAGAGGGCGCAGCAGAGGGTCGCCGGGTTCGGGGCCAGGCCCGGCAGGACCAGGGACAGGGTCCACAGCGAGAGCAGCCCGCGCAGGGCCGCGCGGGCGCCGAAGCGGTGGTTGACCCGCCCGGCCAGCGGCATGGCGACGGCCGCGCCGAGGGCGGGGAAGGCGAGGGCCAGGCCCAGGGTGCCCGCGCCGACCTGGGCGTGCTCCTGGATCCACGGGATGCGGGTGGCGAAGGAGCCGGTCACCGCGCCGTGGGCGCAGAAGACGGCGGCGATGGAGAAGCGGGCGCGGCGCAGCCTCGCCGGGCCGGTGCCGGGTTCCCCGGCCGTCTCGGTCGTCATGGCAGATAATTATCAGGTAGCCTACCTGATAATTACCACCCTTTCCTTAGGATGGGGTCCGTGACCCCCGTGAAGGCGATATCCCCCGCCGCTGCCGCCGCCCCGGCCCCGTCGCCCGCCTCGCCGAGCACGGCCCGGGCGATGAACGACCGGCTCGCGCTCGAACTCCTCCAGTCGGCCGGGCCGCTGACGGCGACCCAGCTCAAGCAGCTCACCGGACTCTCCCGCCCCTCCGTCGCCGACCTCCTCGAACGGCTCGGCGCGGCCGGGCTGGTCGAGGTCGTGGGGGAGTCCGGCGAACAGCGGCGCGGCCCCAATGCCCGCCTCTACGGGATCGTCGCCCGCAGGGCCCACCTGGCCGCCCTGGACGTCCGCACCGACAGTGCGACGGCCGTGGTCACGGACCTCCTCGGCCGCCCGCTGGCCCGGGCGGAGCTCCCCGTCGACGCCGTCGGCGAGGCCGTGGACCGGCTGGAGGCACTGGCCCGGGAGGCCGGCGCGCAGGCGCTGCACACGGTGGTCGTCGGCGCGCCCGGCCTGGTCGCCCCCGCCTCCGGGGAACTGCGCGACACCTCGGGCCTGCCCGCCTGGCACCGGGACCTGGTGGCCGCCCTCCAGCGGCGGCTGCCCGCCACGGTGGTGGTGGAGAACGAGACCAACCTGGCCGCCCTGGCCGAACAGCGGGTCGGCGCCGCCCGGGACCTGGACTCCTTCGTCCTGCTGTGGCTCGGAGCCGGCGTCGGCGCGGCCGTGGTCCTCGACGGCCGGCTGCGGCGGGGCGCCTCGGGCGGCGCGGGCGAGATCGGCTTCCTGCCGGTGCCGGGCACCGCCGGGCTGCCCTCCGCCGGCGACTGCAGCGGCGGCTTCCACGCCCTGGCCGGTGCGGCCGCAGTGGCCGCGCTGGCGGCGGAGCACGGGTTCGGGGGGCCCGTGGAGGAGGCCGTCGCCGGGGCCGCCGGGGAGGCCTTCCTCGAGGTGCTGGCGGAGCGGCTGGCCCTCGGTGCGGCGGCCGTGGCCGCGGTCCTCGACCCGGGCTGCGTGGTCCTCGGCGGCGGGCTCGGCCGGGCGGGCGGCGATCCCCTGGCCGCCCGGGTCGCCCGCAGCCTCGCCGCCCTGAGCCCCGTGACGACCGAGGTCCGCGCCACCGCGCTGGGTGACCCCGCGGTCCTGGAGGGCGCCCGCCTCGCGGCCCGCGAGGCGGCCCAGGCGCAGCTGTTCGCCGGCTGACGCGGCAGCGGTCCGGGCCCGCCGAGGGGTCCGGGCCCGCCGAGGGGTCCGGGCCCGCCGCGCGGTCCCGGCCTACCGCCGCGTGGGCCAGGGGACGTCGGTCTCGGCCGGCAGGCCGTAGTCGACCCCGTCGACGTTCCAGCCGTACAGGGCCCTGACCTGGCCCATGAACCAGTCGGCACCGGAGCGCGAGGCGTCCAGCCCGCGCCGGGGGTCGGCCCACAGCTCGCGGACCCGGTCCTGGACCCGGGGGTCGAGTTCCCAGCCGTCGAGCCGGATCCGGCCTTCCGCGTCGAGGACGAGCGGGGTGCGGCCCTCCAGCTGGTCCCACAGGTCCACGGCCTGCTCGCTCGTCGTCCGGAAGCCGCCCTCGCCGAGGGCGGTTCGGAGGAAGGCGGTGTAGAGGGCGATGGAGGGGATCGCGCTGGAGGCCTGTGTGACGGCCGCGCCGGCCACCACCGTGAACGCGCGGCCGTCCTTCTCCTTGAGCGGGGCGGAGGCGGCGAGCTCCCGGGCGGTCCGCTCCAGGTGTTCCTTGGCCGCGCCGATGGTGCCTTCACGGTAGACCGGCGCGGTGACCTCCGAGCCGACGTAGGTCAGGGCCGCGGTGGTGAAACCGTCCGCCAGGAGCCGGCGGGAGGCCAGGGCCCGGACCCACAGGGCCCAGTCGTCGCCGCCCATCACCGCTACCGTGGCGCGCGCCTCCGCGTCGGTGCCGGGTTCGATCCGCGTCCACGCCACGGCGGGGTCGTCGGCGGAGAAGTCGAGCGAGGGGGCTTCGTAGGCGGTGCCGAGCGGTTTGATCACCGAGTGGTGGACCTCGCCGGTGGCCGGGTCGGTGCGACGCGGCGCCGCGAGGCTGTAGACGAGGTAGTCGACCGGGCCGTAGTGCTGCTCCAGCAGGTCCGCGATCCGGGTCTTGGTGTCCGCCGAGAACGCGTCGGCGTTCACGAACCGGATGTCGTGGCCGTGTTCGGCGGCGAGTGCCGCGGCGGCCGCGGTGCGGTACCAGCCGGCGCCGGCGGTGCGGCGGCCGGTGTCGGGGGTCTCGAAGGCGACGCCGATGCCGCGGATGCCGTGGCGGCGCAGCCCGGCCAGGACCGTGGCCAGCCCGTAGCCGGCGGAGTGGCCGAGGACGAGTGCGACCGGCCGGCGGCCGTCGGTGCGGGCCGGGATCGCCTGCCACATGTCGCGGACGGTCCGGGCGGCGCCTTCGGGGTGGGAGTTGACGATGAGGAACCCGCGCTGCTTGGGCTCGATCTGGCGAAGGCTCACGAGGTGTCCGTCCTGTCCGGGGAGGGCCGGACGAGGAGGGCGCGCGGGCGGCGCCCTCCTCGTCCGGGAGGGCCACGGACAGCCGGGTGCCGGGGGCGTGACCGGCCGGCGGGGCCGGGGTGCCGCTACCGGGGGCCTGCTCCGGCCGTCCGTCTCCAGGGAGCCTAACCAGGGGTCCGTCGCGGACATGTGACGGTAGGTCACGCAGAAGGCTGCCCGGACCTTGTGGCCTGCGGTCCTTGACATTCCCCGGTGTTCACGGGCCCTCAGGGGCGGCCGGTCCCCCGTTCCCGCCGCTCCAGGTACTCCCCGAAGGTGATCTGGCCGGCCGCACGGTCCGGGGCCAGGATCCCGCCCCGCCGGAACGCGGCGTACGTCCGCCCCGCGAGCGGCACTCCGGCCACCCGCCGCCGGCTGCCCACCGCCGCGAGGTACGCCCGTCCCCATTCCTCCAGGGTCCGGACCTCCGGCCCGCCCATGTCCGCCACCTGCCCCGCCGGATCCGGCACCGCCAGCTCCGCGAGCCGGTCCGCGACCTCCTCCACCGCGATCGGCTGCACCGGTACGCCCTTGGGCAGCGGTACCACCGGCACCAGCGGCAGCTTCGCCATGGAGGCCGTGACCTCGGCGACGAGATCGTGGAACTGGGTGGTCCGCAGGATAGTGACCCCGAGCCCGGAGTCCTCCAGCATCCGCTCCACCCGCAGCTTCGTCCGGTAGTAGCCGAACGGCACCACGTCCACCCCGACGATCGAGATGTAGACGAGGTTGGTGACGGTCCCGGCCCGCCGGGCGGCGGCGATCAGGTGTCCGGCGGCCACGTCGTCGCCGCCGCGCGGGGAGCTCGCGCAGTGGACGACGACCTGCGCGCCCGCCATCGCCGCGTCCAGTCCGCCGCCGTCGCGCAGGTCGACCGGGTAGGCGGCGGAGCTCCGGCTCAGCGCCCGGACCTCGTGGCCCCGGTCCCGTAGCCTGCCGACGACCAGGGCACCGAGATTGCCGGTGCCGCCGGTCACGAGGATCGTGCTCATGGTGGGGGTGTCCTTCCTGGGAGGAGTTCCTTCTGCCAGGGGACAGACGGGGGGCCCGGAACGTGACACCGGCGCGCGGGAGGATGTCCCGGACGTGCGAGGACCCGGTGGCCGCCGGGCCACCGGGTCCTCACGTGCGTTCACCCGCCGGGTGTCAGCAGGCGCCGAGGTCCTGCCAGACGCCCCACTGTCCGGTGGTGCCGGGCTCCTCGTTCTGCGTCCACCACTGGGCCTTCCAGTTGTGGCCCTTGTGCGAGACCACGTTCCCGCCGTTGTAGACCGTGCCCGCCACGTAGGCCGGGTTGGTGCAGGTCCCGCCCGGAGGCGTGGTCGGTGGCGTGGTCGGCGGCGTCGTCGGGGGAGTGGTGGGCGGCGTGGTCGGCGGGGTGGTCGGGGGCTGGCTGCCGCCCGGCTCCGTCATCGTGGTGCCGCGCGCCAGGTCCCCGGCGAGGGCGTAGGTGGTGCCCGAGACGTTCACCGTCCAGTTGGAGGGGGTGGACACCGGCAGGTAGTAGTTGAACGCCAGGTCGACCGTGGCGCCCGAGGCCAGCGACTGCCAGGCCGGGAGCTTGAGCGAGACCCGCTGGAAGTCGCCCTTCAGGCCGCCGGCGTTGCTGCCGGTGTGCCCGCTGCTGATCACCTTCGTACCGAAGCCGGACTGGTCGGAGGCGTTGTCCGGCGCCGAGGTGCCGTAGTCGAACTGGAACTCCGTGCCGCCGGGCAGGGTGGTCTTCGTGTTGTTGGTGATCTTCAGCTTCGGGGTGATCGGGTAGTTGGAGTCGCCCAGCTTGAATTCCGTGAACTCCGTCTTGATGTCCACCGCCTGGGCGGGCAGCGTGCTCCCGGCCTTCTTCGCGCCGTACGGGGAGGCCGCCTTGAACTTGTCGTACATCAGCGAGGTGAGGGTGTCGCCCATCTCGTACTGGCCCTTGGCGGCGTTGTACGCGTAGTCGCCCGCGAGCTCCCAGACCATCGTGCCGCCGATGCCCTTGTCCACGACGTAGTCGGCCTTGGCGGCGACGGACTGTTCGTCCTCCGTCGACAGGAAGACCTTCTTCTGCGCGTTCCACAGCCACGGCGCCACCAGGGTGGAGTCGTACTTGCGGGCGTAGGTGCCGGTCAGCGTGGTGTTCGCGGGGAAGCCGTACGTGGTGACGTAGTCGCCGACGACGCCCTTCTCCAGGTTCTTCGCGTGCCACATCGGGTTCGAGCCCGCCGGGGACTCGGCTCCGTTGGTGTCGAGGTCGTGCCAGAGGTTGTCGATGCCGACCGCGCCGTCACCGCACTTGGTCAGGCCGGCGCCCGCCGGGCAGCTGGTGGCCGGGGCCCTGCCCCACAGGCCGTCGGTGCCGCCCTGCACGTTCTTGAAGCCGCGGGTGTAGTACGGCAGGCCGATGTTGATCCGGCCCGCGGGCATCGAACCGCGGAAGTAGTGGTAGGCCCAGTCGGTGTTGAGGTAGCCGACGCCGCCGTACTGGGATGTGGAGTAGACGCCCGCGGCCGCCAGTTCGGCGTCCTTGCCGTCGTCGAAGAGGGAGGCGTTGGGGCCGACGTACTCGTTCCAGGCGCCGTGCAGGTCGTAGGACATGATGTTGACGTAGTCCAGGTACTTCTGCATCTGGAACGTCTCCATGCCCCGCAGCAGGTAGCCGGAGGAGGGCGCGGCGACGGACAGCAGGTAGTGCTTGCCGTCGGCGGCGCCCGCGCGGTCGAGCTTCTCGCGCAGCGACTTCATCAGGGCCGCGTAGCCCTGGACCAGTCCGGCCCGGCGGGCGTTGGAAAGCTGCCAGTCCAGCGGGTTGCCCGCGTCCTTCATGGTGGTCGGGTACTCGTAGTCGATGTCGACGCCGTTGAACCCGTACCTGCGGATGAAGTCGACCGAGGAGTCCGCGAAGGTGTCGATGCCCGCCTGGTTGACGGAGCCGTCGGCGTTGGTGGCCATCGAGTAGAAGCCGCCGGAGGCCACGCGCTTGCCGTCGTCGCCGAAGTAGCCGCCGGTCTCGGCCCAGCCGCCCACCGAGATGAGCGTCTTCACGTTCGGGTACTGCTTCTTGAACTTGCCGAGCAGGTTGAAGTGGCCCTTGTAGGGGAGGGCCGGGTCCATCTCGGCCCCGGCGACCCCCGGCCAGGTCATCCCGGTGGCGGCGTTGTTCGGGCCGTCCGCGCCGACCGAGATCTTGTTGTCGGAGCCGACGTGGGCGAAGGCGTAGTTCAGGTGGGTCACCTTGGACCACGGGACGTTGTTGGCCAGGTAGGCCGGGGTGCCGTCCTTGCCCGTGCGCCAGCCGGTGAAGTAGCCGATGACGCGTCGCTGGTGGTCCGCGCCCATCTTCTCGCGGCCCTCGGAGTCGTAGACCGAGCAGTAGGGGACGTCCACTCCGGGCGTCTTGTACAGCCCGTCGGGCCGGCAGCTCTCGTTGCCGGCCGCGTGTGAGACGCCGGCGGAAAGCCCGCCGACCAGCAGTCCGGCGATGGCGGCGCCGGATGCCAGGAGCATCGCTCTCGTACGTGTGGGGGACGGCATGGTGCCTCCTGGGGAGGGGAGGATGGCAGGGCCAAATGCGGCAACAGGCGGAAAAGTGGCGCTGGTTGGCCCGTGACGTGCGCACGTCGACAGGCCGGACTCCCGGGAAGATGAAGGGAACGTTAAGAGGACTAGACCAACCCGTCAATAGGTCTGGACCAACCTCGGATCCGGCGCGTGCGCGACGCTGTCGGCGCAAGAGGAGCGCTCAAGGACGGCACTCTTGTGAGCCAGGCCACAGCGCTTCACTCGCATGGCCGCCGATCCCCCGTGGCACACTGGCCCTAGTACCAGTAGCAGCGCACTCCGGGGTCGGTGTAATTCCGAACCGGCGGTATAGTCCGCGACCCGTCCGCAGCCAGCGGCCGGTTGACCAGGTGAAATTCCTGGACCGACGGTTAAAGTCCGGATGGGAGGCAGTGCGCGGCGGGCAGTCACCGGTACGCCGCCGCCGGCGGTCCACCGCCGTATCCCCCGGGATACGTGCCGGACGGACCGTTTTCCGGCCCCCGGCGTCCCCGCGTGCGCTTTCCCGCTTCATCTGTCGTATCCCGACAGGCCCCGGAGTCCGTGCCCGATGAGGCAGGAGGACCCGGTGGCGACACACACCGCGCAGGCAGCAGCCGACCCGAGCATCACCGCGATGCGCCGGGCCATCGAGCTGGCCTCCCGCGGACTCGGCTCCACCAGCCCCAACCCCGTCGTCGGCTGCGTCATCACCGACCCCGCGGGCGCCGTCGTCGGCGAGGGCTGGCACCAGCGGGCCGGCGGCCCGCACGCCGAGGTCCACGCCCTGCGCGCGGCCGGGGACGCCGCCCGCGGCGCCACTGCCTACGTCACCCTCGAACCCTGCAACCACACCGGCCGTACCGGCCCCTGCGCGCAGGCGCTCATCGACGCCGGGATCACCCGCGTGGTCTACGCCGTCTCCGACCCGAACCCGCAGGCCAGCGGGGGCGGCGCCACCCTGCGCGGCGCCGGGATCGCCACCGAGGCGGGCCTCCTCGCCGACGAGGCAGAGCAGGGCAACGCCGCCTGGCTCACCTCCGTGCGCCTGGGCCGCCCCCACGTCACCTGGAAGTACGCCGCCACCCTCGACGGCCGCAGCGCCGCCGAGGACGGCAGCAGCCGCTGGATCACCTCCGCCGAGTCCCGCGCCGACGTCCACCGGCTGCGCGCCGAGGCCGACGCCGTCCTCGTCGGCGGCGGCACCCTGCGCACCGACGACCCCCACCTGGCCGTACGTGGCATCGACCGGGCCGTCCAGCCGCTGCGCGTCGCCCTCGACACCCGCGCCGCACTCCTCCCCACGGCCCGCATCCTCGACGACGCGGGCCCCACCCTGATCGTCACCGGCGAGGACGCCGACACCCGCCACCTGCCCGGCGCCGACGTCCTGCGGCTGCCCCTGCAGGACGGCCGGGTCCCCGTCGCCGCCCTGCTCACCGAGCTGTACGACCGCGGGGTGCGCTCCGTCCTCCTCGAAGGCGGACCCACCCTCGCCGGAGCCTTCCTGGAGGCCGGCGCCGTCGACCGCGTCGTCGGCTACATCGCCCCGGCCCTCCTCGGCGCCGGCCCCGCCGCCCTCGGCGGCGCCGGCATCACGAACATCGCCCACGCCGTACGCCTCGACATCACCGAGGCCGTCCGCAGCGGCACCGATCTGCGCATCACCGCCGTTCCCGCCAACGCCCCCAAGGAGCACTGAGTGTTCACCGGAATCGTCGAAGAACTGGGCGAGGTCACCGCCGTCGAGCAGCTCGCCGAGGCCTCCCGCTTCCGCCTGCGCGGCCCGGTCGTCACCGAGGGCGCCAAGCACGGCGACTCGATCGCCGTCAACGGCGTCTGCCTGACCGTCGTGGAGACCGCGGACGGCGAGTTCACCGCCGACGTCATGCAGGAGACCCTCAACCGCTCCAGCCTCGGTGCCCTGGCCGAAGGCTCCCGGGTCAACCTGGAGCGCCCCATGGCCCTCGGCGGCCGGCTCGGCGGACACCTGGTCCAGGGCCACGTCGACGGCACCGGCCGGATCCTCTCCCGCACCCCCTCCGAGCACTGGGAGCTCGTCAAGATCGCGCTCCCGGCGGACCTCGCCCGCTACGTCGTGGAGAAGGGCTCCATCACGGTCGACGGCGTCAGCCTCACCGTCGTCGAGGCCGCCGCCGACTACTTCACCATCAGCCTCATCCCCACCACCCTCGCGCTGACCACCCTGGGCATCAAGCAGCCCGGCGACCCGGTCAACCTGGAGGTCGACGTCCTCGCCAAGTACGTCGAGCGCCTGCTCGCCGCCGGCGTGAACCCGCTGCACGCCGAGGAGGCGCAGAAGTGAGCGCCCTGACCTGGCTGAACTCCGAGGCCTTCACCGCCTTCGGCCAGAAGATCATCTGGTCCGACGCCATCGGCAACACCATGGGCCTGATCGCCCTCGCCCTGGGCTGGAAGCGCTCCATATGGACCTGGCCGACCCAGTTCCTCTCCGGCGCCATCCTCTTCGTCGCCTTCGCCGCCGGACACCTCTCCGGCAACGCCGGCAAGCAGGTCGTCGTCATGCTGGTCGCCCTGTGGGGCTGGGCCCAGTGGACCCGCGGCAAGCGGCAGGCCCAGGACGCCTCCCTCGCCGTGCGCTTCGCCACCTGGCGCGAGCGCGGCCTGCTGCTGGGCGCCGCCGCCGTCGGCACCCTCGCCGTCACCGGGCTGTTCACCCTCTACCCGTGGATGTCCTGGAACCCGCTGCCGGACGCCTACATCTTCGTCGGCACCATCGTCGCCATGTACGCCCAGGCCAAGGGCCTGGTCGAGTTCTGGTTCGCCTGGCTGCTCGTCGACGCGGTCGGCGTCCCCCTCGCCTTCACCAGCGGCTACGCCTTCTCCGCGTTCGTCTACGTGATCTACGGAGCGCTCGTGCTCTGGGGTGCCTACGACTGGTACCAGCGCTCGCGCACCACTCCCGCCCCGGCCCTCGAAGGAGCAACGGCATGACCCCCCTCCTCAAGCCCGTGCCCGACCCGGCCGACTCCGACACCGCGGAGTCCTTCCGCCTCGACCCCGTCGAGCAGGCCATCCGCGACATCGCCGCCGGCCGGCCCGTGGTCGTCGTCGACGACGAGGACCGCGAGAACGAGGGCGACCTCGTCATCGCCGCCGAGAAGGCCACCCCCGAGATCATCGCGTTCATGATGAGCGAGTGCCGGGGCCTGATCTGCGCGCCGATGGAGGGCCCCGAGCTGGACCGCCTGGAGCTCCCGCAGATGGTCCGGCACAACACCGAGTCGATGAAGACGGCCTTCACCGTCTCCGTCGACGCCGGCGCGGCGCACGGCGTCACGACCGGCATCTCCGCCGCCGACCGGGCCACCACCCTGCGCCTGCTCGCGAACGGCACCTCCGAGCCCGGCGACTTCGTCCGCCCCGGCCACATCTTCCCGCTGCGCGCCAAGCCCGGCGGCGTCCTGGTCCGCAACGGCCACACCGAGGCCGCCGTCGACCTCGCCCGCCTCGCGGGCCTGCGCCCGGCCGGCGCCATCGTGGAGATCGCCGGCGAGGACGGGGTCATGCTGCGGCTGCCCGAGCTGATCCCCTTCGCCCGCAAGCACGGCCTGACGATCATCTCCATCGAGGACCTGATCGCCTACCGCCGCTCCGCCGAGCCCACCGTCCGCCGCGAGGCCGAGGTCAGCCTGCCGACCGCCGCCGGCGAGTTCACCGCGTACGGGTACCGCTCCACCGTCGACGGCGTCGAGCACGTCGCCCTCGTCCACGGCGAGATCGGCGACGGCCGGGACGTCCTCGTCCGGATGCACTCCGAGTGCCTGACCGGCGACATCTTCCAGTCCCAGCGCTGCGACTGCGGCCCCCAGCTCCAGGCCGCCATGGCCCGGGTCCAGGCCGAAGGCCGCGGGGTCATCGTCTACCTGCGCGGACACGAGGGCCGCGGCATCGGACTGCTGTCCAAGATGCGCGCCTACGAGCTCCAGGAGCGCGGCCGCGACACCCTGGACGCCAACCTGGAACTCGGCCTGCCCGCCGACGCCCGCGACTACGGCGCCGGCGCACAGATCCTCGCCGACCTCGGCGTGCGCACCGTCCGGCTGCTGACCAACAACCCCGACAAGGCGGCCGCCCTGGAGGACCACGGCATCTCGGTCGCCGGCCGCGAGCCCATGCCCGTCCAGGCGGGCGAGCACAACCTGCGGTACCTGCGCACCAAGCGGGACCGCATGGGCCACGACCTCCCCTGGCTGGAGGGGGCCGTGCCCACCTCCGCCTGCGGCAACCAGTAACACGCACCACACGCACCACCCAGCACACGCACCACGCACCACCCACCCCACCCGTCAACCCGGTACCGAACCGGAACCCCCGAGGAGCAGAGCTGTGAGCGGCAAGGGCGCACCCGTACTGAGCGTGAAGAACTGCGGCGACCTCCGGGTGGCCGTGATCGCGGCCCAGTGGCACGAGAAGGTCATGGACGGCCTGGTCGACGGCGCCCTGCGGGCCCTGCACGAGCTGGGCATCGACGAGCCCACCCTGCTGCGCGTCCCGGGCAGCTTCGAGCTCCCGGTCGTCGCCAAGGTGCTCGCCGGACGCGGCTACGACGCCATCGTCGCCCTCGGCGTGGTCATCCGCGGCGGCACCCCGCACTTCGACTACGTCTGCCAGGGCGTCACCCAGGGCCTGGTCCAGGTGTCCATCGACACCGGGGTCCCCGTCGGCTTCGGCGTCCTGACCTGCGACAACGACGAGCAGGCGCTGGACCGCGCCGGCCTGGAGGGCTCGAACGAGGACAAGGGACACGAAGCGGTCACCGCCGCCGTCTCCACCGCCATGACCCTGCGGACCGTCAGCGAGCCCTGGCGCTAGGGCCTCGCTTCCGGACGGCCCAGTCCACGGAGTGAACCCTGGCACCGGGGGCCCCGGGCGAACCCGTACCCTAAGGGCATCATGGCGAACAAGACCTTTGAAGAGCTCTTCACCGAGCTCCAGCTCAAGGCCGCCGAAGGCGACCCCAGCACCTCCCGCACCGCCGAGCTCGTGGGCAAGGGCGTCCATGCCATCGGCAAGAAGATCGTCGAGGAGGCCGCCGAGGTCTGGATGGCCGCCGAGTACGAGGGCAAGGAAGCCGCCGCCGAGGAGATCTCCCAGCTGCTCTACCACGTCCAGGTGATGATGGTGGCGCGCGGGATCTCCCTCGACGACGTCTACTCCCACCTCTAGGCCGGAGCTCTCCACCGCGGGCCCCCGCCCACCCACCCCTTACGCACCCAGCACAGAAGGAAGCCCCATGCTGCGCATCGCCGTCCCCAACAAGGGTTCGCTCTCCGGACCGGCGTCGGAGATGCTCCATGAGGCCGGCTACCGCCAGCGCAAGGAGTCCAAGGAACTCGTCACGGTCGACCCCGACAACGAGGTCGAGTTCTTCTACCTCCGCCCGAAGGACATCGCGATCTACGTCGCGTCGGGCAAGCTCGACATCGGCATCACCGGCCGCGACCTGCTGCTGGACTCCGGCGCCAACGCCGAGGAGATCCTGCCGCTGAACTTCGGCCGCTCCACCTTCCGCTACGCCACCAAGCCCGGCACCGCGAAGGGCCCCGAGGACTTCGGCGGGATGACGATCGCCACCTCCTACGAGGGCATCGTCGCCAAGCACCTCGCCGACCTCGGCGTCGACGCCTCCGTCGTCCACCTCGACGGCGCCGTCGAGACCGCCATCGAGCTCGGCGTCGCGCAGATCATCGCCGACGTGGTCGAGACCGGCACCAGCCTGCGCAACGCCGGCCTGGAGGTCATCGGCGAGCCGATCCTCAAGTCCGAGGCGACCGTCATCCGCCGCACCGGCGCCGACGGCGACGACCCGAAGGTCGCGCAGTTCCTGCGCCGCCTCCAGGGCGTCCTGGTGGCCCGCAGCTACGTGATGATGGACTACGACTGCCGCGCCGAGCACCTGGAGCGCGCGGTCGCCCTCACCCCGGGCCTGGAGTCGCCGACGATCTCCCCGCTCCACAACGAGGGCTGGGTCGCCGTCCGCGCCATGGTCCCCGCCAAGGAGGCCCAGCGGATCATGGACGACCTGTACGAGCTCGGCGCGCGCGCGATCCTCACCACCTCGATCCACGCCTGCCGCCTCTGACCGGCCGGCCCGTCCCCGAAGGCATCACCGCACCATGAGCGAGTCCGCCGCCCAGCCCGCACCGCCCGAACTGCCGGTCACCTTCCGGCCGAACCGTACCCGTGCGGTGCTGCTGGGCGTCGGCTCCGTCATGTTCGCCACCATCACGGCGATCGCCCTGCTGCTGGAGAACCTCAGCCCCGGCGAGCGGATCAGCTTCGTCGTCACCGCCGTCCTGATGGCCTCCGTCCTCGTCCTGCTCAGCCGCCCCAAGGTGGTCGCGGACGAGGCCGGGGTCACCGTGGTGAACCTCACCACCACCCGCCGCCTGGAATGGGCGCAGATCCTGCGCGTCAACCTCCGCCCCGGCGACCCCTGGGTCTTCCTCGACCTCAACGACGGCACCAGCCTGCCCGCCCTCGGCATCCAGCCCGGCATCGCCAAGGCCCGCGCCATCGGCGACGCCCGCGCCCTGCGCGCCCTCGCCGAGGCCCACGGGACCGGCGCCGCCGGCCGCTGAGCCCGGCGCACACGCACCCGCCCGCTGCGTCCCATTGCGGCGGCGATCTCAATGACTACCCTGGTGGGGCGGCGCACCACAGCGCCCACCCACCCGCCCCGGGACCCCGTGGCCCGTGGGCACCTGCGACCAGAGGAGTGACTCCCTCCAGCAATGGACGGATCGTCCGGTAGTACCCGCGCCGCCCTCCCCGTGGAGGCGGCGGCATGACCATCCCGCTACTGCTGCTCGTGGCGGCATTCGCCCTGATCCTCGCCAACGGTTTCTTCGTGGCGGCCGAGTTCGGCCTCGTCACGGTGGAGAAGCCCGAGGCCGAACGGGCCGCAGCCGACGGTGACCGCCGTGCCCGCACGGTGGTCGAAGCCCTGCGGGAGCTGTCCTTCCAGCTCTCCGGCACCCAGCTCGGCATCACCATCACCTCCCTCGTCGTCGGCATGCTCGCCGAACCGGCCCTCGCCTCGCTGCTGTCGAAGCCGCTCGCCGCGACCGGCCTGCCCGACGGGGCCGTCCCCGGAGCCGCCGTCCTCATCGGCATGCTGCTCGCCTCCGCCGTCCAGATGGTCGTCGGCGAGCTCGTCCCGAAGAACTGGGCCGTCTCCAAGCCGCTCCAGGTCGCCCGCTTCGTGGCCGGCCCGCAGCAGGCCTTCTCCCGGGCCCTGCGGCCCGTCATCTCCGGCCTCAACGCCGTCGCCAACCGCCTCGTGCGAGCGCTCGGCGTCGAACCCGCCGAGGAGATGGCCTCCGCCCGCACCCCCGGCGAGCTGGTCTCCCTGGTCCGCCATTCGGCCCAGGCCGGCGCCCTCGAACAGGACACCGCCGACCTCTTCGTCCGGACCCTCTCGCTGGGCGAGCTCACCGCCCAGCACGTCATGACCCCCCGGGTGAAGGTCAGCGCCCTCCAGGACTCGGCCACCGCGGCCGACGTGCTGAACCTGACCCGTGCCACCGGCCTGTCCCGCTTCCCGGTCTACCGCGAGCGCATCGACGAGATCACCGGGGTCGTCCACCTCAAGGACGCCCTCGCCGTGCGCGAGTCCGAGCGCGCCCGTACGACCGTCGGCCGGATCTGCGTCGCCCCGCTGCTGGTCCCCGGCTCCCTGCCGGTCCAGCCGCTGCTGGAGCGGCTGCGCAGCGAACAGCCGATGGCCGTGGTCGTCGACGAGTACGGCGGCACCGCCGGTGTGGTCACCCTGGAGGACATCGTGGAGGAACTCGTCGGCGAGGTCCGCGACGAGCACGACCTCGCCGAGGACGACAGCCACGAACTGGCGGCCGTGACCGCCGAGGACGGCCGCCCCTCCTGGGAGGCCGACGGCAGCTGCCGCGTGCACACCCTGCGCCGCATAGGCCTGGAGGTGCCCGAGGGCCCGTACGAGACCGTCGCCGGTCTCGTCGCCGACCTCCTGGGCCGGATCCCCGCCCCCGGGGACCGGGCCGAGCTGCCCGGCTGGAAGCTGTCCGTCCGTCAGGTCCGGCGCAACCGGGCCGAACGGGTCCGGCTGGTCCGCCTGACGGCGGTGCCGCAGGCCGTGGCCGAGGCCGTCCCGCAGCCCGCCCGCGCCGCCGGGCGGCAGCGGGCCGAGCTGGAAGGCGCCGCCCGGTGAACGCCCTCCAGCTGCTCTTCGCCCTGCTCCTTGTCCTGGCCAACGGTTTCTTCGTCGGCGCCGAGTTCGCGCTCGTCTCCGTGCGCCGCAGCCAGATCGAGCCCCTGGCGGCCGGCTCCAAGCGGGCCCGCCAGGTGCTGTACGGCCTGGAGAACCTGCCCCGGATGATGGCGGCCGCCCAGTTCGGCATCACCCTGTGCTCGCTCACCCTCGGCGCGGTCGCCGAGCCCACCGTGGCCCGGCTGCTGGAGCCCGTCTTCGAGGCGGTCCACGTGCCCGAGGGCCTGGTCCACCCGCTGGGCTACGCCGTCGCGCTGGCGGCGGTGGTCTTCCTCCACCTGGTCATCGGCGAGATGGTCCCCAAGAACCTCGCCATGGCCGCCCCCGAGAAGACCGCCCTGTGGTTCAGCCCCGGCCTGGTGGCCTTCGCCCGCCTCTGCGGGCCGGTCACCACCGCCCTGGGGGCCTGTGCCGCGTTCGTGCTGCGGCTGTTCAAGGTGGAGCCCAAGGACGAGGTGGAGGCCGTCTACACCAGCGCCCAGCTCGGCCGCCTGGTGCAGGACTCCCGGCAGGCCGGGCTCCTCGAACCGGTCGAACAGGAACGCCTGGAGGACGCACTGGAGCTGGGCAGCCGCCCGGTCACCGACGTCCTGCTGGCCCCGGGCCGGCTCGTCACCGTCGGCCCGGCCGTCACCCCGCGCCAGATCGAACAGCTGACCGTGCGCACCGGCTACTCGCGCTTCCCGGTCCGCTCGGACAGCGGCGCGTTCATGGGCTACCTCCACGTCAAGGACGTCCTGGACCTGGAGGACCGGGAGCGGGCCGTCCCGCAGCGGGTGTGGCGCCGGATGACCACCCTGTGCTCGACGCTCCCGCTGGACGACGCCCTCAGCGTCATGCGGCGCGACGCCACCCACCTGGCCCAGGTCGCCGACACGTCCGGCCGGGTCCTGGGCCTGGTGGCCCTGGAGGACGTCCTGGAAATGCTGGTGGGCGAGGTCCGCGACCCCGCCCACCGCGTCCCGCCCCGCCGCCGCGCGGGAGCCCTGACGCCCTGAATCCGGCCTCGCCGGCGCTCGAGGCGCGGGGGTCCGGGGCGGAGCCCCTGGGGGCACCTCTGGGGGTCCCCCGGACGGAGTCTGGGGGAGGTAGCCGGGGGAGGAACGGAGGCAGGGCGGGCCGGGGAGAGGCCCCGCGCACTGGCCCGCCCAGCCGCACCCGGCACCCGGCACCCGGCACCCGGCGGACGGCGGACGGCACAATGGTCCCGTGGACCCGGAAACGGAACAGGTACTCGACGCCATCGGCCCCCGCCTCCGCCGGCTCCGCCACGACCGCGGCCTCACCCTGGAGGCCCTGGCCGCCACCACGGGGATCTCGGTGAGCACCCTCTCCCGCCTGGAGTCCGGCAAACGCCGCCCCACCCTCGAACTGCTCATCCCCCTCGCCCGCACCCACCGCGTCGCCCTCGACCAGCTCGTCGGCGCCCCGGCCACCGGTGATCCCCGGGTCCACCTGGAGCCCCTGCGCAAGCACGGCCGCGTCATCGTGCCCCTGACCCGCTACCCGGGCCGGATCCAGGTGTTCAAGCAGGTACTGACCCCGCGCGAGCCGAAGCAGGTCACCCACGAGGGCCACGAGTGGTTCTACGTCCTCGCGGGCCGGGTGCGCCTGCTCCTCGACGACGAGGAGTTCGTCCTCCACCCCGGCGAGGCCGCCGAGTTCGACACCGCCCGTCCCCACTGGTTCGGCCCGGCCGACGGCGGAGCCGCAGAGGTCCTGCACCTCTTCGGCCCCCGCGGGGACCAGGCCGTCGTCCGCGCGGGCCCGCCGGCCCCCTGACGGCCGGCCGGGCTACACCGCCGGCGGCTCCGGCCGCTCCTGCGGCCCCCGCCCCGACAGCACCTCGCCGTACGCCTGCATCAGGTCCGCCAGCCGCAGCGTCGCCAGGTCGTCGCGCGAGGGCTCCCCGGCGAAGCCCGCCAGCCGCAGGTCCCGGTAGGCGCAGCTCTTCTCGTACAGGGTGCGCAGGAACCGCCCGTTGCCGAGCTCGTCGATCCAGCCCTGCTCCACCACGTGCCCGCTGATGCTGCGCAGTTCCTCCAGCGCCTCCTCGTCCCAGCGGTCCCCGTTCGCGTCGGCCAGCACCCCGCCGATCGCGGTCAGTTCCGCCGGCCGGTAGCTGGGGAAGTCCACCCTGGTCGTGAACCGCGAGGACAGCCCCGGATTGGCCGCCAGCAGCCGGTCCATGCCCGCCGGATAGCCCGCCAGGATGACCACCAGGTGGTCCCGGTTGTCCTCGGCGCGCTTGAGCAGCACCTGCAGGGCCTCGTCCCCGTACGCGTCGCCCTTGCTGTAGCCGGAGTTGGACAGGCTGTACGCCTCGTCCACGAACAGCACCCCGCCGATCGCCGAGTCGATCAGCTCGTTCGCCTTGACCGCCGTCTGCCCCAGGAACTCGCCCACCAGATCGGCCCGTTGCGCCTCCACCAGATGGTCCCCGCCCAGCAGCCCCAGCGCGTAGAAGACCCGCCCCAGGATCCGCGCCACCGTGGTCTTGCCCGTCCCCGAGGGCCCCGAGAAGACGAAGTGCCGCTTCGGCGGCTGCACCGGGAGCCCCTGCGCGGCCCGCAGCCGGGCCATGTGCAGCTGCGCCGAGAGGGCCTTCACCTGCCGCTTCACCGGCTCCAGCCCCACCATCCGCTCCAGCTCCGCCAGGGCCTGTGCCAGCGCCTGCGGATCCGCCGGACCGGCGGGCAGCCCGGCGGGGGCGCCCTGAGCGGGGAGGGTCACCTTGTGCCGTACGCCCTCCAGCCGGCCCGTCCCGGCCGACGGCCCGAAGCGGGGGTCCGGCGGCTCCCCGGGCGTCGGGGGATCGGCGTCCACCTGCCCGTCCGGGGCCACGTCCTGCACCGGCCCCCCTCCGCCGCCCAGCGCCACCGCCGTGTAGTCCCCGCCGGCCGGGGAGAGCCCGTGCCCGGCGAAGCCCTCGGACAGGTGCCCCCCGTACCCGGCGTACCCGGCGGCGTCCGCCATCCCGGCCATGTCGTCGGGGTCGGTGCTGTCCTCGATGGCCGTCAGCCGCGCCGCCGTGTCCATGAACGCCGGGTCCACCCGGTGCACGGCCCGGTACAGCGGCAGCGCCGCCGCGCTGCGCCCCGTGCCCTCGCGGGCCCGCGCCAGCCAGTACCGCAGCTCCTTGCGCTGGGGCTGCTCGCTGCGGCAGCGCATCAGCGCCGCCGACAGCATCGGCTCCGCCTGCCCGTACATCTCCAGCCGGACCCGGGCCATCCCGCCGAAGAGCCCCGCCTCGATGCCCAGCAGCGGGTCGTGGACCAGCGGCTCGGTGTGCCGTACGAGCTGCTCCCAGTCCTTGACCAGGTACGCCCGGCAGGCGTGCAGGAACCGGACCTGCGGGTCGGTGTCCACCGGGGGCAGCGCGGCCAGGGCCTGGTCCAGCTCGGGGACGTGGCGGCCGTCCAGCCAGTGGGAGGCGTGGGCCAGCAGCAGGTCGCGCCGGCTCTCCAGCACCGGTTGCACCCACCAGCCGAGCCAGTACCAGGAGTTCAGGGTCCGGCGGTGGCGGGTGCGCTGCTCGCCGAAGCGGTCGCGGTGGGCGTACATGCGCAGTAACGCGTTGGTGGTGTCCACGCGCAGCGCGTGCAGCCCCAGCCAGGCGTCGGCCATGGCGGGATCCAGGCCGACGGCCGTGCGGAACTCCTCCTCGGCCTGCGGGTAGGCGCCCATGGTGCAGGCGTCGACCCCGCGCAGCCAGGCGAGTTCGGCCGGGGCGTGTGCGCTGCCCGGCATGCCGAAGTCCATCACGTCCCCCACAAGCCTGCCCGTTGCACGCGGCAACCCGCGCGCCGAGCGCGCGAGTCGTCCACCCGGCCGATGAAATCAGGGCTGCATCGTACCTGCGGTGACGCACCTTACCCAGGGTGCGGTGGACACGGGTCGGGGGTATCCCCCGGAAGCGTGAGGTGACTCAGGGTGAACGTCGGTGGGCGGAGAGGCGCGCCCCACGCCCGGCCGGAACCTGCTCCGGGCAGAACGAAGCCCCCGATCACGGGGGAACAACCGGGGGCTTCGTGTCCGCGGCGGCCTTCACAGACCGCGCATTCAGAACGTAAGGCCGCATCCGGGCCCGGGTCAAGCGGCTCGGGGAAGCCCTGGTGCCTCCGTCGCGCGGGAGGGCTCAGGCCTGGGGGAGTCCGTCACGTTCGGTGAGCGCGAGGGGCGTTCCGGGGGTCGCAGAAACCCCGGAAGTCCACTCGTATCCCGTACCGCTCTGGCGCACCAAGGTGTGCGCGAAGGGGCGCGAAGGGTCGTCCGAGAAGTGCGCGAGCTCGGCGCGCTCCCATCCGTCCCAGAAGGCGGAGAGTTCGCGCCCGTCCCGTTCCCGTCCCCGCCCCCAGGAGGTCTCACGGGGCGTCTCCATCCACAGCAGCCGCGCCAGGTACGGCCGCAGCGCCCGCCGCCCGGCCCCGACCCCCTCGACCAGCAGCACCGGGGCGGGCTCCAGCACCTGCTCGGGCCCGAAGCGGCGCCGGTCCCAGTCGTACGGGGCCCAGCGCGCGGGGCGCCCGGCGGCGAGCGGCTCCACGACCTGCGTACGCAGCCGCTCCCACCAGCCGAACAGCTCCGCATGGCTGGCCACGTCGTCCAGGTGCAGCACGGGCGCCCCGCCGAGCGCCTCGGCGAGGCGGCCGGCGAAGGTGCTCTTGCCGCTGCCGGCGTGCCCGTCGACCCCGATCACCCGGACGGGGCCGAGGGAGGGCGGGAGAGCGGCGAGCTCGTGCGCGAGCGGTTCGAGTGACGCGGTTCCTTCCACCCGCCCAGCCTAGGGCCTGTCGTCAAAGTCCCGTCTGCCCCGCGGCGTCTGGCACGCACTCTCGCCGCACCGGGAGCACGGCCGAGTACGTCCAGTACGAGGCCGTGCCCCCGGCGCACCGGGAGCACGCACCAGACGCCGCGGGGCCGCCCTCCGGGCGACGACGGGACTTTGACGACAGGCCCAAGGGCCTGTCCCGCCCCTACGCCGCTGCGCGGAGCCGCTCCCCGCCCCGCCCTTCCCCCGTTCCCCGGGGCCTCCGCCCCGGACCCCGTTCCGGGGGCTCCGCCCCGGGCCCCGTTCCCTGGGGGCTCCGCCCCGGGCCCCGTTCCGGGGGCTTCGCCCCGGGCCCCGTTCCCTGGGGCCTCTGCCCCGGGCCCCGTTCCGGGGGGCTCTGCCCCGGACCTCTTTCCGGGCCCCTGCCCTCGGGCCCCCGCTGGATTGCGGCCCGGCCCGGCAGCTGTCCGCGGGCGGCCGGGCGCGGAGCGCACATACGGGGTCCGGGGCGAAGCCCCCGGGGGTCTTTCAGCCCCGCCGGCGTTTGAGGCGCGGGGTCAGGGGCCGAGCCGCACCGCGCAGCGGCATCACGGGCCCGACACGGAACGCCGGCTTCGCCGCCCCGCCCCCGGGAACTGGAAAGGTGGACGCGTCCGATCCACCGGAACCAACGACCCCTGGGGGCCACGCCGATGACCGCACCCACACCCCGCCGCGCCCTCCTGGCCGTCGCCCTCGCCGCCGCGACCGCGGCCACCCTGCCCACCGCCGGCCGGGCCGCCGCGGCCCCCGGCCCGGCGGCGCAGCCCCAGCCCCAGCCCCAGCCCCAGCCGGACGGGGCCGCCGCCGGCCCGACCGTGGACAACCGGTTCTGGTACGCGCACGCGCACTGGCAGGCCGGCACCCACCAGGGCACCACCGCCGTCGACGGCCCCCGCCCCGGCCTGGAGATCAGGACCCCGGCCGGCCGCACCGAGTACACCGACCCGCACACCCACCGGAAGTCCTCCTGGGAGTACGCCACCTGGACCTCCCCGCTGCACCGCTCGGCCGTCCCCGCCACGGAGGCCATCGCCTCCTGGAACGCCCGCACCCCGGCCGGCAGCTGGATCCAGACCGAGCTGCGCGTCACCTACCCGGACGGCACCACCGGCCCCTGGTACGTGATGGGCCGCTGGGCGGCCGGTGACGGCGACATCCGCCGTACCTCCGTCGACGGACAGACCGACGGCCGGACCACCGTCTGGACCGACACCCTCGCCGTCGACGGCCCGGCCGCGGCGGCCGGGGTGCGGATCACGCACTGGCAGCTGCGGCTCACCCTCTACCGCAAGCCCGGCACCGCCGCAGGGCCCACCGTCTGGCTGGCCGGGGCGATGGCCTCCGCCGTCCCGGACCGGTTCACCGTCCCGGCCGCCGCCCCCTCCGGCCGGGCCCACGAGCTGAAGGTCCCGCGCTACTCCCAGGAGGTGCACACCGGCCAGTACCCCCAGTACGACAACGGCGGCGAGGCCTGGTGCAGCCCCACCTCCTCCCAGATGATCATCGAGTACTGGGGCCGCAAGCCCAGTGCCGCCTCCCTGGCCTGGGTCGACCCCGAGTACGCCGACCCCCAGGTCTGCCACGCGGCCCGCTCCACCTACGACGCCGCCTACAAGGGCTGCGGCAACTGGCCGTTCAACGCCGCCTACGCCGCCACCTACCGCGACCTGGCCGGCGTCGTCACCCGGCTCGGCTCCCTCACCGACCTGGAGACCCTCGTCGCGGCCGGCATCCCGGCCATCACCTCCCAGTCCTTCCTCCGCGAGGAGCTGACCGGCGCGGGCTACGGCACCGCGGGCCACCTGATGACCGTGATCGGCTTCACCGCCGCCGGGGACGTCATCGCCAACGACCCGAACTCGGCCGACAACGCCTCCGTCCGCCGCGTCTACAAGCGCCGCGAGTGGGAGAACGTCTGGCTGCGCACCAAGCGCCACAACGCCGAGGGCAAGACCGTCTCCGGCAGCGGCGGGGTCTGCTACCTCTACGCCCCCGCCCGGCCGTCGGCGGCCCAGATCGCGGCGCTGCGTCAGGTGGGGGTGCTGTGAGGAGGGAAATGCCCGGAAGATCCAGCCCCTCGGATGGCTTAACCGTCTGATTCTGGGCATAAGGGCCATATAAGGCTTCTCACAGGAGGCAGCCCACCATGACCACCCATTCGAGCATCGAACATCACCCGGACCTTGCCGAAATGCGGACTCGGTTCGAGCGGGTGACGGCCACGCCCGCCGCGCAGGCCGTGGAGGCACTGGCCCTGATCACGGGCCTCTACCTGGCGGCTTCGGCATGGATCGCCGGGTTCAGCGCGCTGAGCCCGCTGGCCATCAACAACCTCATCGCCGGCGCGGCCTTCTGCCTGTGCATGGGCGGCCTGGGATCGGCGTACGAACGGACGCACGCGATGGCCTGGACCGCGGTCGCGATCGGTGCGTGGACCATCGTGGCCCCCTGGGTCATGGCCGGCGCGATGGACACCACACGCAGCATCGTCAGCAACGTCATCACCGGCGCGGTCGCCCTGTGCCTCGGCCTGGCCATGGTGGCCATCGGCGGACGCCCGCGCACGACCACCTGATCCGGCGCCCGGTACGGCCACCGGCCGGACCGCGCGTCCCGCTCACCCCTGGGCCCCGGCCGCCTCCGCACCCCGGAGGCGGCCGGGGCCCCTGTGACCCTCGCCATATACCGTGAATGCCGCGAACGCTGGCACATTGGACGGCATGACCGCACACGCCGCCGCCCTCACCGCCCGCGCCCGCCGCCTCGTCGGCACCGGCGGCCCCAAGGACTCCGCCTGGCTGGAGCACGTGCTCGGCTGGACGCTGGTGGTCGTCGTGGCCATGTTCGTCACGCAGCTCGGCTGGCTGTAGGCCCGGCCTCCGGCGGGCCTCCTGCCGTCCTTGCCCACGGCGATCACTCCCGTACACTGCGGGAAATCCTGTGGCGGACGGTTCGGAGCTTCGAGGCTGGGGCTGGATTTGAATAAGAGTCAACAACGCGGTGCGACCGGCCGATCGCAGGCCCGCAGGGCCGAACTCATAGCGGTCGGGCGGAAGTTGTTCGCCGAAACCTCCTACGACGCCCTCTCCATGGATGACATAGCCCAGCACGCGGGCGTCGCCAAGGGGCTCGTCTACTACTACTTCACGAGCAAACGCGGCTACTACCTCGCCATCGTCGAGGACTCGGTGGCCCAGCTCGTCGCCCGCGCCACCGGGGAGCCCGAACTGTCCGGCGCCGAACGGCTGCGCCGCACCGTCGACGGCTACCTCCACTACGCCGAGCACCACCGGGCCGCCTACCGCACGATCGTCACCGGCGGGGTCGGCTCCGACGCCGAGGTGCTGGCGATACGCGACGCGGTGCGCGAGGAGCTCCTGGCCGCCATCGCCGAGGGAGCCTACGGCCGACGGACCGTTCCGCCGCTCGCCCGGCTCGCCCTGGCCGGCTGGCTCTCCGGGGTGGAGGGCACCACCCTCGACTGGACCGCCACCCCGGACGCCGGGGACCGGCCCGACCGGGCCGCCGTCGCGGGCCTCCTCGTACGCCAGCTGCGCGCGACGCTCACCGTGATCGAGGAGCTCGTCCCCGAATGCCCCGCTCCTCCGGTGGCTCCCGAGGAGGCTTCGAGCACCCCGGATGATCATGGCGATCCTGTACCGGTGACGTAAAGCGCCTGATCGGGCATACTCAAGCCGCCGCAGCCGCTGTTCGAGCCCTCCCGCGACCCGGGAGGGCAGCATCGGCTGTGTAAGCACCGAGATCCGGCGGCGCGTACCACACCTCACGCGTCGCCGCCGTGCCCGACGAGGGAGGAGAGCGCCGCCATGACCGACCGCGCCCCGCAGCCGGTGGACCGTCAGCTGCCCACCGAGGAGTCCCGGGACCTCCTCGCGCTCGTACGCGAGATCGCCCAGCGGGAGGTCCGCCCCAGGGCCGCCGAGGAGGAGGACGCCGGGCGCTTCCCCCGCGAGGTCTTCACCCTCCTCTCCGAGTCCGGGCTGCTGGGCCTGCCGTACGCGGGCGAGTTCGGCGGCGGCGACCAGCCCTACGAGGTCTACCTCCAGGTCCTGGAGGAGCTGGCGGCCGCCCGCCTGACCGTCGGCCTCGGCGTCAGCGTGCACTCCCTGGCCTGCCACGGCCTGGCCGGATACGGCACCAAGGAGCAGCGCGCCGCCCACCTGCCCGACATGCTCGGCGGCGGTCTGCTCGGCGCCTACTGCCTCTCCGAGCCGGCCTCCGGCTCGGACGCCGCCTCGCTCACCACCAAGGCGGTCCGCGACGGCGACGACTGGGTGATCACCGGCACCAAGGCCTGGATCACCCACGGCGGGGTCGCCGACTTCTACACCGTCCTCGCCCGCACCGGCGCCCCCGGCCCCAAGGGCATCACGGCCTTCCTGGTGCCCGGTGACGCGGAGGGCCTGACGGCCGCCGTCCCCGAGAAGAAGATGGGCATGAAGGGCTCGCCCACCGCCCAGCTGCACTTCGACGGCGTGCGCGTCCCCGACTCCCGGCGGATCGGCGACGAGGGGCAGGGCTTCACCATCGCGCTGGCCGCCCTGGACGCGGGCCGGCTCGGGATCGCCGCCTGCGCCATCGGCGTGGCCCAGGCCGCCCTCGACGAGGCCGTCTCGTACGCGCTCGGCCGCAAGCAGTTCGGGCACCCCATCGCCGACTTCCAGGGGCTGCGCTTCATGCTGGCCGACATGGCCACCAAGATCGAGGCGGGCCGGGCCCTCTACCTCGCGGCCGCCCGGCTGCGCGACGCGGGCAAGCCGTTCTCCCGGCAGGCCGCGATGGCCAAGCTGTTCTGCACGGACGCGGCGATGGCCGTCACCACGGACGCGGTGCAGATCCTCGGCGGCTACGGCTACACCGCGGACTTCCCCGTCGAGCGCCTGATGCGCGAGGCGAAGGTGCTCCAGATCGTGGAGGGCACGAACCAGATCCAGCGCATGGTCATCGCCCGCCACCTGGCCGGCCCCGAGACCCGCTGACGACGGCGGGGGCCGCGCCGGTCCACCCGCCGGCCCGGCCCCCGTCCCGCCGCGCACCGCACCTCCGGTACGCCGGCCGCCCCCGGGGAGGGGCCGCACGGCCGGTCAGCCGCCGTAGAGGGGGCCGGAGGGCCAGATCGGGGAGGACGCGATCCGGGACCAGTCCGGGTCGCGCCGGCCCGGCAGGGTCCGGCCGTCGGCGGCCCAGCGGGCGAGCAGGGCGGTGTAGATCGGCGGGTCGGGCTGGCCCCGGTACCCCTGCGGCCCCGGCCGGGACTGCTCGTGCACGGGGTGCGCGACGGCCTGCTGAACCGATTCTTCGTAACCCGGTTCTTCGTATCCCGGCGGAGTGGGGCGCCGCCGGCGTCCCGCTCTCGGCGCGGGCGTCTCGAGGGTGGTCATGCACGGCCAACGCGGGACCCGGAGCACGGGTAACCCCTCCCCGCCCGCGCCCATCCGTTCGAGCCTTCCCACGCGCGCGGCCGCCGCGCCCCACGCGCCCCCCCCGGGGGGCCCGGCGGTGCGCCGCGAGGAGCCGGGGCGCGGGCCGTGGCCAGGAGTGCCGGGCTGTCAGGATGTGCCACGACTCTGGTCGCGCACACGAGATCTGACGTACCGTCATATCCGCTCGGCCGGCGCCGCGCCGGCCGTCCGCGCGCCCAGGAGGTTCGCCATGCCCGCCGACCGTCCCGTGCCCCTCGACGAGTACCCCGTCCACCAGGCCCCGCTGTCGATGAAGCACCTGGTCACGGGCGACCGCAACGCCTACGACCGCTGCATCTTCCACGTCTTCGACCACGCCGGACGCGCCGTCCTCATCCTCGGCCTCGGCGTCTACCCCAACGCCGGCGTCATCGACGCCTACGCCACCCTGCGCCTCGGCGACGAGCTCCTCGCCGTCCGCGCCTCCGACGCCCTCACCGACGACCGGATGAACCTCTCCGTCGGCCCCCTGTCGATCACCGTCGACGTCCCGCTGCGGCGCCTCACCCTGCGCTGCGACCCCGACCCGGCGGATCCGCACGGACTCTCGTACGAGATCACCTGGACCGCCGAGTTCCCCGCCGTCTGGGAGCCCCACCACATCCAGCGGCGCGGCGACCGCCTCATGCTGGAGGGCCGCCGGTTCGTCCAGGCCGGAAACGTCACCGGCACCATCCGGGCCCGCGGACAGCAGTTCACCCTCACCCCGGGGGAGTGGACCGGCACCCGCGACCGCAGCTGGGGGGTGCGCCCGATACCCGGCGAGGACGGCGGCCGCGCCGCCGAGGAGATGCGGCCGGAGGGCTTCCACTGGCTCTGGATCCCCGTCCGCTTCGAGGACCGCTTCGTCATGGTCATCGCCCAGGAGGACGCCGACGGGCACCGCACCCTGAGCGAGGCCGTACAGGTCTTCCCCGAGGACAGCGGCCGCCACGACGTCCAGCTGGGCTGGCCCCACACCGAGATCCGCTACCGCCCCGGCAGCCGCCACCCCGAGCGGGCCGTCGTCCACCTCACCGACCCCTCGCGCAAACCCCTCGAACTCGGCGTGGAGATCCTGAACTCCTCCCCCCTCGCCGTCGGAGCCGGCTACCCGCCCGCCGCCGACTGGCAGCACGGCAGCTGGCAGGGCCGCGGCTGGACCGACCGCCGCGCCTACGACCTCTCCGACCCCGGCGCCCACCCCATGGCCGCCTTCGGGGTCACCGACCACTCGGCCCGCTTCACCCTCGACGGCCGCACCGGCTTCGGGATCTTCGAACACGGCAGCTTCGGCCGCCACGACCCCAGCGGCTTCGCCGACTACACCTCGGTAGCCCCCTGACCAGCCCCGATCCGGAGAGGAGTCCGATATGACGGCACCACGCCCCCGCACCTCCACCCGTGAGCCCGAGGAACTGGGCCGCCGCCTCGCGGCCTGGCTCGACCGCCGGCTCCCCGGCGCCGAGGTCACCGGCACCTCCGTGCCCGGCTCCAACGGCATGTCCAGCGAGACCCTGCTCTTCGACATCGAGCACCCCGACGCCCCCGTCCGCCGCTGCGCCCTGCGCCTGGCCGCCGACCCGGCCGCCTACACCGTCTTCCCCTCCTACGACATGCCCCGCCAGCACCGCGTGATGGCCCTGGTCGCCGAGCACACCGACCTCCCCGTCCCGCGCGTGCTCTGGCTGGAGGAGGACCCCGCCCCGCTGGGCTCGCCGTTCTTCGTGATGGCCCGCGCCGAGGGCCGCGTACCGCCCGACGTCATGCCCTACACCTACGAGGGCAACTGGCTGCACTCGGCGACCGACGCCGAGCGCGCCGACCTCCAGGAGGCGAGCATCTCCCTCCTCGCCCGCCTGCACGACCAGTTCCCGGCGAAGGAGGCCGCGTTCCTGCTCCCGCCGGGCGAGGGCAGCCCGCTGCGCCGCCACGTCGACGCGCAGCGCGCCTACTACGCCTGGGTGGTCGAGGGCCTGTCCCCCTCGCCCCTCCTGGAGCGGGCCTTCGACCGGCTGGAGGAACTCTGGCCCGCCGACGAGGGCGAGCCCGTCCTGAACTGGGGCGACGCCCGCATCGGCAACGTCGTCTACGACGGCTTCCGGCCGGCGGCGGTCCTCGACTGGGAAATGGCCGCCTACGCCCCGCGCGAGGTCGACCTCGGCTGGACCGTCTACCTGCACCGCTTCTTCCAGGACCTGACCGTGGGCTTCGGCCAGCCCGGCCTGCCCGACTTCCTGCGCCGGGAGGACCTGGAACGCCGCTACGCCGAACTCACCGGCCACACCCCGCGGGACATGGAGTTCCACACCCTCTACGCCGCCCTGCGCCACGGCATCGTGATGCTGCGGATCGCCTACCGGCAGGCGTACTTCGGGGAGGTCGAGGTCCCGGCCGACCCGGACGGCCTGATCCTGCACCATGCCGCCCTGGCCGCCATGGTGCAGGGAACCTACTGGTAGCGCAGGTCAGGCGGCCTGCGCGTGCTGGCGCTTCTGCGGCAGCGGGGCCGCCGCCGGCCGCACGGGACGCGAGCCTGGACCGCCGACGTGCGAGAAGGGCTGCGTCCGCCAGTCCAGGCCCTGCGGCAGCGTGAGGTGCACGACCGCCTCGAGCTCCGGCTGCTGCGAGTGCTCCGGCTGGAGCAGCCCCACCGACGCCAGCGCGTCCGAAACCGGCCGGCCCGTACCCGCGCACACCGTGAGCCCGAACGGGTTCCACGGGGTCAGGCACAGGGCGTGCTCCGGCAGCTGCTCCTCGTCCGCGACGAGGGCGATCGACTGCCCGCAGTCGGGGCAGATCGCGTGGTGGATCTCGAAACCCCCGGCGTCGCCGGGTTCGAGGTAGTCGTCGTCCTCCGCGTACTCGGCGGCGAGCGGTTCCAGGGGCTCCGGTTCGGTGCGACCGGCGCGCTTGGTGTTCAGCATGGATGTACTCCCCCTTGGGTGGGCCGGGCGGGCAGGTTCTTCGGCCACGGCCACACGGAGCACTTCCCGCCAGGCGGCACGGGTAACCACGAGAGCGGGTTGTACGCCCGTACATGTCTGTGGCTTTGGTCACATGCCCGCCGCAGGTGCCACTTCTGCGTGGACACCGCTGTGCCTGGAGCGCTCCTGGGCCTTAGGTTGAGCGGCTATGAGCGCAATGGAGGAGCTGGACCGCCAGATCGTGGATCTGCTCGTGCGGGACGGGCGGATGAGCTACACGGACCTGGGCAAGGCCACCGGACTGTCCACGTCGGCCGTCCACCAGCGAGTACGCCGCCTGGAACAGCGCGGCGTCATCCGCGGCTACGCGGCCGTGGTCGACCCCGAGGCCGTCGGGCTCCCCCTCACGGCCTTCATCTCGGTCAAGCCGTTCGACCCGAGCGCGCCGGACGACATCGCGGAGCGGCTGGCGGGCGTACCCGAGATCGAGGCCTGCCACAGCGTCGCGGGCGACGAGAACTACATCCTCAAGGTCCGCGTGGCCACCCCGCTGGAACTGGAAGACCTCCTGGGCCGCCTCCGCGCCCTGGCCCACGTCTCCACCCGCACCACAGTGGTCCTCAGCACCCCCTACGAGGCCCGTCCACCCCGCGTGTAGCCCCGCCCGCGTTCGAGGCGCGGGGTCCGGGGCGGAGCCCCTGGGAAGGACGGAAGGACGGGGCGGGGAAGATCCCGCCCCCCGCAGGGGCGAAACTGGTGACCATGACTGACGGCACCGCCACCCCCACCCGCACCGTCCTCCTGCGCGGAGGCGAGGTGCACAGCCCCGCCGACCCCTTCGCGACGGCGATGGTCGTCGAGCGCGGCCACATCGCCTGGGTCGGCTCCGAAGGCGCCGCCGACGCCTTCGCACAGGGCGTGGACGAGGTCGTCGACCTCGGCGGAGCGCTCGTCACCCCCGCCTTCACCGACGCGCACGTCCACGCGACCTCCACCGGCCTCGCCCTCACCGGCCTCGACCTCACCGCCGCCCGCTCCCTCACCGAGGCCCTGGACCTCGTCCGGGCGTACGCCGCCCGCCGCCCCGCCGACCGGGTGCTCCTCGGCCACGGCTGGGACGCCGCCCGCTGGCCCGAGCGCCGCGCGCCGCGCCGCTCCGAGCTCGACGAGGCCACCGGCGGCCGCCCGCTCTACCTGAGCCGCGTCGACGTCCACTCGGCGGTGGTCACCACGGCCCTCCTGGAGCTGGTCCCCGGCGTCCACCCGCACGGCGACGACGAGCCGCTCACCAAGGACGACCACCACGCCGTCCGCCGCGCCGCGCTGGCCGCCCTCACCCCCGCCCAGCGCGCCGAGGCCCAGCGGGCCGCCCTCGACCGGGCCGCCTCCCTCGGCATCGGCTCCGTGCACGAATGCGGCGGGCCCGAGATCTCCTCCCCGGAGGACTTCACCGGCCTGCTGGCCCTGGCCGCCGAACGCCCCGGCCCGCGCGTCCACGGCTACTGGGCCGACCGCGACCTGGACCTGGCCCGCGAACTCGGCGCGGTCGGCGCCGCCGGCGACCTCTTCGTGGACGGCGCCCTCGGCTCCCACACCGCCTGCCTGCACGCCCCGTACGCCGACGCCGCCCACACCGGCACCGGCTACCTGGACGCCGCCGAGGTCGCGGCGCACGTGGCCGCCTGCACCGAGGCCGGCCTCCAGGCCGGGTTCCACGCCATCGGCGACGCCGCCGTCGCCGCGGTGGTCGAGGGCGTCCGCGCGGCCGCCGGGAAGGTGGGCCTCGACCGGATCCGGGCCGCCCGCCACCGCGTCGAGCACGCCGAGATGATGACCCCCGAGACCATCGCCGCCTTCGCTGAGCTCGGCCTGACCGCCTCCGTGCAGCCCGCCTTCGACGCCGCCTGGGGCGGCGAGGACGGCATGTACGCCGACCGGCTGGGCGCGGAGCGCGCCCGCACCCTCAACCCGTACGCCGCCATGCTGAAGGCCGGCGTCCCCCTGGCCTTCGGCTCCGACGCGCCGGTGACCCCGCTCGACCCGTGGGGCACCGTCCGCGCCGCCGCCTTCCACCGCACCCCCGAGCACCGGATCTCCGTACGGGCCGCCTTCGCCGCCCACACCCGGGGCGGCTGGCGGGCGCTGGGCCGGGACGACGCGGGCATCCTCGTGCCCGGCGCGCCCGCCGACTACGCCGTCTGGCAGACGGGCGAGCTGGTGGTCCAGGCCCCCGACGACCGGGTGGCCCGCTGGTCCACCGACCCGCGCTCCGGCACCCCCGGTCTGCCGGACCTCACCCCGGGCGGGGAGCTGCCCGTGTGCCTGCGGACCGTGGTGGGCGGCCGGGAGGTATTCGTACGGCCACAGGGGTGATCCACCCGGCATCGGTTCGGTCCCGGTGCCCCCGCCCGGATAGGTTCGCCCGGGTCCACCGGCAGGACGCCGGACCGGAGGGAGCCGTCCGCTCAGTGCACCCGAGCCTCGGGAGCGAGGGAAGGTCTCGCCGGGGCGGCGGTGGCACCGGATCGGGCCCCGGCGGTCCAGTAGACAACGGTCACGGAGGCCCGCAGCCAGCGGACCCCGGTCCGGCCCGAAGGGCCGCCGGGCCCCGATCGCTGTTCTAAAATCATCCTGCTGTGACGGGCCGGAAGAGACGGCCCGCGCGGGGACGATTCGACGCAAGACACGCAAGGGGAACCAGTGAGCAACGGCGGACAGCGCACCTTCGGGCCGCTCGGCACCACGCTGGTGATCATTCCGACCTACAACGAGGCGGAGAACATCGGCCGGATCGTGGGCCGGGTCCGTGCGGCCGTCCCCGAGGCGCACGTCCTCGTCGCGGACGACAACAGCCCCGACGGCACCGGCAAGCTCGCCGACGAGCTGGCGGCCGCCGACGACCAGGTCCACGTCATGCACCGCAAGGGCAAGGAGGGGCTGGGCGCCGCCTACCTGGCGGGCTTCGCCTGGGGCCTGGAGAACGGCTACGGGGTCCTGGTCGAGATGGACGCCGACGGCTCGCACCAGCCGGAGGAACTGCCCCGCCTGCTCACCGCGCTGGCCGGCGCGGACCTGGTCCTCGGCTCCCGCTGGGTGCCGGGCGGCCGGGTCGTGAACTGGCCCAAGAGCCGCGAGATCCTCTCCCGCGGCGGCTCCACCTACTCCCGCCTGATGCTGGACGTCCCGATCCGGGACGTCACCGGCGGCTACCGGGCCTTCCGCCGCGAGACCCTGGAAGGGCTCGGCCTGGACGAGGTCGCCTCGGCCGGCTACTGCTTCCAGGTCGACCTGGCCCGCCGCGCCGTCCGCAAGGGCTTCCGGGTGGTGGAGGTCCCCATCACGTTCGTGGAGCGCGAGCTCGGCGACAGCAAGATGAGCAAGGACATCGTGGTCGAGGCCCTTTGGCGGGTCACCCAGTGGGGCCTGGGGCAGCGCCTCGCCAGGCTCACCGGGGGTACCTCCCGGCGGTAGCCGGGGAGCGGGCCCCCTTCCCGGGGCCGTCCCCTAGGGGGTGCCCGGTACCTCCGGCTGAGGCCGCTTTTACACCGGCCCGGGCACACTGGGTGGTATGAGTTCCGGAACTGGTTCGCTGAGGACCGGCACATCCACGTCCCCCATGTCCCCGAGGCGGCGGTCGGCCGCCCGCACCTTCGTGCCCCTGGCGGTCGCCGCCTGGCTGATCCTGGAGATCTGGCTGCTCAGCCTGGTCGCCGGCGCGGCCGGCGGCTTCACCGTGGCCGCGCTGCTCGCGGGCGGGCTGGTGCTGGGCGTGGTGGTGATCAAGCGCGCCGGGCGGCGGGCCTTCAAGAACCTGACGCGGACCTTCCAGCAGGCGCAGGAACAGGCGATGTCCGGCGCGGCCCCCGCCGCCCCCCAGCCCGCCAAGGGCTCCGGCAACGGCATGACCATGCTGGCCGGGCTGCTGCTGATCCTGCCCGGCCTGCTCTCCGACGCGGCCGGCCTGCTCCTGCTGCTCCCGCCGGTACGGGACTTCGCCGCCCGCCGTGCCGGGAGCACGCTGGAGCGGAAGATGACCTCCGGCACCCCGGGCGGCTTCGGCGACGCCTACACCCAGGCCCGTATCCACTTCCCCGACGGCAAGGTCGTCCAGGGCGAGGTGATCCGCGAGGACGGTTCCCCGGCCGGACGGCCCGGCCCGGACACCGGTCACCGCCCGCCGCTCACCCCGTAACGCGGCCGACGCCCCGCCGGGGCCGTCCCGCACATGCCGAGGGGCCCCGCCACGTCAGTGGCGGGGCCCCTCGGCTCTTGCTCTACTGCGCCCGCGGGTCAGGCGGACTTGCGGCTGTCCCGCGGATGCACGGCGATGTTCATGGCGCCGGAACGCAGGACCGCCAGCCGTTCGGCCAGCACCTCCTCCAGTTCCTCGCGGGTGCGTCGCTCCATGAGCATGTCCCAGTGCGTTCGCGCAGGCTTGCCCTTCTTCTCTTCGGGCCCGTCCCCGTCCACCAGGAGTGCCATGGCGCCGCACGCCTTGCACTCCCACTCCGGCGGAATCTCTGCCTCAACCGAGAACGGCATCTCAAATCGATGTCCGTTCTGGCATGCGTACTCCACCGCCTGGCGCGGGGCCAGATCGATGCCGCGGTCCGTCTCGTAGCTGGTAACCACGAGCCGCGTACCGCGGAGAGCTCGCTCACTCATGAATCGTGCCTCCCGGGCTTGTCGCCCACAGGACAGGTGTCGCTGTCGTCGTCATCCGGTCAACGTCCGGTCGGCGGTATAGATTCCCGCTCCGGGTCAATGCGTCGCCCGTCGTGCCGCCCCTTGTTGTACCCACCAGTGCCCGTTTTGTCACATCTGGCAGCAGATGTCACCCAACGTCTCTACTCTGTGAACGCGCAGTAACGGTCCGTCTGGCAGGCCAAAGGCGTACACTACCGGCCCATCGCCATAACGTCGAAATTCGTTCGGATCTCGTTCACGAGTCCGGACGGATCCCGGCTCAGGCGCGCACCGGAACAGGATTGCCCGCCGCCTCCACCGCGCGCCGCACCGGCACTCGCGCGAGCAGTGCGAAACCCAGTGCGAAGAAGACCACCAGCGAGATGATCGCGTCCCGGTAGCTGCCCGTGACCTGGTACGTGAGCCCGAACACCAGCGGTCCCACCCAGCTCAGCCCGCGGTCGCTCATCTCGTACGCCGAGAAGTACTCCGCCTCCTTGCCCGCCGGGACCAGGTGCGAGAACAGCGAGCGCGACAGCGCCTGGCTGCCGCCGAGCACCAGCCCGATCATCGCCGCGAGCGCGAAGAACCACACCGGGGTCCTGGCCGGGAGGAAGTACCCGGCCCCCAGCGTCAGGCCCCACGCCGCCAGCGAGCCGAGGATCGTCCGCTTCGCCCCGTAGGCGACCGCCAGCCGGCCCATCGCCAGCGCCCCGACCACCGCCAGGACCTGGACCAGCAGCACGGCCACGATCAGCGTGGACTGCTCCAGCTCCAGCTCCTCCGAGCCGTACACCGAGGCCTGGGAGATCACGGTCTGGACGCCGTCGTTGTAGACCAGGTACGCCAGCAGGAACGACAGGGTCAGCGGATACCGCCTCATGTCCTTCAGCGTGGCCACCAGCTGCCGCCAGCCGCTCACCGCCGGCGCCGCACCCGCCTCCCGGACCGCCGCCCGGTCCCGCAGCCGGCGCAGCGGGATGATCGCGAAAGCGCCCCACCACAGCCCCGCCGAGGCCAGGCAGATCCGCACCGCCTCACCCTCGGAGAGCCCGAAGGAGTCGTGCCCCTGGAACAGCACCAGGTTCAGCACGAGCACGAACGCCCCCGAGGTGTACCCGAAGGCCCAGCCCCGCGAGGAGACCGTGTCCCGCTCGTCCGGGGTGGAGATCTGCGGCAGGAAGGCGTTGTAGAGCACCATCGAGACCGCCAGCGAGGCGTTCGCGACGACCAGCAGGAACCCGCCCAGCAGGTAGCGGTGCCCGTCCAGGAAGAACATCCCGGTCGTCGCCGCCGCCCCGGTGTACGCGGCCGCCGCCAGCAGCGGCTTCTTGCGGCCGGTCCGGTCCGCCGCCGCGCCGGCCAGCGGCATGACCAGCACCGCCAGGATCACCGACAGGGACACGGTGTACGCGAAGAACGACCCGGCCCGCACCGGTATGCCCAGCGGGTGGACGTAGCCCTCGGCATCGGCCGCGGCCTTGGCCACCGCCGTCAGGTACGGCCCGAGGAACACCGTGAGCACGCTCGTCGAGTAGACCGAGCAGGCGAAGTCGTAGAAGTACCAGCCGTGCTGTTCCCGCCGCCGCGCGGCGGCCCCGTCCCCGGTGCTTCTGCCGCCCTCCGCGCCGGATTCCGCTTCGTTTTCCGTACGCTCGGTCATGAGCGCCCCCTCGCCGTTCCCCGTAGGCGCCGGCCGCCGGACCGGGCACGGCGGCCGTCGGGCCCGTCAGGCCCAGGCCCCGCGCCGGTCCAGCACCGTGCGCAAAGTGTCGATCCGGTCGGTCATGATGCCATCGACACCCAGGTCGAGGAGAGCCTCCATACGTTCCGGTTCGTTCACGGTCCACACGTGCACCTGGAGTCCCCGCTCGTGCGCGGTCCGTACGAACCGCCGGTCGACCACCCGGATGCCCGCCTGGGTCTCCGGCACCTGGGCCGCCACCGCACCCACCCGCAGGGCCGCCGGGATCGCCCACGAGCGCAGCCGCAGCCCGAGCACGCCCCGCACCCCGTACGAGGTCGCCAGCCGCGGCCCGGCGATCTTCTGGGCCCGGGCCACCCGGCTCTCCGAGAAGGAGCCCACGCACACCCGGTCCCAGACCCCGGCCCGCGCGACCAGGTTCACCAGCGGGTACAGGGCCGACTCGTCCTTCACGTCCACGTTCCAGCGGGCGTCCGGGAACTCCTCCAGCAGCTCCTCGAACAGCGGCAGCGGCTCGCTCCCCGCCACCCGCGCCTCGCGCACCCGGCTCCACGACAGCTCACGGATCCGGCCCGTGGCGTCGGTGACCCGGTCCAGGGTGGCGTCGTGGAAGGCCACCAGCTTCCCGTCCGCCGTCGCGTGCACATCGGTCTCGAAGTACCGGTAGCCCGCTGCGGCCGCCCGGCGGAAGGCGGCAGCGGTGTTCTCCAGCCCGTCCGCGGCCCCGCCCCGGTGGGCGAAGGGGATCGGGGCCGGGTGGTCCAGATAGGGGTGGGGTCGGCGTACGTGAGTCACGGCCGCAGTATGCACGCTGGGTCCCGTGGGACGGGAGCGGCCACATGGACGGACGGTGAACGCCCCCGCGGCCCCGCCCACCGCTCCCGGCCGGGGCGGGGCGGAGGGCACGGACGACCCACCTGGCCCGAGTGGACCGCACCATGACACCCTGAGAGTCGCGCAACCAATCCAATCCCGGCCCCGGCCCCGCCCGGCGAGGCCAATCCGATGAAGGTGGACCGCACGCCATGGCTCAGTGGACCTCAGCGGTCGGCACCGCGCAGCTCGCCCGGCTGATCACCTCGCAGCAGGAGCGCCCCGCCGTGCCCGGCGCCCGCAAGGCTCCCGCCTACCGCACCCTCGCCGACGGCATCCGGCTGCTCGTCCTGGAGGGCCGCGTCCCCGTAGCCGCCCGGCTGCCCGCCGAGCGCGAGCTCGCGGTCGCCCTCTCCCTCAGCCGCACCACCGTCGCGGCCGCCTACGAGGCCCTGCGCACGGAGGGCTTCCTGGAATCCCGTCGCGGCGCCGGCAGCTGGACCTCCGTACCGGCCGGCAACCCGCTCCCGGCCCGCGGCCTGGAGCCGCTGCCGCCCGAGTCCCTCGGCTCCATGATCGACCTCGGCTGCGCCGCCCTCCCGGCCCCCGAGCCCTGGCTGACCAAGGCCGTCCAGGGCGCCCTGGAGGAACTGCCGCCGTACGCCCACACCCACGGCGACTACCCGGCCGGTCTGCCCGCGCTGCGCCGGATGCTCGCCGACCGCTACACCGAGCGCGGCATCCCGACCATGCCCGAGCAGATCATGGTCACCACCGGGGCCATGGGGGCCATCGACGCCATCTGCAGCCTCTTCGCCGGCCGAGGCGAGCGGATCGCCGTCGAGTCCCCCTCCTACGCCAACATCCTCCAGCTGATGCGCGCCGCCGGCGTCCGCCTCGTGCCGGTGGCCATGGGCGGCGGGCTCAGCGGCTGGGACATGGACGTCTGGCGGCAGGTGCTGCGCGACTCGGCCCCGCGCCTGGCCTACGTCGTCGCCGACTTCCACAACCCGACCGGAGCCCTGGCCTCCGAGGAGCAGCGCCGGGCCATGGTCGAGGCCGCCCGGTCCGCCGGAACCGTCCTGATCGCCGACGAGACGATGGCCGAGCTCCAGCTGGACCCGGAGCCGGCCATGCCGCGGCCCGTCTGCTCCTTCGACCCGGCGGGCTCCACGGTGATCACGGTCGGCTCCGCCAGCAAGGCGTTCTGGGCCGGCATGCGGATCGGCTGGGTCAGGGCGGCCCCGGACGTCATCCGGAGCCTGGTCGCGGCCCGCGCCTACGCCGACCTCGGCACCCCGGTGCTGGAACAGCTCGCGGTGAACTGGCTGATGCGGACCGGGGGCTGGGAGGAGGCCGTCGGGATGCGCCGCGCCCAGGCCCGGGAGAACCGGGACGCGCTGGTCGCCGCGGTGCGCCGGGAGCTGCCGGACTGGGAGTTCGAGGTGCCGGGCGGCGGGCTCACGCTGTGGGCCCGGGCCGGCGGGCTGTCCGGCTCGCGGCTCGCGGAGGTGGGGGAGCGGGTCGGCGTCCGCGTCCCCTCGGGCCCGCGGTTCGGAGTGGACGGGGCCTTCGAGGGCTATGTCCGGCTGCCGTTCACGGTGGGCGGGCCGCTGGCCGACGAGGCCGCCGCGCGCCTGGCCGCGGCGGCCCGCCTGGTCGGTACGGGCGCGGGCGGCGGCGGGGCGGAGCCGCCGCGCACCTTCGTGGCCTGATCCGCGGGACGGGCTGCGGGGCCCTACGGGGCCTCCGCCGCCACCTCCGGAAGCTCCTCGGCGTCGAGGGCCCCGGGCTGCGCCGGGGGCTGGTCCTTGAGCGGCCGGGCGGGGGCCTGCGGGCCTTCCCCGCCGCCCGGGCCCGCCGCCTGCCGTTCGGGCAGCAGTTCCAGTACGGCGTGGCGGTGCGCGGGGTGGGTGGAGTCGTCGTACGGGTCCGGGGTGGCGGGCACCTGGAGCCGGTGGACCGGCCCGGTGCCGAGCCGGGCGTAGCCGCGGCCGGGCGGGAGCTGCGGGGCCGGGGTGGTGTGCGGGGGCAGCCCGAGGACGTCGGTGAGCTGCTGGGCGGGGGCGGGCCCGAGGACGACCCGGGCCCGGGTGTGCTGCCAGACGGCGTCGCCGATCAGTTCCAGGTGGTCGAAGTGCTCGGCGACGACCACCGTGACGTGTGCGGCGCGGCCGTGCCGCAAGGGGACCTGGAGCTGGGCCAGGGGGTCCGGGCGGCCCTCGGCGGTCGCCAGGTGCGCGAGCACGCTGGGCCGGTCCAGCAGGATCCACAGCGGCCGCCGGGTGTCCTCGGGCGCGGGCCGGCCGGCCTCGCGGGCCCGGTGCGTGGCGATCAGGCGCCGCTCGGTCTCGTGCGCGGCCCACTCGACGGTGGCCAGGGCCCCGGTCGGGCCGCACTCGACGGCGAGGACGCCCGCGCGGCCGGCCAGGCAGGCGTACTCGTTGCTCCCGCCGCCCTCGACGATCATCACGTCGCCGCCCTGTCGCAGGGCCTGGAGGGCGAGCAAGCGCAGCAGGCTGGTGGTCCCGCTGCCGGGCTGGCCCACCGCCAGCAGGTGCGGTTCGGTGGAGCCGGGGCCGGTCCGCCAGACCACGGGCGGCAGGTCGCGCGTCTCGTCGCCCTCCAGCACCGGCAGGGTGCGCTGGACCCCGGCGGGGTCGGTGAAGCCGAGGACGCTCTCGCCGGGCGAGGTCACGAACGGCTGGGCGGCGATCCCGGTGGGCAGCGCCTCCAGCACGCTCAGGTCGAGCCGGTTGGCCTCCTCGTCCCAGACGAAGAGGTACTCGCGGCCGCGCCCGGACTTGGCGTGCAGCACGGCCTCGATCCGGGCCCGCGAGGCCGCCTCCCCGTCGGTGAAGTACGCGGGGTAGCGGATCGTCAGCCGGGTGACGCGGCCCTCCGCGTCGAAGGCGTAGTCGCTGAAGGCCTCGTCGAACGCGCCCCCGTGGGCGAAGAGCGGGCTGGGGTCCTCCGGGGTGCAGAAGTACGGCACGAGCGCCTCGTAGAGGGAGCGCAGCCGGTCGGTCTCGGCGTCGCTGGGCCCGGTCTTCGCGGGGCTGCGGTCGCGCCCGTGCCAGCCCGCCGCGGCCATCAGCGCGATCAGCGCGGTGACGGGCGCGTAGGGGACGAGCGCGACCACGAGGACGCAGGCCGCCCCCAGGAACAGCGCGGGACCCCGCCTGTCCTTGGGGGTCGCGGCCCATTTGCGGCGGCCGGCCGAGGCCAGGACGCGCAGTCCGCGGCCGATGACCAGGAGCGGATGGAGGACGTCCGTGGCGTTGTCGGCCGCCGTGCGGGCGAGGTCGCGCCCCCGGGCGAGCGAGGTGCTGCCACTGGTGAGGATGCGGGGGAGCGGGCGCCGGGCCACGGTCGTCTCCTGGGGGGTGGGGGCGGTCTAGAGCTTGATCCCGCCGAGCAGGCTCGCGAGGCTCGCCGTGCTCGCGGTGATGCTCGGGGCGATGGCGGAGCCGGCGAGGAAGAAGCCGAAGAGCGCGCTGACGACGGCGTGGGTCAGCTTCATCCCGTCCTTCTTGAAGAACAGGAAGCAGATGATGCCGAGCAGTACGACACCTGAGATCGACAGGACCATGTGAGTTCTCCTGGTAGCGGAACGGTCGGGAAGGTCACCATCAGTTGTTCCAGGCTCACAGGAAGTATCAATGCGACAAAAGGTGCATACGGGTGAACCTTCGGGATTTTCACTTGACCGGCCCTTCCCGGCTGGCGCGTCGGCCCGCGGCGGTGTCGGGTGCACGGACCACCGACATCCTTGCCTCGGTCCGGCCCCCTCATGTCCCTGACCGGGCGCTACCCTGGCGATTCACCCGTACGGACGCAGCGCCGGGCGCCCCCCTGCCCGCCCGGCCTGGGCGGACTCCTGCCCCGTACGACTTGGGAAGAGCGAAAGGCGGAACGACCGATGAGCAAGCACGAGGACGCGCCCGGCACGCCCGACGAGGACGTCGTCGAACTGGCCACCAAGATCTTCGACCTCGCCCGTCAGGGTGAGACCGAGACCCTGGCCGCCTACCTCGACGCCGGGGTCCCCGCCAACCTCACCAACGACCGCGGCGACACCCTCGTCATGCTCGCCGCCTACCACGGCCACGCCGACGCCGTCACCGCCCTGCTCTCCCGCGGCGCCGAGGCCGACCGCGCCAACGACCGCGGCCAGACCCCGCTCGCCGGCGCCGTCTTCAAGGGCGAGGAGGCCGTCATCCGCGCGCTGCTCGCCGGTGGGGCCGACCCCCACGCCGGAACCCCGTCCGCGGTGGACACGGCCCGCATGTTCAACAAGGCCGACCTGCTGGAACTGTTCGGAGCCGCGTAATCCGCTTTTTCCCCCGCCCGGCCCGGGCCAGGACGGGCCCGCGAGCTCACGGCTTGGTCACGACGCCCTTAAATGTGGTCGCGGCGCGCAAACCGCCTGGGTCATCATGGCGTCGGATTCGATTCGCAGACATGACGGACGGGCAGGAGCGGGCTGGACACGAAGGGTGTCCACACCCAGCCCTGCCGCACCGGCCGGCACGGACGCGAAGCACCGACGAGAGTGAGAAGGCAATGGTCTACATCGAGCGGAACATGACGGCGGACGTCCTCACATGCTGTTACGCGGCCCTGTGAATCCCGATTCCCGGTTGCGTCCCCAGCTTGATTTGAGGCCATTCCCATGTTCGAACCAGTCATAGCGCCGAGCGGCACCCTGCTCGGCCTCCTCCAGAGGGGCCGCGGCGACGGCACGCTGCACGCCCTCGCGGCGCCCCGCCCGGAGGCCCTCGCGGCCCTCGACCAGTGCGTGACCCGCGACCCGCGGCAGGACTGGCAGGTCGAGAACCGGTCGCTGTACTACGCACGCCTGTACCTGGACCTCGACGGCCCCCTCCGCGAGATCGAGGCCCACCTCTTCGGCGTCGACGACCTCGTCGACGAGGAGGACCACCGCACCGGCCTCGCCCTGTCCGTCCTCGGACACCTGGCCTCGTACGGCCGCGACGACGCGCTGATGCTGCTGCGCCGCTACGCCGCCTCCGGCGCCAACTGGGCCTGGGCCCTCGACGAGCTCGCCCTGCGCGACGACGACGAGGGGCTGCGCTCCCTCGCCGCCCCCGTCCTGGCCAGGTTCCCGGACACCGCCGAGGGCGGGGCGCGGCTGGCCGCCGCCGTCCGCGACGCCTACGAGCCCCGGCCGTGGAGCCTGTGGGAGGAGCTGCCGCAGTACGGGCAGCGCCTGCGCGCCGCCCGCCAGCAGGGCTCCTTCGACCGCTGGCAGCGCCAGCTCGACCCCAGCGGCCCCCGGCCCGGCTGGGGCGTCCAGGCCGTCTTCGACTGGGCCGCCGACGGGCTGCGCCGCGGCACCCCGCTGCACGTGCCCGCCGCCCGCTGTCTCGCCGCCGTGGCCTCGCCCGAGGACCGCTCCGAGATCCTCGCGGCCGCCGCCGGTGCCCGGGGTGAGGCCGCCCGGGCCACCGCCCTGCACCACCTGGTCCTCGCCGAGCCGGACAACCCGGCCGTCCTCGACCTCATCGAAGCCGCCGGCGACGAAGCCGCCGTGGCCGCCTACGAGCGCATGTGCGGCCCCGCCGCCCTCGACCGCGCCCGACAGTGGGTCCACCGCCCCGACGCCCTCGGAGCGGCCGCCGCGGCCCTCCTGGCGGCCGGCGGCGGCGCCGACGACGCCGGCCTGGTCCTCGGCGCCCTCCGCGACACCGTCCGCGGCTCCGGCCCGGACTCGCCCCGCCTGTTCACCCTCGTGGACGGCGCGGGCCGGCTCTCGATCGGCTGCGCGGCCCCGGTGCTGCGCCACATCTACCGTGAGACGGCCTCCTCCCACCTGCGCGGCCGCGCCGCCCGGGCCCTGGCCAGCACGGACCCGACCTTCGCGGCGGGCTTCGCAGTCGAGTGCCTGTGGGACTGCGAGGAGACCACCCGCGAGGTGGCGGCCCGCCACGCCGAAACGGCCGACGCCCGCGTCGCCCCCCGCCTGCGCCGCCTGGCGGCGGACCCGGCGGAGGAGGAGGACGTCCAGTCGGCGGTCCGCAGCCGCATCACCCCCGAACCCACGGCGTAACCCCCGCCCCCGCCGACCGCCCCCCGGCCTCGCCGACCGCCCCTCCGGCCCCGGGCCTTGCCGGGCGGACCCCCGGCCTCGCTGGTCGGCCCTCCGGCCCCGGGGCGGCCCTCGGACCGGGCTCTGGAGCCGCCCCGGGGTCTCCGCCCCGGCCTACGGGGCCACCCCTGGCCCCTGCCCAGGGCCCCCGGCCTTGCCGGGCGGACCCCCGGCCTCGCTGGCCGGCCCTCCGGCCCCGGGGCGGCCCTCGGACCCCGAAGCCCCCGGCGCCCGGGCCACCCGGGGCCACCCGGGGCCACCGCCCCGGCCCCCGGCCCCGCTGGCCGGCCCTCCCGGCCCCGGGGGCGGCCCTCGGACCCCGCCGCGGGGCCACCGCCCCGGCCCCCGGCCCCTGCTCGGGGCCCCTGCCCGGGCCCCGGCGCCTCGAACTCCCTCGGCCACCGTGCGCAGGGCCCGGGGGGCGGGGCTGCAAGACCGGGGGCTCCGCCCCAAGCCCCCTGGCTGCTGCTGGGATGGCCGCGGGCGGCCTGTAAGACCTGGGTCTGCGCCCCGGCCCTCGTGCCTCAGGCCTCTGGCTGCCGGGGGAGGGCCCGGGACGGGGCCGCAAGCTCTGGGGCCTCCTCGCGGCAGCCGCACACACCGGCGCCGGTTCCTGCCGATGCAGCACCGTCACCCGGACGGGAAGGCGGGCGGCCACCGCCGCCACACGAGCGTCCCCCGACCGCGCCCCACCGGCGGGGCAGGTCGCAAGAGAGGGCCACCTGTAACTGCCCGCCGGCGCGGGGCGGTCCGCGGGGGACGGCCGTGCGGCGGGGGCGGGGCGCGATCCGCAGCACGGCCACCGCCGCCACGCCCCCGTACGGCTCACGCCGGGACGAACCGCACCGCCACCCCCGGCCGGGCCTGCGCGGCGGCGTCCAGCGCGGGGCCCGGCGGTACCACGCCGACCACCGGGTAGCCCCCCGTCACGGGATGGTCGGCCAGGAAGACCACCGGCAGCCCGTCCGGCGGGACCTGTACCGCCCCCAGCACCATCCCCTCACTCGGCAGCTCCCCGCCCCGCGCCCGTTCCAGCGCGGGCCCCGCCTCCGTCCGCAGCCCGATCCGGTTCGACGCCGGCGACACCCGGTAGCCGCCCGACAGCAGCGCCGTCACCGAGGCCGCCGTGAACCAGTCCGCCCGTGGCCCGAGCCGCAACGGCAGCACCAGCTCTGCCACCGGCGGCCCCGGCACCCGAAGGGCGTCCGCTCCCGCCACCGGCACCGGGCCCGCCGCGCCGACGTCCAGCACCGTCCCGTCGGCCAGGACCGCCGGCCCCAGCCCCGACAGCAGGTCCGTCGAACGACTCCCCAGCACCGCCGGCCCGGCGACCCCGCCCCGCACCGCGACATAGCTCCGCAGCCCGGCCGAGGCCCGCCCCACGTCCAGCTCCGCCCCCGCCCGCAGCCACACCGGCGCACCCCACGCCGCCGGCCGCCCGGAGACCCGTACCGCACACGGCGCGCCCGTCACCGCCACCGTCACCGGCGCCAGGGCCCGCAGCCGGATCCCGTCCAGGGTGGTCTCCAGGGCGGCGGCCCCGGCAGGATTGCCGACGAGCCGGTTGGCCAGGGCGTACGCCCCCGCATCCAGTGCCCCCGACCGCGGCACCCCCAGGTGCGCGAACCCGGGCCGCCCCAGATCCTGCACGGTGCTCAACGCCCCGGCCCGCACCACCAGCAGCCCCCTCACACCCGCCCCCGCCCCGATCCCCACGCCTGCATCCGAGCCCGTACCTTCGGCCCTCGCCGACGCCGACGCCGACGCCGGTGCCGGCCCCCCACCGGCCTCGGCGCCCGGACCTCTGCCCCGCTCTGCGCTCGCGCCGGTCTCGGCGCCCAGGCCTGCGCCCGTGCCGGTCGCGAGGCCCGGGATTACGCCCTCGCCGTCGGCAGAGGCCGCGATCGTGCCGCCCCCCGGGCTGGTCTCGGCGTCCGGGCCTTCGCCCGGGCCCGCGTCCGCCTCGGTCCCGTCGCCTGGACCCCGGTCCCGCCCCGCGCACGTGTCCTCTCCGGGGGACGCAACGTTGCCGCTGCCCGTGCTGCCCGTGCTGCCCGTGCTGCCCGTGCTGCCCGTGCTGCCCGTGCTGCCCGTGCTGCCCGTGCTGCCCGTGCTGCCCGCGCTGCCCGCCCGCGCGGCCGGGCCGCCGGGCGCCCGGTCGCCCGGTCCAGACGAAGGGCAGCCGCGTTCCGCCGCGCCGGGGTCCGTACCCGTGCCGACACCGCCACCGCTCACGATCCCGCCTCCTCGAACCGCACCCGTACCCCCGGCGCGAACAGCGCCGCCGGCTCCCGGGCCGGGTCCCACAGGACCGCCCCCGTGGAGCCGATCAGCTGCCAGCCGCCGGGGGAGGAGCGGGGGTAGACCCCCGCGTACTCGCCGGCCAGCGCCAGCGAGCCCGCCGGGACCGACGTGCGGGGTGTGGCACGCCGGGGCAGCCACAGCCGCTCGGGCAGGCCCGTCAGGTAGCCGAAGCCGGGCGCGAACCCGCAGAACGCCACCCGGAACTCGATCCCCCCGACCACCCGGGCCACCTCCCCCTCGGCCACGCCCCACGCCCGGGCCACTTCCGCCAGGTCCGGCCCGTCGTACCGCACCGGCACGGTGACCAGCGGCCCCTCCGCCTCCGCGAGCGGCGGCACCTCCCAGCGGGCGATCCGCGCGGCCAGCGCCCCCGGCTCCCGCACCCCGTCCAGCAGCACCGTCCGCGCCGCCGGCACCACCTCCCGTACGGCGCCCAGCTCACCCGCGTCCCGCCGGCGCAGCAGCTCGGCGTGGAGGGCGGCCACCTCCGCCGCCGAGTCCACCTCCAGCAGCAGCGCCTCCCGGCCCACCACCAGCGCCCTCACGCGAACGCCTCCACCCGCACCCCGGCCGCCGCCAGCGCCTCCCGGACCCGCACCGCGAGCCCCGCCGCCCCCGGGGTGTCCCCGTGCAGGCACAGGGAGCGCGCGGACACCCGTACCGGGGAGCCGTCCGAGGCCGTGACCTCCCCCTGCGCCGCCATCCGTACGGCCCGCGCCACCACCGCGTCCGGGTCGTGCAGCACCGCCCCCGGCGTCCCGCGCGGGACCAGCGTGCCCTCCGGGGTGTAGGCCCGGTCGGCGAAGGCCTCCGGCACCGCCTCCAGCCCCGCCTCCGCGGCGGCGGCCAGCAGCAGCGAGCCCGGCAGCCCCAGCACCGGCAGCCCGGCGTCCCCGGCCGCCAGCCGGACCCCGGCGACCACCGCGCCCGCCTGGTCCGCGTCGTGGACGGTGCGGTTGTACAGCGCACCGTGCGGTTTCACGTACGACACCCTCGACCCGGCCGCCCGCGCGAACACCTCCAGCGCCCCGATCTGGTACGCCACCTCGGCCGCCAGCTCCGCCGCCGGCACGTCCATCGCCCGCCGCCCGAACCCCGCCAGGTCCCGGTACGAGACCTGCGCGCCGATCCGTACGCCCCGGGCGGCCGCCAGCTCGCACACCCGGCGCATGATCGACGGGTCTCCCGCGTGGAACCCGCAGGCCACGTTCGCGCTGGTGACCACCGACAGCAAGGCCTCGTCGTCCGTGAGCGCCCACCGCCCGAAGCCCTCGCCGAGGTCGGCGTTGAGGTCGATCGCGGCCGCGGGGGATGTGATCATGGAAGCCATGCGGCGAGCGTAGAACAGCGCACGCGCCGCGCGCCGCAGAGCCCGTCCGCGGCCTTCCGCGGAGCCGGGGACGATCCGGCCGAACCATGCCGTTTGGGATGTTGTCCGTGACACCGCCTAATCTTTTCGACGTGACTCTCCCTGCCCCGGCGAAGACCCTCCCCTCCCCGGCGCCGGGCCCGGCCGCCGACGAGGGCCTCGCCCGGCGGCTGCGGGCCCTCGCCTGCACCGCCCCGCTGCACGACCTCGACGTCCGCAAGGCCAACCTGGCCGGCGAGTACGGGGTCTACGCGATGGCGGAGGTCGCGCTGTCCGCGATCGACCTGGTCACGCTCAACATGGACTTCGACACGGGCGCCGACCACGAGCAGATAGTGGCCCGCCTGCTGCCCCGCGTCGCCGCCCAGGCCCCCGCCCGGCCCGCCGCCGAGCACGAGCGCGTCGCCCGCTGGGTCCTGGAGAACCTGATCAACGTCGGCAGCGTCGACCGCGGCTTCCGCGCGATCTACGGCACCTTCGGCCCCGACGGGGTCTACGTCCGCCGGGACTACGACTTCAAGCTGATCGAGGAGGTGCCCGGGCACGGCGGCGCGGTCTACCTGCGCACCACCGACGAGGCCGTCAACGTCCTGGTCGGAGCCCTCGACACCGACGTCACCAGCGCGCAGATCGCCGCCGAGGTCAAGCTGGAGGTCCTGATCAGCCGGGGCCGGCTCGCCGACGCCCAGCTCGCCGCCGAACAGGCCCGCTACCGCACCGTCCAGTACGCCGAGACCCTGCGCCGCACGCTCGACGCCACGCGGCGCAACGTCCGCGCGGTGGACTGGCTCCAGGCCGTCCCGGACATGATCGCCGAAGCCCTCGACCACGTCGCCGACCGCTACCGGCACGAGAACGCCATCCTCACCAACATCCGCAAGGCGCGCGACGAGGCCGAGGACCCCGAGAACAAGCGGCGCGCCGCCGAGCTCGTCGACATCGTCAAGGACTGCATCCGGCGGCACACCCAGCTCCAGTCGAGGCTCCTCGACGCCGGCCCGCTCTTCCGCGCCGAACAGGACCGCCAGGCCTTCGCCGCGCCCGCCGCGCGCTCCGGGATCGACCTGTACGGGCAGCTCGTGGCCCCGCTGCTGCCGCTGCCGGTCGCCCAGGCCACCCGGGTCACCGACGCCTTCTTCGCCGGCGGCACCGGCCTGCGCACCCCCGTCTCCGTACGGGTCGCGGACCTCGTGGAGATCCTGCTCACCCCGCCCGTGGAGCGCGAGCACCTCGGCGCCGAGATGCCGGAACCCGACCTCATCGCCACCCCGGACGACAGCCGCTTCAGCGAGGAGCAGCTCGCGGCCGCGACCCGCCTCCTGGACCTCCCGCACGACGCCCCGCGCCGCCTGTCCGGCCTCCTCGCGCAGGCCCGCCGCGAGGACCCCGACCTGCCGTACCTGGTGGCCCTGCTCGCCGTCCACGCGGCCAGCCCGGCCGTGGGCACGGCGTACCGGCAGGGCGAGGAGCGCCTGCTGTTCGCGGTGGACGACGGCACCCCGCTGGAGGACCCGGAGTTCGGCGGCGCCGACCTGATCGTGGGCACGGCCCTCCTCGACGCGGCCGGCATGGCCGCGGACCGCTCGGAGTCGGCGTGACCCCGACCGTCCCCGCACCGGCGCGCCCACGCCCCGGCACGACCGCCGCGGCCGACCCTGCACCGGCCCCGGGCCGCCCAGGCCGTCGCCCCGGCTGCGTCGCCCTCAACCCGGTCCGCCCTGATGGGCGGGACGACGCCGCACGATCCCACCACCCCCGCCGCCAGGCCCACCGCACCGCCGAGGAGACCCACCCGTGAGCGACCACCACGCCGAGTACGCCGCGTGGAGCGAGCCCGACGGCCCGTCGGTCCCGGCCGCGCCCGCACCGGCCGCCGCCGCGCTGACGCCGGCCGACGCCGCCGACGCGGCCCGCCTCGTCGGGTTCGGGCTCCAGCCCAAGCTGCTGCCCGCCCGCGACGCCGAGTACGCCGAACTGCTGCGCCGCTACCGCGAGGACCCCGGCTTCGGGCGGCTCGCCGACGCCGTCGCCACCGGGCTCGGCCTCGTCGTCCTGGAGGTGTCCCCGCGCGCCGGGATGGCCGTCGCCGCCGGCGAGGACTCCGTGTTCGCCGTCCGCATGGGCGACTACGCCCGCCGCACCGCCGCCGACGGCGGCGACCGCTTCCTCCACGGCCTCGCCCACCTCGCCGTCGCCGCCCTCGCCTTCCCCCGCCCCGAGGACCTCGCCGACGACGGCTACATCGGCCGGATCACCGTCAACGGCGTCGACGCCTTCGTCCGGCAGACCTGCCGCCGTCTGGAGGAGCGCGCCGGGGAACTCGGCGAGAACACCGACCCCGCGTCCGACGCCCCCGGCCTGGAGGCCGCCTGGCGCGTCTACGCCCGCCGCAGCGCCACCGGCGCCACCAAGGACGCCCGCCGCCTCGCCGGCTCCACCACCGGCATCGTCGGCAAGGCCGCCGCCTTCCTCACCGAGTCCGGCTTCCTCCAGCGCACCGGCGACGACGCGGGCGGCACCTACCGCACCACTCCCCGCTACCAGCTCCAGGTCCGCGACATGGCGGGCAGCGCGGCCATGGCCGAACTCCTGGAACTCGGCGTGGTGCCCGTCAGCGACGGCTCCGCCACCCTCCTCCCGCCACCCGAGGGCGACGACCTGGAACTCGCCGCCGACGCCGGCCTGCCGTTCCACGCCTGACCCGCACGCGCACGCACCTCACCTCCGCACCGAGAACCCACGAGAGTCCGCCGCCATGTACGAGCTGTCCCGGATCCGCCTCTACTCCATCGGGCCCGCCGGCGCACGCTACGCCGACACCGTGCTCGACCTGCGCGGAGTCGGCGAGCCGGTGCCCCATCCGGCGCCCACCCAGGCGGAGTTCTTCGAGGACGAGCCCACCGGCCCGCCCCGCCGCCCGGCGCCCGCGGGCGTGCTCTTCCTGGAGAACGGCGGCGGCAAGTCCGTCCTCCTCAAGCTGATCTTCTCGGTCATGCTCCCCGGCCACCGCAACACCCTCGGCGGCGCCAGCTCCGGCGTGCTGCGCAAGTTCCTCCTCGCCGACGACTGCGGCCACGTCGCCCTGGAGTGGCAGCACACCCAGACCGGCGAGTGCGTGGTCGTCGGCAAGGTCAGCGAATGGCGCGGCCGCCAGGTCTCCAACGACCCCCGCAAGTTCGCCGAGGCCTGGTACTCCTTCCGCCCCGGCCCGGGCCTGAGCCTGGACAGCCTCCCCGTCGCCGAGGCCACCTCCGTGCGCCCGCCCGCCGAGGGCGCCTCCGGTGCCCAGGGCCGCCGCCGCACCATGAAGGGCTTCCGCGACGCGATCACGGAGGCGGGCAAGGCCTACCCGCACCTGGAGGTGTCCTGGGAGGAGATCCACGACCGCTGGAACGAGCACCTCACCGAACTCGGCCTCGACCCCGAACTCTTCCGCTACCAGCGCGAGATGAACGCCGACGAGGGCGAGGCCGCCGGCCTGTTCGCGGTCAAGAAGGACTCCGACTTCACCGACCTGCTGCTGCGCGCCGTCACCGACACCCGTGACACCGACGGCCTCGCCGACCTGGTCCACGGCTTCGGCAACAAACTCGGCCGCCGCGCCGAGCTGATGGCCGAACGCGACTTCACCGCGGGCTCCGTCGACCTGCTCACCCGCATCGTGGAGGCCGCCGAGACCCGCTCCCGGCTGCGCGACGTCCACGCCGGCGCCGAACGCCGCACCCGCACCCTCGCCCGCCGCCTCTCCGCCCGCGCCGCCGGGGAACGCGGCCGCGCCGCCGACCTCGCCCAGCAGGTCACCGGCGCCGCCCACGCCGTCACCGCCGCCGAGGAGCAGCGCGCCCGCAGCGCCGCCGTCTCCGCCGAACTCGCCTACCGGCACGCCTCGCTGGCCCTGACCGTCGCCGACAAGGCCGCCGCCGCCCAGCGCCGCGAACTCCTCGAAGCCCGCACCCTGCACTCCGCCTGGCAGGCCGCCGAGACGGTCCTGCGCCACCGCGCCGCCGCCGACCGCTCCGCCCGCGTCGCCGCCGCGATCCGCGAGGCCGAACGGGACGCGGCCCCGGCGCTCGCCGCCCGCGCCACCGCCGCCGCCGAACTCGTACGCGCCCTGCACACCGCCGCCGAACAGGGCGAGCGGGCCGCCAACGAGGAGGAGGAGCGTTCCGCCGGACTCCAGGCCGTCGGCGAGACCGCCCACCGCGACGCCACCTCCGCCGCCACCGCCGCCCAGCGTGCCCGCAGCGAGGCCGAACACCTGCGGGCCCGCCTCGCCGAGGTCCAGCAGGAGACCGCCGAAGCCGTCCGCGCCGGCTGGCTCGACGACACCGCCCCCGACGCCGACCCGGCGCGCGCCGCGCTGGCCGCCAGCGACGCCGAGAAGACCGCCGTGGCCGCCTGGGACGAGTCCCGCGAGGCCGCCCGCGCCGCCGCCGAAGCCGCCCGCGAGGCCGCGGGCGCCGAGTCCCGCGCCGAGCTCACCGCCGCCCGCGCCGCCGACGCAGCCGACGCGGCCGAGGCCGCCCACGCCGCGGAGCACCGTGCGGCCGCCTCCCTGGCGGCGGCCCCGCGCCTCGCGGAGCTCCTCGGCCTCCCGACGGTCCCCGAGGCCTTCCTCCCGCACCCCCGCACCGGCGCACCCGCCCCGGCCGCCGCGGCGGGAGCGGGTACGGCGGGCCACGCCGCCGCCGACGGCGCACCGGGCGCCCCCGGCTCCGCCGCGCAGGCCGGCGCACCCCAGGCCGGCACCGCCACCGCCGGCACCACCACCGCCGCAGCCCTCACCGCCGAGGACCTCGACCGCAACGCCGACACCCTCCGCGAGCTCCTGGCCGACACCGTCGGCGCGGCCGAGCGCCAGCTGTTCGAGCTGCGCACCGCCGCCGCCGACGACTCCCGCATCCTCGGCGCCCTCGGCGACGGCGGCCTGCTCCCGCCCGGCCCCGACGTCCTCGCCACCGTCGAGTACCTCGGCGAACACGGCATCCCGGCCCTGCCCGGCTGGCGCTACCTCGCCCAGGCCGTGGCCCCGGCCGACCACGCCGCCGTCCTCGCCGCCCGCCCCGAACTGGTCGACGGCGTCATCATCACCGACCCCGACACCCACGGCCGGGCCCGCCAGGTCCTCTCCGGCGCCGCCCTGCTGCCCCGCTCCACCGTCGCCGTCGGCACGGCCGCCGCCCTGCTGGCACCCGTCCCCCCGGCCGACGGCTCCGACGCGGTGTTCCTCGTACCCCCGAACCCGGCCATGCACGACGAGCACGCCGCCGACGAGGAACGCCAGGCCCTGCGCGCCCGCGCCACCGCGCGCGACACCGAGATCCGCGAACTCGCCGCCCGCCTCGCCGGCGACCGCGAACTCGCCGCCCGCCTCAACTCCTGGCGCACCGGCTGCCCGCCCGGCCGCCTCACCGAACTCGCCGAACAGGCCGCCGCCGCACGCGCGTTCGCCGAGGAGACCGACGCCGAGCTCACCGAGGCCCGTACCGTCCGCGCCGAGGCGGACGAGGCCGCCGCCGACGCGGCCCGGGTCCGCGACGAGCGCCAGGAGACCGCCCAGCGCGCCCGCCGCGCCGCCGACGCCCTCGCCGGCCTCGCCCACCGCCTGCGCGAGCGCTCCGGCTGGCAGGCCAGGGTCCGTGAACTCGCCGAGGAGGCCGCCGAGTCCGAGGCCCGGGCCGAGGCCTGCCTGGACCGCGCCCGCGCCGCGGACGAGGACCGCCGCGCCGCCCAGCGCGCCGCCGACGACGCACGCCGCACCGCCCGCGCCCTGCGCGCCGAACGCGCCGAGATCGCCGGAGCCCCCGACCAGCTCCCCGAGGGCGACGGCCCCCGGGTCCCCCTGCCCGACCTCCGCGAGGCCTACCGGGCCGCCTCCCGGCTCTACGAGAAGGTGGGTGTCGGCGCCGACCTGCGCGCCGAACAGGCCCGCGCCGAGAGCGACGAGAGCGCCGCCCTCGCGGAACTCGACCGGCTCACCAACAAGGTCCGCACCCGCGCCGCCCAGCTCCTCGAAGGCACCGACGGCGCCGACGGCCCCTCCCGGCAGGCCGCCGCGGCCCGCGCCGAGGCCCTCGTACAGATGCTGGAGTCCCGCGCCTCCGCCGCGAGCGAGCAGCTGGGCCGGCTGCGCGGCGAGGCCGAACGGCACGCCCCCGCCGACGGCGAGGCGCACACCGAGCTGCCCGAGGAACTGGTCCCGGCCGACGTGGAACAGGCCCAGGGCCTGCTGCGCACCGCCACCGCCCAGCTCGCCGCGCACTCCGCCGCCGTGGAGAGCGCCCGGGCCGCCCACGCGGACCTGCTGCGCGCCCACCGCACCGCCGAGGAGGGCGCCGGAGGCTTCGAGGAGACCGCCGCCCTGCTGCGGGACCTGCTGCGCGACCACACCCACCCGGAGGACGAGCAGGAGCCGGCGCCCCACCAGGGCACCCTGGAGGAGGCCCGCCAGTCCGCCATCGACACCCGCCGCTCCCTGCGCGCCTGCGCCGCCGAGCTCTCCGCCGCCGAGGCGGCCGTGCGCGAGGCGAGCGACGTCCTGGTCCGGCACGCCAACGCCAACCGCTACGAGCAGGTGCGCACCCCCGCGCGCCAGCAGATCCGCGAACTGCCCGCCTCCGCCCTCCCCGAGCACGCCGCCGCCTGGGCGGCCGCGTTCGCGCCGCGCCTGCGCGTCCTGACCGACGAGCTGGCCCAGCTGGAACGCAACCGCGACAGCATCGTCGACCGGCTGCGCGGCCTGGTGGAGTCGGCCCTGGCCACCCTCCGCTCCGCCCAGCGCCTCTCCCAGCTCCCCGAGGGCCTGGGGGAGTGGTCGGGCCAGGAGTTCCTGCGGATCCGCTTCGAGGAACCCGACCAGGCCACCCTCACCGAGCGCCTGGGCGAGGTGATCGACGAGGCCACCCGCACGGCGGTCAAGAAGAACGCCGCCTTCGGCGAAGGCCGCCGCGACGGCATGTCCCTCCTCCTGCGGGGCGTCCAGGCGGCCCTCGAACCCAAGGGCATCGCGGTCGAGATCCTCAAGCCGGACGCGGTCCTGCGCGCCGAACGCGTCCCCGTCGGCCAGATGGGCGACGTCTTCTCCGGCGGCCAGCTGCTCACCGCCGCCATCGCCCTGTACTGCACGATGGCGGCCCTGCGCAGCAACGACCGCGGCCGCGACAAGCACCGCCACGCGGGCACGCTGTTCCTGGACAACCCGATCGGGCGCGCCAACGCCACCTACCTGCTGGAGCTCCAGCGGGCCGTGTCCGACGCCCTCGGTGTCCAGCTCCTCTACACCACGGGCCTCTTCGACACCACGGCCCTGGCGGAGTTCCCGCTGGTCATCCGCCTGCGCAACGACGCGGACCTGAGGGCGGGCCTGAAGTACATCAGCGTGGAGGAACACCTGCGCCCGGGCCTCCCGCAGCCGTCCCAGGAACCGGAAGCCATCCACGGCGAAATCACCGCGACCCGCATGTTCCGCCGCACCCCCTCCTGACCCGCCGCTCGCACGGCTCGCAGCCGGGGGCGCCTCCCCGGCTGCGCGGCCGAGCCGGCCCGCGCCCCCGCCCCGCCCGTCCCGCCCGTCCCGCGGGGCAAGGACCTCAGTCCCCCCGCGCCGCACTACTCGGCTCGGAAACCACCCCGTGCCGCTGGTTCCACATCTGCCGCGTGATCCACACATCCAGCACGGCCCACGTGGCCACCACCGTCCCCGCTATTCCCCCGATGACCATCGGCAACGCCAGCCACGACCCCGTCAGCACCAGGAAGAACGTGACCGACGCCTCCGTCAGCGTCACCGCCACGATCAGCACCGCCCGCACCGCCGATGCCCGCACCGGATCCGGCAGGCGCCGCCGCCGGGCCGGCTCCTCCACCCACAGCCCCCGGCCGGAGGCCCATGCCCCGGAGCCGTCCCCGTCCCCCGCCTCGTCCTCGTAAGCCCTCATGCGCCGCTCCACTCACCCGCCGAACCCAACGGCCGGCCCCGCCCGGAGGTTCCCGGAGATTCCCGCATCCCGGACGCCCCCGCACCCCCGCCCGGTTCCGGATCAAAGAGTTCCAGCCATCCATCGCTCAAGGGGAACCGACACCCCACCAAGTGTCATCTGCCACAAATCGGGCCGGACTTGACCGGAAGTATCGGACAACTCGTGATCTTCGTCCAGGGGTCAGGCCGAAAACGTCCGGACACGCCTTCGAGGCCGCTGCGCGGCAGTAGTAGGCTCACGCCGTTTGAACGACGGAACACCGACCCCGCGCAACGGGGTTGAGCTGGGGGAGGCTGGGGAGGCCATGCGCTTTCGCGGGAAGTCGATCCGCCGGAAGATCGTGGCGTTGCTGCTGGTGCCGCTCGTCTCCCTGACCGCGCTCTGGGGCTTCTCCACGGTCATCACCGGCCGCGAAGCAGTGCAGTTGCTCGACGTCGCCTACGTCATCGGCAAGGTCGGCTACCCCATCGAGGACGTCGTCCGCGTCCTCCAGAAGGAGCGCCGCCAGACCCTCGTCGTCCTCGGCGACCCCCGCGCCGTCGCGGCCACCGCCGAGCTCACCAGGAGCCGCGCCGCCACCGACGAGATGGTCCGCAAGATCACCTCGAACGCCACCGACCCCGAGGTCCTCGACGAACTCAGCCCCGCCGCCCGGCAGCGCCTGAGCTCCATCCTCGACGCGTTCCACGGCATCGCCGCCCTGCGCCGCTCCGTGGACGCGAGTGACCTCGACCCGACCACGGCCCTCGACCTCTACAGCCGGCTCGTCGACCCCTGCTACGACTTCCTCATGAACCTCCACGCCCTGGAGAACGTGGAGATGGACAAGCAGGGCCGCGCCCTCGTCGGCATCACCCGCGCCCGCGAGACCCTGTCCCGCGAGGACGCGGTCATCGCCTCCACCCTTGCCGCCGGCAACGTCGCCACCAGCGACGTCCGCCGCGTCTCCGCCTTCGCCGCCAACCGCTCCCTGCTCTACGAGTTCAACCTCGCGATCCTCCCGGCCGACGACCGCCGGCTCTTCGAGCAGTACTGGAACGGCCCCGAGAGCAAGGCGCTGCGCGACACGGAGGAACGGTTCATCAGCGCGGGCGCCGTCAAGAACCCGCGCACCGTCACCGCCGCCCAGTGGGACGAGGCCGCCCACAAGGTCCTCGACGACCTCGCCACCATGGGCACGGCCGCCGGCGACCGCTACCAAAAGCGCGTCGAACCCGTCGCGCAGAGCGTCCTCGTCCAGGCCGCCCTCGCCGGCGTCCTCGGCTTCATCGCCCTCGCCTTCTCCCTCTTCCTGTCGGTGCGCATCGGCCGCGACCTGATCCGCGACCTCTCCCAGCTGCGCAAGGACGCCACCGAGGCCTCCGGCGTCCGCCTGCCCAGCGTGATGCGCCGCCTCGCCGCCGGCGAGAGCGTGGACGTGGAGACCGAGGCGCCCCGCCTGGACTTCGAGAAGGACGAGGTCGGCCAGGTCGCCCTCGCCCTCAACAGCCTCCAGCGTGCCGCCGTCGAAGCCGCCGTCAAGCAGGCGGAGCTCCGTCGCGGTGTGTCCGAGGTGTTCGTCAACCTGGCGCGCCGCAACCAGGTGCTGCTCCACCGCCAGCTGACCCTGCTCGACACCATGGAGCGGCGCACCGAGGACGCCGAGGAGCTCGCGGACCTGTTCCGCCTCGACCACATGACCACCCGCATGCGACGGCACGCCGAGGGCCTGGTGATCCTCTCCGGCGCCGCCCCCTCCCGCCAGTGGCGCAAGCCCGTCCAGCTGATGGACGTCGTACGGGCCGCCGTCGCCGAGGTCGAGGACTACGAGCGCATCGAGGTGCGCCGCCTGCCGCGCATCGGCATCGAGGGCCCGGCCGTCGCCGACGTCACCCACCTGGTCGCCGAACTGCTGGAGAACGCCACGGTGTTCTCCCCGCCGCACACCGCCGTCCAGGTCCACGGCGAACGCGTCGCCAACGGCTTCACCCTGGAGATCCACGACCGCGGCCTCGGCATGAACCCCGAAGCCCTCCTCGACGCGAACCTCCGGCTCGCCGAGACCCCCGAGTTCGAGCTCTCCGACACCGACCGCCTCGGCCTGTTCGTCGTCAGCCGCCTCGCGCGCCGCCACGCCATCAAGGTGGCCCTCCAGCCCAGCCCGTACGGGGGCACCACCGCCGTGGTCTTCCTCCCGGCCGAACTCCTCACCGAAGCCCCCGACACCAACGGCACCGGCATCCGCCTCGACGCCGTACGCGCCGCCAAGGGCCCCGCGGCGGTCAAGGGCGTCAAGGCCGCCCCCGGCGCCCGGGGGTCCGGCCGGACCGTGGCCTCCGCCCTCGACCGCGCCGCCTCGGCCCGCCCGCTGCCCGCCGGGGTTCTCAACGGCCCGGTCGAGCTGGAGGGCCCGCTCGGCCTCCTCGGCCTGGAGGGGCCGGACGACCTCGACGGGATCGACGACCTGGACGACACCATCACCGGTATCGCCGGGGTCGGCGGCCGCCCTCCCATGGCCACCCTCGACGACGAGACCCCGCCCGGCGGCACCCCGCGCAGCGCCCTGCTGGGCCCGGGTTCCGCGGGCCGCCCCGACGGCGAGCGGCGGGGCGGCGGCGAGCGCGGCACCTGGAAGGGCGACCGGATCGGCGACAGCAGCGCCGACCGCCACCGCGACTGGGGCCGCGCCCGCGACACCGGCCCGGAGTCCGCCCCCGGCCGGGCGGCCCGCACCCGGGGCGGCGCCGACCGCGAGCCCCAGGCGCCCACCGGCCCCATCCGCGCCGAGCGCCCGCACCTGGACGCCGTCCGCCCCGACGGCCCCCGCTCCGGGGCCGTCCCGCTGCCCCGCCGCCGCCCCACCCCGACCCTGGTCGCCGAGCACGGCCGCCGCGTCGATCCCCGCCCGGCCGGCGCCCCGGCCCCGGAGCGGCCGCAGACCGGCCCCGAGGCGCCCCGTACGGCAGCCGGCCCGGGCGGGCTGCCCCGCCGGGTCCGCCAGGCGAACCTCGCGCCCCAGCTGAAGAACGCCCCGGCCCCCGCCGAGCCCGAAGCCCCCGCGCCGCCGACCGACCGCGACGCCGAGGACGTACGCGCCCGCATGTCCGCCCTCCAGCGCGGCTGGACGGCGGGGCGCAGGGAGTACGCAGCACAGCAATCCCAGCAGCAGGCACCACAGCAGTCCGAGACCGGGGACGGCACCCCCGCCGCCACCGGTCCCGCGCACGAGAACGAAGGGGACGGTCGATGACCGCACCGCAGAACGGAAACGACAGCAGGGGCCGCGGCCCCGGCCCGCTCAACTGGCTCCTGGACGAACTCGTCGACAAGGTGGCCAGCATCCGCAAGGCGGTGGTCCTCTCCGGCGACGGCCTGCCCACGGGCAGCTCCAAGGACCTGACCCGCGAGGACAGCGAACACCTGGCGGCCGTGGCCTCCGGCTTCCACAGCCTGGCCAAGGGCGTCGGCCGGCACTTCGACTCCGGCCGGGTCCGCCAGACCGTCGTCGAGCTGGACGAGGCCTTCCTGTTCGTGATGGCCGCCGGCGACGGCAGCTGCCTGGCCGTGCTCTCCGACTCCGACTCCGACGTCGGCCAGGTCGCCTACGAGATGACCCTCATGGTCAAGCGCGTCGGCGACCACCTGGCGACCGCCCCGCGCACCGGGCTGCCAGCCGGAGGGTGAGTCGGACCGTATGAGCGATCCAGGCCACGACCACCTCCCGGACTCCCCGGCCCCCGCCGGGACCCCCGGCGCGGCGCACGGGGGCGGCCACCCGCACTGGTTCGACGACGAGGCGGGGCCCGTCGTACGCCCGTACGCCATGACCCGGGGCCGGACCCAGCACGCCGCCCGGCACCGCCTCGACCTGATCGCCCTGGTCGTCGCCGAACCGGCGGCCGACGATCCGGTCTGGGACCTGACCCTGTCCCCGGAACACGCCCACATCCTCGGGCTGTGCCGGGAACGCCCCCAGTCCGTCGCCGAGCTGGCCGCGGACCTGGACCTCGCCATCGGCGTCGTCCGGGTCCTCATCGGCGACCTCGTGGACGACTCCCTGGTCCACGTGACCCGGCCGGTCCCGCCGGCCGAACTGCCCGACGAATCCATTCTGCGTGAGGTGATCGATGGCCTTCGGGCGCTCTAGCCGCACCGGTGCGATGCACGCCGTCTCGCCGGTCGAACCGCTGACCTTGAAGATCCTGGTCGCGGGAGGCTTCGGGGTGGGCAAGACCACCCTGGTCAGTGCGGTGAGCGAGATCCGTCCGCTGCGGACGGAGGAGACGCTTTCCGAGCCGGGCGTCGGCATCGACGACACCGGGGGAGTGGAGCAGAAGAGCACCACGACCGTGGCCATGGACTTCGGCCGCATCACCCTCCGCGAGGACCTGGTGCTCTACCTCTTCGGCACCCCCGGCCAGGACCGTTTCTGGTTCCTGTGGGACGAGCTCTCCCAGGGCTCGCTCGGTGCCGTCGTGCTCGCCGACACCCGACGGCTCGCCGACTGCTTCGCCGCCATCGACTACTTCGAGCGGCGCGGCCTGCCGTTCCTCGTCGCGGTCAACTGCTTCGACGGGGCCGAACGCCATCCGGTGGTGACCATCCGCGAGGCCCTCGACCTCGACCCGGAGGTGCCGGTACTGCTCTGCGACGCCCGCGACCGCGAATCGGTCAAGGACGTGCTGGTGGGAGTCGTGGAACACGCCATGTCGCTGGCCCGGGCCCGCCGGGCCAGCCTGACGGCCGGAGCCTGACCGGACCGAGCGCGTGGAGGCGGCCCGTACCCCCGCCGACTGGGGTACGGGCCGCGGCTCACATGGGGGGCTGCGGGGGTCCCGGCGCGGGACCGTGGGGAGAGTGTGAACCCGCCGCCGGGGAGCGTCAAGCACTCCGGCGGCAGCACTTCTCCCGGCCCGCCCCGCCCGCTGGTGAAGGGCACCCGGCACTTCTCAGCGCACCGCCACGACGGCCGAGCCGTGCCCGAACAACCCCTGGTTCGCGGTGATCCCCACCCGCGCCCCCGGCACCTGCCGGGCCCCCGCCGTCCCGCGCAGCTGCCAGGTCAGCTCGCACACCTGGGCGATGGCCTGTGCCGGCACCGCCTCCCCGAAGGAGGCCAGCCCTCCGCTGGCGTTGACGGGCACCCGCCCGCCGAGCGCGGTCGCCCCCTCCCGGACGAGCTTGGCCCCCTCGCCCTCACCGCACAGGCCGATGTCCTCGTACCACTCCAGCTCCAGCGCGGTCGACAGGTCGTACACCTCGGCCAGCGACAGGTCCTCCGGCCCCACCCCCGCCTCCTCGTACGCCGCCCGTGCGATCGACGCCCGGAAGGAGCCCGCCGCCGCAGCCACGGCCACCACCGAGTCGGTGGCGATGTCCGGCAGGTCCAGCACGGTACGCGGATACGTGGGCGTCACCGTCGACACCGCCCGGATCCGCACCGGGTCGGCCACCCCGCGCGCCCGCGCGAACTCCATGCCGGACAGCACCAGGGCCGCGCCCCCGTCGGAGGTCGCGCAGATGTCCAGCAGCCGCAGCGGATCGGCGACCACCGCGGAGGCCGCCACCTCCTCGGCCGTCACCGCCTTGCGGTAGCGGGCGTTCGGATTGAGCGCCCCGGCCGCCGAGTTCTTCACCTTGACCTGCGCGAAGTCCTCACCGGTGTCCCCGTACAGGGCCATCCGGCGGCGCGCGTAGAGCCCGAAGTACGCCGGGTTCGTCGCCCCCAGCACCCGGAACCGCAGCCAGTCGGGATCGTCCGGCCGGTCACCGCCGGCCGGGGCGAAGAACCCCTTCGGCGCGGCGTCCGCACCCACCACCAGCACCACGTCGGCCAGCCCGGCCAGGATCTGCGCCCGCGCCGCCCCGATGGCCTGGGCCCCCGAGGCGCAGGCCGCGTAGACGCTGGTCACCCGGGCGCCCTGCCAGCCGAGCGCCCGCGCGAAGGTGGCCCCCGCGACATAGCCCGGGTAGCCGCCGCGCACCGTGTCGGCGCCGACCACGGAATCCACGTCGGTCCACTCCAGCCCGGCGTCGGCGAGCGCGGCCGTGGCGGCGGCCCGCCCGTACTCGACGAAGCTGCGGCCCCACTTGCCCCACGGGTGCATCCCGGCACCCAGCACGGCGACCTCCCCGCCGGCCTGCCCGCTCACCGCGCCCCCTCCACCGGCTTGAACTGCCAGGTCGTCCAGGTGGTCCCGGCGTCCTCGTTCAGCACCCCGCCGACCACCTCCACCTCCATGCCGACCGCCAGGCCGGCCACGGTCACCCCGGGCGCAGCCTGCCCGAGCACGACCATCCCCTCCGCCTCCAGTTCCACCGCGACCAGCGTGTACGGCTCCCACGGCGCGTCCGGATCCGACACGTACGGGGCGGGCGGCCGGTAGCGGCCGTCCGTGTAGGACCAGACCCGGCCGCGCGGCGACAGCGGCACCTCCACGAGCGAACCGCCGCCGGGACAGCGGGGATTGCGGCAGTAGGCGTCCTCGCGCGGGAAGAACACCGCCGTGCAGGCGGAACACCGCGTCCCGAGCAGGCGGAAACCGCCCGGCGTATCGGCGAACCAGCCGCTGACCACGGGTGTACGTGTGCGTGCCAAGACCCCTCCCGGAATACCCGAACCTGACGATCCGTCAGAAGTCTGCCACGCCGGACCCCGGGCGCACAGCGGCAGGAGGCGCCAACCCGCCTCGCCCCGCAGGCCCTTGGCATACGATCACCGCATGCCGGTACAGCTGAGGGACTCGCACTGCTCCACCTGCGGAGCCCCTTTCGACACCGCCGACTGGCCCCGCACGTGCACCGCGTGCGGCACGGCCACCTACCGCAACCCGCTCCCGGTGGCCGTGGCCCTGCTCCCCGTCGAGGACGCCTCGGGCACCGGCCTGGTGGTCATCACCCGCACGATCGAACCCGCCAAGGGCGGCATCGCCCTGCCCGGCGGATTCATCGACTTCGGCGAGGACTGGCGCGAGGCGGTGGTCCGCGAACTGCGCGAGGAGACCGGCATCGAGGCCCCCGCGACCGAGGTGACCCTCGCCGACGCCCTCAGCTCCCCGCACGGCCACCTCCTCCTCTTCGGCCTCCTCCCGGCCCGCCCGGCCTCGGCCCTCCCGCCTTCGAAGCCCACCGACGAGACGACGGGCTGGCACGTCCTCCACGCCCCGACGGACCTGGCCTTCCCCCTCCACACCCAGGCCGCCAACGCCTGGTTCGCGGGCTGTTACGCCTGACAGCCGGGCTGGGCGGACAGTGCCGCACCGGACTCTCCGGACTCGAGCTTCTGCACGGCGCCGCCACTCGAGTCGTGCAGGCTTTTCAACCGGTCCGCCACCGCCTGGAGACCCTCCGCGAACTTCGCCTGGTCGTTGGCGTCGAGCGCGTCCGTTCTCTCCTTCATGTCCGCGTAGGCGGCGGCTCTGTCCTCGTACTCTTTGACGGCGCCCTGCTGGGTTGCCGGGCCGTCCTTGACGGGCGGGGCGCCCGCGTTTCGGAGTGCGGTGCTCAGCGCCCCGTACGCCTCCGAGATCTGCTGGAACGCCTGGGAGTCGGTCCTTTTGACGTCTGCCGGCTTGGCGCCGGCTGCGCTCGCACGCTGGATCGCGGCGTTGGCGTTGCTGATCTTCTGCAATTGGGGCTGGGCCGGGTCGCAAAACCGCTTGGCCCAGGCGTTCACGCCGGCGGCTGGACTGGCAGCGTCCGTCGACGGATTCTGCGCGGACTCGTGCGTGGGGAGGGTCGCCCACAGAATGCCGCCGACCAGCAGCACGGCCGCCGCAGCCGTCGTGGCGACGATCCACCGGCCTTTGCGGGACGGGCGCCCACCCGGTTCGACCGGGCCGTTCCGGCGCGTCGGGAGCGGTCCCGCGGGTGGTCGGGGCCGGGACTTCTCCGGCCCCGGCGGGACGGGCGGCGCGGGCTCCTGCCGGGCCGGCGGCCGGTGGGGAGCGGTGCGCGTCGGAGCCTGGTCGGGCGTCGGGACGACATGGGTGGGGGGCTCCGGCGGGGGCGGTGCGGGGGTGCGCTGCGGCTCCGTGCCGATCACGGCGAGGCGACGGGCCGCCGTCTCCCCGTCCAGCCGTTGCCCGGGATCCTTCGACAGCAGCCCCAGCAGGACGGGTGACAGGTCCGCGGCGCGCCGTGGCGGTGACGGTTCCTCGAAGAGGAGCGCGGTGAGGGTGGACACGTCGGAATCCCGGTCGAAAGGGCCCTGGCCCTCGACCGCGAAGTACAGCGTGGCACCGAGCGAGAACAAGTCCGACGCCGCTGTCGGCGCCGATCCATGGGCCCGTTCCGGTGCGATGTAGCGGGGGGTTCCGATCACTCCGGAGGCCGTGGTGAGCCGGGGCTCACCGGAGTCCTGCTGAAAGGCGATCCCGTAGTCGGCCAGCATGACGCGCCCGCCGTCCCCGGCGGACGAACCGTCGGTGACGGGACCGGTCAACAGGATGTTGGCGGGCTTGACGTCCCGGTGGAGGATGCCGAGCCGGTGGCCCTGGGACAGGGCGTCGAGCACGGCCAGACCGATCCGCGCGGTCTCGGCCGGTGGCAGCGGACCGTACTCGTCCACCACCCGGCCCAGATCGCTCGCGCCGGGCACGTACTCCATGACGATCCAGGGAAGGCCCTCTTCTTCGACGACGTCGTACACCGTGACCACGTGGGGGTTGCCACGCAGTCGCGCCGAGTGCCGTGCCTCGCCGCGGGCTCTGTTGATCCGGGATTCCCTCTCCGCCCTGGGGGTGTCGGGCGGGAAGGCGATCTCCTTGATGGCGACGTCACACGCCAGTTCCTGGTCGTGGGCGAGCCAGACCCGCCCCATGCCGCCGGCGCCGAGCTTGCGCTGGAGCCGGTAGCGCCCGGCGATCACCCGGCCAACGGCATCGTCCCTGCCTGTCATGCGTGCCTTCCCTGGAGTCCCGGGTGGGTGGGCGGTCACAGGTTCGCTGGTGCACCCCGTCGGCCATGCGGGACAGGGTGACGACCACGAGGGTCCCGTCCGGCCGGGGCGAGCGCCGGCCTTGAGGTGCGGCCTGACCTTGCGACGAAATGATCGCGGCCGGAGCCGAGTGATCGGCCCGCACCACGCCGACCGCCCCACCCTTGGCCCCGATCGGTGTCACCCCGACGCCCATGGCTCCGCCGGAGCCGGCGCCGTGGGCATGGAGCGGCCTTCGCACTCACGGCGGACACTCCCGGCCCAAAGCCCGCCCCGGCCCCGCACCCCAGCCCGGCTCCCCGGACCGGGCACGGCCCTGGCCGTCCCTGACCCCGCCGGCCGCCCCGCACCAACCGCTCGACCGGCCCGAAGCGCCGAACACCAAAGCCCGCCCCGCACCCCACCCCAGCTCCCCGGACCGGGCACCGCCCCCGACCCCGCCCGCCGGGCACTGCCCGTCCACCCTCCTCCGGCCCGCAACCTCACGCCCGGCCAGGGCAACGGCGGTCCACCCCCTACACCCCCGCACCTCCACCCCGCTCACCACACCCCCCGCCTCGTCCGCCACCACCACCGCCTCCCCGGCCCACCGCACGGTGTACCGCTCCACCTCGCCCGCCCCGAACCCCGCCCCCGGGTCCCGGATCACCACCCCGCCGCCGGTCCGCCCCCGCGCCGGGGCCCACGCCTCCAGCCCCACCGAGCCGTCCGCACGCCGCACCGGCAGCACCGACCCCGCCCGCGCCAGCACCGGGGTGCGCCCCGGCGGGGCGTCCAGCAGCACCTGGGCCGGCCCCTCGTGCGCGGCCCCCGTCGCCGTGTCGTACCACCGCCCCCGGGGCAACCGCACCGCCCGCCGGTCCGCCCCGCACTCCAGCACCGGCGCCACCAGCAGCGCGTCCCCCAGCAGGAACGCGTCCTCGCAGTCCCGCAGCCGCCGGTCCTCCGGCGCCCCCCACCACAGCGGCCGCACGTACGGCGCCCCCGTCCGCCGGGCCAGGTGCGCCAGCGTCACGAAGTACGGCCGCAGCCGCTCCCGCTCCGCCAGCACCCGCGCCGCCTCCCGCTCCACCTCCGGCCCGAACTCCCACGGCTCCCGCCGCCCCGCCCATATCGCCGAATGCGTCCGGAACAGCGGCAGGTACGCCCCCAGCTCCAGCCACCGCAGGTACAGCTCCGACGACGGCGAACCCCCGAAACCCCCCACGTCCGGCCCGAGTACGGCACCCCGCACAGGCCGAGCCCCAGCACCAGGGCCAGCGACGCCCGCAGCCCCTCCCAGCTGCTCTCCACGTCACCCGACCACGTCCCCCCGTACCGCTGCATCCCCGCCCACCCCGACCGGGAGAACAGGAACGGCCGCTCGGCCGGCCGCAGCCGCACCAGCCCCTCCCACCCCGCCCGGGCCATCGCCAGCGCGTACACGTTGTGCCCCTCCCGGTGGTCGCCCCCCGCGCCCTCCAGCACGTGCCGCGCCGACCGGGGCAGCGTCGCGTCCCCCCAGGGCGCGAACGACACGGGCTCGTTCATGTCGTGCCAGAACCCCGAGAACCCCTGCGCCAGCCGCTCCCCGTAGAGCCGCCCCCACCACTCCCGCACCGCCGGATCCGTGAAGTCCGGATAGGCGCACTCACCCGGCCAGACCTCCCCCCGCACCTCCCGCCCCTTCCCGTCCCGCACGAACGCCCCGTGCGGCCCGACCTCCAGCCCCGCCGCGTGCACCGCGTCCCCCGCCTTCACCGCCGGGTCCACGATCGACACCAGCCGCACCCCGGCCGCGCCCAGCTCCCCGGCCAGCCCCGGCAGGTCCGGGAACGCCTCCCGGTCCACCGTGAACACCCGGTGCCCGTCGTAGTGGTCGATGTCCAGGTGCACGGCCGACAGCGCCAGTCCGCGCTCCGCGTACCCGGCCACCACCCGCCGCACCTCCGCCGCGCTCCCGAACCCCCACCGCGCGTGCTGGTACCCCAGCGCCCACTCCGGCGGCACCGCCGGCGCCCCCGTCAGCCCCGCCCACCCCTGAGCCACCCGCGCCGGAGTCCCCACCAGCACCCAGCACCGCAGCGGCCCGCCCTCCAGCCGCAGCTCGCTCCACCCGGGCCGGTCCGCCCCCGACCCGGCCCCCTCCTCACCCTCGCGCAGCACCACCCGCCCGTCCCACGTGTTGTCGTAGAACGCCAGGTGCGTCCCCGCGTCCGCGACCACCACCTGCACCGGCATCGTGATGTACAGCGGATCGGTGTCCGGCCCGAACCCGCCCTTCGGATCGGTGTTCCACAGCCGGTACTCCCCGTCCCGCAGCCGCGGCCCCCGCGCCCGCCCGCCCAGCCCGAAGAACCGCGCGTCCGCCTGGACCTCCGCCCGCTGGAGCCACCGCGAGCCGCCCCCGCCCGCCCCCTCCACCGGATCCCACCACCGCGGCGGCAGCTCCCGCCGCAGCACCGCCCCGCCAGGCGTCCGCACCTCCAGCGCCCCGTGCCGCGACACCGCCACCGTCACCCGCTCCGACACCACCCGCCAGCCACCCCCGGTGTCCGGCTCCAGCACCGCCCGCGGATCGGGCTCCGGGCCCCCGCCCAGCACCGCGTACGAGGGCTCCGGCCCCGCCCCGTCCCAGCCCCAGAACACCGCACCGCCCACCCCCACCCGCACCGTCAGCCGGCTGCGCGCGAACCGCAGCACGCCCCCGCCCGGACGCGGCTCCGTACCCTCCAACGGCCCCGGCACCCGCGCCCGCTCCGCACCCCGCGGAACCAGCCCCTCCGCGTCCGTCCGCCGGTGGCGCAGCACCGCGCGCCAGGCGCGCCGCCCGCGCGCCGTACCGATCTCTTTCACCGCACGCACCAGTTCACGACCGTCCATGACGGTCACCCTGCCACCGGCCCCCGGCCGAGCGGGCGGCGTTCAGCTGCCGTTCACCCGGGAAGGCAACGGCACGGGCGCCGGGGACGGCTCTGGTGCGGATGTCGATCACATGGCATCGTCCCAGTGGGCCGCCGCGCGCACACCGACGCACCGGTGGCACCGTACGCACACGAAGCGCGAGCCACAGACTTGACCGGGAGCCGACCCATGACCTCTGCCACCCAGCCGGAACCCCTCTGGTCCCCGGGCCCCGACAGGATCGCCGCGGCCCGCGTCACCGCCTTCCAGGCCTGGGCCGCCGAACGCTTCGGCGCCCCCGCAGACGGCGGCTACCCGGCGCTGCACCGCTGGTCCGTCGACGAGCTCGACACCTTCTGGCAGGCCGTCGCCGAATGGTTCGACGTACGGTTCACCACCCCCTACGAGAGCGTCCTCGCCGACCGCTCCATGCCCGGCGCCCGCTGGTTCCCCGGCTCCACCCTCAACTACGCCGAGCACGCCCTGCGCGCCGCGGAGGACCCCGCCCGCGCCCAGGACCCCGCCCTCCTGCACGTCGACGAGACCCACGAACCCACCCCCGTCACCTGGGCCGAGCTCCGCCGCCAGGTCGGCTCCCTCGCCGCCGAACTCCGCGCCCTCGGCGTCCGCCCCGGCGACCGGGTCAGCGGCTACCTCCCCAACATCCCCGAAGCGGTCGTGGCCCTCCTCGCCACCGCCGCGGTCGGCGGCGTCTGGACCTCCTGCGCCCCCGACTTCGGCGCGCGCAGCGTCCTCGACCGCTTCGAGCAGGTCGAACCCGTCGTCCTGTTCACGGTCGACGGCTACCGCTACGGCGGCAAGGAGCACGACCGCCGCGAGACCGTCGCCGAGCTGCGCGAAGGCCTGCCCTCTCTGCGCGCCGTCGTCCACATCCCGCTCCTGGGCACCCCCGCCCCCGAGGGCACCCGCGCCTGGTCGGAACTGACCTCCGGCGCCACCGAACCCGTCTTCGAACCGGTCCCCTTCGACCACCCCCTGTGGATCCTCTACTCCTCGGGAACCACCGGCGCGCCCAAGGCGATCGTCCAGTCCCAGGGCGGGATCCTCCTCGAACACCTCAAGCAGCTCGGCCTCCACTGCGACCTCGGGCCCGAAGACCGGTTCTTCTGGTACACCTCCACCGGCTGGATGATGTGGAACTTCCTCGTCTCCGGCCTCCTCACCGGCACCACCGTCGTCCTCTACGACGGCAGCCCCGGCTTCCCCGACACCGGCGCCCAGTGGCGCATCGCCGAACGCACCCGGGCCACCCTCTACGGCACCTCCGCCGCCTACGTCATGGCCTGCAAGAAGGCCGAGGTGCACCCGTCCCGCGACTTCGACCTCTCCGCCGTCAAGTGCGTCGCCACCACCGGCTCCCCGCTGCCGCCCGACGGCTTCCGCTGGCTCCACGACGAGGTCGCCGAGGACCTGTGGATCGCCTCCGTCAGCGGCGGCACGGACGTGTGCAGCTGCTTCGCCGGCGCCGTCCCCACCCTCCCCGTCCACATCGGCGAACTCCAGGCCGCCTGCCTCGGCACGGACCTCCAGTCCTGGGACCCCTCCGGCAAGCCGCTCACCGGAGAGGTCGGCGAGCTCGTCGTCACCGCCCCCATGCCCTCCATGCCGATCCACTTCTGGAACGACGCCGACGGCAGCCGCTACCGCGACAGCTACTTCGAGATGTTCCCCGGCGTCTGGCGCCACGGGGACTGGATCACGATCACCGACCGGGGTTCCGTCGTCATCCACGGCCGCTCCGACTCCACCCTCAACCGGCAGGGCGTCCGGATGGGCTCCGCCGACATCTACGAGGCCGTCGAGCGCCTCCCCGAGATCAAGGAATCCCTGGTCATCGGCCTGGAGGAGCCGAACGGCGGCTACTGGATGCCGCTCTTCGTCCACCTCGCCCCCGGCGCCGTCCTCGACGAGACCCTGCGCAAGAAGATCGCCGCCACGATCCGCGAGCAGCTCTCCCCCCGCCACGTCCCCGACGAGGTCATCGAGGTCCCGGCCGTCCCGCACACCCTCACCGGCAAGCGCATCGAGGTCCCCGTCAAGCGCCTCCTCCAGGGCACCCCGATGGCCAAGGCGGTCAACCCCGGCTCGGTCGACAACCCGGACCTGCTCGCCTTCTACGAGGAGCTCGGCCGCACCCGGAGGTGACTGTCAGTGGTCGTGACTACTCTGAGTGAGCAAGCCGTCGCGCCGCCCGGCGCGCCACTCAGGGGGAAACCATGAACACCACGCCCAAGCCGTCACGACCCGCCTCCCGCCTCCGCCGCGAGCTGCGCCGCGAGGTCCCCAGCACCGTCGGCCTCCTCGCCGACGCCCGGGACTTCGCGGCCATGCGGGACTACCGCAGCTTCGCCTTCGACCACCACGACGAATACGCCGACTACCTCCGGCACGTCGACGCCCTGCTGCGCTCCCTCGCCGCCCAGGGCATCCATACCACCGTCGCCCTCTTCGACCCCGACGAGTACGAGCACTACTGCGCCGAACACGGCCTGGACCCCGACAGCGCCCCGACGCGCACCCGCTTCACCGCCGAACTCGCCTGCGGCCCCGCCCTGCCCTACGCCGGCCAGCCCGTCGAGGAACTCGTACCCCTCCTCCTCGACGCCGCCGCCCGCCAGGCCACCTGGGAGTACGCCGGCGCCGTGCTCGCCGGGGTGGGGGAGTGCGCGGACTGCGGAGAGGACATCGGCCGGGCCTCCTTCGAACGGGCCTCCACCCTGGTGAGCCGCCTCGTCGACGGTGCCGGCCCCGGCCACCACCACCTCGTCTGCAGCATCCCCACGGACGAACAGCAGCTCATCGCCGTCCTGCATGCCGAGGCGGCGGCCGAACCCGGCGCACCCCTGCGCGCCGAGGGCCGCGACCAGCTCGACTTCGTGACCGTCCTGGCCGCCGGCCTCGCCCTCGGCGGCACCGGCGGACTGGTCCTGCGCAGCAGCACCGAGGGCTTCCACGACCGGGTCCACGGCTGGCGCCTGGACCACGGCCGCCTGCTGCCCCTCTCCGCCGCAGCGGTGTTCGACGCCTACTGCACCGACGCCGACACCGGCGACCCCGTCGCCCCCGAACCGGGCGTCGAGTACTGCCCCGGCTACGAGGTCGACGCCCCCGGCCCCCACGGCCGGCCGTAACCCCTCGACCTTCCCCGTAGCCCTCCCCTCGGCCCTCCGGAAAACGGCCGAGGGGCCCCCGCCCACGGCGAAGGCCCCTCGGCCGGTACGACACGCGCCCGGCTACTCGCCCGACAGCACCGCCTGCGCCGCCACCCGCGCCTCCTCGGCACTGTCCGCGGCCCGCGCGGCCGCCGCCGCGCGCTCGCACTGCGCGAGCGTGTACTTGGCGAGCGTCGCCCGCACGTACGGGATCGAAGCGGCACCCATCGACAGGGAGGTGACCCCCAGACCGGTCAGCACACAGGCCAGCAGCGGGTCCGACGCGGCCTCACCGCAGACACCACAGCTCTTGCCCTCCGCCTTGGCGGCCTCCGCCGACATGGCGATCAGGTCGAGCAGCGCCGGCTGCCACGGGTCCTGCAGCCGCGACACCGCACCGACCTGACGGTCGGCGGCGAAGGCGTACTGCGCGAGGTCGTTCGTGCCCAGCGACAGGAACTCGACCTCCTGCAGGATCGAACGCGCCCGCAGCGCGGCGGAGGGGATCTCCACCATCGCACCGAACTTCGCCACCAGACCGGCCTCGCGGCAGGCGTCCGCGAACGCCTTCGCGTCGATCCGGTCGGCCACCATCGGGGCCATGACCTCGAGGTAGACCGGCAGCCCCTCCGCCGCCTTCGCCAGCGCCGTCAGCTGCGTACGCAGCACCTCCGGGTGGTCCAGCAGCGTACGCAGACCACGCACGCCCAGCGCCGGGTTCGGCTCGTCCGCCGGGGTCAGGAAGTCCAGCGGCTTGTCGGCGCCCGCGTCCAGCACGCGCACGACCACCCGGCCCTCGGGGAAGGCCTCGAGCACCTTGCGGTACGACTCGATCTGCTTCTCCTCGGACGGAGCCTTCTTGCTGTCGTCCAGGAACAGGAACTCGGTGCGGAACAGACCCACGCCCTCGGCCCCGGCCTCCACCGCCGCGGGCACGTCCGCCGGACCGCCCACGTTCGCCAGCAGCGGCACCTTGTGACCGTCCGAGGTGGCGCCCGGACCGGAGGAGGCGGCCAGCGCCGCCTTCCGCTCGGCGGCCGCGGCCTCCAGCTCGGCCCGCTTCTGCGCGGTCGGCTCCACGAACAGGTCACCGGTGCTGCCGTCCACGGCGATGACCGTTCCCTCGGCGATCTCCCCGGCACCCGGCAGCGCCACGATGGCCGGCACGCCCAGCGCCCGCGCGAGGATCGCGCTGTGGCTGGTCGGGCCGCCCTCCTCGGTCACGAAACCGAGCACCAGCGCGGGGTCCAGCAGCGCGGTGTCCGCGGGCGCCAGGTCCCGCGCGATCAGCACGTACGGCTCGTCACTGTCCGGCACACCCGGCATCGGCACGCCCAGCAGGCGCGCCACGATCCGGTTGCGCACGTCGTCCAGGTCGGCCACCCGGCCGGCCATGTACTCGCCCGCCCCCGCGAGCAGGTCGCGGTAGGACGCGAACGCGTCGTACACGGCCCGCTCGGCCGTGCTGCCGACGACGATCCGCCGGTCCACGTCCGACATCAGCTCGGGGTCCGTGGCGATCATCGCCTGGGCCTCCAGCACGTGCTGGGCCTCGCCGCCGGCCAGCTGGCCGCGCGCGATCAGGTCGGCCGACACGGCCTCCACGGCCTGACGGGCGCGCCCCTGCTCGCGCTCCGCCTCGTCCGCGGAGATCTGCTTCGCCGGCGGCTCCAGCACGGCCGTACCCATGTGCCGCACCTCGCCGATCGCCACACCGTGGCTCACGCCGACGCCTCGCAGCGTTGTCTCCATTTCACCCGTCTCCGATTGAGCGGCGGCCGCAGCCGCCGCGGTGGATGTCCGACTCGCCTGTGTGGGAGCAGGCGGACGCCTTGACGCCTTTACTGCCAGCTGAAGAGGGCGTCGTCGGTCTTGACGTCCCCGGACTCGACCACGCCGGAGAGCGAGTCGGCCGTGGCCTCCAGCGCCACGACAGGGCACACGGGGGACTTGCCGGCGGCCTCGACGGCGGCCGGGTCCCAGCGGATGACCTCCTGGCCGCGGACCACCGTGTCGCCCTTGTTCACGAGCAGCTCGAAGCCCTCGCCGTTGAGCTGGACGGTGTCGATCCCGAGGTGCGTCAGCACGCCGTGGCCCTCACCGTCGACCACGACGTACGCGTGCGGGTGCAGGGAGACGACCACACCGTCGACGGGGGACACCGCCGCGGCGGGCTCGCGCACGGGATCGATGGCGGTGCCCGGACCCACCATCGCGCCGGAGAACACCGGGTCGGGCACTGCCGCGAGTCCGATGGCGCGTCCGGCAAGTGGGGACGTCACGCTGGTCATGGGGGCCTCCCAGGGGGTGGGGCTGCTTCGTGTGAAGGATATTGCACAGCTTGTACGGGTTCGCCCGATGCCGGTCCCCGACCCGGGCTGACCCTTCGACACGGAGACTAGTGGACTAGACCGGTGGACTAGACCATACGCGTGAATGGATTTGCCTGCGCCTCACGGGGCCTGTACTGTCGTGACTCCCGCCGAGACGTGTTCCGTGAACATCTCGCGAACAGTCGATGGACGGGACTCCTCCTCAAGCAGTGACGATCTCGATCCCCACTTCTTTCGGCATGCCTTTTCGGCACGGCTGTGAGTGGTCGGAGAGAGGGAAAAGCGCTGATAGAGTCGGAACCGCCGGAAAGGGAAAGCGCGAAAGCGCAGGACCTGGAAAGCAAGCGAGAAAGACTCTGATAGAGTCTGAATCGCAAGAACGAAAGCCCGGAGGAAAGCCCCAGTAAGTGTTACTGAGGGTGAGTACAAAGGAAGCGTCCGTTCCTTGAGAACTCAACAGCGTGCCAAAAATCAACGCCAGAAGTTGATACCCCGTCCACTTCGGTGGATGAGGTTCCTTTGAAAAAGACCTGTCGGGCCTTCGGGCACTGGCAGGCGACAAACACAGCGAGGACGTTGTGGTCAGTCGGTCTTATTCCGACCGTGACTGGCCCGCTCTTTCGTGCGTGTGCACCGGATTACCGGTAAACATTCATGGAGAGTTTGATCCTGGCTCAGGACGAACGCTGGCGGCGTGCTTAACACATGCAAGTCGAACGATGAACCTCCTTCGGGAGGGGATTAGTGGCGAACGGGTGAGTAACACGTGGGCAATCTGCCCTTCACTCTGGGACAAGCCCTGGAAACGGGGTCTAATACCGGATACGACTGCGGGAGGCATCTCCTGCGGTGGAAAGCTCCGGCGGTGAAGGATGAGCCCGCGGCCTATCAGCTTGTTGGTGGGGTAACGGCCCACCAAGGCGACGACGGGTAGCCGGCCTGAGAGGGCGACCGGCCACACTGGGACTGAGACACGGCCCAGACTCCTACGGGAGGCAGCAGTGGGGAATATTGCACAATGGGCGAAAGCCTGATGCAGCGACGCCGCGTGAGGGATGACGGCCTTCGGGTTGTAAACCTCTTTCAGCAGGGAAGAAGCGAAAGTGACGGTACCTGCAGAAGAAGCGCCGGCTAACTACGTGCCAGCAGCCGCGGTAATACGTAGGGCGCAAGCGTTGTCCGGAATTATTGGGCGTAAAGAGCTCGTAGGCGGCTTGTCACGTCGGATGTGAAAGCCCGAGGCTTAACCTCGGGTCTGCATTCGATACGGGCTAGCTAGAGTGTGGTAGGGGAGATCGGAATTCCTGGTGTAGCGGTGAAATGCGCAGATATCAGGAGGAACACCGGTGGCGAAGGCGGATCTCTGGGCCATTACTGACGCTGAGGAGCGAAAGCGTGGGGAGCGAACAGGATTAGATACCCTGGTAGTCCACGCCGTAAACGTTGGGAACTAGGTGTTGGCGACATTCCACGTCGTCGGTGCCGCAGCTAACGCATTAAGTTCCCCGCCTGGGGAGTACGGCCGCAAGGCTAAAACTCAAAGGAATTGACGGGGGCCCGCACAAGCGGCGGAGCATGTGGCTTAATTCGACGCAACGCGAAGAACCTTACCAAGGCTTGACATATACCGGAAAGCATTAGAGATAGTGCCCCCCTTGTGGTCGGTATACAGGTGGTGCATGGCTGTCGTCAGCTCGTGTCGTGAGATGTTGGGTTAAGTCCCGCAACGAGCGCAACCCTTGTCCTGTGTTGCCAGCATGCCCTTCGGGGTGATGGGGACTCACAGGAGACCGCCGGGGTCAACTCGGAGGAAGGTGGGGACGACGTCAAGTCATCATGCCCCTTATGTCTTGGGCTGCACACGTGCTACAATGGCCGGTACAATGAGCTGCGATACCGTGAGGTGGAGCGAATCTCAAAAAGCCGGTCTCAGTTCGGATTGGGGTCTGCAACTCGACCCCATGAAGTCGGAGTCGCTAGTAATCGCAGATCAGCATTGCTGCGGTGAATACGTTCCCGGGCCTTGTACACACCGCCCGTCACGTCACGAAAGTCGGTAACACCCGAAGCCGGTGGCCCAACCCTTGTGGAGGGAGCTGTCGAAGGTGGGACTGGCGATTGGGACGAAGTCGTAACAAGGTAGCCGTACCGGAAGGTGCGGCTGGATCACCTCCTTTCTAAGGAGCACAGTACCGATTGCAGGCAAATGTTCTGCACGGTCAGCTCATGGGTGGAACGTTGATTAGTTGGCACAGTCAGATCTGAGAAGTCGTGAGTACTGCTTCGGCGTGGAAAGCGTGATTCGATGAGTGACTGTGCTTGGCACGTTGTTGGGTCCTGAAGGCACGGCCGTCTGGTCAGTCTTCAGTGCCGGCCCCGGTAAAGCTCTGTTTCGGCAGGGTGTGACGGGTGGCTGGTCGTTATTTGAGAACTACACAGTGGACGCGAGCATCTGTGGCCAAGTTTTTAAGGGCGCACGGTGGATGCCTTGGCACCAGGAACCGATGAAGGACGTGAGAGGCCGCGATAGGCCCCGGGGAGCTGCCAACTGAGCTTTGATCCGGGGGTGTCCGAATGGGGAAACCCGGCAGTCGTCATGGGCTGTCACCCATGCCTGAACACATAGGGCATGTGGAGGGAACGAGGGGAAGTGAAACATCTCAGTACCCTCAGGAAGAGAAAACAACCGTGATTCCGGGAGTAGTGGCGAGCGAAACCGGATGAGGCCAAACCGTATGCGTGTGATACCCGGCAGGGGTTGCGCATGCGGGGTTGTGGGAATGAGCTTTCACAGTCTGCCGGCTGTGAGGCGAGTCAGAAACCGTATGGATAGGCGAAGGACATGCGAAAGGTCCGGCGTAGAGGGTAAGACCCCCGTAGCTGAAATCTGTACGGCTTGCTTGCTCATCTCCCAAGTAGCACGGGGCCCGAGAAATCCCGTGTGAATCTGGCGGGACCACCCGCTAAGCCTAAATATTCCCTGGTGACCGATAGCGGATAGTACCGTGAGGGAATGGTGAAAAGTACCGCGGGAGCGGAGTGAAATAGTACCTGAAACCGTGTGCCTACAAGCCGTGGGAGCGTCGGACGTACTTGTACGTCTCGTGACTGCGTGCCTTTTGAAGAATGAGCCTGCGAGTTAGCGGTGTGTAGCGAGGTTAACCCGTGTGGGGAAGCCGTAGCGAAAGCGAGTCCGAATAGGGCGATTGAGTTGCACGCTCTAGACCCGAAGCGGAGTGATCTAGCCATGGGCAGGTTGAAGCGGAGGTAAGACTTCGTGGAGGACCGAACCCACCAGGGTTGAAAACCTGGGGGATGACCTGTGGTTAGGGGTGAAAGGCCAATCAAACTCCGTGATAGCTGGTTCTCCCCGAAATGCATTTAGGTGCAGCGTCGTGTGTTTCTTGCCGGAGGTAGAGCACTGGATAGGCGATGGGCCCTACCGGGTTACTGACCTTAGCCAAACTCCGAATGCCGGTAAGTGAGAGCACGGCAGTGAGACTGTGGGGGATAAGCTCCATGGTCGAGAGGGAAACAGCCCAGAGCATCGACTAAGGCCCCTAAGCGTACGCTAAGTGGGAAAGGATGTGGAGTCGCAGAGACAACCAGGAGGTTGGCTTAGAAGCAGCCACCCTTGAAAGAGTGCGTAATAGCTCACTGGTCAAGTGATTCCGCGCCGACAATGTAGCGGGGCTCAAGCGTACCGCCGAAGTCGTGTCATTGCAGCAATAGGGCCAACGCCTGCTGTGATGGGTAGGGGAGCGTCGTGTGCCGGGTGAAGCAGCAGCGGAAGCTAGTTGTGGACGGTTCACGAGTGAGAATGCAGGCATGAGTAGCGATACACACGTGAGAAACGTGTGCGCCGATTGACTAAGGGTTCCTGGGTCAAGCTGATCTGCCCAGGGTAAGTCGGGACCTAAGGCGAGGCCGACAGGCGTAGTCGATGGACAACCGGTTGATATTCCGGTACCCGCTTTGAAACGCCCAATATCGAATCCTCTGATGCTAAGGCCGTGAAGCCGTTCCGGACCCTTCGGGGAAAGGAAAGTGGTGGAGCCGCCGGCCCAAGGTGGTAGTAGGTAAGCGATGGGGTGACGCAGGAAGGTAGTCCAGCCCGGGCGGTGGTTGTCCCGGGGTAAGGGTGTAGGCCGAGGGGTAGGCAAATCCGTCCCTCATATAAGGCTGAGACCTGATGCCGAGCCGATTGTGGTGAAGTGGATGATCCTATGCTGTCGAGAAAAGCCTCTAGCGAGTTTCATGGCGGCCCGTACCCTAAACCGACTCAGGTGGTCAGGTAGAGAATACCGAGGCGTTCGGGTGAACTATGGTTAAGGAACTCGGCAAAATGCCCCCGTAACTTCGGGAGAAGGGGGGCCATTCCTGGTGATGAGACTTGCTCTCTGAGCTGGGGGTGGCCGCAGAGACCAGCGAGAAGCGACTGTTTACTAAAAACACAGGTCCGTGCGAAGCCGTAAGGCGATGTATACGGACTGACGCCTGCCCGGTGCTGGAACGTTAAGGGGACCGGTTAGTGACCTTTCGGGGTTGCGAAGCTGAGAACTTAAGCGCCAGTAAACGGCGGTGGTAACTATAACCATCCTAAGGTAGCGAAATTCCTTGTCGGGTAAGTTCCGACCTGCACGAATGGCGTAACGACTTCTCGACTGTCTCAACCATAGGCCCGGTGAAATTGCACTACGAGTAAAGATGCTCGTTTCGCGCAGCAGGACGGAAAGACCCCGGGACCTTTACTACAGTTTGATATTGGTGTTCGGTTCGGCTTGTGTAGGATAGGTGGGAGACTTTGAAGCAGCCACGCCAGTGGTTGTGGAGTCGCCGTTGAAATACCACTCTGGTCGTGCTGGATGTCTAACCTCGGTCCGTGATCCGGATCAGGGACAGTGTCTGATGGGTAGTTTAACTGGGGCGGTTGCCTCCCAAAGGGTAACGGAGGCGCCCAAAGGTTCCCTCAGCCTGGTTGGCAATCAGGTGTTGAGTGTAAGTGCACAAGGGAGCTTGACTGTGAGACCGACGGGTCGAGCAGGGACGAAAGTCGGGACTAGTGATCCGGCGGTGGCTTGTGGAAGCGCCGTCGCTCAACGGATAAAAGGTACCCCGGGGATAACAGGCTGATCTTCCCCAAGAGTCCATATCGACGGGATGGTTTGGCACCTCGATGTCGGCTCGTCGCATCCTGGGGCTGGAGTCGGTCCCAAGGGTTGGGCTGTTCGCCCATTAAAGCGGTACGCGAGCTGGGTTTAGAACGTCGTGAGACAGTTCGGTCCCTATCCGCTGTGCGCGTAGGAATATTGAGAAGGGCTGTCCCTAGTACGAGAGGACCGGGACGGACGAACCTCTGGTGTGCCAGTTGTCCTGCCAAGGGCATGGCTGGTTGGCTACGTTCGGGAGGGATAACCGCTGAAAGCATCTAAGCGGGAAGCCTGCTTCAAGATGAGTATTCCCACCTCCTTGAGAGGGTAAGGCTCCCAGTAGACGACTGGGTTGATAGGCCAGATGTGGAAGCCCGGTAACGGGTGGAGCTGACTGGTACTAATAGGCCGAGGGCTTGTCCTCAGTTGCTCGCGTCCACTGTGTTAGTTCTGAAGTAACGAACTCGCCTTGCCGGCTTGAGTTCAACTTCATAGTGTTTCGGTGGTCATAGCGTTAGGGAAACGCCCGGTTACATTCCGAACCCGGAAGCTAAGCCTTTCAGCGCCGATGGTACTGCAGGGGGGACCCTGTGGGAGAGTAGGACGCCGCCGAACAATCATTGTGGGAAAGCCCCGCACCAGTCATGGTGCGGGGCTTTCTTGCGTTTACGGGGCCGGTCGTGGACTCCTGTAGGGTCAGGGGAGCATAGATTCGACATTTCTACAGTCACAGTGGAGGCCCCCGGGTGGAGGTCCAGGAGACTCGGGTCCAGACTGACCGAATTTTCACCATTCCGAACATCCTGAGCATGGCCCGTCTCGTGGGCGTGCCGCTGTTCCTCTGGCTCATCCTCGCGAAGCACGACGGTTGGGCACTGCTCGTGCTCATGCTGAGCGGCGTCAGTGACTACCTCGACGGAAAACTCGCGCGGCGCTGGAACCAGATCAGCAAACTGGGCCGGCTCCTGGACCCCGCCGCCGACCGGCTCTACGTCCTGACCACGCTCTTCGGGCTCACCTACCGGGGGATTCTGCCGCTGTGGCTCACCGCCGCGCTGCTGGCCCGTGAGGCAATGCTGCTGGTCATGGTGTGGATCCTGCGCCGGCACGGCTATCCGCCGCCCCAGGTCAACTTCCTCGGCAAGGCCGCCACCTTCAACCTGATGTACGCCTTCCCCTTGCTACTGCTCAGTGACGGTACGGGGTGGTTGGCCTGGATGGCGTCCGTTTTCGGATGGGCGTTCGCAGGTTGGGGTACAACGCTCTATTGGTGGGCAGGAATCCTTTACGTGGTGCAAGTCCGCCGTCTGGTGAAGGCGGACACCACGGCCGATTGAGCTCACTCGGCGCCGGTGCTGACGCGGAGGAGTAGCGGAGTATCCGTCCGAGACGGGTGAGGTCGGCCAGACCGTCATCTCTCTAGGAGGACTCTTCCGACATGAAGGCCGTCGTGATGGCCGGTGGCGAAGGTACGCGGCTTCGCCCCATGACCTCAAGCATGCCCAAGCCGCTCCTGCCGGTGGCGAACCGGCCGATCATGGAGCACGTGCTCAGGCTGCTCAAGCGGCATGGGCTCAGCGAGACCGTGGTCACCGTTCAGTTCCTGGCGTCACTCGTCAAGAACTACTTCGGTGACGGCGAGGAGCTCGGAATGGAGCTGACCTACGCCAACGAGGAGAAGCCACTCGGCACCGCCGGCAGCGTGAAGAACGCCGAGGAGGCCCTCAAGGACGACACGTTCCTGGTCATCTCCGGCGACGCGCTCACCGACTTCGACCTCACCGACCTCATCAACTTCCACAAGGAGAAGGGCGCACTGGTCACGGTGTGCCTCACCCGGGTGCCGAACCCGCTGGAATTCGGCATCACCATCGTGGACGAAGAGGGCAAGGTCGAGCGCTTCCTCGAGAAGCCGACCTGGGGGCAGGTGTTCTCGGACACCATCAACACCGGCATCTACGTCATGGAGCCGGAGATCTTCGACTACGTCGACCCCGACGTCTCGGTCGACTGGTCCAGCGACGTCTTCCCGAAGCTGATGAAGGAAGGCCGGCCGATCTACGGCTACGTCGCCGAGGGCTACTGGGAGGACGTGGGCACTCACGAGAGCTACGTCAAGGCCCAGGCCGACGTCCTCGAAGGCAAGGTCCAGGTCGAGATGGACGGCTTCGAGATCTCGCCCGGGGTGTGGGTCGCCGAAGGCGCCGAGGTGAGCCCGGACGCCGTCCTGCGCGGCCCGCTGTACATCGGTGACTACGCCAAGGTCGAGGCCGGGGCGGAGATCCGCGAGCACACCGTCATCGGGTCGAACGTGGTCGTCAAGAGCGGGGCCTTCCTGCACAAGGCCGTCGTCCACGACAACGTCTACATCGGGCCGCACAGCAACCTGCGCGGCTGCGTCATCGGCAAGAACACCGACATCATGCGGGCCGCCCGGATCGAGGACGGCGCGGTCATCGGTGACGAGTGCCTCGTCGGCGAGGAATCGATCGTCCAGGGCAACGTCCGCGTCTACCCGTTCAAGACGATCGAGGCCGGCGCCTTCGTCAACACCTCGGTGATCTGGGAGTCCCGCGGGCAGGCCCACCTGTTCGGTGCGCGCGGCGTCTCCGGGATCCTCAACGTGGAGATCACCCCCGAGCTGGTGGTGAAACTCGCCGGCGCCTACGCGACGACCCTCAAGAAGGGGGCGATCGTCACCACGGCACGCGACCACTCCCGAGGCGCCCGCGCGCTCAAGCGCGCCGTGATCTCGGCGCTCCAGGCCAGCGCCATCAACGTGCGCGACCTGGAGAACGTACCGCTGCCCGTGGCCCGCCAGCAGACGGCCCGGGGCGCCGCGGGCGGGATCATGATCCGGACCTCGCCGGGTGTGCCGGACTCGGTGGACATCATGTTCCTCGACGAGCGGGGAGCGGACCTCTCGCAGGCGCAGCAGCGCAAGCTGGACCGCGTCTACGCACGTCAGGAGTACCGCCGGGCCTTCCCCGGGGAGATCGGCGACCTGCAGTTCCCCTCGAGCGTCTTCGACTCGTACACGGGCTCGCTGCTGCGGCGGGTGGACACCACCGGGATCGCCGACTCCGGCCTCAAGGTGGTCGTGGACGCCTCGAACGGCAGCGCCGGACTCGTCCTGCCCAGCCTCCTCGGGCGGCTCGGGGTGGACGCGCTGACGATCAACCCCGGCCTGGACGAGTCCCGGCCCACCGAGAGCACCGAGTCGCGGCGCGCCGGACTGGTCCGGCTCGGGGAGATCGTGGCCTCGGCGCGGGCGGCCTTCGGCGTGCGCTTCGACCCGGTCGGCGAGCGGATCTCCCTGGTGGACGAACGCGGCCGGATCATCGAGGACGACCGGGCGCTGCTGGTCCTGCTGGACCTCGTGGCGGCCGAGAAGCGCAGCGGCAAGGTGGCCCTGCCGGTGACCACGACCCGGGTCGCCGAGCAGGTGGCGGCGTACCACGGCACCCAGGTGGAGTGGACGACGACTTCGCCCGACGACCTGACCCGGGTGGGCCGCGAGGAGACCACGATCTTCGGCGGCGACGGCCGGGGCGGGTTCATCGTCCCGGAGTTCAGCAGCGTCTTCGACGGATCGGCGGCCTTCGTCCAGCTCATCGGGCTGGTCGCGCGCACGCAGCTCACGCTCAGCCAGATCGACTCCCGCATCCCGCGGGCGCACGTCCTCAAGCGGGACGTGCCCACCCCGTGGGCGGCCAAGGGGCTCGTGATGCGGCGGGTCGTGGAAGCGGCCGGGGAGCGGCAGGTGGACACCACCGACGGCGTGCGCGTGGTCGAGGCCGACGGCCGGTGGGCCCTGGTCCTGCCGGACCCGGCGGAGGCCGTCACCCACCTGTGGGCCGAAGGCCCCGACGACGCGTCCGCCCAGGCCCTGCTGGACGAGTGGGCCGCGGTGGTGGACGGAGCCGGCCAGCACTGACCGGAATCCCGCCCGTACGCGCGTGCGGAGCGGGACAGGAATACGGCGGGCCGGGTGCGGGAGCCATCCGCCCCGGCCCGCCGGAAGGCCGCATTCGGTATGGGCGGCGCCGACATGCGACGATGTGCGGCATGTCGCAGCCGCCCAACAACCGGAGTTCGGCCACACCGCCCGCGCGCCCGGACGCGTCCATGTCGCTGCTGACGCACGTGATGGACCACAGCCTCGACGAGGGCTATGCGGAAGCCTCCGCGCGGCGCGAGGCGGAGGGTACGGCGGGGCTGCCGCGCACGCTCAGGGCCAAGCTGGCGCTCGCCGCGGGGCTGGTGCTCGCCGCGCTGGTCGTCACGCTGGGTGCGGCACAGGCGCGGGCGACGGCGCCGGTGCTGGCCAAGGAGCGCCAGGAGCTGATCGACCGGGTGGAGCGGGCCGACCGGCACGCGGACACCCTGGAACGGGACATCGAGCGGCTGCGGACCGAGGTCGCGGACCGTCAGCGCGAGGCGCTGAAGCAGCAGGGCGGGCAGCAGGCCCAGCTGGTGGCGTTGCTGGCGGGTGCAACCGAGGTGCACGGTCCTGGCGTCAAGCTTGTGGTGGACGATGCCAAGGGGTCCTCGTCGGGCGGCGGAGGCGGCCCGCGCGAGAGCGCCGGGTTCTCCGACACCGGACGGGTCCGGGACCGTGACATGCAGCGGATCGTCAACGGGCTCTGGCAGTCCGGCGCGGAGGCCGTCTCGATCAACGGGCAGCGGCTCACGGCGCTGTCGGCGATCCGGGCGGCCGGTGACGCGATACTGGTCGACAACAGGCCACTGGTGCCGCCGTACGAGGTCCTCGCCATCGGGGACGGGAAACGGCTCGGCACGGTGTTCCAGGACTCCGTGGACGGGCAGTACCTGCACGTGCTGCAGGAGAGCTACGGGATCCGCTACACCCTGTCCCCGGTGGGCGAGGTGAAGCTGCCGGCCGCGTCGAGTCTCACCGTGCGGACGGCCACTGCAGAAGAGCCGAAGAAGGGTGCGTCGTGATCGCGGTACTGGGCCTCGTGGCGGGAGTGGTGGTCGGACTTCTCGTCCGCCCCGAAGTGCCGGCCGTGGTGGAGCCTTATCTGCCGATCGCCGTCGTGGCGGCCCTGGACGCGGTGTTCGGCGGTCTGCGCGCGATGCTGGACGGGATCTTCGTGGACAAGGTCTTCGTGGTGTCGTTCCTGTCGAACGTGGTCGTCGCCGCGCTGATCGTCTTCCTCGGCGACAAGCTGGGCGTCGGCTCGCAGCTGTCGACCGGTGTGGTCGTCGTCCTCGGCATCCGGATCTTCTCCAACGCGGCGGCCATCCGCCGGCACGTCTTCCGGGCGTGAGGCCGATGAGCACGGACAACACCCCGCAGGGGGACCCGGTGCCGGTGCCGGTGCCGGAGCCGGAGCAGACGGGCCGGCAGCGGCTGGCGGCCGGCCTGTGGCCGCCGAGGTTCAGCCGGGCCCAACTGATCGTCGCGCTGCTGCTCTTCGTCCTGGGCCTCGGGCTGGCCATCCAGGTGCGCTCCAACAGCGACTCCAGCGCGCCGCTGCGCGGTGCGCGGCAGGAGGACCTCGTGCGGATCCTCGACGAGCTGGACGGGCGGACCAAACGGCTGGAGGACGAGAAGCAGAAGCTGGACGACCAGCGCAGGGAGCTGCAGAGCAGCTCCAACCAGGCCGAGGAGGCACGCAAGCAGACGCTGGAGCGAGAGCGCCAACTGGGCATCCTGGCCGGTACCGTGGCCGCACAGGGCCCCGGCATCACGCTGAGGATCACCGACGCCAAGGGCCAGGTGCGCTCGGACCAGCTCCTGGACACCCTCCAGGAACTGCGGGCGGCCGGGGCCGAGGCGATCCAGATCAACGGCGTGCGCGTGGTGGCGGGCTCGTACTTCTCGGACGAGGGCGGCGGGGTGGCGATCGACGGTAAGAAGATCACACAGCCCTATGAGTTCAGGGTGATCGGCAAGCCGCAGGATCTGGAGCCGGCGCTCAACATTCCGGGCGGTGTCGTGCAGACCATGGAGAAGGAACAGGCCACGGTCGCCGTCACACGGTCGGCGAAGATCGTTGTGGATGCCTTGCGGGCTGCGAAGCAGCCTGACTACGCTCGGTCGTCATCGCCGTGAGACGGGGCGGCGCGAGGACGGTCCCACGCGGGCTGACGCCTGCGGGGGGTCGACGCACCGAAGTCGCGGTGCGTGGTGGAAACTGTCTGGTGGTTACGGACGTTGTCAGAATGTCCGGGTCGGCAGGTGTGTGTATGCGGAGTTCGTCCTGCCCCACGGGCGGGTCTGTTTCGGTCAAGGGGAATCGCCCGTGAAGTTGTTTGAGAAGTTGTTCGGCAAGAAGAACCGCGAGGAAAGCGGTACGGCACGTCACCGTGCGGGCCACGGCGAGGGGGAGGGCCAGGGCGACCGGCCGCTCTTCCGCGACGAGGTGGCCGGCCCGGGGGCCGACCCGTCGGCTGCGGGGCGCATAGGTTTCGGAGAGCCGGCAGCCCCGACCGCGGGCGGGGGGTACGCCCCCGACCCGTACGCCACCAACGCCTCCGCGGGGCAGCCGCGGCGCGAGGAGCCGTCCATGTCCGCCGAGCAGACGTGCGGCAGGTGCGGGCACCGCAGCGGTGCGGCGAGCCGTTTCTGCTCCAACTGCGGTGCGCCGCTGCGCCCGGGCCTGACGCCCGAGCGAGCCTCG